>CAVSGG010000018.1:0-52972 GCA_963727455.1 Candidatus Krumholzibacteriota bacterium | reverse complement strand
CAGCGCCAGGATCTGACCGTTCCGAAACGGTACGTAGGTGATGGGAACCTCTGGGGATTCAGAACCTGCATCCGTGGAACTCGCTTGGCGGGGAATCTGTAGCTCCTTATCGGTCAGAGCGGAGCCTCCGATCTCTCGTAGAGCTGGTTGCTTCGCGCGCAGCCGACGTGCAATGCGGTAGTGATCGCAGATTTCTTCGAATGCCCTGCGTTCGCGCTTCTCCGTGCGCTGACCGTAACTGAAGTGCAGGGCCGCGATTTCGTCGTGCTGCTTCAGCGCGGTCGCGAGTGTCACGCACGAATCCAGCCCGCCACTCAAGCACACCACGGCAATGGACATCTTCACACCCCCCGGGTCACTTGCGGCCACAGGAGCTTGTGCAGCTGCAACTGCAGGGTCACCGGCAGATTATCCTCGAGAATCCAAGCCGCGAGGAGCGCGGGATCCAGCACTCCGTGGACCGGACTGAAGAGAAGCGTACGCACTCTCGAGGCAAGTTGGTGCCGCTGCAAAATTTCTCTGGCCCACTCATAATCGCCGCGATCGAGAAGAACGATTTTGATCTCATCGCTCTTGCGAAGCAGATCCAGGTTCGACCAGAGATTCCTCCCCTCTTCCCCACTGCCCGGCGCCTTTAGATCGACGATGCGAACGACGCGCGGATCGACCTCGCTCAGATCCAAGGCCCCGCTCGTCTCCAAAAGCACGGTGTAGCCGGCGTCTGCCAAGCGCCGCATGAGCTCATGCGCTTCGGGCTGGGCTAGCGGCTCCCCACCGGTCACGCAGACCATTCGGGTGGAGTAGGAATTCACCTGCCCGAGGATCTCCTCCACCGACATCCCCTGCCCCCCGCTGAAGGCGTAGCTCGTGTCGCACCAGCGGCAACGCAGTGGGCAACCAACCAGGCGCACGAAGGCACAGGGGAGGCCACGACGGCTTCCCTCGCCCTGAATGCTGTAGAAGATCTCGCTGATTTGCATGGCGCAAAAGTATACGGAGCATGCCTCCACTGTCCAACCGGCCGGCGCCCCGCGCCTCAATCCACCCAGCGGAGCCGGTAGAGAACGAGCTGACGGAAGGCATTCCCGGTGTAAGCAAAGGCGGGTCCCCAGGCGGCCAGTGGGCTCTCCCAGCGCCGAATCTCCTCGAGTCGAAGTTTTCCAGGGGAACGCAAACCCAAACGCCAATCCAGACCATCGCTTGCCCCGTCCCGCAGCACGGGCAAGAGGAGGTGCGTCGCCCCCCGCCTCTGGAGAATTCGCCGCACGGATCCATCGGACGCAGAGGAGAGAGCGCGGGCGATCTCAGGATCGGAAAGGCCGCTCAGATCGATCATCGGTCCCCGGTCTTCGTAGGCGACCGCGCCCACGTCGAAGACGGCCAGGTGAGCATCGCGCGGCAAAATGGTAGCTAGGGACGAGGCAGCGCGCAGATGCACCCTCTCCAGATGGCGTACCGCGGCGCACCATAGTCCGCTCTGTTCCACGGTGCTCGCGAGAAGTCCGGCCACCAGGAGCACGCTCGCCGCGCCTGCGATCCACCTGCCTCCGCGGGGCAGCCGCCGCAGGAAGACGACCCCCTCGATTGCAAAGAAGAACAGCAGCGGATAGAGCTGGGGTTGGTAGCGACCGAGATGCCCGCGAGTGGGAAGCAGGAGCGCGTAGAAGAGGAGCGATGACAGAGTCCAGACCAAGAGCACCGTCAGCGGGCCGCTTCTCTCCTCTCTCCACCGGCGAGACCAAGCGAGGAATCCAGCCAGGAGAGTGAGCGGAAAGACGAATTTCCAGAGCTGGTGGAGAAGGGTGAGATAGGAGCCGGGGTGCGTGAACACCACGCGCCCCAAACCGAAGTCCGCTCCCAGAGCGTGCAGCCATTCCTGGAGCAGACGCGGCGCGGACGCGCCGAGCGTGTGCCAACTCAGCTCGACAGGCAAGCCCATCAGCCATCGGCGCCCCTCGAGAGTGGTCGGCGCTTGAAAGCCCTGGAGGGCAAAGAGTAGCAGCAGCGCGCTCATAGCGAGCAGCGCACCGGGCAGGAGGCTCCGGAGACGCTGAGTTCTTCGTGGAGCAGGGATGGGAGAATTCGCCGCGGGCCTTACTCCTTCTGAGCAAAGCGAAACCAAGGCCAGAGCCCCCAGCAAGAAGAGTGCGTCGGGCCGCAAAAACACCGCGCCCGCCGCGAAGAGTCCCGCTCCGCGAAGATCGCCGCGCCGGTAGCGAAGAAGGGAGGCCAGCCCCAAGCTCAAGGCGGGAAGCGATTCCATCCCCGAGAGCGCCAGCGAAAGAAGTGGTCCGCAAAAGGCGAAGCCCAGACCGAGCAAGAGCGCACGCGTACGCGTGCTCGCCAGGCTCGCGCACAAAAAGGGCAACGGAAGGAAGGCGAGCGCGCCCAGCATGAGGGCCCACTGTGGCGCCCAATGCAACCCTCCCAGCTCCGCCGGTGCCAGCAACCAGGGCCACAGCAGCGAACTCTCGCCACTGCTGTGCTGCGCCGCAAAGAGTCCCCAGGTGTGATCACGAGCCAGATGCGAGGCGAACGCACTGTGGATGTAGGCGTCGTCCAGGGGCAGGGCGAGAGGGGTCGCGCCGAAAGAGAACCTGAGCAGAAACAGACCCAGGCCAACCAGCGCCGCCGCCACCAGGAGCGGCCAGGCGGGAACCCTCCTGATGCGAGAGTTCCTCACGAGCCAGCTCGCTTGCCCGCCCACCATTTCACGCTGGCTTCCACCAGGGCATCTTCACCCGGCGCGAGTGGAGCCGCAGCCAAAGCTAGACCCTCCTTGACCACTTGAGAGGCGGTAGTGCTGCCCAGGGCGAGGCATGGGGGAAGTTGTCGCGGCTTCAGTCCAGCCGCCAACGCTCCGGCCCGCATCCCCGAAACGGCCGAGGGGGAATAGACCAGGCTGGCGTCCAGCTGGCCGTCCCTCAGCTCCTCGACGAGCGCGGGAGACAGGGAGTCGGCGGTCAGGGTGTGGTAGACGCACAGCGGGAACACTTCGACACCCTGGTCCAGTAAAAGCGCCTCCGCCTCCGGGCGGCGTCGATCGCTTCCCGGCAGGAGCACGCGCGAGCTCGCGTCCTTCTCCACGAGTTCTCGCGCCAGCTGGAGACCAAGTGAGACCGAAGCCACGTGCTCTACCTGATAGCCCAGAGAGTGCGCGGCACGCGCCGTTCTCTCTCCCACCGCCGAGACAGGCATACGCAGCAGCTGTTCCTTCAGCGGTTCCTCGGCATCGACGGCGTCGAGGAGGTAGCGCGCGGCGTTTGCCGAGCTCAAGAGCAGCCTGGCTCCAGGAAGGAATTCGCGCAGTCGTAGGCATTCTGCGTGGCCCAAGCGCACCGGCTCCAGGCTGACTGTCGCCTCCAGGCGGCAGCTGGCGCCTTCTCGCAGAAAGCGCCGGGCGGTACGGGTGGCGGCAGGCTCGGGACGGGTTACCCACAAACGTAGTCCGGAAAGTCTCTCGCTCATGGACCAAATCCCCGCCAGTAGGTGCCCCGAGCGCCGCGTTCAGCGCAGCGACTTGTCGTCCAGGCCAAAGAGGTGACGGACGTGCTGAATGATCGACGCCCCCTCCCCCTTGGCCGCCTGGTCCTTCATGCGAACGGTCGGGGTGTGCAGAATCTTGTTCACGATGCGGTGGCTCACACGCTCCAGCTCCGCCAGCGATTTTTCATCGAGTCGATTGCTCGCCAAAGCCACCTCGCTGGAGCGGATTTCCTCCAGACGCTGCCGCAGCTGCTTCAGCGTGGGCGTCATCGAGCGTGAAGCCAGCCACTCCAAGAGCTGACAGAGTTGCTCGTCAATGATCTCCTCGGCCTTTTCCGCTTCTCCGCGCCGCTTGGCTGACGATTCCGCCACGATTCCTTCGAGGTGGTCTACGTTGTAGAGGAAGATGCCGGCCTTCTTGCTGATCGTGGGATCGATGTTGCGCGGAACTCCCAGATCGATGAGAAACAAAGGACGCCGTCCACGACCTTCCAGGGCCCGTTGCACCGTCTCCATGGTAAACAGCGGTCGCTGCACCGATGCTGCGGTGACCACGATGGCAACCTCGTTGAGATAGGCGCCAAAGTTCTCCCACGGAACCAGCGTTGCACCCAGATCGTCCGCAAGAGCCCGCCCCCTTTCCAGAGTGCGGTTGGTGACCAGTACGTCCTCCACCCCGAAGACCTTCATGTGATGGGCCACTTTGCGGCCGGTGGCTCCCGCCCCGATGAGCAGGACCTTTTCCTTGCTGAGGTCCTGGAAGATCTTCCTCGCCAGCTCGACCGCAGCGAAGGCTACTGAGACCGCGCCCTCGCCGATCCTTGTGTCCGTGCGCACCTTTTTTCCACACGCCGTGGCCTGGTTGAAGGTGCGATGCAGAATCTCTCGCGTCAGCCCCAGATCGCGCGAGTTCGCGTAGCCCGCCTTCACCTGGGAGAGGATCTGCCCCTCGCCCAGAACCATGCTGTCCAGCCCGCTGGCCACCCGAAAGAGATGCCGCAGGGCCTCGTCATCCGTCTCGCGATAGAGCGAGCCTGCGATCTTCTCCAGCGGAATTCCGTGCACCTGCTCCAGGAGTTCTCCCAGCCTTGCCAGCCCCCGTTCGGATTCCTCCCCCACCGCGTAGATCTCCATCCGATTGCAAGTGGAGACCACGACCGCCTCGCTGATCTCCGGGTCCTCCTTGAGACACTTCGCCAGCACGTTCGTCTTCGCGTCGTCGAAGGCGAGCCGTTCGCGCAGCTCGACGGGAGCGGTGCGATGGTTCTGTCCCAGGAGGAGGATCGGCAAGGCGCCTCCTACGTGAAGTGATGGGCAGAGGGCAGCAGCCCGTTGAACAACACGAACGCGAGGATGATGGACAGAAAGCCGATGATGGTCACCGCAGCCATCTTCCCCCCCTGCCAGGCCCGGAAACGACGCAGAAAGAGGGCGAAGCCGAAGATCATCCAGGTCAGGAGCGTGGTGCACTGCTTGGGGTCCCACTGCCACGCCTTTCCCCAAACCTGTTCGGCCAGCTTGGCCCCGAGCACCAAACCCATGCTCAAGAAGACCCATCCCATGAGGGTGGACCGATGGCTCATGTGGTCGAGCTGTTCGAGAGAAGGCAGTCGAGAAAGCAAGGGACCGGGGCGCAGACTACGCAGCTGCCGGTATTGCAGCACGTAGGTGAGGGCGGTCGCGGCGGCGATGGTGAAAGACGCGAAGGCAGTGATGTTGAAGGCCACGTGCGGTCCGAAGCCCACCCCGCGCAGGATCTCCGGCACCGAAAGTGCGGGACCGATGATACTGCCGACGATCTGGAAACAGAGAACGATGAAGGTGGCGAAGATCCCCAAACCGTGTGCACTCGAACGAAATTCGAGGTACAGGTAGATGAAGGAAATCGAATTGGCGAGGATCACGAGACTCTCGCCGCCGCTGACGGGAGGCCACTCTCCGCGCACTCGTCCGAAATTCAAGAGGGTGAAAAGGTGGGCGAAGGCGGCCAAGGCCAGCACGATGCGGCCCCCGCGGTAGATTGCGGGGTCGTTCTTGGCGAAGGCCCACGCGTACAAGAGGAACGCCAGTCCGTAGACCGGGACCATTCCCCAGAAAGGGATGGCAACGACGATGGATCCCACGGATTGTCCCTCCGTCCGCTACTTGTCCGCGAGCGGCTTGCGACGAACGAGCATCAAAGTGACGTCATCCGCCCAGGCCTGACCCTGCCCGAAACTCCTCACGTCCTCGAACACTTCATCCAGAATCTCCTGCACGGGACGGTCGTCATCCAACTCGCGCTGGAGCAGCGACCGCAGACGCGCAAGGCCGTACTCACCGTCGGGACCCTGGCGTTCCACGATACCGTCGGTGTATAGGGCCAGCATATCGCCCGGTTCGATGTTCACCAGTCCACGGCGGTATTCCAGGTCCTTCACCGGACCGAGCACGAGACCGGTCGACTTCAAGAGTTGTCCTCTTTTCCCTCTGCGCAAGAGAAGAGCTGGATCGTGCCCCGCGTTGACGTAGACGAAATTGCCGTTGAGTTCCAGTTCCCCGAAAAAGAGGCTGACGAAGCGTGAAGTCAGCCCGCTGCGATGGATGACCCGGTTCAAGCGCTCGCAAACGGCCGTGATCTTCAGATCCTTTTCGACTCCCATCCGCAGACCGGTGATCACATCGCGCGCCTGCAGGGCTGCCGGCAAACCGTGCCCGGAGGCGTCGCCCACCGCCAGGCCCAGGAGGTTGGCGCTGATCGGGAGATAGTCGAGCATGTCTCCACCGACCTGATCAGCCGGGAGGCTCTGGCCCGCGATCTCGTAGCCATCGAACTCGAAGCTGCGCCCGGGAAAGAGGCTGGTCTGGATCGAGTGCGCCTCCTGCAGTTGACCCTCCAGCTCGCTCCGCCTCAGACGAGTGTCGATGGCGTGCCGCAGCGTACTCAGAATGAGCATCGCCTCCTGCACGTCGGCGTCCTCGCTCAAACCGAAGGCAGCAATGTAGTCGCGCGCGGGTCCCACGAGGAAGGCGGCGAAGTGCCGAACGCCCAGGGCCTTCTCGAGTTCGGGATTCAGGGCCGGATCATCGGGAGCGAAATAGCGCGTCTGATGCGGCGGGAGCTGCCGGAGCACCTCGTAACCCCGGTCGACCCGAAAGCCCACGATCTGAGTGCCCTTGGCGCCGAAGGAGCGTAAGACCACGTAGGCGTCGCCTTCGTCGCGGTAGAGTCGCGCCGACTCGAGTCCGATGAACTCCGCGTAGCTCTTGATGACCTTCTCGAGCAGATCGCTGAGCATCTCCTCGAAGCCCCGAGCCTGATCGATCTGGGTGAGGAGCTTCTCGAGATCGCGGTAGAAATCACGATGGCGGAGCGACTTGATGGAACGCTGCGACACGACGGCCTCGCATGCAAGAGAGGAGAATTCCGGCCTTTGGCCCCTGCTTTTCTACGACGAGCAAAGGCCGGCGGCAAGAGGAAGCTCCCTCGTTTTCGAAGCAGACTTGACGTTCGATCGAGAGCGTCGTATACCTGAGGGGAGCAAGGCCGGATCCGCTAACTTCAAGTATCGGACCTGGTTATCCTGGGCTGAACCCAGGAGCCTCTGGTGGTCGCCCATATCCTGAGGGCGGCACCTGTTGGTGCGGGGGGAGGGGGAACCCCGCGCATCCAACCGTGCCGCGGGGAGGGGCTTCATTCCACTGGGGCTCCTGGGTTCGGCCCTTCTTGCTTACTGAAAGCAACATACGAGCGCGCCACCTGATCACACACCCGGTCGCGCACCGCCACTTCCAGAACATACCGCCCCCTCTGAAGGCCGCTGATGTCCACCATTCCCCCCTTCACCACATGTTTGTGGGGAGACAGCGCGGTCGTTTCCTCCAGATAGCTCAGCGACAGTGGATCGACTTTACTGAGACCCTGCACTACCCGATGGGTCAGGACGCGGCTGTGGTCCTTGTCCTTGCGGCGGTACACCCGGTAGGCCACGTCGAAACGGGTCTGGCCCTGTTTGTCCTGACACAGGTAGTAGATCTCGTAATACACATAGAGAACCGACTCCTGGGCGGAATATACCCCATTGGGCAACGGCAGGATGCCGAAGGCGTGCTTGACCATGGAGGACGGAAGCGAACTCTCGCCCTGGAGGGCCTCGAAGGTGGAGGCCAGCTCTAGATCGCTGATCGAAAGCTCGCGGGCCGGTCGTTCGGGAATGAGAAGTGAGAGTTCCCGAGACTGATGGTCCTCCCCCTCGGGCCCGCTCACGTCGACCGCCACGCGGTAGGAACCGGGTTTCAGATCGGCCGCAAACTGCGCGAGCCAGGGGTCATTCTCCTCCTCGAGTGCGGGCAGTCCAAGGGTGCCACGCAAGGCGTCGCGGCGGTCCTTCGGTCCCAGGGTCCTCTGGCGATAGTCGATGCGCCGCTGCTTCCCGTCGAAGATGGCGTACTCCACCTTGAAGCTGCGTCGGTGGGCATCCTCTGCGCGACCAAGACTCGCGACGAGGCTGTCCGGAAGGGTATTCTCGATCTCCAGATAACTCTCCAGGGTCGCCTCACCCTTGGGCCGGTAGAAGGCGGCGGAAGCGAGCGAAACCCGACAGCCGGGCTCGGATCCGGAGGAGGCAGGGACGGCCAGCGGAGCCGCCCTCTCGGCCAGCCGCATGCGATGCGCGGTGGATTTCTGAGCGCTCCAGTTCCCGTTCATCGCCAGGTCCTCGAACACCAGCGCAAAGCGGTAATGCCCCTGCCGGTAGCCCCAGACCCACACGGGAATTTCCGGCTGAGGCAACACCATGTTCCGATCGAGTGCGAAGGGCGCCAGATCGTCCAGGCGTCCCGCGTGGGAGGGCGGCAAGTACATGGATTTCTCGGGCCGCCCCCAGCGCACCCAGGCCACCCCTGGCTGGCGGTGGTAGCCGGCCACCCCCTCCTCGGGTCGTCCAAAGAGCACCTCCGCCTCCACCAATCGCCGCCAGTACTCCAAGCGGCTCATGTTCGTCACGTGCGACGGCCAGGGGTTGTTGGCGCGCCAGTATTCCGCGAGAGCCTGTCGCAGGACGAGACTGTCCCCGAGGGCCTTCTTCAGGTCGAGGCCCCTCGCCTCGATCCACCGCGGATCGACTTGCCTCATTCCCTGCTTCAGCAGCTCGGGGTCGAGGCGCGCGGCGAAGTGGCGGATGGTTTCACTCTTGTCCAAGAACTCGCGTCCGTAGAGATACGTTTCTCGCATCTCTGGTGAAGCGTGCGCGAGCGCCTGCTGAAAATCGTGGGCGGCTTGCTCTTCCTCTCCCAGTGCGCGCTGCGCGGCGCCACTCATCAGGAGTGCGGACTGCGAGTATGCCTTCTCCGCTGCCACCGGCGCCAAGAGCTGTGGGATCCTGTCGTACTTCCCCAATCCGATGAGGCTCGCAGCCAGTCCCAGACGTGCCCGGCAGTCGGTGGAGTCGACCTTCACCGCGTGGGCGTAGGCCGTCGCGGCCCGCTCGAACTCGTCCCGATCGAGGACCCTTCGCCCCTGTTCGAAATGGAAGGCACCCAGGAGCCGCCAGGCGCGTCCGTCGGCGGGGAACGCGCGGCACAGATCGCGATACCATTCTCGCGCCTGACCGCTGTACTTCATCGATTGGGCCAGGGAGGCGCGCAGTCTCTGCGCGCCGAAGAGAGAGGAATCAGCCTGCGTCGCGGACTCGAGATAGTCCAGGGCAATGCGGTGATGCTTGAGCAAACCGGTCGACAGATAGAGCTGGGCAATGCGGTAGGCAAGCTGGCCGCGGTCGGCGCGAGTTTCGTCGTGATAGAGGGTGGTGAGGCTGTCGATCCGGGACAGCAGCACGCTGCGTCCGAGCCCCTCGCCCACCAAGGGAGGCCGATCCACCCGCGGAGTGAGTTGTCCGCTGGGCCACTCGTCCGCGCCTTTGAGCGCCGGAGGCGACAGGGTCACGAGCGCCAGAACAATCCAAGCCCAGATCTGCAAGCTCTCCTCCGAAGGAGACGGGGGTTCTCTTGAGAGTAGGCCTCAGGCGGAATTCTACGCAAGAGGGGCCGCTTCCTGCTTGGCGCGGGAAGGGACTCAGAGCTAGCATAGCCGTAGCGGCGAAAGGAAGAGGCGATGATCAAGGTAAGGTATCAAGAAGGACATCTCTTGGTGGCCTGCGTCCGCGTGCTCTCGCATCTGAGTCATCACCCTCCCAAGGCCGAAGAAATCAGCGAGTTCCTCGACTGGCCGCACGAGAAGGTCGGGTTCCTCCTGCGCGGTTTGGTGGACGACGAGATCCTGGTTCGCGTGGGCTCCGCATATGACGAGCGCTTCGAGATCCGCGACCATCTCAAACTGGAAACTCTGCCCCAAGCGGAGGACGACAGCGGCCTGGCCGAAGACATCAAGGCCTTCGACGAAAAGATGGCGCAGGAGCAGGCCAAGCTGGAAACGCTCTTTCGCGAGGGCGAGGAACCAGCGAAGAAAAAGCGCATCGCCTCCCTGGACGACGATTTCAAGAACTTCCAGCGCAAGGGACCGGCCAACCCCTTCGGGGACGACTGAGCGCTTCCTGGCTGCCCTCAGGCCCCTTCCGGGGCCACCCGCCTTGCAATGGCCGCCCACATCGATATACTAGTAGGCCGCTGGGCTGGACAGGAGCGCAGTGTATCGGATGTCAATCTCCCGGCCTGACCGCGCAGGACAGCGGAAGCCCAAGAGCGAACGAGGAGTCAAGAGTATGTCGCGAATCTGCCAGGTGACGGGAAAGCGCCCAATGTCCGGGAACTACGTCTCGCACGCCCACAATCTGAACAAGCGTCGCTTTTTGCCCAACCTGCACAAGAAGCGTTTTTGGGTCCCCGAGGAGAACCGTTGGATCAGCCTCACGGTCAGTGCCAAGGGAATGAAGACCATCTCCAAGAAGGGAATCTCCACCGTATTGCGCGAACTGCGCGCGCGCGGTCAGAAGATCTGAGCGCAAGTTCTTGCTCAGAAATTGGACGGAATCTTGAAGGCCACCTCCGAGCGGGGTGGCCTCATTCGTTCTCGCAGGCCCAGCGCGTGTGCGGCGCTTCGTTGTCCACGAACCACGCTCTGAGAATCCGGCCGTAGCCGTAGTTGGGAATCCCGTGGGACTCATAAAATGCGCGGAGAATTCGATTCAGACGTTTCAGATTGTACAGCGGCACGTTCTGGAAGTAGTGATGCTCGAGATGGTAGTTGGAGTTCAGGAAAATCCAGCGCCAGAAGAAGTTGCCGTCGATCCGCGTACTCCAGCGTGCGACTTCGGAGGGATCGATGGCGTAGTGCTGGCCCAGACGATTGAGACTGAAAGCCACGGGAAACACCAGCAGGTAGGGCACCAGATACACCTTCAGCGCCGCAGAGAATCCTCCCCAATAAAAGAGGGCGGCCAAGGCTACCAAATGGAAGAGAATGGTCACTCCCCTCTCAATGGCAATGGTGCGCTGCAGCGAAGGCTCGTAGGAGACGCTCTCCCGCTTGGCGGCCGTGAAGTAGATGGGAATGAGAAGCGGAGTCCAGTAGAGAGCTTTCAGCAGGCGCGAGCGTTTTTTCGGGCTGAGCCAGTGGCGTTTGGGATCGTCCACATCGTCTCCCAGGTTGTCGTGGTGATCCAGGTGCCAACGCGTGAACTGGGAGGCGGAAATCCCGCTCGGTACCGCGTACAGAATGCCGAGCGCGCGCAACCAGCGCGGCCGTGAGCGCTGGAATACCGTCTTGTGCACCACCTCGTGCAAAAGCACGGTGTAGTCGAAGTAGCAGAAACCGAGCAGGATCGCGGGCACAGGCCAGAAGTATCCCAGGTCGTAGCGCAGCAGGGCGAAGATACACAGTGCAGTGACCGCGACCAGACGCAGGGCCACGACGAAATGCCGCGGTGCGCTACGCCGGTGCAGGGCTTTCAACTCGTTTTGATCCAGAACCTCCCCCAGTTCCCGTCGAAGGTCCTTGGAGGAGGCCCAGTAAGAGCGAGCTTTGGACGACATGATTCCGTACTGAGTGTGGGAGTCGTGAGGGGCAGTTGACCGCTCCCTCTCCTACCTTGAATACTATCGGACGCGCATGGTCCTAGACTGTTAAAATAGAGCCAAGGCCCCTGCGGGACCAGTGTTTGAGATCGAGGTCCAAGATGCACGAATTCTACCGCCGAATCGAAGAGGCCCTGAAGCGTGGCGAAACCGTGGCTCACTTGAAGGTGATCCGGGTCGATGGCTCAGGTCCCCAAAAAGTGGGAGCGTCCATGCTGCTGCGCCAGGACGGGAGTTTCGAGGGCACCATCGGCGGCGGCGCCGTGGAGGCGGCCGCGCTGGAGGACGCGGCAGCCCTGCTCGAAAGGCGCAAGAGTGGCATTCTCGAGTACAATCTCAGCGCCGAGCTGGGAATGTGCTGTGGCGGCGTGATGCAAATTTTCTGTGAGGTTCTCGAACCCACGCGACGCCTCCTCGTCTACGGAGGCGGACACGTCGCACAGCCCACCGCGGCTCTCGCCTCCCAGTGCGGTTTTCAGGTCACGGTGATCGACGAAAGGGAAGACTGGGCCAACCCACAACGCTTCCCTACGGTCGAGCAAATTCTCAACTCGAGCGTCGAAGAAGCGATCGAGGATCTCGCGGTGGGCGCGCGCGATTATGTGGTCGTGGTCACCCGTGGACACGAGCAGGATCAAGCCGTCCTCGAGCACTACCTGAAATCCCCGCCTGAATATTTGGGAGTCATCGGTAGTCTCTCGAAAGTCACACGGGCCATCTCGCGCTGTAAAGCGAAGGGCTTCAGCGAGGAGCAACTCAGCCGGGTCAACATGCCCATCGGCTTGGACATTGGCGCAATCACCACCAGTGAAATCGCCGTGTCCATCGTCGCGGAGCTCATCGCCCACCACCGTGGACGAAAAGAGAAGATCTTCAGTGCCAGTATGGCCTCGCTGAATCGGATTCACCACGGGCGCGGCGCGCCAAAGTCCCCTCCTTCTCTGTCACCCTCAATCTCCCACGCGGATGATGGCGACTGAGATCAGTGCCGCGTTCGTACTGGCCGCCGGTCGCGGCCGGCGCATGGGTTCTCCCAAGGCCCTCTTGAGGATCGAGGGTTCGCTTCTCCTGCAGCGAATCGCCACGGCGTATCTCGAATTCGGAGTTCCTGAGATCCACGCCATCCTCAACGATGAGGTGGCGGAGAATTTGAAAGGGTCCATCGAGTCGAAGGGGCTCGTCCTCCACGCGGGCAACGACGCGAGCGCGCCCATGATGGAAAGCGTGCGCCGAGCGTTTCGCATCGCACAGAGTCGAGAATGCAGCGCGTTCTTTCTTCAGCCGATCGACACCGGTCCGATCGCTTCGTCGGTCCTGGGTAAATTGCAAACCGCACTCGCCCACGCACTCGTGGCCAAGCCCGTACATCGAGGACGAGGTGGCCACCCCCTCGCCCTCACTCGCAACGCCCTGTCACGCTTGAATTGGGAAGCCGCGGACTCCCTGCGCGATTGCTTGCGCGGCTTGAACGGGAGCGAACTGAGAAGAGTGGAAGTCGACGACGCGAGTGTACTCCGCAACTGGAATCGGCCTGAAGATCTCCCGGCTTGAAGCGCTCTTGATGCCCGAAACGAGCGCGCCCTCCGGCACGGCACCGGAGGGCACTTTGGTCAGGTGCGGCTCTCGCCTAGGTGGAGGGTCAGGCAGTGCCAGCACCGTTGATAAATGTGTGTCAAAACCCTCTCGGCCGCCAGTATTCCCGGGACACATTCGGGAAAGCGAAAGCCCGCCCCCAAAGGAGCGGGCTCATCGAAAGATGGCGGGAGCGACGAGGATCGAACTCGCGACCTCCGGCTTGACAGGCCGGCGTTCTAACCAAGCTGAACTACGCCCCCGAATGCCATTACGGCGCAATGCGTCGCCCGAAGACGAAGCGGAGAGGGAATCTAGCAACGAGGCTGTCCCCTGTCAACGCCACCCTGCAGGATCGGCGAAAGAAGTTTGAAATCCCGCTCGCAAACTCCGGGAAGGTGCAGCCACGGCGACTCCGACTCGCTCACCGCGATGGGCAGAGCGCCCAGGCAGATTACCCATGCCGGTCTTGCCGAGGGCTCGCTGAGGCGCGCCTTCAGCTCGCAAAGCAGAGGACGGGGTAGGGGACGCAGACTTGCAATGAGCAAGCCCTCCCCGTGCTCAGGCCAGGGAATGCTCTCTGAGAGGGCTTCAGCTTCCAACTCATGTTCGTGAGGGTTCCAGCGCCCCGTTGCCCGCGCCGCCAGCTTCAGAGCTCGCGCGAGAGAATCCCCCAGAGGAGATTCACTTCCCTCATCCCGCACCAAGAGCGGCGCATCCGCTTGGTTCTCCGTTCCATGATCCGCGAATGGATACAACCGATCGCCGCTCACTCCATCCCATAGAACCCAAGACACCAGGTCCCAAGCGATGCGACCGTGTATGCGAACACCACTCTCTGCAGCGCGAGCATACGACTCTGCGTCCGCGCTCTGCGGAGGTTCCCGGAGCGCATGGGGAAAATCGAAAACGCGCGCGGAGCCTTGCTCCATTTGGCCCGTCAAGAGATTCAGCTCGTCCTGCAGCGAGAGTAGGGTCTTGCCAAACAGCAGGAGATCGACTCCCGCGTCGAGAGCGGCAGCGGGATCGGCAGCGCCGAAGCCCGCCATTTCCAAGGCATCGCTCACCAGGATACCCTGAAATCCCAATCTGTTCCTGCACTCCGTCAGCATGCGGCGCGAGAGCGGGGCAACCGCCCCGCTGTCATCCAGCTCGGGAAAAGCGAGGTGCCCCACCATGAGAGCAGGGACCCCCGCCTGGACCGCGGCTTGAAACGGCGGAAGGTCGATCGCCTCCCACTCCCTCAACTCCAGTGCGAGGCTCGTGCTTTCCCGGTGGCTGTCACTGCTCGGGGAACCGTGACCCGGCCAGTGCTTGGCGCAGCAATAAACCCCTCCCTCACGGAGTCCCTGCACCGCCGCCCTCACCTGCGCGGCGACTTGCCCGCTCTCCTCGGAGAACCCGCGAATTCCGATCACCGGGTTGCCCGGACGATTCACATCGGCCACCGGCGCCAAGAGGAAGTTTACTCCGGACTCCCGCGCGCGACGCGCGCTCTCCCGATGGACGCGACGCGTGAGTTCGGGATCGTTCGCTAGCCCTAGTGCGCGGGCCGAAGGAGGTATCCCCAACGCAGCGCCCAATACGCTGACCGGTCCCCCTTCGTGATCGGCCGCGATCAGAGGTAGGGCGTTGCTCTCCTGCAGAATGCTCGAAGTCCTCGAGCAGAGTTCTTTCAATTGCGCGCGGGAAGACACGTTTCGCTTGAAGAGAAGAATACCGCGGGGACGAAAACGACGGAGGGCCTCTTCCTCCTCGGATAAAAGTGTCGTGCCCTCCAGTCCGACGAGAACGGGCAACGGAACGCTCATCGTGCCCGCGCCCATTCCTTGCGTCCGCCATGCAACGACTCGACCTGGGTACCCGGGTAATAGTGTTGCAGAATCTTCTCGCTGCTTCTTCCGGCGCGAGCCATGGCAAGAGCCCCGCTCTGGCACATACCGATTCCGTGGCCGTTGCCGCCGCCCTGAACTCGCACGCCGATCAGAGCGCCCTCCGCGTCGCGATATTCCTGCAAACTGAAGAGCGTGCTGCGCAGGATGTCGAATCGTCCGTGGGCCGGCCGGAGCACCCATCGGATTCGATCCCCCACGACTTCCCAACTTCCGGTGCTCGTTTTCACGCGCAGACGGCGAACGCGGCCGCTGCGATCGCGTTCGAGAACCTCGAGTCCCTCGAGCACGCCGACCTGGCGCGCGCTCAAACGCGGATCGACCTCTGCCGGAAGATGCGCGCGAACGATTTCCCCCAATTCCAGGGCGCTCCAGGCCACCGTCCAACGAAAGTGCGGACTCTCGCGGCACCAGGAGCCCTCGCCCTCAGGAGCGTCGCGCACTCCTTGCAGGTAGGGCACGGCTTCTCGCGGCCATACGTCTTGGATGGCACTGGTGTGGCCGCCGCAGGTACTGCAGTAGTACGCCTGCACGATTTCTCCCTTATAGCGCAGCACCTCCGAACGGGTCTCCGTTACCGCGCGGTCGGTCACCTCGCTGACGCCGGTCATCCCCCGATAGACTTGATCGGCGACGTTGTCCCACAGATCGAAACCCAGCTCCTCGCGCCTCCCCAAATGCGCCACGGTGTAGGTGCGGGCCGCGATTGCCTGGGCCTTCACCGCTTCCATCGACTCCCTCCCCGGTCGCCCGATCTCCCAGGGAATGACTCCGCGCAAGTAGCTCTCCAGGTCGACGACGTTCACCAAAGCAAGGCGGCCGTCCGCCTGACGCTCAATGAGCGCATCACCGGCATAGACGTTTCCTCCGCTCGAGAAACTGGCCTCCCCCTTCCTGCCCCGCAGGAGTACTCCCCGACCGGGAACTCCCAAGGCATCGAAGCCGGGTCCGTCCAGCACCAGACCTCGGTGAGCGGAGCTGATGCGAACGCGTCCCGGCCCGAGATCGCGACCATAGCTCTTGCCCCCAAGATCCAGAATCTGGATGGGGCGCTCCACTCGCAGTTCGATCCGCTGCTCACCCGCGGAGAGACCAATCCGTACCGCGTCACCTCCCGGCACGAACAGTGGTGCCTTCTCCCTTGCTTCTTCTTCGTCCGATGGAAGGGGGATCCCTTCGTCGTCCCATGGCGGAAGCGTCCCCTGATCCTGCTCGATCTCCTTGCCGTCCACGCGCGGAGCCGGCGGGTGAGAACAGGAGGGAGCGAAGGAGCACAGTACGACCACGCTCACCAGCGCAAGTTGCGATTCGCGCAGCATCCGCGACAGGCTGCAGAGTGCGCGCTTCATCGCAACAAGGTGGGGGCGTGAATGGATCCCAGAACGAGCTCGCGATCCGCGCCGGTCAAATGCGGTTGGCCCGCCCCTTGCGCATTGAGGGTCAACCAACCCAAGAGGGTCCAATCGACGGCCTCCTTGAAATCAGCTGGAGTGCCGAGGGCTTCGATGCCATTGATCTTCGCGTAGGGCATTTCCAGTTCCAGCGCGTCCACCAGCGCGTGATTGTGCCTTCCACCGCCGCAGAGGTAGATCCCCAGCGCATGTTGCTCGCGACTTCGCCACTTCCCGCAGAGTTCTTCCAGGAAGATCCGCACACTGCCCGCTTCCATCGCCACGAGGGTGGCCATTTGGTCGGCCGGACTCAGCTTGGCTGCCCGATGGAGATAGCCCTCGAGATAGGTGGCGCCGAACTGCTCGCGTCCGAAGGAACGGGGAAGCGGAAGCCGAGCCCAACCCTCTTCCAGCATCTCGTGCACGAGCTGTCGATCGGGGACACCCGAGAGTCCCAGCTTGCCGTCGCGGTCGAAGTGTTCTCGCCCTTCGGTCTGGCGCCGCTTGAGTCCATCCAGGAGCAAATTGGCCGGACCGACGTCGCCACAACAGATCTCGCTGCTATCCTTGGCGCCCGCGGGAAGCGCGGTGAGATTGGCGACGCCGCCGAAGTTCAGAATGACACGGTCCTCCTCCGGATGCACTCGTAGACGGAGATCGGCGATCGGAGCCAGGGGCGCGCCGTGTCCCCCGGCCGCCACGTCGGCGGTGCGAAAATCGTCGATGACGATGGTCGAAAGCCAGGTGGCCAGAGCGGGTCCCGCATGAATCTGCCAGGTGTGTCCGCCGCCCTTTGCGGGGGCGTGCCACAAGGTGACCCCATGCGCCGCGACGTAGAGGAGTTCCTCGGGTCGCAATACCGCCTCGCGGCAGACCTCGCGCACCGCTCGCTCGTAGTCGCGCGCGACTGCCATACGCACGCGGCTCAGCTCGCCGGCGTCGGTGCTTCCTCCCTGCGCGATGGCGCGCAGACGCTCCGCCCCCACCTCTTGGAAGGGTCCGCTCCAGGAAGCCACGATTTGCCACTGGCGCGGGTCTTCGGGCGGTTCCAGACGCATGAGCACGACATCGACACCGTCCAGACTGGTGCCGGACATGAGTCCCGCGGCGAAGAGAGGCCGCGCCGCGAAGCGTTCCCGCAGAAGATCGGCAAGCATGTCGAGATGCTAGACGCAGTCGCTCACGGCGACAAGTCAGCCTTCGAATCAAATGCCGCCTTGGCCTCGGCCAGGGCCGCGCGCGGGCTGCGGCGCCGGTCGAGAGCCGCGTCGCAGGCGCGGTCGAGCAAGTTCGAGAGAAGAAGCGCGTTCTCGCCCTCAGGCCAGGGATGCAAGGTCCCGGGCAAGCGCGCGAGGAGAACCGGTGGTTTCACCCCTTCGCTCTCCACCGCGGGGATCCAGCCGCCCTGGGATTCCTCGATCGATTTGGCCGCTTGCACCGAAGCGAATGCGGCCTTCAGAGAACTCGCAAGCTCCGGTTGAGGGGAATCCGGGGGGACCTCCCACGAGCGGGTCCGGGCCAGGGCAACGCCCGGTCGGCCCCCCTCCTCGGCCGGCCAGGGCCACAACTGAAGACGAAAACGAGGCGCCTGAGCCTGGAGTCGCCGCGCGGCGGCGAGATCGCAGGCCAAGAGCCCCAGCTTTCCTTCCAAGAACGACTGCTCCAACTCGCCAGGAGTCGCGCGAAGCGCGCGTTGGGAAAGAGTCACCAGAAAGGCCAGGGCTCCCTCGGCCGCGGGTGCATCCAGACGGGGCACTCGGCTCTCCTGGGCATCGCGCGCGGCCCAGTACAGCGGAAGGAAGAGCCGGTGCAGACCTTCACTGGCTTTGGGGATCCCCAGCGCTTTCCCCTGCCGGTCCAGCGCCTTCACCAGAACCGCGAGAGCTTGCCATGAGTCGGGCGGATTGGTCGAGAGACCGGCCGACTCCAGCAGATCGAGTCTCACCAACAGTCCGCTGGGAGCCAAGAGCCACGGCGAATCACTACCGTCTTCGGCTTCGACCAGAGCGACCTCCGGTGGAGGAGCCTGTTCCACGCCGCGAGGAAACAGCTTCAGATCCACTCCTTCCTGGCTTGCCCACTCCCCACCTGCCCGAGCCACCATAGCCGAATCACTGAGAACCGAGAGGGTCAGTTCCCGGTGCTCGACGGGAAGGGTGCGCGGGGAGGCCTCCTCTTGCTCGCTCTTGGCCTGGCAAGCCGAAAGTAGCAGGAGAAGAGAGAGCGACAGTAGAGTTCTCACTTCGCTTCCTCCTGAAGCGCGCGGCGCAGAAAGCCCTCTGCTCTCTCCAAGCGAGCATTGGCTTCCTCGAGGCTCAGACCACGTGCCGCCATGATGACCGCGGGTTTGACGCTCCAATCACTGCGCAGAAGCAAGCGCGATGCTTCTCCGTAGTCGACTCCGCCCAGATGCATGACGATCCCCTTGGCGCGTTCCATCAACTTCTTGCTAGTTGGTCTCAAGTCGACCATGAGATTCTCGTAGACCTTGCCGATCCTCACCATGGCAGCCGTAGAGATCATGGTGAGCGCCATCTTCTGGGCAAGCGCCGATTTCATACGCGTACTGCCCGTGATGGCCTCGGGACCAACGACGATCTCCACCACCAAATCGGCCACATCCTCCGTCTGGCCTGCCGCCGCGTTGCACACCAAAAACGCGGTCCAGGCCCCTCTCTTTCTGGCGCGTTTCAAGGCTCCATGCACGAAAGGAGTCCGGCGACTGGCCGAGATTCCCACCAGAACGTCTTTCGCTCCCAGCCGATGCTCGTCCACCGCTGCGGCGCCCTCGGACTCTCGATCCTCGACCCCTTCGCGACTGCGCACCAGAGTCTCGTGACCACCGGCAATGAGCCCCACAACCTGCTCGGGTGGCGTACCGAAGGTCGGGGGACATTCGGCTGCGTCGAGAACGCCCAGCCGCCCGGAGGTGCCGGCCCCCGCGTAGTAAAGGCTACCGCCCGCCAGGAAAGCCGCGCTGACTCGTTCCACGATCTTCGCCAGCTCGCCAATGGCCGCGCCCACCCGATCCGCCACTCCCCTATCTTCCTGATGGATGAGGGAAAGCACCTCCTTGGTGTCGGCGAGATCGATCGATTGTGTGCGGGGATTCCGCGCCTCCGTGGTCAGAGAGCGCAGGACCGAAAACAGCTCAGCATCATCGGGCGGAGTCTTCAGCGGACTCACCTCCAAAGAGTGCGGGAAAAGGGGCTCTACGTGCCCTTTCGGAGCGTTCCGGGGGGCTCAGTGCATGATGACGATCCGACCCGTGTCGCCGCCGTGCACTTGACCATCCTGTCCCGCCACTTCGACTCGATAGAGATACGTGCCGTTGGCCAGCTCGTCACCCCTACGATCCCGTCCATCCCAGTGCAGGACGATGGTCGTCTCGGATCCCAGAGCATCGTCCGTCCAGCTCTTCACCGGTCTCCCGCTGAGGTCGTAGATCGTCACTCGCGCCCAGGCTGCGGGAACCGTGAGATCCACCACGATCTTAGCACCACCCTGCGCCGGATCGACGGGATTGGGAATGGGAAAGTGATCCTTGATCGCGAGAGCGACTGGAGCAATGGATCCGGCCAAGGAAATTTCGGTCTCGCTTCCTGCGAGCTTCAAGAGGATGCTCTGCTGCTGGCTCCCCGCCGAACCGCTCGCCTGAAAACTCACGATCCAGTGACGACCTTCGCCGTCCTGCATCTGTTTGTCGAGGGTGCCCTGTAGCGTGAGACCCGTGAGCTCCACTTCGATCTCCGTGTCACTCAAGGTGATGGGACTCGTGAAGTCGAGCGCGAATGCGCTGGTGGTGCCAGCTGGTACTTCGTGTCCTTCGGACGGTAGAGCTTCGCCATCCACGTCCACCGCGAGCTCGAACGGAACCTTGAAGTTGAAGGTTGCGGGACGGCGCTGCGGATAGGCCCGATCGTAGACCTGCAGCTGGTAGCTGACGCCGCCATCGCGTCCCCGAGCTTGTACTGGCAAGTTAGCTATTGACAATGCGTTACGGGCGTCAATTCCCGCCCCGCTCTGGGCCACCAGGAGCTCGCTCAGCTCGGTGGTCTGCCCGTCGGAGATCCCACGCAACTCGATGCGGTCCACGCCCGATTCATCGATGGCGCCCACACTCAACGAGAGAGTGCGCGATCCCCCAGCGGGGAGTACCGAGGCGCCATCCGCAACATCTACGCCATCGCTCTTGACGCTCACGCGCGGTGGCGCCGCATCCAAACGCAGGAGAGGATCACCCAGCAATTCATACTGAGCAATCATTTGAGGGATCTGCGCCGACGCTGCCGAGAGGAGGTCCCATTCCGATTGCGCCAGTACATCGCCGACGATCCACTTAGCATCGTTGGCTCCCAGAACCTGTCCGTCGCTCGTATCGCCGAAGAACGCATTCCCTATCACGATTCCAAAGCTAACGTTGGGTGAGAGGAATTCGAAGGCGCTACTCGCGTAGACCCCGATTGCGCCGGCGGTGGGATGCAGCAGCAGCGCTTCCCCAAAACTACGCGATTCGTTCGAGGCGAGATCGTAGGGACGAATGAAATCCGAGATGTGACAGCCCATACCGAAGAACAGGAATGGCTTGCCGTCGTTTCCGATGGTTCCCACCGGTGAAGGGGACCCCGGCCGGTATTCGAAGAGCCTTTCGTGAGCAAAAACGTTGAAGGCTGCGTGACCTTGATAACTCACGAAAAAGGCACCCTGTCCCAGCGTGGCCAGGAACTGGGGACGGACGGTGGATGCCACTTCGTCGATCACATAGTTGAGGAAACTGATGGGGTAAGAGGTGTCCGTTCCCCGAATTTGCGAAGTAAAATCATCCAAGGCCCAAGTCGTACCGTCGATGGCGCCGTCCAGGAAATTCGACTCCTGATCTGCCAGCTGCGCCTGCACGGACTGAAAACGCAGCTCGCTGCTGTGCTTCTCGTAGACCTGTTCCTGACCCGTTCCCAAGAACAACCCCGTGCTGTAGGCGTCATCGCTCACCATGATTGCGCGCTTGCGCCAGGTCTGTGCTGCCGTGGGTTGCTCGTAGGCGATGATCTTGGCCACCACGGAGGCGGCTTCGGCCGCGTCATGCACCGGCAAACGACCGAATAGCATGTCGGGTCCCTTGTTGAGCAAGCTGGGATAGCGAGTGTCGTTGATGTCGAAGAGCACATACCACTTGTCCGAAGCTATGACTTCGAAATCTCCGTAGTACTGGAGATGGACCGGACAGGGAACGAAATCCTCTGGTCCGGCAATCTGGTTGTTCTCGCGCACGATGCGACGATGGTCTTCGTTGGCATCTCCGACCAGCATCACCGCCTTCGCGTCCCACATGCTATAGGCGTAGTGCAGAAACTCCTTGATGCCGGAGGGTGCGCGCAGTCCTCCGGAAAACTGGTCGAAGATTTCCTGCACGTCCACGTAGGCGTAGTTCCAACCGTCACGATCGTGGTCGCGACGCCACTGGAGCCAGGGCTGCATGGCGCTCTCGAACTGCCGGGGTCCGATCACCAACACCTGTGAGGGATCCATGCTCGCGGTGAGAACCGTCGTGGAAGTGCGCGAGATTTCCGTCTGATTGATCCGGGGAATCTCTACCGAAGCCAAGGCCACGAAGGAGCGCGGAGATTGTCCCTGCGGCGGAATTTGCAAGCTGAGCGAAGTCGAACCACCATCGTCCACCAGATTCTCCGGGGCGAGATCGACCCAACGCGGAGCCCGGGGATCGCTCGTCTCCAGCAGGAAGATCTCCGGCGAATCGAAACCCGGAATGGAGAGACTGGCCTCTTGGGAAACCACCCCCGTGTTGAAAACCGCTCGATTGAAGTCCGCCGCGTAAGCTGCGCGATAGCGGAGGCTCACGCTGTCGAGCATAGCGTAGTGAGACAAATAGCTACTCTCGCTCACGTTGTGGAAGCGAAAGCGGATGGGACCCGCCGCGAAAATTCCCGCGGCAACCGTATCGCTGACCGCCGTGGGAGTACTGTAGGTTCCTGGATTGCCGGCGCCGGTGGCATCGCCGATGTTCAGGGTTTTCAGTAGGGTGCGATCGCTGGCGTCCTCGTTTTCCAGATAGAAACTGGTCGCCAGCTCTTGGCCCACCGGGGCGGTCACCGGAGAATGTAAACTGCTGGCAAATACCCATCGCACCACGATGGGAGAACTCGGGTCGAGCGGTCTGAGCCTGAGAGGAAGCCTCGTATCTGTGGCGAACGGGGAATTCCAGAGGTAGCAAGTGTCCTCCACCTTCGCCGGATGCGGCTGGTAATAGACGTCCTGACTGAAGCTCTCCTCGTAATCGTAGTACTGGTGCAGCGTGCCGCTGGCAGCGCCAAAGCTCTCTGAGTCCATCCTGGCCCAAGCTCCGAGGCTGGGCTCGATTGCGGCCAACCAGTACACGTTCTTCGCGTTGTAGTTGTCCGCTCTCTCACTCATGGCCGCCGGGAAGCTCCCCGCTCCCACTGTCCGCACGACATTGTCGCGCGCGAGAGAGGTCGCCTCGAAGATGATGATGTCGCTGCTGGTGATTTCGCTCTGGGGATCCGGGTTGCCGAAGAAGTGGAAAGGAACGTCGACGCTCAGGGGATTGGGGTAGCTGCTGCTTCCCGGAGGCGAGGGCCGCTTCTGGTACAACCTGAGTTGTTCATGGCGGATCCCTCCGGGAAATCCGAGGGTACCGAAGAGGTCCACCAGGTGAAGGCGAACCAACCCGCTCGTGGCGACGGGAATTCGATACTCGTCACTCAAGAGAGTCAACTCGTCCATGGGAATGATCTCATCGGCCGCGCGAGCCGCCGTAGCGGACTTCTGAAGCTGAGAAGCCTCAAGAACCGCAGAGCGTCGAAGTCGCGTCTGCGGGCTCTCCGCATGCCAGCGCCCCGCGATCTTCGGGTTCAGAACACGGGCGAGAGTCTCCGCGTCCAAACTACCCGCTGCGGGAGCGCTCACGCTCGCCGAAGGGAATTCGACCACGATCTCCACCGAGCTGATTTGTTGAACCGGCCCGCTCGGTGAGTCCACCAGGAAGGGTCGAAGCCGGAGCGGTGCCATGCGCTGCCCGTGCGACCAGACCGCACTGCCCAGGGTCGCGAGTTCGTCGCTTCCACTGGAGAAGCTGAGATAGCCGGGGCCCTCCACGGTCTTTTCAGCCACACTCTCCAGTTGGAGCCGTTCCCCCGGAGTGGGAGCGACGGGGGTGGGATAGGGCAAAAGACGAGCAACTTGCAGGGGGCGAGTGGTCACTTGCTCCACTACGACCCGTGCCTCTCCACTGGGAGGGAGCCCGATCCACGCCCCGCGTTGGGGCAAGAGGGGAAGCCCCGGTTCGCCCAGGGGCAAATACCCGGGGACGCTCAGCGCGGAGTAGCTTCTCCCCCCCACCATTACCGTCTCTACGCTAGCGGGCGGCACCTCGATGCGCAGACGAAGACGCTCGGGAGTACTCTCCAGCAATTGCCATCCGCTAGGAGCAACACTGGACCAAGCGGCTCGAGCGTGCAGGGTCAGAACCACGGCGAGGCAGAGGAGCAAACGGATATGACGCGGCATGAGCCGATCCTTGTCTCAGAGGGTTCTTCAGGGGAGGGAGCTGGCACCGGGACCCCACCGCGGGATTCACTCCTCAGCGCGAGCCCACCCAGGCCGGCCGGCCGGCAGCCATGATGCAAGTATAGGCGCAGAGGGAAGCCCGGGTCAATTCGGAGCCGCTTTCCCCCGACGGCCGCCATGGGCGCGAAAAGAGGAGAGCCCGCGGGCTCTCCTCCTCCTACTGATTCACGATCGAACCGAAGACTCCTAGTAGGCCGCCTTCAGGGAGCCCCAGGAGGTCTCCTGGGAGGGAACGATCTTGTTGCGAAGGCAGGGGTCGCCCTCGCTCAAAAGCGGCCAGGGAGCTCCCGATCCGTCATCGCGGAAGACCGTATCCGGGAAATTAGCATCATTCGTCATCGCGGCGGTATTATCGTAGTTCACCATGACGAAACCCTGTTGCCACCCCGGATGCGCGTCCGTGCCGTCGCCGGCCTGCAGCGGAAGTGTTACGGGATTCTGTGGATCGTAGTACGCCCAGCCGGGGCCGCCCAAGGTGGGCAAACTATAGTCGTCCCGCGGCGTCAGGCTGAAACCGAGGTTCACCAAATCGTTGAAACCGACGAATTCCAAAGTCACCGCTGTCCATGGATTGGTATAGATCGGTGTCCCCGTACCCATGGCCCACGAACAGTGCCCGCCGGTGCAGCTGGCAAGGAAGAACTGCGCATTTGGGGCTTCATCGGCGCCCAAGCGCGTATTGAAAAGCTGCGTAGGATAGGTGACTCCTGCCTCCATGGCGAAGTAGGCGTCGGCACTACCCCAGTTGGGACACTCGAGAACAACGAAAATCTGCAGGTTATCGCCAGCGTTGTAGGTACCACTGCAGGTGTAGTGTCCCTGCTCCGTACTCAGGTACATCCAGCCCCATGGATTGTAAGGCGGAGCAGATGCTGCGGCGGGGGTAAACCACCCCGCTGCCATCGCCAAGACAAGCAGAACGCCGATGGCCGTCTTCCTCATACCAAACTCCTTCTGAAGATCCCGGGCCCATCCGCGCAGCGAACTCGCGCGCAGGGCCGTTTGGATAAGAGCCACGATTGTCCAGATTTCCACGTCGCGGCTCAAAAAACCACGCCGCCTCGCCAACGAAGGAAAGCCGCGCATCCCATGGAATCAGGTCTCAAGTACCATGCACCCCCGGTGAGGTCAAGGGAATTCCCGCGGCGGCTCGATTTGGGAACTCCTGCCGCTCCAATTGGATGGAGCGTTGGCAATATACGAATTGGAGGGCCTTCGCAACAGGCCAGATCCCCTCGGGGCAAAAATGAGCGCGGCTCCGAGTTCTCGGAGCCGCGTCAGCTTCCTCGATGAGGAAGAATCGCTCAGATCTAGCTTAGAAACTGGACTTCAAAGAACCCCAGCTCTTCTCCTGCGAACCGACAACGTCACGCTGGCAGTTGGTAGGAGTCGTGGCATCATCCCACTCGAAAACGACAGCCGCGCAACCGTTAGGGGTGCAGGTGTCCTGGGAAACGTTCGCGATTCCAAAGGGTCCCTTGGTCGCGTCCTGATTGCACATGGCGTACTGCGGAACACTCGCACCCGAACCGATCGAGGGTCCGATGCAGTAGAGCACGTCCAGCGTCGGGAGGGCACCCCAGGTAAAGGTATGCTTCGCCAGGCGGATGTGCGTGGGATCGGGTCCCGCCTCGGCATCTCCCTGGTGGAAGCAAACCCCGGTACCGGCACGAACGTCACCGATCGAATGGTTGCCGAAGTCCTGCGCCGTTGAGGGGTAGACGACCGGAGTGGCGGCGTTGGCCGTAGCGTCCGAGCTGGACACATTGTACTCGTACCCGAAGAGCTCGGAAAGGTCGTACGCGACGACCCACACGTTGACCGAGGGGAGGTTGAAAAAGTCAGGATTGGGGATGGTTTCCGAGCGGCCGTCGATGACCGTGGTCGTCCCGGCCTCGTCGAACGTCAAACCGATGTTCTGGGCAAACGACATGGAAGCCATGGCGAGGATGCCGAGAACTGCGGTGAGAATCATTAGCTTCTTCATGAAGAAGTCCTCCGTTGTCATGACAACAAGGCGGTGGGGAGCCACAAGGATCTCAGCCCACGGATGCCTTTGATGTGCCTTCAATGTGCCCCTTATTGAGCAGATCTCAGGCGGAATTTTGGCGGATGGCGTCCAGTCCCTCGGGACTCTCCGCCACCCACCCGTTGCGATCGCGATAGCAAATGGCGCCTTGGGGGCCAAAAGCTACTTTACTTGAACAGAGCCTTCACCGCACCAAAGCTCTTGCCAGGGGCGGGAATGACGCTCTCAATCGTCAAAGAACCCATAGTGGGGCATTCTTTTAGGACACCCGTACAATCTGCGTACGTTGTCACGTTCGTGGGTGGCTGGATTATGTTCGGGATAACCTGGATCGTCCCGGTACCTCCAGAGTAATCATCCAGAATCGTGATAGTCTCCTTCAGGAGGGTGATGGCAGCGCCACCGTACCCCACCTGACACGTACCAAGCCCAATACGCCAGCCCTCGGGCTGCTCATCCAGGAAGGTACCGTACGACTGCCAATCGATGGATTGCGTCACGGCCTGGAAGCCAGTGATGTCACGGTACCAAGCAGCACCCAGAACCACATCTTCGACGCGCATTACATAATACACGTCGAAGGTCGCAGTTGTGCTGCCGTAATCACGTACTGGGAATACGACCGGGTTCGTCCCTCCTTCGTCCGCATAGACACCGAGCGTGCAGCCAGTTTGCGCTGAAGCAGCCGCTACGACCCCTACGAGCAGGACGAGGGTGAGAAACATTGCCTTCTTAAGCATGAGCCATCTCCTTTAGAGAGGTGAGCCAATGGTTGTTATGTGAACACTGGCGCACGCTTGCTCGAAAACGAGTGCGCAGACCGCACCCAAAACCTCACAGTCTCTCGTTTACGGACAGGAGTCACCGATCCAAGACGAGAAAAGAGCGATGTCACTCAAGTCTACGTTGTTGGGCGTATCATGGGTGAAATCAGCTGCGAAACCATTGTGCGGCGGTTGAAGAGCGGCCGCAAACAGAGCGATGTCACTCAAGTCTACAGCCCGGTCTTTATTCATGTCGGGGCTGTTGACATCGATGGCGAGGCTCTTGGCAACACCAGGAGTCCCATTGGGTCCCTCAACCGCAACACCACTTACGTACACGGCCATGCCGGACTGCGTAGCACCCCCACCGCGCAAGACGCCACTGATCGTGGTGAAGCCAGCGCCGTCGGTCGCCGCATCCGCGGTGCCACCGGACTGGCAAAGGTTGATGTCGGCGCTGCCATTGTCATCCAGCCAGATATCTTGCGCAGGATATGCCGGAATCGGCAGGTTATTTCCGTCGCGAACCGTGACTGTGACAACCACGTTATAGCTTGCGAGACTCGGGGCCGCACCACCAGGGGTAATCGTCGCCACACCACCATTGGTGTAGGCAACGCTCTTCCCAGCATCGGGGACACCGGCCATTGCGAGGCCAGCAAGACCCAAAATCAGGCCCGCAGTGAGTACGAGACTGAATAGCCTCTTCTTGAACATCTAGGACACCTCCTAAACGGTTCTATCAGCTACTCGGTAGAATTACCAAGCTGCTTGGACAATCGCGTATTTCCCTGCTTTTGAGCCTCCTTCCACTCTTTCGATCCAATACTCGACGGAGCGAGTGTATCACGCGCTCCGGCGAAATGTCAACCACGCAGATCGGGCTCTCGGTGTGAGTAAGGTATAGGTTTCGTTAAAGTTAGGAGAGTTCTTGTTGTCGCGGCGCGTGCCGTCTCAGGCCCCGGGCTGGTCGGAATTCCGCCGCCCAGCTTGCTTCTGCCGGAGGACCTGGCCGCCGGCCGGAGAGGGGCAGCCGATGGGTCGCGGATCGCAAAGTGGTGGGCGAAACAGGACTCGAACCTGTGACCCCCTGCTTGTAAGGCAGGTGCTCTAACCAGCTGAGCTATTCGCCCACGTCCCCACGGTAGCGCGTCCACAGATATGCCGGCACGAGCACGCAGTATCCGCCCACCAGCAGAATGCTGGAGAGCGTCGTGCTGCGAAAGAGCCCGAGAAGCAAGAAGCCCAATACGATCGAGAGGAGGCCCATGAAGAGCCAATGATCACGCTTCCAATTCACTGCAGTCCATCCCTCCTCGGCCGACCGTCACGCTAGAAGAACGCGGGCCCGCCGTCAAGCTCACCTCTCGTTCCCGCCCGTCCGCTGCGCAGACCGATACGCCCGCACCGCGGCCCGGTGTTCTTGCCAGGTACGACTGAAGACATGGCCACCCTTTCCGTCGGCCACGAAGTACATTGCCTCGAATCCCTTCTCGGGATGCACCGCTGCCTCGATTGCCGCCCTCCCGGGGCTGTTGATGGGTCCGGGCGGCAACCCGAAATAGCGATACGTATTGTAGGGCGAGTCGAACTTGAGATCCTTGGTACTCAGTTTCTCCCCGGGGATTCCCGTCGCGTAAGAGACGGTAGGATCGGCCTCGAGCTTCCAGTGTTTGGCCAGCCGGTTGTGATACACGGCAGACACTTTCGCGCGCTCCGAAGCTACGCCCGTCTCCGCCTCCACGATCGAGGCCAGCGTCACCACCTCATGAATACTGAATCCCAAGCTGTCCATGGCGGCACGCAAGGGTGCGTCGAAGATCTTCAGAAATCCCTGGAGCATCGTCTGCAGTACCTGAGGGGCCGTCACCCCCAGATCGAAACGATAGGTCTCGGGATAGAGATAACCCTCGAGACTTGCACCGGGCGGCAGATCCAACTCATGGCTCCACTTCGTGGTTGGGTGCTGGCACAGAGCCAGCAGACTGTCCACGTTCAAGGCGAGACTGTCCGCGAGCAAACGGCAGGTCGCGTCGAAGCTCAGCCCCTCGGGGATCGTGACCTCGATCGTGGCGACCCGCCCCGATTCCAGGATTGCAAGCAGGGCAGCCGGGCTGTGCCCCGAGCGAATCTCGTAGGTTCCCGCCTTGATGGTCCGCCTCGCTCCCTGCAACCAGTACACCGCGCGCAGCTTCCAGGGGGCATCGAGCAAACCTGCTTCGGCCAGGCGCGTGGCAGCACTGCGTACGCTCGTGCCCGAGGGAATTTCGACTCGACGAATGGACCTCTCCCCTTCGCCGTGCTCCTCGTACAAGACACCGTGGATCACGGCCATGGCCGAGAGAGCCAAGGCGAGGAGAACCAAAAAGAGGATTCTGAGGCGCACGTTCCTCATGAACCGGGCCCTCGAGGTGTCGAAGGGCCTTCGCGCCCGGGGGCATCCAACCAAGTTTGGAGAATGAGGGCTGCAGCCACTGCGTCGCGCCGACCCTTGGGGGCCTTCTTGCCCGCCAGGATACGGTCGGCCTCGAGGCTACTGTAGCGCTCGTCTACGAGTTCGACGGGAAGCTCCACCCGCAATCGGATCTTCTCCGCCAATCCGCGCGCGGCCTGCGCGGTCGCCCCCTCCTCTTTCATTTGAGTCAGAGGCAGGCCCACCAGAACCCTCTCGACCGAATGTTCCTCACACAGGGAAGCAATCAGTTCCAAGAGAGATCCATCGCTTCGGCGATCGTGGGTGAGAAGGGGGCGCGCCAATGTGCCAGTAGGATCACAGAGGGCGATGCCAGTCCGGCGAAGTCCGGGATCGAGAGCGAGGATCACTGCCATGCCATCCTCCAGGCACGCCTCAGCTTTCGCTCTCGACGGAACTCTCCTTGGCCATCTTTACCATCTTGACGGCAAACGTTCCATTATTGCGCGAGAAGCTCAATTCGTCACAGTAGGTGAACATGATGTAGATTCCGCGGCCTCGCTCCTGCATCAAGTCGGCCGGTTCCTGGGAGAAATCGATGCTCTCGAAGTCGAATCCCGGCCCCTCGTCGTAGATGGTCACTTCGATCCGGGTGCGCTCGAAGTCGATGGAGATGCGAACCGGCGTCTCGGTCTTCATGTGGTTGCCGTGTTCGAGGGCATTGGTGCAACCCTCGATCACGGAGGTGGAGAGCTCATCCAATTCGGCCTGGGAGAATGACAACTCGGAACCAAGTTCTTGGATCACCGCGTCGGGAATTCCCAACATCATGTGAGAGCTCGGAATCGTCAGTTCGATCTTCACGCGTCTCTTCTTCAGCAGGGGGGATCGGGGAAAAGGGTGGTTCCTACTCGACAGCGAAACTGGCAATGGCCTCATCCTCGGTCTTGAACGAGTCGAAGACCGAGTAAAGCTTGGTGACCATAAAGATACTGTCGATACGGTCCGAAACGTTGACCAGTTTCATTTCACCGTTGTTCCGCTTCATGGTGGAATAGCCTGAAATCAAGATTCCCAGCCCGGTGGAGTTTACCCAGGTTACGTTCCCCAGATCCACGAGTACCCTGAACTTCTTCTCGTGAACCAGGGATTTCAGAGTCGTGGAAAAAAGCTCAGAATCTGGGCCTCCCATGATCTTCCCGCTGACCTCGAGAACCACCACGCCATCGCGCTCGCGCTCCTTGATCTTCATCGACCTACGTCCTTTCCATTCGCTCTCTAAGCCCGGATCCCCGGTAGCGGTCTCAGACCTTCCTACGACTCGTCTCCGACCCGGCCGAAGCCGCCGAGAAGTGAAGAGGAGCGTAGCGGGTGCGCCAGAGACTGTCCAGCCCCAGGGATACAAGGAAGTTCTAGCGGAGGCAGCTCAGGGCCGCCTCGAAGTCCTGGGGAAGAGGCGAGAGAAAACGAACCTTCTCCCCGCTTCCCGGGTGCACGAAGGCTAACTCCGCCGCGTGGAGCGCCTGGCGCCCCAAAGCGGAAAGTGCTGCCGCGAGTGCGCTGCGCCGGGAAGCTTGGGCCCCCTTGAGACGCCGGTTCCCTCCGCCGTAGAGTTCGTCCGCAAGGAGAGGATGCCCGCGATGGGCTAGATGGACGCGAATCTGGTGGGTCCTCCCCGTGTAGAGTCGCAGCCGCAGGAGCGCCGCGCCGGCAAGTTCCTCTTCCACCCAGTACTGGGTGTGAGCAGCGCGTCCGCCCGGCACCACCGCCTGACGCTTGCGGTCGCGCGGATGGCGAGCCACCGGGTCCTCGATCTCGCCCTCCAAGGGCTCGGGCACCCCCCAACAGAGTGCTCGATAGACCCGATGCAGACTGTGATCGGAGAGCTGGGCCTGGAGCCGGCGGTGACAGCGATCGTTCTTGGCCACCACCATGAGACCGGAGGTGTCCTTATCCAGGCGGTGGACGATCCCGGGACGCTCGATCCCTCCCACTCCGCTCAACCCATCCAGCTGCGCCAAAAGTCCGTGCACCAGGGTTCCGGCTGCATGGCCGGGGGCGGGATGCACGACCAGCCCCGCCGGCTTGTCGATGACTGCAAGATCTTCGTCCTCATGGACGATGCTGAACTTCACCTCCGCTTCCGCCGCCATGGTGCTGGGCTGTGTGGGCGGAATCTCCCACTCCACCAGGTCCCCCGCCGCGAGGCGATGACGGGCCGGCCTCAACTCTCCCCTCACGCGCACGGCGCCAGCTGCGATGAGCTTTTGGATGCGGGAGCGGGAGAGTTCGCCGTCGGTCTTGGCGAGCCAGAGATCGAGCCGTTTGCCGGCGTCTTCCTCGCCGGCCACGGCACGCTTGCACAACGGCTCATTCTTCATGAGTGAGGGGCTCTTCCTCGCTCGGAGTCTGCGAGGGCTCTTCCTCTCGCTCCAAGAGCAGCGCGAGGATGAGAATCACGGCTCCAATACTGACTCCCATGTCCGCGAAGTTGTAGACGGGAAAGATGTGGCCATGCCAACTCATCTCGATGAAGTCGACCACCCTTCCTCCATAGAAGAGGCGATCGATCAAGTTTCCCGCCGCGCCGCCGAGTATCAGTGAATAGGAGATCCCGCGCATTCGAGAGCGGCTTCCCTTACGCAATACGAAGCTGAGCGCCAGAATTGCGGCAAACGACACGACCACGAACGGCCAGCGCCCGCCCTGAAGGATGCCGAAGGCGGCGCCGGCGTTGCGAACGTAGGTGAAGTGGAGAATGCCGTCGATCAGGGGAATCCCGGCGCGGAAGGTCTCCTGATGCGCCAGTACGAACCTCTTGGCCAAGAAGTCGAGCACGAGCAACCCGGTGGCAAGCCCGTAGCTACTGGTGGAGCGCATGCGGATCATCCGCGCTTGCGATCTTCCTTCTCGGCGCAATCGATACAGAAGCGCGTATAGGGCAACGCGGTCAGTCGTTTGGTTGAAATGGTCGTGCCGCAGAGTTCACACTTGCCGTAGGTGCCGTCTTCGATGCGCTGAATCGCATCCTCGATGCGGTAGAGATAGCGATTCTCGCTCTGCAACAACCGAATGGCCTGCTCATGCCGGAACTCGTCCGTACCCTGATCCGCCATGTGGTTGCTGTGCACTCTGCCTTCGATCTCATCGTACTGACGGACCTGGCTATCGTGCTCCTTGATGCTCTCGAGAATACGTTCCCGCTCCTCGAGGAGGAGGCTGCGGTACTTCTCCAGATCTCGCGTGCGCATGGTTCTCCTTACAGCCGTTCCGGATGGGGCCTAGCCTTCGGCCCGTTTCAGAGCTATGACGGCGGAATGGCCGTCGATTTCAAAGGTCTCACTGGCGGCGCCCGCGGGCACCGAATCTGCCAACTCGCTGGCCAAGGTCTCCTCGCAAACCCGGCGCCGGTGGTCGGAGAACGCCGATTCCACTTCTCCTTCGCCGCCCACATATAAGGAGATCCGATCGGAAACCGCGAGCCCCGCTTCCTTCCTCAAATTCTGGATGCGGTTGACCAGTTCCCGGGCCAGTCCCTCCCGGCGCAGGGTCTCATCAAGTTGGATGTTCAAGGCAAGCATGCAATCCCTTTCACTAGCCGTCACATAGCCTTTCAGGCCCTCCTCCTGGATGAAGACCTCCTGCGGACGCAGCTCGATCTTCTCTCCCTCCACTTCCAGGGCCAGGCTCTGCTGGTCCCGCAAACGACCGAGAGCCTCGGCGTCGAGGGCGGCGATCTGCTTGGCGATGAGTGGGGTCTTCTTGCCGAAGCGGGCGCCCAGTTCGCGGAAATTGGCTTTGGCCGTGACCTTGGCCACCCGGGTGGGATCTTCGAGCCAGGCGATCTGCTTGAGATTCAGCTCGTCCTCGATGAGCTCGGCGTACTCGCTCTTCTCCAGCGTACGCTTCAGGACGGGACTGCGTCCGAAGACCAGGCCCTCGCTCAGGGGCTGACGCACCTTCAGCTCGTGAGCGCTGCGCAAGCTCCGACCCAGGCTCACCACCTGCAGCACGGCGGCCATGCTCTCCTCGAGTTCCTGCGAACGCGATTCGTGACGGGAACTGGGCCACGCAGCGAGATGGACGCTCTCGAATTCCGTGTTCAGACCGCCGGGATGCAAGCCACGGTAAAGCCTCTCCGCCATGAAGGGTACGAAGGGAGCCAAGAGACGCGAGACTCCTTCGAGCACGGTATACAGAGTGTCGAAGGCGGCTCGCTTGTCCGGACCCATCTCGCTCTTCCAAAAGCGGCGGCGGCTTCTGCGCACGTACCAGTTACTCAGCTCGTCCACGATGAACGCACCGAGTGAACGCGAAGCGCGCGTGGCATCCCAGGCCTGCAGACTCTCGCTGACCTCTTCCACGATCGCGTAGTAGCGACTCAAAATCCAACGGTCGAGTTGATCGGAGAGGGACGCGGGATCTTCCACGCTCTGGGCCGAGTACTTTTCGAGGTTCGCATAGAGCGTGAAGAACGCGAAGACGTTCTCCAGGGTTCCCAGGACTTTGCGGCGGCTCTCCCTCACTCCTTCCAGATCGAAACGAGTCGGAGCGTAGGCCGGAGAGACGCTGGCCAGATACCAGCGCAGCGGATCCGCGCCCTCCTGCCTGAGAATCTCGATGGGGTCGACCGCGTTGCCGCGGCTCTTGGACATCTTGTGGCCGTTCTTGTCCAGGATGAGCCCGATGGTGAGGACGTTGTTGTACGAACTCCTCCCGCTCACCATGGTGGCGATGGCCAGAAGGCTGTAGAACCAGCCGCGAGTCTGATCCATTCCCTCCGAAATGAAATCGGCCGGGAACTGGTGCTCGAACTGCTCCTGGTTCTCGAAGGGATAGTGCCACTGCGCATAGGGCATGGCACCGGAATCGAACCAGACGTCGATGACTTCCGGAGTGCGCTGCATGTCCTTCTTACACCTTGGACAGGAGAGCAACACGCGATCGATGAAGGGCCGATGAAGATCCTCGGGCACGCTGCCTCCGGCCGCGCGCAGCTCCTCCCGCGATCCGATGCAGACTCGCTCGCCGCACGCGCACTCCCAGATGGGAAGCGGAGTCCCCCAGAAACGGTCCCGCGAGAGCGCCCAGTCGACGTTGTTTTCCAGCCAGTCGCCGAAACGCTCGCGCCCCACTCCGGTGGGCACCCAGTTCACCGCCGCGTTGGCCGCCATCAGCTCATTCTTCATGGCGGTGGTGCGGATGTACCAGGAATCGCGCGCGTAATAGAGGAGCGGAGTGTGACAACGCCAGCAATGGGGATAGCTGTGACGAATCTGCTTCTGTTCAAAGAGCCGACCATCCGACTTGAGATCGGCGATGATTTTCTTGTCGGCATCCTTGACGAAGAGCCCCGCGTAGGGTGCCAGCTCCGCGGTGAAGCGACCATCCTTGCCGACCGGATGTAAGGTGGGCAGATTTTCTTGCTGGCCGATACGGTAATCGTCCTCGCCATAGGCGGGAGCCATGTGAACGATTCCAGTTCCGTCCTCGGTGCTCACGAAATCGGCGGCAACGACGCGGAACGCGGGACGATCGCTCTTTAGAACCGGGATGAGCTGCTCGTACTCGAGGCCGAGGAGTTCCTTTCCCTTCATGCGCTCCACGATCTCGGGAGTCTCCTCGGAGAACAGATCGCCCAGCCGCGCCTCGGCCAGAATGAGCGTCTGGCCTTCGTGACGCACCGCCACGTAGTCGATCTCCTCGCCCACCGCGAGCGCTACGTTGGCGGGGAGGGTCCAGGGCGTGGTGGTCCACACCAAGAAGTACCGATCGTCTTGGCCCTTGACCTTCATGCGCACGGTGACGGAGGGATCGTCGACGTCCTTGTACCCTTGGGCCACCTCGTGACTGGAGAGCGCAGTCTCGCAACGCGCGCAGTAGGGCACGACCTTGTACCCTCGATAGAGCAGTCCTTTGTCCCAGATCGATTTCAAGAGCCACCACACGGACTCGATGTAGTCGTTCTCGTAGGTGACGTAGGGGTTATCCAGGTCGAGCCAAAATCCAATACCGGCAGTGAACTCGTCCCATTCCCGTTTGTAGGTGAAGACCGACTCGCGGCAACGAGCGTTGAATTCTTCGATCCCGAATTCCTCGACCGCTTCCTTGTTCTTGAGTCCGAGCTGCCGCTCGACTTCGATCTCCACCGGAAGGCCGTGGGTGTCCCAACCCGCTTTGCGGAGTACGTGATGCCCGGTCATGGTCTTGTAGCGGCAGAAGATGTCCTTGATCAGCCGACTGATGACGTGGTGCACCCCGGGCCGACCGTTGGCAGTCGGCGGGCCCTCGTAAAACACGAAGTCGGGTCGATCCCTGCGGCCGCGCTCGCTGCGCACGAAGACATCCTTCTCGCGCCAGAACTCGCGCACCTGCTCCTCGGCGCCCGGGGTGTCGTTTCCCCCCAGCGTTTCGGGATAAGGAGAGAATTGGCCGGCAGCCTGGTCCATCCCGAACTCCTTCAGGAGGCCTGAAGAAACCGCGTGACGAATTCCGAGAGTCGCGGTTCGGTACTGTTGGCGATCGCGATGATCTTATCAACTTTGGCCGGCTTGAGCGCGTCGGCCAGACCCATGTCAGTCACCACGCTCAGGCCCAGGACCCGCATGCCGCCGTGCACCGCGGCCAGGTTCTCCGGAACCATCGACATCCCCACCAGGTCGGCTCCCGCTGCGCGCAGAAAACGGTACTCGGCGGCCGTTTCCAAATTGGGGCCGGCCACCGCCGCGTACACCGCTTTGTGCAACTGGAGTTTCATCGAGAGCGCCACTTCGACCGCGCGCTCGATGTACTCGCGGTCGTAGGGCTGCGACATGTCGGGAAAGCGCGGCCCGAGCTCGTCGTCGTTGGGGCCGATGAGGGGATTGTCGCCCATGAGGTTGATGTGATCGACCAGGACACCGATGTGTCCCGGTACGATGTTGGGATTCATGCTCCCCACCGCGTTGCTCATGACCAGCGAGTGGCAACCCATGGCGCGCATCACGCGCACCGGCAGGGTGATCTCCTGCATGGAGTAGCCCTCGTAGTAGTGGACACGGCCCTGCATGGCCATGACCTCTTTTCCCCCGAGGGTTCCCAGAACCAGGTTCCCGGCGTGGCTCAGCGCCGTGCTCTTGACGAAGCCGGGAATCTCGTCGTAGGGCAGGACCAATCTCGCATCGACTTTGTCGGCGAGACTCCCCAGACCCGTTCCCAGGATGAGTCCGAATTCGGGGCTGCTCGAGCACTGCTCGCGCAAAAATTTCGCGGCCGTGGAAATCTTTTCCCTCAGTTGCATCTCCGCCCTCCCGGGCGCGATCACCGGAGGATCCCGGTGTGAACCATGAAAAAGGAACGACCGGACCCAAGGGCCCGGCCGTGGAGAATCCGCGGAGCCGCTTCAGTAGCTCAGAACTCGCTCAAGCTCCGCGTAAATCGGGAGATGGACCAGCGCGAACCCTGCTTCTCCTCGGGCTCCTCGGCGGATGCCGCAGAAAGAGGCTCCTCCTCGGCCGACTCGGCGTCGAGACTCGCAGAGAGCTCCCCGCCAGAGTCAGGGGAAGGTGGCATAGATTGCGTTCCTTGTCCAGACTCGGCACCCGCGGCCTGCGCCATTTCCGCCACGGTGCGGGCCATGTGCTCCTCCACGTCCTGACTCGGCTCGGCGCTCTGGCGGGGGCCTGCCGAGGGTGGGCCGGCCGTATAGTCACGCCACTGATCGCTCGAGGAATAGCTGGGCTGGGCTTCCCCGGATGCCCTGGGCTCGTCCTGCCGCTCGTGCTCGGCCACGGCCGAATCGCTCAAAGGTAGCCGCGCAGCGGAATCGTGCAGGGGCTCCTCGAAATCCGGCGTCTCGCCTCGCGGCTCGGCCGCGGGGGGTTGAAGATGGGTCAGCCGACGATCGTCTTCCTGGAAATCGCTCGCGAAGGACTCCACCAGGCCGATCTGAGCTTCGGCCAGACCTTTGAGGCGCGCCAGGAAAGCGTCGCGCTGGGTACGCAACTCGCGGAGCTGCGCGCGCAGGGCCTCGGCCCGCGCGACACTGTTCTGCGATTCGTTCTGGGCCTGTCCGCGCGCGTCGCGCAAAATGAGCTCGGCCTCTTTGCGAGCATTCTCACGAGCTTCGGTCATGACTCTCTCCGCCGTCAGCAGGGTGTCGCGCAGAGTCTTCTCCATGTTGCGGTATTCGGAGACTTTCTCGTCCAGTTCCAAGACGCGATCGCGCAGCTGCCGATTGTCGGTCAGTACGGTTTCGTACTCGTCCGCGACGGTGGCGAGAAACGCGTAGACCTCTTCGGGGTCAAGACCACGCATGCCCTTGCGGAATTCCTGTTTGCGAACGTCCAGCGGCGTGATGCGCATGCTGCCTCCTCATGCCCGAACTTGGCGGGCTTCCTACAGTAAGATCCTCACGATCAGTCGGCGCAAAAAGGACAGGATCAGAATGGCCACGATCGGGCTGAAGTCCAATCCACCCCAGATGCCGAACACCGAGCGAATGGGTCCGAGTAAGGGCTCGGTGGCCCGCCAGACCCAGACCACGACCGGATGCTGCCGGCCCAGACTCACCCAACTCAGAAGAACACGGGCGAGCAACACCAGCATGTACAGATCCAGCAGCGTCGTCAGGAGATTTGCAATCTGCAAGCCAAACTCCTTTCCGCGCTTGCGCGGCTCGATCCCGCCTCCCAGCGGAGAGTCCCCGGACTCTCAGTCCGCGCTCCTGACCGTCTCGGGACCGCCAGTGCTCAGTTTCCTGGCAGCCGCACCGCTCGGGCGCGGGTTCATCCGTCGATCGATCCACGGGGGCGGCGGGGCCCGAAGAGGACGCTCCCCAGACGAATCTGATGGCTGCCCTCTTCCACCGCCCATTCGAAATCGCGGCTCATTCCCATGGAGAGCCGCACTGGCCCGCCATCCTTGCGGCGCAGATCCTCGGCCAGGCGGCGCAAACGGGTGAAACGGGCCCGCGCCGCTCTCTCGTCGTCGCTCAGCCGCACCATACCCAGAAGCCCCACAACTTGCAGAGAACTTTCTTGCAAGCTCCTCTCCCACAGCTCCGCAAGCTCCTGGACGGGGCACCCGCCCTTCTGCTCTTCCTCGGCGATGTCCACCTCGATCCAGACCACTTGCACGATCTGAAGCGCCGCGGCTCGACGCGCGATCTTCTGTAGAAGGTCGAGGCGGTCCACCGATTCGATGGACGCGAAAACGCCGACAGCCTTGCTCACCTTGTTGCTCTGCAGTCGGCCAATGAGATGAACGCGCGCAGAGGTGGGAAGTTTCGCGATCTTGGGGAGTGCCTCTTGAACGCGGTTCTCACCCAGATCGTAAAGGCCCTCATGTACGGCCTGAAGGAGGGTTTCCACAGGGTGAGTCTTCGTGACCGCGAGGATCTGGACATCCTCGGGGTCCCGCTGCGCGCGGACGCAGGCATTGGCCACGCGCTCACGCACGCCGGCGAGACGGTGCCGAAGTTCGTTGGACATGATCGATTGCGTGGCGCTCGTCCGGGGAACTCCCCGTCGGGAAAGATGGTGGAGGCGGCGGGAATCGAACCCGCGTCCGAAAACGACGACCACGGACCTCTACGTGCGTAGTCCCCAGATTATCTCGCGTCGCGTAACTCTGGGAACAAGATCCGCGCGACGCCAGTCCCATTGTTTCTCGACGCTTTCCCTGAGACGACGGGTCCACGCCCAGTCTCCGGTGTATGACGCCCGCATCGCAGATCCCGGAGACCCGATCCGCGGCGAACGGCTACCTGTTTAGTTAGGCAGCAAGAGCCATAGGCTCGTCAGTTATTGTTTTCCCACCACTTTAACGACATTGATGAGGTGGTCGGCACGCCATCCGGGGCCCAACCGCTCCCGTCGAAACCCTTCGCCCCCTTGGCTCTCGCATTCTAATCCGCATCCCGCAACGCGCAAGGGAGGGGATTGGAAAGTTGCGGGGCTCGGGTGATGTCCGGGGTGCCAGTCACAGGGAAGGCGATACGCCCTATCAGAATCGTTTGCCACTCCGCTTCGCCCAAGCCCATCTACAGGCTGGTACAAGTAGCGGCCCTCCGCAAGAGAGGAGAAACAGGTTATCTTTTCGCAAAATCACGAAGATGGAGGGCGAGGAGTTTCCCCAAGTCTCAGTAATTCGATTTGCGGGCGTGTTTCTTCAGATAGGCCAAGATGATCTCGTCCTCCTCGGGCGAGGGATAGGCCATGCCTTTCTGTTTGAGATTCCCGCTCCAGCGCGCGTACTGATTGCGCCAGTAGGGAAAGGAAGATTCCTGTGGCGGGATGGCGTCGTGACAACCCGAGCTGGAACAGTACTTCACGTAGAGCTTGGCCCCCTGGCTCTCGGGTTCGGGAAGCGACTGTTTCGCGCAAGCAAACAGCACGAGCGAGAACAGGATCATCGCGAGCGCGGACACGACGGCTTTCATCACTCTCCATCCCCTTTCGAGCCGCACGCGAAGTGGGAAATTGCACGACGGCCATGAGGCAAGGGTGCACACCTGGACCCGGGTGTCAAGGCCAGGGGGACCGTGGGCTAGCTTGCGGGGAAAAGAACAGGCGAAGGCGAGATTTCTTTGTTATCGTGCCCGCTCCATGAACGATGTCGCGAAGAATCCGACTCAGAGAGGCGCCTTGCTTGCGGTGATTCTCACCGTCTTCATCGACCTTCTGGGATTCGGGATCGTCATTCCACTGTTGCCCATCTACAGCGAAGCCTACGGAGCGGACGAAATTTCCCTCGGCTTGCTCTTCGCTTCTTTCTCCGCAATGCAGCTCATCTTTGCTCCCTTCTGGGGGCGGCTCTCCGACCGCTTCGGGCGGCGTCCCATTCTCATCGGGGGACTTCTGGGAACCTCCGCCGCCTATGTCCTTTTCGGACTGGCCCGCGGCATGCCCATGCTCTTCGCCTCTCGCCTCTTGGCCGGGTTCTTCGGCGCCAACGTGCCCACCGCGCAGGCCTACATCGCCGACATCACAACTCCGGAGAACCGCGCCAAGGGAATGGGGCTCATCGGCGCCGCCTTCGGGCTGGGCTTCACCTTCGGCCCCCTCATCGGTGGAGAATTGGTGGGAGTGGGAATGGGAGTGCCCGGCTTCGTGGCTGCCGGCTTGAGTCTCTTGGCAGCGATCGTCGGCTTCCGACTGTTGATCGAGCCCAAGACGCACGCGCCCGATCGCGTCACGCGAATTTTCGGCTTCGAAACCGTAGGGGATGCGCTGCGGCAGCCACGTATCGGCGTGGTCATCTTGCTGTACTTCCTGGCTATCTTGAGCTTCTCCGGATTCGAATCGATGTTCATCCGCTTCGGTCTGGCGCGCTTTCCCCAGAGCTTTGGAATGGACACGAGTGTGGGAAAGGCGACGATGGATCAGATCATGGCGTCCGCTCCCATCGCGGGACGTTACATGTTCTTCATCGGACTCATGGCAGCTCTGGTTCAGGGCGGTCTCATTCGCCGTCTAGTGCCGCGCTTCGGCGAGACCAAGCTCATCATCTTCGGCCCTTTGGCGCTGGGGATCGCCATGACTCTCATCGGTATCGCCTCTACCTGGCACTTCGTTCTAGTAGCTTGCGTGCTGATGCCCTTCGGCTTCGGTGTGAACAACCCCAGTTTGAACAGTCTGCTGAGTCGAACCACGCCACCCCACAGGCAAGGGGCGTTCCTGGGTTTGAATCAGTCCATGGGAAGCCTGGCCCGCGTCGTCGGGCCGATGGTCGGCGCGGCGGCATTCGAGTACTTCAATCCCGGCGCTCCCTTCCTTCTTGCCGGTCTCATTTTGGGCATCGCCACCCTCATGGCCCTCCTCTATCACCGGCATTTCGGGGCGGAGTTTTCCCACTGAGCCTCTGAGAGCCTCCTTCGTTCGGGCCCGTGCGGCAAGGCAAGTTCCAGATGGGCCCGCCCCATCAACTCCCGTGGCCGAGTTTCCCCAGTGGGCCGAAATCAGTGGCGGATTGCGCCGCATAAGGGTCCAAAACTCCGCATCGCGGAGGGTGAAAAAATGCGCAAGAGAGATGCTTGAGTCAGGGCGCAAAGATCTGCTACGCTTTTACCGTCCCTGCGAGTCTCCATCGGAGCCTCGCCACGCCCCACGCTAGCTAAGGACTCACAGCGATGAAGGATCAGCAGACGGCCAACCCCTCCCCCAAACGGAGGATTTACAAAGCGCCCGAAGTGAAGAAGCAACAAAGGCTGAAGGAGCTCATGTTGCGTACTCACTTCAACCGTCAGGGTTGAGCCGAATCCCCACGAAGAGTGTTCCTCCGAAACGAGTGGCCGTGTCCTTGGACATGGCCACTTTCGTTTGGGCGAAAGCGAAGGCGCGCCGCTAGAGCACCCTCTCTTCGTCGAGCACCGTGATCTTCGTGATCTTCCACACTCCATCGACCGCAGCGAGTTCGATGAGCGCATGATTGCGGTTCTGACGGTAGTGAGTGTGACCGAAGTGGTTCACCGAACCCGAGATGCTCCATGAGGCATCGATCTGAACGCGCCCCTCCCCCAGTGATTTCACCGAAGCGATGTTCAAGATCCTCACCGCGTCGACGTGGGCGCGCGCGCCGCCACGCTTTTGCAGCTCGAGCGCCCGCCGGTTCGCCAGGTAGATCTCCTCGAGCTGATCTCCTTGGACGCTGTCGGCCAGTCGATCGTAAATCGCGCTCTCACCGTGGAGATCGAAGGAGTGGTACAGATTGCGCAGCAGACTCCCCAGAACCACCCGGGCCTGCGTCGTGTCCAGGCGCGCGGGCAGAACCTGCGCTTGGACCCTGGCGAAAGGATAGAGCCCGTAGGCCAGAACCAGGCTGAGAGCGATGATCCAGGCCCAGGGCCTCCGTTTCAATTCTTTGTATTTACTAAACTTACGCAAGAGGATCAGGGCGCCGGCGAAGAGGGCGAGCAGAGCCGAAATCACAGGCCAAGAGCGCGGCCTCACCCGGACCTGTTCCCTGCGCGGTAACGCGAGGCGAGCCGAATCCAGCTGCAGACGATAGACCGGTGCGCTGGGACTGAGCACCGCCTGCGCGTTTCCCCAAGGAGTGGTGGCGTTGATGGACAGATGTTGCAAACCCTCAGCGAAGAGTTGCCAGCGGAAACCCAGTGTCTTCGGAGCGCTCACGAAGTCGTAGCTCCACTTCAGACCGATGCGCGCGTCGGCGACGCCTTCCACGACGGGCGCGGGACGACTCAGAATCCCGCTGGGATCGATGGTCACGAACTCTGCCTTCGTCGAGCTGGGCTTCCGTTCTCGAGCATCGAGGGTGAGCACGAAGCCGCTTTCGATGCGCTGCGTGAGCTGCTGCAGAACTTGCTCTTGCTGCTCGGGGGCGATGGTGGCGCCGAAAGAAAACTCTTTTCCCAGCCACGAGTGCAAATCTTTCGCGCGCACCAGAATCTCCACGCGCAGTTGAGCCGGCTCGAGAGTGAGAAATGCGACTGCGGGTTCGTCGAGTCGTTGAAAGAGCGGCACGGAAGCACTGCGACGCTGGATGGCCGCCGCCTCCGCCGCGGTGGAAAAGATGGACGCGGGCATCAGAACCGGGGCGTGGAGCGACGCTCGAAATGCGTTCGCCCCGAGGATGACGCTGAGAACTCCCAGGAGGAAAATCCCCCAGGGCGTCCAAGGCCTACCGGGGTGGGCCGGAGCCGCGGGCACCGCGTTCAGGTGCGCCCGGGAGCGCGACCCGATGCGCCCAAGGCTCGCTCGCGCTCCCAAAACTCCCAGGGCCACCACCCAGACCGCCAGGCCCGAGCCCAGGTTGGCAGTGAAGAGCGAGACCAGTGCATCCTGGGGCACAGCAGAAGACGACGCGGGGAGACCGGAGAGAGCACCCACCGCGAGAAAAATGCCGGCAAATCCCCGCTCCGGCTCGCGGGCGCGCACCCGCGAGGAGAAGACCACGGCGCAGGCCGCGGCGATCCATACCGACGCGAAGGAAGCCGAGGGGAGCCGCACTCCCAGATCTGCGCCCACTAACGCGAGGGCGTGTCCCGCGCTGAAGGCAACGAGGCCGACGAAGACCCGGCGGTCGCTGCCGGACACCACGATTGCCAGTGCCAGAAGCCAGAAGAGCGGAGTGGACAGTGCCACGAAAAACGCGCCGAGAATTGACCCCATGGGCAAACTCAACTCTTCTCTTTCACGATGGTGTACTCGCGCCGCAGTTCCTGCAGCTTCTGGTCCTGGATCTCCCGGTGCTTCGTGGCTTTCCAGTCCTTGCGCAGATAGGCCTGCACCTCTTCGAACTTGGGCACGGGGGCTGGATGGTGCTCGATGACGCGCAGATAGTGCGTGCCCTGGGTGGAGTGAAAGGGCCCACTCCAAACCGATTCGGGAAGGACAAAGACAGTGTCTGCGAACGCGGGACCGAAGAGAGAACGCAGCTGCGAACGCGTGAGTTCGCGGGCGTGATCGTTCAGGATCGGATCGGGCTCGCCCAGTCCTCTCCCATCTTCGCTTCGAGCGAGGCGCTCCAGGAAGGAATCGGGATCGCTCGGCGTGTCCGGCGAACCGGAGGCAAAGAATACCTGATCGAAACTGACCCACGCGCCCATGCGGTACTCGGAAGAGTGCTGCTGAAAGTAGACTTCCAGCTGTTGGCGGCTCGGCTCTGGCACGACTTCGTCCAGGCGCATTCTCGCCAGGTGGATCAAGCGCGCGCGCGCTTCGTCATCGCTTCGATCCAGCTTCATGAGTTTCGCCTCGTGTAAGAGGATCAACTCGTCGGTGTATTCGTCTGTGAGCGCCGTCAGCTCGGCTTCGCTGAGAGGACGCCCCAGCGCATCCTCCTTACTCTGCACTCTCTGCTTCAACTCCTTTTGCGAGAGCACCACTTTGCGTTGCGGACCGGGCCGCAACGCGAGTTGTGCCGCATAGAGAAGAAGGCCGAGCACCAGGAACTGAAGGAGGGGTTCTCTCAGAAGACGTCGCATCGCCAGCGCTACTTTTCCATCTGTCGGGAAAGACGCTCGCGCAGGGCCAGTGCCAGGCTGTCTCGGGGATCTTCCATCAAGGCCTTGTCCAGGGCTCGTCTGGCGGCGACCAGCTCGTGACGGCGGTACAGCCACAAGAAGCGGTTCATGTAGAAGGAGTAGATGGCAAGCCCCATTTCGTCCTCGTCTCTCGCCAGGCTCAAAGTGACGTAGAGCGCCTGGTCTTCATCCTCGACGCGATGGGCCTTGTGGACGCTGAGGCTCAAGTCGGCGGCCTCCCCTTTTCCCCAGGGAACGAGAGTTTCGTAATGCGACTCCATGTGACCGTCGAAGAGTCTCGAGCCGTCGTGTTCCCGAATGAGCGTTGCATCGAAGGGCCCGACCGCGTCCAATCGCAAGTAGAACTGCCGCGCCTTGAGACCATCCCAATCCAGGGTGATCTGGCGCGCCGCCCCCGGCGCCACCCTGAGCACGCGGCTGAACACGACCGGCCAGGTTTGGGGGTTGTCCACTACGGTGTCGCTCTTCGCGGTGGACATCGGCAGCTGACCCCGTGGCGCAGCGGCGTTCCCCGCTCCCAAAGAGCTCAGGGCCAACGCAAGGACCGCTATCCAGCCCAGATCGAAGAAGATTCTGCGCGGCACCAGTAGACCTCCTGCTTCACCTCTCAGGAGAGTTCGAGTCCAAACTTCCGCGAAAGGAGCGCGGCAAAGGATTGCCCCTGCGAGCCGAAGCGTCTAGGATACTCTCTCCCCCTTCCGAGAAGATACTCCATTGATCGGTAAGACCATCTCCCATTACGAGATATTGGCGCTCCTGGGTCAAGGAGGCATGGGAAGCGTTTACCGGGCCCGCGACACCAGGTTGGGCCGTGAAGTCGCTCTGAAGGTCTTGCCCCCGGATTTCGCCAAGGACCCACACCGAAGGGCCCGCTTCGAGCGTGAAGCCCGCGCGATTGCCGCTCTCAACCATCCCAACGTGGTGACCATCCACTCGGTAGAAGAGGTCGAGAACCAACTCCTGTTGGTCATGGAACTGGTGGAGGGAACCACTCTCCGCGAGCAGATGCGTCAGGACGGAATTCCCCTGCGCGACTTCTTCGACTTGGCCATCCCCATGGCGGAGGCGGTAAGCGCGGCCCACGCGAAGGGCATCACGCATCGCGACCTCAAGCCCGAGAACATCATGCTCGATGCGAGTGGCCGCGTGAAAATCCTCGACTTCGGTCTGGCAAAACTCCTCGCGGAATCTTTCGAGGAGTCGGACGCGACTCTGGCCGTCGGCAAGGACATGACCCGCGAAGGCAACATCTTGGGCACCGCGGCCTACATGTCGCCCGAACAGGCGGAAGGGAAGGCGGTGGACGCGCGCAGCGACGTCTTCTCGTTGGGCATCATCTTTTATCAGATGATCACGGGGACGCGTCCCTTCACCGGCGAAACCAGCATCTCGACCATCAGCTCGGTCCTGCGCGACGATCCCGCACCCATCTCCACCGTCAAACCCACTCTCCCCCGCCAGCTCAGCCGCATCATCCGGCGCTGTTTGGAGAAGAACGCCGAACGGCGTTACGAATCGGCTCGCGGACTGCGCTACGATCTGGAGATCCTGCGTGACGAAGTGCTCTCGGGTGAACATGTCTCTCCTAGAGAAGCCCCTTCGAGCAATCCGCAGCAATCGACTCCGGCTTTTACCGAGGCGAGCAGCGCCTCGGGAATCTCCACCCCATCTCTGGCTCCGGGTTCCGCTGCTTCTTCGCGCGGACGCACTCTGTGGTTCTCCGCGATCGGCGTGCTCGTGATCGTCGCTCTGGCCATGATCTGGATGCAGTCGCGTCGCAACGCTTCGTCCGAGTCGGCCCCTGGTGGATCAGAATCCGCCTCGACCGTCGCATTCCCTGAAGCGGCCGCGCACAAGCCCACTATCGTGGTCTTCCCCTTCGAAAATCTCGGCGCGGCCGACGATGAGTACTTCGCGGCGGGCATGACCGACGAGATCACCACCCGTCTGGCCGGAGTCCAAGGTCTTTCGGTGATCTCGCGCACCAGCGCGCAACAGTACGATCGCAGTGGAAAGACCATGAGCCAGGTGGCTCAGGATCTGGGAATCGACTACGTGCTGGAAGGCAGCGTGCGCTGGGAGCGGTCGAGCGACGGCGCGAATCGAGTGCGGATCTCCCCGCAGCTCATCAAGGCCAAGGATGACTCCTACCTGTGGGCCGAGAATTACGATCGCGCCATGAACGAAGTGTTCAAGGTGCAGAGCGAGATCGCCGAAGCGGTGGTGCGCAAGCTCGACGTGACCCTCTTGAAGAAGGATGAGAGCGCGCTGGCCTCGGTGCCCACCGAGAACATGGACGCCTACCACGCCTATCTGCGCGCCTGGGAGCTGCTCGAGGATCGCGTCGTATTCATGAGCGAGCCCTGGAACGAGGGTCTGCGGCTGCTTCAGCGCGCGGTCGAACTCGATCCACAGTTTCAGCTGGCCTGGGCCGAGCTCGGCAAGGTCAATGCGGGCTTCGTGCACTTCGGCTGGGACCGCTCCGAGGAGCGCCTGGCCCGGTCCAAGGCCGCGGTGGACAAGGCTTTCCTTCTTGCTCCAGATGCCCCGGACTCGTACATCGCGCGCGGCTTCTACTACTACTGGGGCCTGAAGGACTACGAACCGGCTCTCGCCGCCTTCAATCAGGCCACGAAAAGCCGTCCTCAGGACGCGGAGATCATCTCGGTCATCGGCTACATCCGCCGACGCCAGGGCCGCTTCGAGGACGCGCTGGAAAACTTCCGCCGCGTGCAGGAACTTTCTCCCAAGAGCGCTACCCCCTACTTCGACCTCGGCGAAACGCTACAGATTCTGGGACGAAACAAGGAGGCCGACGAGTACTTCATCAAGGGGATTGGTCTCGACCCGAGCAGCACCGGACTCTACCTGGACAAATCCTGGTCCTCCATGCTTCAGGGGGATTTCTCGCAAGCCAGGAAGGACTTCGATGCTTGTCCCCAGCGACAGATCGACGAGACGCGTTTCTTCGACTTTGGGATCTCCTATCATGCGCGCGACTACGTGGAAGCACTCGCCCTGGCCAAGCAGCTACCCGATTTCACCAGCGCTCAGTTCAGCGCCAATTGCGGTCCCCTGGACCGAGGCCTGGTTTATCGCGCGATGGACCAGCAGGAGAAGGCGAGAGCTGAGTTCCAAAGTGCCCGTGATCTTCTGCGCCAGAAGATCCAGACGCTGCCCGAGACGGCCAATCTCCATAGCGCCCTCGGCCTGGCCCTCGCGGGTTTGGGAGAGAAGGAAGAGGCCATCAAGGAGGGTGAGAAGGCCCTGGTCATGCTTCCCGCCCGGCTCGATGTCTGGAGCAAGACTTACCGCCTGCGCGATCTCGCTCTGATCTACGCCTGGGTGGGTGAGACAGACAAGGCAGTTTCGACCCTTGAGGACTTGCTGCGCAAACCGCAGAATGTCACTTCGGTGGCACTGATGAAGAGTTCACCCGAATATGATCCGCTGCGTGAGAATGCCCGTTTCAAGGCGCTGCTCAAGAACAGATCGTGAGGTGGGGGCATGAACATCGCTGAGAGTCTGGAACTCATTCTGGAATCCCGAGAACCCTTCGGGAAGGCTTTCTACGAGTATTTCCTGCTCAACAACCCGACGGTGGTGCCCTTCTTCGAGGGAATCGACATGGCGCGCCAGGAGCTGGTGCTCACCATGGCGCTTTCGACCATCGTGCAGCACTACCTCAAGGATCACGCCTCCATCGACCACTACATGCGCCACTTGGGAACCCGGCATCACCGCTGGAACATTCCTCCCGATCTTTATCCGGTGTGGTGCGACTCCATGCTCGCCACCCTGAAGAAGTTCTTGGGCGACGACTGGAATGACGAACTTGCGGGAGAATGGCGCGCCGCCCTGGAGAAGGCTTCACATACCCTGCTCAAGGGCTATGACCGGCACGTGGGAATTTGAACTTGGAAGGTTTCAGTTGACCGAACTGCGCACTCCGAGGCGTTCGATCCAGGTGCGCTGAATCCGCGTGGTCCTCACCCCGTTGCCGAATTCCAGGAAGAGGCCCGGCGCTGCCACTACCTGACTCCAGACGGCGCTCCCTCCAAAGCTGCACCCAACCACACCCACGCGGCTTGGTGCTCCACCCTTCCGTGAAAACCATCCGCCCTCGACCACGAAGTTGCCGTCATCCAGGGCCATGAGGCGATAGAGAGAATTCCGGGTCTGGACCAGGACCGCATCGCCCCTGCCGAGTTGATGCCGGTCGATTGCCCGCGCGGGGTCCAGCGAGTCGACAACCGCCGCGAGCGTACGTAAGAGACGCGGCCGCTGGACTGAGGGGTGCTCAGATCGACGAGGTTCCACGGTTACGCTCTGTACAGAAAGGGGGAGGGACCCTTCCAATTTGCCAGATTCGATATTGCAAGTCAATATGGGCACACGAGATCGATTTCACTCTTTCTGTGTTCTCGACCGCCATCTGCATGTAGACTGCCAATCGCGCCTGCCAGCTCAACCGCGGGAACCGCTCCGCAAGCCCACGATCGCCCTCGGAGGATCTCAGTATGAGTGATGAAGTTTTTGAGGAAATCAAGAGTCGAATGCACAGAAATCCCATAGGCGGCAACGTGTTCCGCTCCATCGTGGTCATCGTACTCGCCCTCATCCTCTTCTCGACGAGCTTCTATACCGTCGAACCCGAGGAGGTCGCCTTGGTGCTGCGCTTCGGCAAGTACGTCCGGACCGCTGATCCCGGCTTGCACATGAAAATCCCCTTCGGGGTGGAGACCGCCCTGAAAGTCCCGGTCCAACGTCAGCTCAAGGCCGAGTTCGGATTCCGTACGGTGAGCGCCGGCGTCAACAGCCAGTTCACAACGCGCGGGTTGAGCGGCGAGTCGAACATGCTCACCGGAGACTTGAACGCCGCCGTTGTCGAGTGGGTCATTCAGTACCGGATTGTCGATCCCTATAAGTACCTGTTTCGCGTCCGCAATGTGGACGACACGCTGCGAGACATGAGCGAGGCGGTCATGCGCAGCGTGGTGGGCGACCGCACCGTTAACGAGGTGCTCACGGTGGGCCGCGCAGAAGTGGCGCTGGAGGTGGACACCCGTCTCCAGGAACTCTGCGAACGCTACGAGACCGGCATCAAGATCGAGCAGGTCGTACTGCAAGATGTCAATCCGCCCGATCCGGTGAAGCCTTCCTTCAACGCGGTCAACCAGGCCCAGCAGGAAAAGGAGAAGCTCATCAACGAGGCACAGAGTGAGTACAACAAGGTCATCCCGCGGGCCCAGGGAGAAGCTCAGCAGACCATTCAGGAGGCCGAGGGCTACGCGCTGGATCGCGTCAATCGCGCGCAGGGAGACTCGGCCCGTTTCGACGCTCTGTACACCGAGTACCGCAAGGCGCCGGAGGTCACCCGCAAACGCCTCTATCTGGAGACGATGACCAAGGTGCTGCCCAAGGTCGAACACAAGGTGGTGGTGGACGACGGCGTCAAGGGAGTCCTGCCGTTGCTCAACTTGCAGCAACTCGATGCTCCGAAGGGGGGTGATCAGTGATGAAGATCCTCGCCATCCTGATTGCTGTCGTCGTTCTGTTCTCGATTCTGAACCCCTTCTACGTGGTGAAAGAGTACGAGCAGGTCATCATCACCCAATTCGGAAAGCCCGTGGGCGATCCCATCAACACACCCGGTCTGAAGTTGAAACTGCCACTCATCCAGAAGGTGCACCGTTTCGAGAAACGCTTTTTGGAATGGGACGGAGACGCGAATCAACTGCCCACCAAGGACAAGCGCTTCATCTGGGTGGACACCTATGCCCGCTGGCGCATCACCGATCCGCTGCTGTATTTCCAGCGGCTCAGGGACGAACGCGGGGCCCAGACTCGTCTGGACGATATCCTCGACGGTGAGGCGCGCAACGCCATCGCCAAGTATGACCTGGTCGAGGTGGTGCGCAGCACAAACCGAACGCCGGAACTGGGTGATACCCTCCCCGAAGACGAGATCAAGCTCGAACCCATCACCGCCGGACGCGACTCGGTGCGCGAGGAAGTTCTCAGGAATGCCCGCGATCGTACCGGGGATTTGGGGATCGAAATTCTCGACATCGAATTCAAGCGCATCAACTACGTCGATGAAGTGCAGCAGAAGGTCTACGAGCGCATGATTGCCGAACGCAATCGCATCGCCGATCGTTTCCGCAGTGAAGGGCAGGGAGAGGCGTCCAGAATACGGGGTGAAAAAGACCGTGAACTTCTGCGTATCCGTTCGGAGGCCTACCGCGAGGCCCAGGAGATCAAGGGGAAGGCCGACGCGAAAGCCACCGCGGTCTATGCCGCAGCCTACGATCGTTCTCCCGATACGCGCAGTTTCTTCGAATTCCTGAAGACCATGGAGAGCTACGAAAAGACGATCGATCCGCAGAGTCTGCTCGTGCTCTCCACCCAAGGGGAATTCTACCGCTTCCTCAAGAACGCCGAAGGTACGTGGAAGAAGTAACACGCCTCTTTCGGCCAGGAGGAACTAGTTCGTTCCAACACGAAACTCGATCCGCCAGAAAAAAAGCTCGGGGAAACCGAAGTTTCCCCGAGCCCGCTTCACGTAAAATTACGAGTGTTCTTCCTGATTACTTGTTGTTGTCCTGGTAGGAGGCTTTCACCGAGCCCCAGGACTGCCCTTGCGCCGGAGTCTTGGACGAGCTGAGAGGCAGAACCGCTCCGCTCGTGTAGTCTCCGCCGTCGCAGTCATTACTCTCATTGTAGTACGCGAGAGCGTCCTTGAGACTGTTGCATTCCGTCTTCAGATCGCCAGACGGCTTGCTGAAGAGAGGATGATCGCACAGGAAATCGTCGGCCGCGTCGATGTCGTCCGAAATGGATGTGCTTGATCCACTGAGGACGTTCAGCTTGGCCGCAACGAGATGCTTGAACAGAATGATCGTGGCATCACCTCGGACGGGCATCCACAGAACGTCCATGGCCTCAGCCATCGTGTACTCCTCACATCCCACCGTCAGACTGCTGACCGGCCAGTCATGATTCTTCCAGTAGCCGGGAGTGCGAGTGCACGCGTCTCCAGACGGAGGCGGAGGAGGAGGAGGACAATCGCAGCTAAAGGAGATCTGGAAACCGTTGGTGTCACCACCGTTGGGACCCTGCAAGACGAAGGAACCGCTGGCAGTGTAGTCCCCACAGAGGTCCATTCCCCAGTCCGCGCACACGTTAAAGCTGAGTCCTTCGGGCGTGATGTGGATCTGGTCGCTGAAGGTTTTGACGTCAGAATTGCCATCGTTGAGCGTGACGGTGTAGGTGATGTCTGCGTAAGGATCGCCCACAAGATCGACCGTGCCCGAAACGCACCAACCCGAGCAATCCGCAGTGGGCGTGAATTCCGTGTAGTGGTTTGCCATGGCCGGAGAACTCGCGGCGAGTACTCCGAAGGCCAATAGCAGTAACAAAGCGTACTTCTTCATGAATCAACCTTCCTTGGGGTTTTGAGACCTTGCCCTTCCCCTTGTGAAGATGGACGGGTGGGCGCGGATATCGTAGCATACCGTCTCGGTCCTAATCGACCGGACCAAGAAAAAAGTCTACACGCAGACAGCCTCCCTCACCACGCGAGTAGAAGATCCTGTGATCGGCAAATCCCTCTCGCACTACGAGATCCTGGAAAAAATCGGTCAGGGCGGCATGGGCGAAGTCTGGCGTGCGCGCGACACCACGCTCGATCGTGAGGTTGCCCTCAAGCTCCTTCCCCTCGATCTGGCCGGCGATCCGGAACGGCTGGCGCGTTTTCGCCGCGAGGCGAAAGTCCTTGCTTCCTTGAATCACCCCAACATCGCCTCGATCTACGGCTTTGAAGAGGATAGGGGTCAGAGCTTCCTGGTCATGGAGCTGGCCGAGGGCGAGGACCTCAGCGCACGCCTGGCAAAGGGCCCTCTCGCGGTGGACGAAGCCACCGAAATCGCGCGTCAAATGGCTCTGGGGCTGGAAAATGCGCACGAAGAGGGCATCGTGCACCGCGACCTCAAGCCGGCCAATGTCAAGCTCGCGCCCGACGGTACGGTGAAGATCCTCGATTTCGGGCTGGCGCGCGCCTATTCCGGTGATTCAGGCCTCGAGGACGATCTTGTCAATTCCCCCACCATCACGGCCGCCATGACCCAGGCCGGGACCATCTTGGGGACCGCGGCCTACATGAGCCCCGAGCAGGCCAAGGGCAAGCGCGTGGACCGCCGGGCCGACATCTGGGCTTTTGGGGTGATCCTCTTCGAGATGCTAGGTGGCAAGCCGCTCTTCACCGGCGAATCGGTGTCGGAGATCTTGGCCGGCGTACTGAAGGAGAACCTCGACTTCGACCGCCTACCGGGCAACTTGACGCCCGCTCTCACTTTGCTCCTGCAACGCTGCCTGCAGCGCGACCCCAAGCTGCGTTTGAGAGACATAGGCGAAGCCCGTATCCTGCTCGAGGATCCCGCGAGTAGCCTCACCCTCAACGCCTCCTTGGCGCAGGAAGCACAGGAAGGCGTGTCGTCTCTTTCGAAACGAGCGCGGTTGCTTCCCTGGGGACTCGCGGCGGTGTTTGCCTTGGCTCTCGTCGTCTCGTTCGTGATGGGGCGAGGCGCCTCGTCGCCCGACGGCGCGAGACTTGGTGTGGTGCGCAGCTCCATCGAGCCACCGGAAAACACCGGCTTTCATCTGAACGGAGCGAATCCGGCGCCCGCCGTCGTCTCTCCCGACGGCCGCTCCATCGTCTTCGGTGCGCGCGACTCCAGCGGCACGCACATGCTGTGGCTGCGCAAGCTCGATCAGCCGGAACCTGTCAAGTTGGCGGGGACAGAAGATGCTCAGTACCCCTTTTGGG
>CAVSGG010000017.1:0-262210 GCA_963727455.1 Candidatus Krumholzibacteriota bacterium | reverse complement strand
CAAGCTCTAGCTCTTCGAGACGCTCTTTCACCTTCCCGACCCACTGGCGATCGTCCCCCTCGGCACGCGGTGACTCGAGAAGTTGTCTCAGGAGATTCACCGCTTTGCGGATCCGGGCTCCCGCGGTCTCGTCGGTCAATGATACACTCCACTCTGAGTTGAGGGGGTCAGGACCTGGCTCCAGGGAGAGCTGATGTTCTGAGCACCATAAAACCCGCCTCCGTCTGGAAGCGGGTTGCGATTCCAAGGCGCATGTGGACGCTCGGGGACAGGCGGTGCTCTGTCAAGTTAACTTCTCGTGGTAAATCCGCCACGTTGGAGGCAAATCCGTACCAAGAGCAGCATTGTGGGCACCTCGATCAGCACACCGACCACGGTGGCCAGCGCCGCTCCCGAGGAGAGTCCGAAGAGCATGACCGCGGTCGCGATGGCCACCTCGAAGTGATTTGAGGCCCCAATGAGAGCCGATGGGGCGGCATCCCGGTAACTCAGCTCGAGCCAACTCGCTGCGGCATACGTAATTCCGAAGATCAGCAGGGTCTGCAGGAAGAGCGGCACGGCGATCCACAGAATCGTGAGCGGGTTTCTGGTGATGACTTCGCCCTTGAACGAAAATAGCAGAACCAGGGTGAGAAGGAGCGCAAGGATGGTGATGGGCGTTAAGAGGTGCAAAAAGCGCCGTTGGAACCACTCCTCTCCCTTCGCCCTGACGATCCAACGCCGCGAGAGATATCCCGCCAGAAGCGGCAGTGCGACGTACACCGAGATCGAAAGGAACAGGGCCTGCCAGGGAACCGGCAGTCTACCCACCCCGAGCAGGAAGCCTCCCAGCGGTCCGTACAATACGAGCATGAAGAGCGAGTTGATAGCGACCATGACCAGGGTGTGACCGTCGTTGCCGCGCGCGAGGTAACCCCAGACCAGGACCATGGCCGTGCACGGCGCGATTCCCAGCAGGATGCAGCCCGCCAGATAACTGCGCCACAGTGGCACAGCTAGCATCTTGACGCCGTGGGAGAGGATCACCGTGCCGTCCCCGTAGCTTGCTCCCACCGCCAGGTTCAGCCCCAGGGGTAACTTCACGGTGTCGATCGCATCGGGACCGATGAACTTCAAGAAGACAATCCCCAAGAAGAAACTGCTGAGTGCGAACATCGTGAAGGGTTTGATGGCCCAGTTCACGATGAGAGTCAACGTCACCGGCTTGAGGTTCTGGCCCGCACGCATCACCTCGCCGAAGTCGATCTTCACCATGATGGGGTACATCATGAGGAACAGGCACACCGCGATCGGAATGGAAATGATCGGCGCACCGTTCACGTTCAGCGTCATCCCATCGAGCCTGTGCGCCACTCCGGGAGAAAAGCGTCCGAGCAAAATTCCCAGCCCGATGCACAGAAGAACCCACACTGTGAGGTAGCGTTCGAAGAACCCCAGGCCCTGCGGCTCTTTCGTGATACATGCTTGCGTCGTCATCGGTCCCCACTTTCGCCCGGCGTGCTTCGCTCGATTGGCTCAGTTCGTCCACCCAGAGTTCGACCGCGTGGCAAACAGAGCTCCGCTTGCCCCTGGCAGCAGTCCTCGCTGAGGAATCCGAGAAACTCCCGCATTTGATCGGGCCGCAGGGTGTATCGGATGGATCGCCCCTCGCGTTGAGCTTCGATCAATCTGGCCCGCGCAAGTTCCTTCAGATGGAAGGACAGGGTGGGCGCAGGGATCGCGAGGGCCTGGGCAATCTCCCCGGCGGAGAGGCCCTCCTTTCCTTCTCGGACGAGGAGCCGGAAGACTGAGAGCCGGGTTTCCTGAGCCAGTGCTGAAAGAACCTGTTGGGCGGATGTAATTTCCATAATTTTGGAATTATAGAATGAATATGCGGGAATCGCAATCCTCTGAACTGGCAGAGTTCCTGGGAGCATAGCCCTCTGAAATTCTCCCATTGCACCAAACGAATATTTGTATATATTGGAAGTGCCTCCCCGAGAGCCAGTCCTTCCTATACCCCGAGCAATCTGTGGTGGGTGCTCGGTAAGAGGTAGGAAGCCGCCCTTTTGCCCTGTCGACACGGCTGGAGATGGTGTAGTCCAGCTCGATAACCAGTAGCGCATTTAAGGTGAAAAATTGGAAGAGGCTGGAATCTGAGTCGGCCGGGATGGGAGCCGAGCAACTCCGAACGTCGAGACACCTTGGAACGGTCACGGACCAACTCCGAACTGTGAACCACTTCGGCGAAGGGAAGTCGAACTCCGAATGTCGAGACACTCGGAACCAGAGTCCAACTCCGAACGTCGAGACACTTTGGAACGGTCACGGACCAACTCCGAACTGTGAACCACTTGTGAGAGGAAGGTGAAGCACGGATCGAAAGACCCTGAGCAACCGGCGAGCGCCCGCAATGTTCTGGACCAGCGCGCGTTCCACGGCTTAGCTTGGGAAGTCCATGAGAAATTCGTTTCCAACTTCCGTCCGCCTAGGCCGCCTCGCTCTGCTCGGCCTCGCCGTGAGTCTTCTCGTCGCCGGTGGCCTCGCGGCCTGTAGCGACTCCGGTTCACCGACCGAGCCCGAGGGCCCGACTCGCAGCTATCGCATGGGCTTTTCGGGAATACCCCCGCGGGCGGACGTGGACCTGTTGCTTGCCGCGATCGACATGTGGTCGATGCGCGCGGACGCGGCCATCATGAGTTACGAGGCTCCATGGGACTCGCTACTGGCCGGGGTGGCTCTTGCGGGGTATGTGCAACGGCACCAGCTGAGCTTGGCCGAGTATTACCGCGCCAAGGGACACGAGATCTGGGTGTATCTCGATCCGGCCAACGGGTTGAATCGGGCTGGGGAGTCGACCGCCCTCGTCAACGCGGGCCGCAGCATCACCGAGCCCGAGATCCAGGCCATGTACGTGCGTTATGCCACCGTGGTCGACAGCCTGGTCCAGCCTGAGCATTTCGGGGTTGCGCTCGAGACGAATCTCATCCGGGGAGTCGCCCCGGCGAAGCTCTACGCCGCGATCCGACAGCTCGCCAATGACACTGCAGCGGCAATCCGCGCCCGCGACGCCAATGTGCGCCTGAGCGTAAGCGTACAGGTCGACTACGCCTGGGGCCGCCTTGGCAACACCACGGCCCAGGGAATCGGCCAGGACTTCGCGGACTTCCCCTTCGTCGATGAGTTGGGACTATCTTCCTATCCGTACCTCGCGGGTTTCGACACTCCCGAGGAGATTCCCGACGATTACTACTCGGGCCTCCTGCAAGGACACGACATCCGAATCGCGGTGACCGAGGGCGGCTGGCCCTCGAATACGCAGACCGAATGGACCTCTTCGGAGGACGAACAGCGGCGCTACATCGTGCGTCAGGCCCAGCTGCTCGACCAAGTTCACGCAATCGGGTTGTTTCAACTCACCTTCACCGACCTCGATCTGGCGGCCATCTCTCCCCCTCCACCGGCCACCCTGAGCTACTTCGCGCACCTCGGGTTGGTCGACGTCGATCTCAATCCCAAACTTGCTTTGGCGGCCTGGGATTCCACCTTCGCCCGAGGTCTCGAACGAGGCGAGAACATCCCGTGAAGGATGAAACCCCCACGACTCTATCCCCGTACAACTCATACCGCAAAGTTCCCGCCGGACATTCTCTCACTTGCTGAGGTACTCATGCCTATGTCTACCGCACGGAAACTCATGTCTTCCTCGCCAACTTTCCTCTTGGTACTCATCTGCAGCGGGCTGATGTCCAGTGCACACTTTGCCGGCGAATGTCACGCGGCCGATTCCGCGCCGGTGCCCGTGGTCAGCACCGCACCCGCTGAGGGAACCCGTGACGTTCATCTGCATCCACTGTGGACGGCGGGCCTGGACGACGAGCTCATCTTCGGCCGCATCCGCGGAGTCGTCGAACGGGGGGACCAGGGAGTCTACGTGCTCGACGCACAGCTCAATCAGGTCCAGGTGTTCTCACCCGACGGGAAATGGGAGAAAGCGATTGGACGAGAAGGGGAGGCACCCGGAGAATTCCGCAATCCCTCGAGCCTCTTTTTGGGCCACGATGGATCCGTGGACATAATCCAGACCATGCCGCCCAAGATCGCCCTGCTCCAAGCCGATGGAACGCCGCTCGAGGATCACCCCATCCCCGACCCGAGCGAGGGCGTGCCCATGCTCACCGGTGGATACGATCGCGGAAAGGACCTCGTCCTGGCGGCATCGGGCTTCTTTTTCGCCGACGGCAAAATGGGGACCACGGCCCAGGTTCTGGCTGTGGATGGCAAGGGAACTATTGAAGCGCGCTATTTCGAAGACCGCCATCCCATCGATCTTGCAACGGAGTCGTTCGAGGAACGGGATATGGTGGGGGTCAACGGAGCCTGGGCGGTCACCACCAGCGGCAAGGTGGTAATCGTACAGGACTGGGATGCCTACCGCCTGCACGTCTATGCACCGGATGGCTCTCTCGTCCGCATCGTGGAGAGACCCTTCAAGCCCCACCTGCGAACACCGAAGGAGCGCGAGCACGCGAGTAAGCGATACTCGATGAACATCAATGGAAAACAGATGAAGGTCCATGTAAGCGACACGGACCGAGTCGTCGATGGGCTCTACCCGCGCCAAGACGGCGGCTTTCAAGTCCTGATTCGTGAACGTATGCCGGACGACCCGCCCGAGCTCTTCGCCCGGCTGGACCAGTTCGACGCTCAGGGTAAGTGGATCGAGCAGTGGCGTCTCTTCGGCGATGTAGACTTCAATCGGGATCGCCTCTTTCTCGGAAAGACTCGGATCTACGTCGCGCATAACATGGGCGACACCGTGGTCGAAGACGAGGACGAAACCGCCGAGGAGGACATGGAACCGTTGCACCTCGTGTGCTACCGGCTCGACTCCTGAATTTCAGTTGGGCCCACTTGTGAGCTTCTGCTGGTCGCACTCGTGCGCACCAACTAGTCGCACTTGTCGGTGCCCATCGTCCCGCTGACTTGCGGCTCGTACTTCTTGTCCACCGGCACCCAATCGCCGGCCTTGTGCTGCATCAGTTTGACACGGCCCTCGGCCGTCCAGTTCGCGTAGCTGTCGTAGTCCCAGTGCAGGGTCTCACTGTCGCCCGCACCCAAAGTCGTGATCACGAAGCGATTGGATAGCCCCCCGAAGAAGTCTGCTACGTGGGAGGGCACATTAGAATCACCGCCGGAGGGATCCACCGGCACCCAGCCGTAGTTGGGCAGGTAGACCTCCACCCAGCGATGGAATACGTCATCGCGGCTGGCGTCGTCATTGCGCACGACTACCGAGCCGGCGTAACGGGCCGGCAAGCCGGCCGCGTGGCACATCGAGAGCATCACGAAAGTGTATTCCGAACAGGAGCCCGATCCCCGGGACAGGACCGTAGGCGCTACGTTCCACCCTCCCACCAATTCGTAGTACATATGGTCCTGGATGTAGCGGTTGATCTTGCGCGCCATCCAGTAGGGATTGGTCTCCCCATCCAGCGCTTCCTTGACCGCCTTCTGGATGACCGGATCGTCCATGACCAGCTTGCTGCTGTTCTGCGTATAGGTCTTGCGGATCTCACCCGGGATCTTCTTCAACTCACCTACTTTGTCCGGATCGACATACCAGCGAACCTTGTATAGGGTTGCATCCACGCTCATCTTGGCCGACACCTTTTGACCGACCGCGATGTCCTCATACACGAAGTGCGCGCATTTCTGACCCCACCTGTCGGTCACGAAGTCCTTGGGAGCGGGAGCGAAGGTGGGCTCCAAGGTGAGCTTCTGGTTGGGCAAGTCGTGGGGCACCGCGATATAGACGTCCAGAGTCTTCACCGTTCCCGGACCGAAATTGCGCCAAACCTCTTCGTAGTTGAGTAGCTCGTGCTTGGGCTCGGACACGACGTAGGTCGAGCCACTCACCGTTTCTAGCTGGTATAGCTCGCGCGTCTCGTAGTCCACGCACCACAGGTGCTGTCCGTCCCAGGCCAGATCGGCCGGATACGGACCGGGAGAGGCAAAGTCGTCCAGCACTGCGCCTGTACCGGAATCGACGCGGTAGATCTTGTTGCTGCGACGATCGCTCACCCACAAGTACTTCCCGTCGAAGGCCAAGCCCAATTCGTCCCCGCCGGCATTGGCACGGGGACAGGGAAAGCTCTTGAAGGTCGTGCCATCGTCGATGTCGAGACGGGTGACCACGCCATCATGCGCATCCACTGTCCATAGTGCCGTTCCATCCCAGCTCATTCCCTTGGCATCTGCGGTATCGAGTGGAAGAGCACGCTGCGTGATTCCAGTTGCGGGGTTCAGCGCGTAGGCGGTTTTGTCGAGGGCATCGATCACCCAAAGTTGTGCCCCATCCCAAGCCAAGCCGAGAGGCTGATAGCCAGGAGCTTCCAGGCTCGCGAGCACTTCACCCGTGGCTGGATCGATCTCAAAGAGCTTGGCCGAATCGAGATCGCCCACCCAGAGGTGCTGGCCGTCGAAGGCAAGACCAGTTGGCGTCTTCATCTGCAGCGGGTAGTGCTTCAATACAGTTCCGGGGACACCTTCGGCCCAAGCACTCGACACTGCCGTGGCTGCGAGGAGTATCTCCAGAAAGATCGCAACCACCGTGGCCGAGAGATTGAATAATTTCCTGCTCAAGTAAGCTTGTACCTGCCGTTTCATCTTGCCTCCGCTGGCCCCATGAAAAATGTGATCTCTCCCCCCATCGTGAGCTCCTCGAAATTCAGAGAATGCCGATGGATGGGTTTCCCGTTTACTTCCACTTTCTGCACGCACACGTTCTTTGAACTCTGGTTGCGCGCTTCGATGTGTACTGTCCTGCCGTTCTCCAGATGCAAGGTCGCGCTCTTCACCAGTGGGCTGCCCAGCTCGAACCTTCTCGATCCCGGGCACACCGGATAGAATCCTAGAGCGCTGAATACGTACCAGGCGCTCATCTGGCCCGCGTCGTCGTTCCCACACAGTCCGTCTACACCCGCTCCATACATCGTGTCCAGGATCATTCGCACGCGCTTCTGCGTCTTCGAGGGATGCCGGGTCCAGTTGTACAGATAGGGCACGTGGTGGCTGGGTTCATTGCCATGGACGTAGGCTCCAATAATCCCGTCGCGCGTGATGTCCTCGGTCCGCGCGATCTGCTCGTCCGAGATCTGCATGGTGAAGAGGGAGTCCAGATAGCTCTCCAGGGCATCCTGCCCCCCCAAGAGCTCGACCAGTGCGGGGACGTTCTGCGGCACATACAGACTGTAGTTCCAAGCGTTCCCTTCGATGAATCCCTGCCCGTGGGTCGACATGGGATCGAATTCTGGTCGCCAGCTCCCGTTGCGGAGCTTCGGCCGCATGAAGCCTACCTGGGGATCGAAGATGCTGCGGTAGCTTCCGGCTCGCTCCTCGTAACGCGCCACCTGCGCCTCGTCACCCGCCACTTGGGCGATGCGCGCGATACACCAGTCGTCGTAGGCCAGCTCCAGAGTCATACTCGCCGAATAGGGCGTGAGCTCGTCCGGCACCCAACCCAACTTGGCGTACTCACCCTCCCCATCAAAGTAGGGAACCTGGGAAGTCGCCACGCACGCGTGCAGCGCGCGTTCCAGATCGATGTCCCGATTTCCTTTGACTATTGCATCGGCGATCACCGAGGCCGCGTGATACCCGATCATGCACCAGTTCTCGTTTGCGTAGTGGCTCCACACGGGCAGCATCGGATGCACGCTCTGGTCGAAATGCGCCAGCATGCTCTTGATCATATCCGTATTGCGCGCGCTTTGGATGAGGTTCAAGAGGGGATGCAGTGCCCGGTAGGTGTCCCACAGTGAGAAGATGGTGTAGTTGGTGAACCCATCCGAGCTGTGCACATTTTGGTCGAGCCCTCTATAGCGCCCATCGACGTCCTCGTAAACGATCGGGCTGAGAAAGCAATGATAGAGCGCAGTATAGAAAGTTCTCGCTTGCTCCTCACTCAGCAATTCGACTTCGATGCGACCCAATTCCCGGTTCCAGCTCGCGCGCGCCGCCTCGCGCACGCTGTCGAAATCCCACCCGGGCAGCTCGGTCTGCAGGTTGGCCATCGCCCCCGCGGTACTCACTCCCGAGAGGGCCACCTTTACCAGCAGTTGCTCTCCCTCTTGGCCATCGAAATCGAAGTGCGCGCGAAGTTCCTTCCCCGCCATCTCGGGAAAGTCGTGTTCCTGATCGAACTGCCGATAGAAGCCCTTGTAGGGAGTCGCGTCGTAGCGCTTATACCCGTAGCTCTTGCAAGGCCGACTGAACTCCATCGCGAAATAGACCGTGCGCGTGCGCGCCCAGCCGGTGGTCTCCCGGTAGCCAGTGACCGTACTGTCATTTTCCACCCGCAGGAAGGTCCACAGGTCCTTTCCCGTGTAGTCGTAGATGTCGGCCATCATGTCCAGGATGAGATGCAGCTCTCCGCTTTTTCCCAGTGTGTAACGATGCATCCCCACCCGGGAAGTTGCAGTCAGCTCCACTTCGATACCGGAGTCTTCCAGCTTCACCTTGTAGTAACCGGGCTGCGCAACTTCGCTGGCGTGGTGAAAGCGCGCCGGAATGTTGCGCCCTATCTGCCAGGTATCACTTGGCTCCATCTGGAGTTCGCCCATCGTGGGAAGAAGCGAGAGGTCCCCCAGGTCGGAATGCCCGGTGCCGCTGAAGTGCGTATGGCTGAAGCCGTAGATGGTGGAATCCCCATACTGATAGCCCGAGCAGTAGCGATAGACCTCGCGGTTGTACGCGCCCGATGTGTCATACATTGGTGGCCGCTTCGTGTCGGGACTCAGCTGCACCGTCCCGAATGGTACGGTGGCTCCGGGGTAGGTGTGGCCCATGTTCCTCGTTCCCACCATGGGATTGACGAAGCGCGCGAGGTCCTGCCGCGCGGAAGCATCACTCGCCGCGGCAGCACTCGAGGCTGTAGCGGCAATGACGATCAGCAACAAACCAGTACACGCCAGAATTCTCCGGCGAATTCCAAGGCTGCCTTCTCTGCTCGCTGGAACTCTCATCCGGCCCCGACCCGCGAAGCGCGCATCCGGGAGCCCAAAAGCCCTCCCACCAGACCGGTCACCGCCGAAGACAGAGTTCCCAACAACAGAATCATGGCGCTGACATCCCCCAACAGCAGAGAGACCGCAATTCCTATGAGGGCGCAGACGCCTCCCACGACGGCGCCACCACCTGCCCCGTGACCCAGCCCGCGCGCGGCCTCTCTCGCCCAAAGCAGCCCAACGACCAGGGAGATCAGCACCCCCAATGGCCCAAAGAGATTGGCTACCGCTGTAGACCAGTGTCCGATGAGAACCATTGCCAGTTGAACAACCGTGCCGATACCGATCCACTTGAACATGTCTCCTCCTCGGCCAAGAGCGCAGTACTGAGTCATGAAGTTCTCCTTCTCCGCTTCTATTCGGAAGAAGGCACGAAATTCAGGCACGATTCTCCGCATCCTGGATGCCTGGCGTCAATCGTCTTCTTTGTCTGATCGCGCCGCAATGCCGATGGATGGATCGGAATGTGTTCCTTGATTGGCACATGATGCGCGGGTTAAGCTCTATTTGGTTCCTCATCTCCCCGATTTCCGAGGAAATTCATGAACCGCCTCAAGCCCGCAATGCGAGCCGTCGCGTACCTGGCCGCCCTTGCAACATTCGGTTCCTGCTCGGACAGCAATAGTCCCACCGCCAGCAGCGGGAACTGCGGCGAGGAAAACGTGCGCTGCGCCTACGCGACCGTCCGGGCAGCCGACTGGAGCACCGGTGTGGAATACATCGATCCGCCGATCGACGGCACTGACTATTACGGCACGGCCACGCTCTCGATTCTAGACTTCGAAAACGTCTCTCCGGGTGACGAGATCAACTTGAGCATCAAACTATCTCCACCGCTCGTAATCACCAGCAACGTCCCCCCAACGGCTGTCATTGGGTTCGGGGGCTCTCCCACAGGGGGCAGCGAGAACGTTACAGCACGTCCTGAGTTGACGCTGAGCTTGCAAGGAGATTGGATGACGATCGGGTCGACGGGAGTGACTTTGAGGGGAGATAACTCGACAGGAGTACTCTCGTCGTTTTACGCCTCTGGGAGCATCAGCGGACTTTCTGAGGGCGATGAACTTCGGGGAGTCACGTTCAAGTTCACCATTCCCGAGAAGTGGTCGGATGGAACGCAGTTTGAGGCCAACCAAACGATCCCTCTGGATCGCTTTGGCTGGGGAGTGAGCCTCTCGGGTGACACGCGCACGGAAGTCCCACCAGTCCAGCTCAAGACACAGTGATCCAAAGGAGATTTACGATGAAACAGCTTTCACTTCGCCTCGGGTTCGTACTTCTGCTGTCCAACAGTTTCCTGCTCTCTGCCTGCTCGGACAGCAAGAGCCCCACTGCCGGAGGCACTACCTGCGGTGACGAAAACGTACACTGCGTTTACGCGACCATCCATGCCGCCGACTGGAGCACTGGCGTGGATTATGTCGGACCGAAGCATGACCAAACCGACTACTACGGTAGCGTCGATCTGCCGCTCGCGAACATCGAGGGCGTATCCCCGGGAGACCAGATCTACATAGGAATCACACTGTCGCCCGCCCTCGTCGTCACCAGCAACATACCTCTTGAAGTACGCCCACAAGTAGCCGGGTCACTGCTGGGTGGAAGCACGGATCTTTCCCTAGAATTCGAACCAACCATCTCGATGCTGGGTGACTGGCAGACCATAGCGTTTCCGAGGGTGACTCTATGGGGCAAGAGCACGACAAGAAACTGTGACTCCATGAACGTCGAGTGGAGGGTGACGGGGTTGTCGGAAGGAGACGAGCTGCGCGGCTTTTCCGTCAGATTCACGGTGCCCGAGAGCTGGTCGAATGGTACGTCGATGCCGGCAAGCCAAACCATGCCGCTGGAACGAATAGGCTGGATCACGTCACTCCCGGGTGACACCCGGGGAGAAGTTCCTCCCATCCAGTTGCAGACCCAATGATCAACGGGGCAGTGGCCTAGCTTCCCGACTTAGCGCAGCAGGGTGATCCGGCGGGTCTGTACCGTGCCGGGAATCTGCAGCCTGGCGAAGTAGGTTCCGGACGCCAACGAGGCGCCCCGGTCGTCACGTCCGGTCCAGCTGATCCGGTGTTCTCCCAGTTCTTCTGTTTCGTCCACCAGGGTCGCCACCCTCCGGCCCCGCACATCGAAGATCTCCAGACACACTTTGCCCGCGCGAGGCAGCCGGTAGCCCAGGGTCGTGCGCCCGCCAAAGGGGTTCGGACTGGGCGGAGCAAACCAGAATTGGGTTGCAGCAACTGGTGTAGCCGCGGTGCCAGCCAGTGCGGTCCGCAGATCAGTTTCGGTCAGGGAATTGTAGGGAAGCCCGATCCAGGGACTGTATTCGAAGTAGGGACTGCGTGATCGAAAGCGCAGCCGCCAGTGATAGGCGGTTTCAGAAACAGCCCCGGTGACTGGCTGTTCGAGCGCGACCGCGCTGCCATCCGGATTGACCGGCGCACCAGTATCGGTGTAAGCACCCACTTGAATCGATCCGTCGAATGCCACGCCAACTGGCTTTAGCTCGTACTCCATCCGCAGTTTCGTTCGACCCGCCGGACAGCGGCCTAGTGCTCTCAAGTTCCAGGCAGTTTGCACATTCGCGGCACCCAGCAAATCGATCGGTGCCGAGCCGTCGTATTGCGCCTGGCGGGGAATCCTGGGCAATCCGTTCCCCTGATTCCCCGGGTGCAAAAAGATCTGATCGAAGCCCCACTTGGCCACCAAAAGATCTGCAAATCCATCGCCGTTCACGTCACCGGAGGTGGCAACCACCTTCCCCATCTCAGCGTTCGCCTGATCGGAATCGAAAAACCACTCGTTACCGATCGGAGGAAAGTTCGAGGGTGTCCCGAAGAACACGGTCACTTTGCCTTCGTATTGCTGGTTGCCCGTGTAACGCGGCGAGCCAACGATGATGTCGCTGTACCCATCACCATTGACGTCCCCAGCGTATCCAACCGAGTACCCCAGGTTCTCTCCCGATGCTCCCAAACGACTCCAAGCTTCGTTCTCATCGATTCCGGAGGGACCTCCCAGGTGCACTTGCACGATGCCATCGAGCGATTCCCCTCCCAAAACGATGTCCGAATAGCCATCGCCATTCAGATCGCCTGCGCTGTCGACTGCGATGAGGTAGGTGGTGGGGCTGCTGAGCCAGCAATAGGCCTGGGGACTGTCTTGAAGTCCCGTGGAGGATCCCAGGTATACCATGGCCACACCTCGATAGTCCCCGAAGCTCGAGAGAGTCGCGTAGTTCCCGATGATGACGTCGGAGTAGCCGTCAGCATTCACATCACCCGCGCCGCTGACCGTTCCCCCGACGTTTTGCCGCGAAACGAACCACGAGGGAGTGGTCTCCAGTCCCGAGGCGGATCCACGGAACAAATAGGCAGTCGAGCTACCGACCCCAAATGCACCAATCAGGACGTCTCCGTAACCATCGCCATCTACATCGCCCGCGTCCGATACGGCGTAGCCGAAGTCGCTGTACTGCGCGTCTCCCACCTTGCTCCAAGAGGGGGTGCTGGAGAGTCCGCTCGGACCTCCATCGAACTCGAAGACTTTACCTTCGTATCCGAGACCCGCATCAAAGTCGGGATCACCCACCAGAACGTCAGTGTACCCGTCGCCGTTGACATCCCCGGCGAGTGAAACGGAAGCCCCGTAGGACGAGGTGCCGCTCTGCGAGTTCGACCAAGAGGGACTTGTCGATAGACCGTAGGCGGTTCCCAGATATACCCGCGCGCGCCCATGTCCAGACATGAAGTTGCTGTAATTCGGAGCACCAACGATGACATCGGAGTAGCCGTCACCATTGACGTCCCCCGCCGTAGATGCAGCATGTCCATTGTCGGTGTCAGTCCCATCCGAGGCGATCCAGCCGGGCGACTCCGAAGGTAGTCGCTGTCCTCCAGTGTAGACCCAGACGGCACCCGCTCCTGTGTAGCTAGGATTGCTAAGATCTCGATTGTACTCACCCACGATGATTTCCGAGTAGCCGTCCCCATCGACGTCGCCGGCCGTACAAACTGCCGCGCCAAAATGTGAACCCAACTGCCCGGAAGTGCGCGTGCAGGGTGAGGAAAGCGGACCCGCGGCGCTGCCAAAGTACACTTTGATTTGGCCCTGATCGTTCCCCACCCAGGGAATTCCGACGATGATATCGGCGAATCCATCACCATCGATGTCACCCGCGGTCGACACGGCAAAGCCATAGCGCTCACCGGATACGGCGCCGAGTTTCGTCCAAACCGGCGAGGTCGCAAGACCAGAGGCTCCCCCCAGATAGACATCCGCTTCGCCGACGGGAGCGAAAGAGCCGTCGAGACGGGTTGGCGCACCCACGATTACATCGGCGTAGCCATCGCCGTTGACATCGCCGGCAGTGAAGACCGAGTACCCCAACTGGGAGCCCAAGCCACCCGTCACTGACCAATCTGGTGTCGTCGAGATTCCCGTGGGGGACCCGTAGTAAACGAAAGCCTTTCCGTTGTCGTTTGCAGTATCGCCCAGAGCGTCGAAGCCGGGTGCACCCACGATGACGTCGTCGTAACCATCGCCATTGACGTCACCCGCGGTCGCCACCGAGCTTCCGAATCGAGCGCTCTCTGTCAGACCATAGACGACCTCATCGTAAGTACTGGAGAGCCCGCTCGGCGAGCCGAAGAAGATGTAGGCTGCGCCAGACTCGTTTCCCAAAATGCCGCCTCCCACGCCACGGGCGCCGATGACGACGTCCGCGTAGCCATCGCCATTGACGTCGCCCGCAGTGGCAACGGAAGTGCCGAAAAGTGCGCCAGCCAGATCGAGTTCCTCCATCCAATCGGGAGTAACGCCAATGGGGTAGCCTGAGGGCACGCCGTACCACAGGTAGACACGCCCCTCTCCACTTTCACCGTTGGTGTAGTTGTAGGCTCCCACGATGATGTCGTCGTAGCCATCGCCATTGACGTCGCCCGCAGTGCCGACCGAGTTACCGACATTCCCAAAATCTTGGTCTCCCAGAAAGCTCCCCGCGAAACTCCAGCTACCATCGCCGTTGCTCTCGAAGAGCTCGCACCAACCTCTGTCAAGGCCATCCAGATCGGTGTCCGGTGCTCCAATGATGATATCCGCGAGACCATCTCCGTTGATATCTCCCGCAGTGGAAACGGACTTGCCGAAGTGTGCGTCGTTTTCCAATGCGCCCACGAATTGGACTCCGTAGTTGGGCAGACAGCTGGGCTGTGCACTGGCAGGCAGACAGTCGACACCACAGACAAACAGGGACGTTAGCAAGAGCATCGGAAGGATCAGAGCATGACGAAATCGACTCCGGGACCTAGTAGCCGAAGCCAATGAAGCTGTAAGCATGAATGGAGTCCCTTCGGGGGAAGGGCAGGACCAATGAAGTTATGGTATTCCATTTTGACAGCAGATTTCCAGCTTCGAATGACGCTAACGATCCCTACCTTGACCTCATGCTTGCTGCGCGTATCGCTAGGGTTTAAGTTGCCTTCGTATTTCTTCCTCGGGTGCAACGCATAGCTTAGCTCGGACAATTCGATCCAAAGCTCGGATGGATTTTCGAATGGGGCGGCTGTCTCTTCTCACCTCTTCTCACCTCTGCTCTCTCTAACTTCCTGCTCCTCGCCTGCTCGGAGAGCAAAAGTCCCGGCGGGATTTCCATCACCTCTGGCCGAATCCGCGCGCGCCCTCTCTCGCCCAAAGCAGACCGACAATCAGGGAGATCAGCGCTCCCAACAGTCCAAAAAGCTCTGTCACTTCCGCCAGCCAGTGTCCGACGAGAATCATCCCGTTTGAACGATCGTGCCGATACCGATCCACATGAACATGATTCCTCCCATTGCACTGCTACGATTTGGCCTTCACCACCCCCCTAGCGATCCCCGGTGCGAATCATGGCACCGGGGATCATCATGGTCACAGAATCACTTCTTCGGCTTCACGTTGTGGTTCATCCTGAACAGATTGTTCGGGTCATACTTTGCCTTGATCTCCGCCAAACGCTTTGCGTTGCTTCCATAGGCGGTAGCTACCGCATCCTCGGCATCGTCGGTCAGAAAGTTGCTGTAAGCGCCGCCCGTCGCATAGGGCTCGGTGTCTCCGAAGAGCTTCCGTGCCCAGGCCAGGCACTTGGCGTCATCCGCAGCGCTCTCCCAGCGCGTGTGAATGTTCATCCCGTAACGCGTATCCCGGTGGGGAAAAGCGGTCGCGTCGACGGCAACACGGCCGGTTGCTCCGCCCAGTTGAAAAATGAAGATCTCGGAAAAGTCGGACGGAAGAGTCCCGAGGGCCCTGCCAAAAACATCGAGCAGATCATCGGGGAGACTCGCAAAATTGTGAGACTTCCAATAGTTGCGGGAACCCGGGGTAAGCAATGGGTCGAAAGCTTGTTGCCAGGCCGCAAAAAATTGCACGCCGAGGTGGCTGCCGACGGGCTTGCCAAACTCCAAGTGAGGCTTGACCTCACGCTCGGCCGTAGCGGGATCGCGACAGTGGAGAAGCGCCAAGACCACAACCTCCTTGCCATGGACATCTTCGGGCAAGAACGGGAGGGGCGGCGCCTTGCGCATCACAACCCAGGTCGTCAGTTCCTCTGTGGTGACCGCGTCCACGCACCGAAAGCAACACTTTGTGCGCGGCGGCAAATTTTACCACCTTCGAGACCTCGGCACTCGAACGGCAGCGTGCAACGAATGCCGGCTGGCGCTCGACCATCGCGTTCCAAATGTCACAGGCTTCGTCATAGACAGTGTCACCTGGGCCGCGCAGATCACCACCGAGCGCTTTACTCAACTCGTCAAGTGCGTCTTTGCCAATGTCGACCGCGGACCCATCGAGGGTGCGAATCTGAGCCATAGAAACCTCCCTTCCGCGTTTAAGCGCGAAGGATTGACGGGGAATCCACGAACGATTGTTCGCCGAACGGAAGTCCCAGGTCACCCGAGTTCTTTGTCTCACGGGACAACAATGTCACGCGGCCCTGTGGCCTTGTTGGCAAAGCTCTTGCGCGCTCAGTCCATTGCGAGGGGTCACTACCTCAAACTCGATTTTGCTCCCCATGCGAACAGCGGGGTGCCTTCCTTGCTCTGCGCGTGGGAACCGGGGTAGGGTAAGGAGGATTCGCCCTTCCAAGGAGCTCTATCTGCGCCGACTCACGCCCACGATTCGCGCCGTCGTTCCCCTCATGGTCATTGCAGCGAGAGCCCCACTGCCGGATCGACCAGCTGCGGCGATGCAGAGCTGCCAGCCCCGAAGGTAGAAAACGTATCTTCCGGAGATGTGGTCTACGTCAGCATCAGTCTGTCGCCAGCGCTCGTGGTCAGCACGAACATCCCGCCATATTCTCTCTTGTATGTCTCGGAAGTGTCTACCAGTGGCAATTCCATCGTAGCGGTGACGTCTGATTTGTCTATGCAGCTTGAAGGAACCTGGACCACGATTGACTACTCCAATTCGACCCTGCGTGGTGACAAAACGACAGGGATTCTCCTTCGCGTTTCCGCCACTGCAAGAGCGATCGGACTCTCCGAGGGTTATCAGCTACTGGGCGCTTCTTTCACCTTCACCGTTCCCGAAAAATGGTCCGACGGTAGCTCGATCGCGCTGAATCAGACCCTTCCCTTGCAACGATTCGGCTGGGGCGTAACCCTCTCGGGCGACACCCGCGCAGAGCTTTCTCCAATCCAGTTGTCAGGAGAGTGAGTTGAACGGATTCACACTAGACTTCACCATTGCTGGCACCTGATCCGCCGGAAGGTCTATTGAGTCCGGGAATCACACCGGCGACACGCCACCGGTTCAGGTGGGAAGTTGAAACTGCACGCTCTTGAGACGTCTAGCGTCCAGTTGGTAGGGTCGCGATGAAGCCCACGCTAAGGCCGAGCCGCGCCCGATCGCCTGCGCGGGGAAAATCACGGTGGATCTGGCTGATGAGCTCGACGCTGTCCGAGAGCAGAAGATTGAAGCCCAGTCCGATTCCGGAGCCATTTTCATCCGCGGCTCGGCCTTCCCCTAGAGCGATGGTCTGATCGTACTCGATGAGTAACTCATGGCGTTCGGACAATCGCAGGTAAGCGCCCGGGTTCACGCCAAAGTCGGATCTCTCGTGCCACGACCGCGCGTCCCCCTCGAATTCACCTCGTTCCCTTCGCCCTTCGATGCCAGTCCGCAAGTACACCCCCCAACTTGCCATGTCGGGATCATCATCGTAGTTGAGCTCGATCGAGGGCGCCCAACGCAGCGCCTTGAGATCGTGGCTGGGTGCGCCGAGATCCAACATCAAGTCCAGGTCGAGATGCGAGCCATCCAGGACCGTCACCATGATCCCGGTCAACAGATCCGTATCCGTGGCGAAGTCCTGCTGGTCGCTCGTGAGGTTGCTCCCCACGTAGACGGACCCCCATTCTCCCACGCCGTAGCCCAGGATGAACTCGTGGGAGAGCTCCCGCTGGCCACGGGCCAGTCCCACTCCGCCGTAGCCCAGGTAATATTCGGCGTTGACGACCCGCAGGCCGTAGGGCTCGGTGGTATCGAGGGCCGCGGCCGGGGCGACCGTTACAAGGAGCCCCCCCATCAGAAGCCCAGCCATACCTTCTCGGTAGATCTTGAAGCTAGCTCGCATAACTGATTTTGTGGCAACGGGTCCGCTAGCTTCCCCGTCTCGGGGTCCGAACTCGGAAGTAGTTGAAAACGATTTTCAATGGAAATATGGGGCAACGGAACGACGCGGTCAAAGGAAATCGCGGACCTCCCCCTGCCAGTTTCGCATGGGAGGGGTGTGCTATGGTTGGCGCAGCAAGTATTCCCCACAGATCAGGAGACGACTCTATGACCCGCTTGCGCTCGACGACTCGCCAGGCGCTGCGAATTCTCGCGCCCTGTATCTTCCTCCTACTCTCGGGTGCGCAAGGTGTGCTCGCCCAAAGCTCCTCCTGCTGTGTTCTGCCCGACAACGGCAGTGGCACGGTAGACATGGCCCCTCTCTGTCCGAGTGGGTATGTGGGTGCCATGCACATCACCAGTGGCTTCAGTGGAACAGCGAGTATTGACATCAGTGGCGCCCTCATCGTGAGTTCCAGTTCGGAAGGTCCGGGCGGAACGCTGGGAGGAACGGTATCCTCGTTCTCCGGCAATCTCGAAATGACGATGGATGGGACGGGGGATCTCGCGGGCTTCCACCGATTCATCACTCTCCCGGTTACAGGAACGATGAGCTCGGCACCGCGAACCCCCGGAGACGCGGTGCAGGATTTCGACACCGAGCTGAATAGCCTCGAGGGAGAACTCTTCGGTGACCCTGACTTCTGCACCCTGCATCTCACAGCCGGTTTGGACTTCATATTGCCGGGTGCCGGTCACACGACTCTTACGCGGATCGGCTCCCCCGGGACCGACTTCCAGGTCGATAGCTTCTTCGACATCGGGTACCAGATCGACTGGCAAGGTTGCCCCGGCAGTATACTCGACGGTCAAGGAGGTACGAGCGGTGAAACGCAGAACTTCAAGACCTGCGAATCTCCGGTACCGGCAGCTGGCATGAGCTGGGGTGCGATGAAGGCCAAGTACGACAACTGAGAACGAGCTTCTCACGCAGCCGAGGGGCCGGGCCGCGTGCTGAACGCGCCGTGCCCGGCTCTACTTTCTCAATCGGGCGAGAAAGCCCGGGTTCTTCCCTGCGAGATCGGCCGCGCGTTGCTGGGCCAAGAGCTGCCCATACACTCTGATGTCGTGGACCAACATCTCGGCGCGTTTCTCCAGAGCCTCGCTCGCGATGTGCCCGTCCTTCAGATCCATGCGTCCGTGGAAGGACACGCCGTAAGGCAGGGTCCATGCGTAGCACTGCCGCGCGACGGTGCGCAGTTGATCGGTGACGGTGAGCCCCTTCTCGTGCGACGCAACCACGGTGGCTATCAGCTTGCCGCTGAATTCGCGCCAGAAGTGATCCAGAAAATTTTTCAGCACGCCGCTCGGACTTCCATGGTAGTCCGGAGTTCCCAACAGGAAGACATCGGCCTTCAACACCCGTAATCTCACTCGCTCATATTCGGGCTGATCGTAGGCAGTGTCAGGATCGAAGAGGGGCAGTGGCTCCTCGCGTAAATCGAGGAGATCGACGGCACATCCGACGTCGCGCAGCCTGTCCGCGATCTGGGAGAGGACCTTGAGCGTTACGGATCTCTCGTGGAGGCTCCCGCTCACGGCCAGAACGTTCAGGGGCGATTCAGACATGGCGGGAAATTAACCGAAAACACGAATTTTGTCTAATCACGAGCTTCCTAGGTACGGTGGCCCCGTCCCTTGGGACGAGGCCACCGGTCATCGAGACGTGGGGCAATGGACAGCCCAGCTCTCGCAGCTCAGTAATTCACGATCGACATCGTGAGCTGCTGGCCCGAGAGAGTCTGGCCACTGTTGATCTGGCCGGCACTCGAGGAAGTCGGACCGGTCCAGGAGAAATCGCTTCCCTGTTGACCCGTGCCGACGCGTTGCAGGGAGTCATGATTGCCGGTCGAGCCCCCCTCACTCACGCCCACATCGGTCGAACTCAGGCCGTTGGCGGGACCGTCGCTAGCAAAGAAAGTCCCCTCGTAGCTCAAGAATTCCACCACCGCGCCCGTGTCGTCCACCAGCGCGATGCCGTCCGGCGATCCGTTCTGCAGACCCGAGAAGCCGAATGCCAAGGTGCCGAAGCCGTTCTGCTCATTGGAAACCACACCGGAGAGGGAGATGGTAGTCGTACGCCGAGCCGTTCGCTCCATTGTAGCCCACGAGGGTCCACCCGCTCAGATCGAGGCCCGCATTGCCCGCGACTTCCACGAACTCGTTGCGATCCGTCTTGCGATTGTCGTAATGGAATTCGTTGATCCATGCCACCGGTGCCGGGGCCTCGGGGAGAGCGCTGACCTCACTGCTGTAGGCCGAAGCGTTGCCAACCTGATCGACCGCCTGCACCACGTAGGAATAGGTCGTTCCGTTACTCACCGAAGTGTCGCTGTAGAGGCTCGAAGAAAGCAGGCTGCCGTTGAGAACGGTGTAAGATCCTCCGGAGCTGGTAGAGCGCAGCACCTTGTAACCGGCGAGATCGCCCTCGGTGTTGTCGGCCCAATCGAGGTCGACGACACCGTCGCCGGCCGTCGCGACCAGTCCCGTCGGTGCCGCCGGAGGTGTGGTGTCCGGAGGCGGTCCGCCGAAGCTCTGACCCGCGTTGATCTGGCCTGGACTTTCGGCCAAGGGACCGGTCCAACTGAACTCAGCGGCGGTAGTTCCGCTACCGGTTCTCTGTAGCGAATCGCCGACTGGAGTACCGCTATCCTCGCTCACCCCCACATCGGTCGAACTCATGCCGACAGCCGTACCGTCGGTGGCGGTGAAAGTTCCCTCGTAGCTCAGGAATTCCACTACCTGGTTGCTTCCATCGATGAGAGCCAGTCCATCGGGCGAGCCATTTTGCATGCCCACGAATGCGAAACTCAGAGTTCCAAAGCCGGAAGACTGATCGGGAAGAGTCCCCGAGAGAGTCACGGTCTGGTAAGCGCCGCCTCCATTGCCGTTGTATCCGATCACAGACCAGCCCGAGAGATTGGTTCCCGCGCTGCCCGCAATTTCGAAGAACTCGCCGGTGTCGCCACTGGTGTTGTCGTAGTGGAACTCGTTAATCCAGGCGATGCCTCCGCCGCTGCTGCCACCCTGTGGCGTCGCGCTCTCCGTCGTGCTGGTTGCGGACTCGTTCGCGCTCAGGTCGACCGCGGTCACCTGATAGTAGTAGGTGGTCCCGTTGCTCAGTCCGCTGTCGTGATAGTTGCTGCTGGAGAGCAGCGAGGCGTCGATACGGCTGAAGGGACCGCTCGCCGAGGTGGCACGGTATACGTGATAGCCGTCGAGATCACCCTCGGTATTGTCGGCCCAATCCAGGTCCACAATGCCGTCCCCTGCGCTGGCTACGAGCCCCGTGGGCGCGGCGGGAGGTGTGACGTCTCCGCCACCCGAACAATTGCCACCGAAGACGCAACCCACCCACTCCGGATGATCCACGAAGGGATTGCGATTGCCCTGATAGCTGTAAACCACGTCGTTCTTGTGCTCTTCTTTGGCGTCGACGGGGTCCTCTTGATTCCACTCCAGAAGGACGGTGAGCATACCCATGTAGCCGACGCTCTCGTTGCTGCCGGTATTGGAAGCATCGATCAGGGCTTCGTCGTCGGTGAGAATCAGGTCGGGTTCTGAGGCACCATTGCTGTTCGTACCGCCCTCGTAGCGAACGTCCATGTAGAACATGGCGCGCGCCACATCGCCGCGGCGGTCTTGCCACACTTCCCAGGTTCCCTGGGTGTAGGAGCCGCTCGTCCAGTTCGAGTTGCCCGGGTATACCCCGCTTCCACCGCCAACACCATTGGTCAGAAGAGTGGGTTCCTCGGTACAGCTGGCCGAACAGAAGCGGAAGGGCTTGTTGCTGCGCGCCCCGTTATAACTGCCGTCACACAAGAAAAGGTGATGACAGTCGGTGTAGGGGTAGTTTGAGGAATTGTCGTTGGGGAATCCGTAGGATTTGGGCCAGGAGTGTTCGCGCTGGTAGTAGGTGTTTCCCCCACCCTGCTTCGGGTAACTCGCATTGCGATATAGGTCGAGGATGTTGTTGGGATTAGCTGGATCCTCGTCGGCCTGCTCCAAAATGTCCCAGGTGTCCGTGCTGGTCGAAGTGTAGGGGTATCGTACGTGATCCTTGATGATGTTGTGCAAGGAGTTGCGCAAGGTGGTCGCGTTCGTCAGGTCGACCGTATCGTAGTAGCCGGCTGGCACCGAATGTTGCAGGCCGGTATTTTCGAGTGGATGAGAAGTTGGTTGCGGGGTGACGAGATCGGGGTTGTGATCGTTTCCACAGCCGGTCCAAAGAATCAGCGAAGCTATCAATAGGCAGCAGACGCCCATGACGCGGGAAGTCCTCAAGACAACCTCCTCGAATGGCGAGAATTTTGGGTTCGAAAGGAGCCCATCGTGAAGCGACGAAATACCGGCGGAAGCTGGATCGCTCGGACGAGGGGGGATGCACCGATTGGGGGCGACCTCCGTCGGTCGTGAGAGCGCCAGAGTAGCACACGAATGTCTCACGACAAGTCGAAGTCCATGTAGAATCGAGGTGGAAAGAAACTGTTCACTGTGGGGCGATGCCTCTGGACATCCGCAGGGCTCTGGTGTGTATTTCCCCCAGTATGGTGGCGGGAGCGTTCAGGGAGACCAGGAGGATGGCTCTGCTGAAGCAGTGGGTGAGCCCATCCCGCGCAAAGGTCTGGATGGGATTTCCTCGTGCGTCGTCTTCTCTTGTATATCGCGCTCTGTCTTTGGCTGCTCGGCGGACGGAGCGCGCATGGGGCGTCTGTGGCGCGCTCTGGCCTCTTCAGCGTCCAGTGGGACAACGATGCCCTCACTACCGGACACGACGATCGCCACTACACCAATGGATTTCATCTGGCCTATCTGAGCGGAGAAAATCGAGTTCCTGCTCTTGCTCTCGAACTCGCCCGATTTCTCCCACTCCTCGATGATGCGGGGTCGCTGCGCGCGGGCCTCGCCCTCGGCCAGAATATCTACACCCCGGAGAAGATCTTCGAGCCGGTGCCCCCAGCCACCGATCGACCCTACGCGGGCTGGCTCTACGCATCCGCCGGACTTTTGGGCGATGACGGCAGGCACCTCGACACTCTCGAGTTCTCCCTGGGGCTCGTGGGACCGCACGCCTATGGCAAGGAGATCCAGCGCTGGATGCATCGTCAGTTCGGCACGCCCCCGCCGGAAGGTTGGGACCATCAGCTGGCCGACGAGTTTGCCATTCTACTGACAGCGGAGAGGAAGTGGCGCACGCGAGCCGCGAGGGTCGACGTGCCCCTGGTGGGAACTCTGCGAGCAGATCTCAGGCCCTATGCCGGCTTCGCGCTGGGCAACGTCCTCGTGCAAGGCTCAGGCGGAGGAGTGCTGAGACTGGGCGATGAACTGGGATTCGACGACGGGCCGGTGGGGATGCGTCCGGGCCACTCCTTCGCGGGGCTTTTCCGCCCTTCACGAAAACTCCACTGGTATCTCTTCGTGGGTACGGGAGCGGACGCGGTGTTGCACAACATCTTCCTCGACGGCAACTCGCTGCTCCAGGGCCCCAGTGTGGACAGACGTCTCCTGGTGGTGGACCTGCAGACGGGTCTGGCCGCGACGCTCGGTCCCTTCCACGGAAACTTCACCACGATATGGCGTAGCACTGAATTCAAGGGACAAGACGGCGCCGACACCTTCGGATCCCTTGCGCTATCGGTGAGTTTCTAAGCGCGAGCGGGACTCAGCGGTATTCGCTCCAGGCCTTGATCGAAACCTTCTGCTGCAGATCTGGATTCGTGATCGCAGCCACAAAGAGCACGGCGGCCTGGATGTTGGTGAACAGAGGAATCTCGTAGTCGACGGCCTGCCGGCGGATGAGGTAATCGTTGTTGAGCTCTTCGGCCTGAAAGCTCTTGGGAACGTTGATCACCAGATCGATCTCCCCTGCCCGAATTGTGTCGATTACGCTGGGTTCTTTGGCCTCGAGCGGTGCATGCAGCAGCTTTGCATCCACTCCGTAGGCGGCCAAAAATTCCTGCGTCCCTGGGGTGGCGTAGAGCCCGAGGCCTGCTTGACGCAAGAGACGTGCGCTCTCCAGGAATGCGACCTTCCCTCCGATCGTTCCCGTCGAGAGCAGCACTCCCTTACGCGGGATTCGAAATCCCACCGCCAGCATGGCGCGCAGGTAGGCCTCGTGCAGGTCATCTCCCAGACACGCGACCTCTCCCGTGGAGGCCATCTCCACCCCCAAAAGTGGATCGGCTCCCTTCAGACGCGAGAAGCTGAACTGCGGTGCTTTCACTCCGACGTAGTCGAGTTCGAAAGCGGATTTCGCGGGCGCTTCCACTCGCTCTTCGAGCATGCAACGTACTGCATAATCGATGAAGTTCTCGCGCAGGATTTTCGATACGAAGGGAAAGCTGCGCGATGCACGTAGATTGCACTCGATCACCTTCAGTTTGTTCTCGCGCGCGAGAAACTGAATGTTGAAGGGGCCGGTGATCTTCAGTTCCTGTGCGATACGCCGTGATATCTTCTTGATGCGCCGCACCGTCTCGTGATAGAGGTGCTGCGAGGGGAATACCATCGTTGCGTCCCCGGAGTGAACCCCAGCATTTTCCACGTGTTCGCTGATGGCGTAGCAGATCACCTCGCCATCTTTTGCCACCCCATCCAGCTCGATCTCCTTCGCATTCATGATGAACTTGGAGATGACCACCGGGAACTCGCGCGAGACTTCCGCCGCCGCCTCCAGGTACACCTCGAGTTCGGCATCTCCATGGGCTACGCTCATCGCCGCGCCACTCAGCACATAGGAGGGACGCACGAGCACGGGGTAGCCCGATGCCCGTGCGAATTGCAGCGCCTCCCCCAACGAAGTCGCCTCCTGCCAGCGCGGCTGATCGACTCCCATCTCGTCCAGCAACGATGAGAAAAGTTGCCGGTTTTCGGCCCGATCGATGTCGGTCGGTGAGGTTCCCAGCACGGTGATTCCCGCTTCGCTCAAGGGGACGGCCAACTTGTTGGGAATCTGCCCACCCATGCTGATGATGACACCGCGCGGATTTTCCTTCTCGCAGATGTCCAGAACCCGCTCCAGTGAGAGTTCCTCGAAGTAGAGACGATCACAGGTGTCGTAGTCGGTGGAAACCGTCTCGGGATTGTAATTGATCATGACCGCGGAGTGCCCGCAACGCTTCAGGGTCTGGGCCGCGTTCACGCAACACCAGTCGAACTCTACCGAGGATCCGATGCGATATGCCCCACCGCCGAGTACCAGATAAGGGGCTTCACCCGAAGCAGGGAGATCGTCCTTCGTGCCGTTGTACGTGAGATACATGTAGTTCGTCCGCGCTGGATATTCGGCGGCGAGAGTATCGATCTGCTTCACCACCGGGCGAATCCCCAGCTTTTGTCGAAGGCGGCGCACTTCCAGGTTACCGCTGTAGCCGGATTCAAGAGCTTCGTCGCGGCGCAGAAGTCGCGCGATCTGGTTGTCGGAGAAACCTTCTTGCTTGGCTTGCCGCAACAGCTCCGCCGGCAATTCCCTCAGCTCATACTCTCCAATCTTGCGCGCGGTATTCACGATCTCGCGAATCCGGCTGATGAACCATGGAGTGATGCGAGTGAGCTCGTGAATGCGCTCGGGATCGATGCCGGCGTAGAGTGCTTCCGCAATCGCGAAAATGCGGTTTTCCGTGGGATGGAGAAGCGCCTCCTCGAGGTCCTCGAAGGCGATACGATTGCTGACCAGGCCGTGCGCCCCCGTACCGAGCATCCGGCAGGCTTTCTGCAGCGCCTCTTCGAAGCTGCGTCCGATCGCCATGACCTCGCCCACGCTTTTCATCTCACTACCCAGCTCGTGGGAAACGCGCCGGAACTTCTTGAGATCCCACCTTGGCATCTTGATGACGACGTAATCCAGCGCGGGTTCGAAGCAACTCGATGTGACGCGGGTGATGGAGTTGGGAACCTCGGTCAACGATTTTCCCAATGCCAGCTTGGCTGCAACGAAGGCCAGGGGGTATCCCGTTGCCTTGGATGCCAGAGCCGAGCTGCGCGAGAGGCGCGCGTTCACCTCGATGATGCGGTAATCGTCGTGCGCCGGATGCAAGGCAAACTGCACATTGCACTCCCCCACCACTCCTAAATGTCGAATCAGCTCGATCGAAATGCTACGCAGGCGGTGATAGTCGTGGTCGCTGAGCGTCTGGGAAGGCGCGACAACGATACTCTCGCCGGTGTGGATGCCGAGCGCATCCAGATTCTCCATGTTACACACCGTGATGCAGTTATCGAAGCTGTCGCGCACGACTTCGTACTCGATCTCCTTCCACCCCTCCAGATACTCCTCCACCAGAAGCTGCGGCGCCGCGGTGAACGCCTGGCGCGTCATTTCTTCCAGCGCTTCCTCATCGCGGACGACGCCGGAGCCCTTTCCACCCAGGGCGTAGGCGACGCGTACCATGACCGGGTAGCCGATCTCTGCCGCGGCGGCGAGCGCATCCTCTACGGTGTTCACGGCGCGGCTGCGCGGGGTGTCCATTCCTAGGGTGCGCAGGGTCTGTGCGAAACGATCGCGGTCTTCGGTGACCCGGATCGTCTTTAGAGGAGTGCCCAGTACTTCGATTCCGTTCCGCTCGAAGACACCGCGATCCTCCAATTCGATTCCGCAATTGAGAGCGGTCTGTCCGCCGAAGGCCAGAAGAACCGCATCGGGCTCCTCCTTCTCGATGACCTTCTGCACGAAGTCCGCATCCACCGGCAGAAAGTAGACTTCGTCGGCAAGATCTTCGGATGTCTGGATGGTCGCGATGTTGGGATTGACCAGAACGGTTCTGATTCCCTCTTCCCGCAGGGCTTTGATGGCCTGCGAACCGGAGTAATCGAACTCGCCGGCCTCACCGATCTTCAGGGCGCCGCTTCCCAGGATGAGAACTTTCTTGGGCCTCGCGCTCATTGGAGCTCCTGCGCGAATCGATCGAAGAGAAACGAAGTGTCGAGCGGCCCTGGGTTCGCCTCGGGATGAAACTGCACGGCCCAGAAAGGTCTTTCGCGGTGACGAATTCCTTCGTTGCTCCCGTCGTTGGCGTTTACCAGCCACTCTTCCCAATCCTCGGGCAAGCTCTTCCCGTCGACAGCAAAGCCATGGTTCTGCGAGGTGACGTAGCAGCGCGGGCCATCGGCTTCCTTGGCCGGTTGATTTTGCGAGCGGTGTCCGAACTTGAGCTTGTAGGTATCGCAACCGGCCGCGAGCGCGAGAAGCTGGTTGCCCAGGCAAACACCGAAGATTGGGCGAGAACCTCGCAACGCGCGCCGCAGATTCTCGATGGTCGCAGCGGCCATCTTGGGATTACCGGGGCCGTTGGATACGAAGATCGCATCGCCATCTTCGCTCTCCAGGTCGTGATCCCAGGGCACACGCAGCACGCTCAAACCGCGGTCGACGAGGCTGCGAATGATGCTCAACTTCACTCCGCAGTCCACGAGCACCACACGCCGTCGTCCACTCCCGTAGAGAACCGGCTCCTTCACACTCACTTCGGCCACCAGATTGCGCCGATTGATGTCCTCGAAGGAAGTTTCCTCGTCCACTCTCGATTCATCGCCTACCACATCCACCAAGATCTTGCCGGCCATGGTTCCCGCTTCCCGAAGCCGTTGCGTCAGGGCGCGTGTGTCCACCCCGGATAGAGCCACCACTCCTTCTTCGGCCAACCATGACGAGAGCGAGCTTGCAGCGTTCCAGTGGGAGAAATCGCGTGAATGCCGCGCCACGATCAAGCCGCTCACCTGAATCCGCTGCGATTCGAAGCCCGGGCACAGGGGATCCTCCGCGGCGCGCGCGGGGACGCCGTAATTTCCGATGAGAGGATAGGTAGTGACGAGGATCTGTCTCCGGTACGAGGGGTCCGTGAGCGACTCGGGATAGCCCACCATTCCGGTTTGAAATACCACCTCGCCCGCGCTGGCGCGCGCAGAACCGAAAACCTCGCCGCGAAACTCGCTTCCGTCCTGAAGCACGAGCCTACCCGTGCCCGGGACAGACCGCTGTCGCGTTGACTCACTCAATTTCGGGGATCCTTCCGCCGGGGAGCGCGATTCTATCCATCCCTTCGCTCCGGGTCCAGTGTGGCGCGGGAGAGGTCCGCAAACGTACGGAACTCGTCATTAGGGCGCGATCGGAGCGGCTGGGAAAGGCCCTGGGCAGCCTGCTCTATTGAGGGGATTCAGGTCCTGAGATATTTCTCACTGCTGTTCGATCTCCGCCGTCCAGTTGAGTACCACGGTGATGGGCGGCACCTTACCGCTATCCGCGGCGAGCAAGAGGAAACTTTGACCGTCCTTCGCGGCGCGATAGCGATTGCGCGTTACGTAGTTGCCGGACACGTTGGCGCGGAAGAGCGCGTGTGGGGTGCCAGCGCGAAAGCCCGATGAGGTGTCGATGTCCACCGCCATCAATCGGCGATCCAGGGCGAGGAAATACAGCTCCTTCCCATCGCCCCGCCATTCGGGCTCGCTCCCTTCCTCCAGGGAGACCTGCCACTTTCCCCCTCGTGCGGAAGCGGATCGCACATAGATCTGTAGCTGATCGTCCACGCGCGCGACGTACGCAATCCAATTCCCGTCGGGGGAGAATCGTGCTTGCCCCTCCAGGTCTTTCGTGGCAACCACCGGTTGCGCTCCCGAGTTGTCCTGCAGTGACCAGGACCAGACGTCCCAGGAGCTGCCCGGCATGCGGCGCTGCACCAGGAGTGTCTTGCCATCGCGTGACCAGTCGGTGACAAACTTGAGGGTGCTGTCTTGCCACACCGGGATGGTCTGTCCCGATCCGTCGGCATTCTTCAAATAAAGATCTTCCTGACCACTTCGATCCGAATCGAAAACGATCTGTTTGCCGTCGGCGGACCAGACGGGAGCGGTGTCCGATCCAAGGTCGTAGGTGAGGCGCGTGCTCACGTCGCGGCTGTCGTCGAGAATCCACAGATCCGGCTTTGCCGCCCCGCCATCCGTGCGCTCGAGTACGATGCGATGCCCCGAGGGGTCCACGTCCGGTTGGGCGTAGTATCCCGGAGGGCCTACGGTGCGCAGCTTCTTGCCCGTGCGATCTACCCAGACGGCGCGACGCATACCGGTGTCTCCACTGCGGTAGGCCAGGACTCCCGAGCGCGAGGCCGAGAAGCTCGCCAAACCAGTGGTTCCCACGCTGAGCTGCGTGGTGACGGGGAAGGGCTCCCCTTCCAGTTCGAGTTTCTTGAGGTTCAAACGTTGCGCACGAAGGGCCCCATCCTGCACCCACAGCACGTAGCCGGGATCGGAATACCCCATGAGTGAAGCGGCGGGACCCAGAAGTTTCGTCTCGGTCGAACCCAGCTCGCCCACGAAGAGACTGTCGGTCCGATTCTCATACTGCGCCTGGAAGAGGTAGTGTTTGCCATCGGGCAAAAAGTGCGGCCAGGCATGCTCCATTTGGCCCACCTTGCGATCGAGCGTCGAAGCGCCGCGCGGAACCCCACCCGAAGCGGGCACGCTGCGAATGGAATCGCCGGCAGACCCGTCGAAAAGAATCACACCCTCCTGGCTCCAACTGCCGTCGGCACCGTTCACTCCGTCGCACACCACACGAACGGTGCCACCTTCCACGCCGACGCGCTTGAGTTGATCGCCCGCGAAGAACGCCAGTTCCTTGGAGTCAGGTGACCAGAAGGGGCGACGCGCGTCCTCGGTACCCGCCAGGGGATGTGCCGTCAGAGCATCGAGCGGCTGGATCCAGACCCTGATGGTTCCAAGAGAGTCGGTCGCGTTGAAGGCCACGATGCGTCCGTCGGGGGAAAGTTTGGGCACGTCCGCGCTCATGATCCCCGCTGGTGCGGGAATGCGAAAGCGAACGGTACGCGGCGCCTCGGGTTTCGGACGCGAAAAATCATGGGCCGCCACCGCCAGGAGCGCTACGGCCAGAATCCCTGTCGCAATCCAGGCCATCCGCTCGCGACTCTTGCGGCGATGCGTCACCGGGCGCGGCACTCCAGCGGCCGATCCACCTTCGGCGATCCAGCTCAGCTGAAGCGCCACGTCTTGTGCAGTTTGCCAGCGCTGCTCGGGGTCCTTCTCCATGCAGACGCGAACGACTCGATCCAACGCCGGGGGCGTCATCTCCTGGATACTCGAGATCGGAGCCGGTTGATCTTTTATGATGGAAGCAATCAACGAAGCCTGGCTGCCCCCGCTGAAAGCCGGACGTCCAGTGGCCATCTCGTAGAGCACGGCACCCAACGCAAAGATGTCGGTGCGAGCGTCGGCCTCCTTTCCCTCCACTTGCTCGGGCGCCATGTACTGATAGGTGCCCAGAATCGTCCCCTCCACCGTGAGAGGATCACCGGTGTGCCGCGAGCTGATGGGCACGGTCAGAGAAGAATCGCTGACCTGAGGTTCGACTCCCATCTTGGCCAGACCGAAATCGAGCAGCTTGACGCCCTCGCGGGTGAGCATGATGTTGCCCGGTTTCAGATCGCGGTGCACCACGCCCGCGCGATGCGCAGCGGACAGCGCCTGCGCGGTCTCCGCTCCCAGGTTGATCACCTGCTCCGGCGGCAGCGGGCCTTGCTTGATCCGGTCGGCCAAACTCTCCCCTTCCAGGTACTCCATGACGAGGTAGTCCACCTCATCCTGATGGCCCACGTCGTAGAGCGAGCAAATGTGCGGGTGAGAAAGTGAGGAAATCGCGCGCGCCTCGCGATCGAAGCGCTCTTTGAGCATCGGGTTGGCCGAGAGATGCCCCGAAAGAACTTTGATGGCCACCTGCCGATCGAGCCGAGTATCACGGGCGCGATAGACTTCGCCCATGCCACCGGCGCCCAGTGGCTCGACGATTTCGTAGGGACCTAGACGCATACCGGGCTCGAGCGACATAAACGATCTCCTTAAGACCTGAAGCGTGAGAAAGAGAGAGTTCAGTGTAAGGGCAAGCCGACGATGGAGCCAAGCGCTAGCCTGCACTGTCGTGGCCGTTTGGCGGATTGGTTGGATGCGGATAGAAGTGGGTCGCAAACTCCCCTAGGGCAAGCCGAGCGTGAGGTTCAAGCCGTAGACCAGCGTCACCTCGTTGCCGATTTCTGTCAAAGCCACCAGGACCCCCGGATCAGCCCCCTGGAGATGGAAATTCGCGCCCGCAGCGATCTGGATCGATGTCTTGTCGCCGTAGGCGAGAAAGGAACCCTTACTCAGCACCGACACGCTGTTCAGCCCCACCCAGGTCCGGAGATGCTCCGACTCGACTCCGCTCTGCACACCTGCGTGTAGCAATAGGTTCACCGGTCCTTTGTCATTGCCAGTGGGAACGAGCAGATCGGGTCCGACCCGCAGGCGCCAGAATTGGGAATCCTGCCCTCCCGAAAGTTCTCCCATGAGTCTCATCGTCATCAGGTGTGGAATGAACGAGCCGTAGCGATCCACGTCGATCGCAGTCCCGTAGCCGATCGCAACATCCTTGCTCTCGTCGACCACGGGAAAAGTGAGCCCGAGTTCCATCGCTTTGAGAATTCCGTAGAAGCTGTGCCGGATCCCAAAATACGGATTGCCCAGGGTATTTTCGACCGGGAGAGTGTTCTGCGGCGGGTTGCCGTCGATCGGCGGATACCCGAGCGCGTCGATGACATAGGGATGCCCCTGGACGTGCACGAAGGGAAGATCGCCCACCAACCAGGATTCGTCCGTGAGACGAAACTTGGTGTCGAGAAGAATCGCTATGGAATCGAAGTCATAGGAGTTGGCACTGATCGCCCGGGTCAACTTGGCGAATTCCAGTGTGAAGCCGTTTGCTCGCTCCGGATTCAACCAGACGGATTGGGCACGCACCGGCGCAGCCGACGACACCAGGCCGAGAAACAGCGTCAGCGCGAGGAAAGTTGAGCGCATGGGCACCTCCCACACGATCAGGGGCGCAACTCATTGTAGGATGTCCGACACGAATCAAGCAAGAACAACCGACTCATCCAACCGCCACCATCTCATGCGGAGAGGTTCCCTGTTTCGTGCCCGGTTCTCAACGCATCGCTTTGCCGCGGGCATCGAACCAATGGAAACCCTCCGGATCCAACGCCAGGGAAATCGAGCTCTCTGCCGCGATGGCGTAGCGGCTCGAAACACGCGCGATGAGTCCACTCTCCGCTTCGGGCAGGCAACGTGGCGGCTCTCCGCGATCGACGGATTCGGGATCGAGCGCGGCAACCGCCACATCCAGATGCGCGAGCTGTTCGTGCCCCAACACTTCGACCGCACGGATACGCGCTTCGATGCGCGGCCATTGAGGCCGCTCCTCTGTCCAGGCAAAGCTCTCGGGGCGAAGGCCAGCGTATGCGGGGTGACTCTCGGCCACCCTTGGGCCACCATTTTCGGCAAGGAGCACCGTGTTCGAGCCCAAACGAAGGTGCGCATGATCAGGCTCTCCGCTGAGCTCGGCCCGAAAGAGGTTCATGGGGGGATTGCCCAGGAAACCCGCCACGAAAAGACTGGAAGGCTCGTCGTAGAGAACTTGGGGCGCGTCAAGCTGCTGCAGCTTGCCGCCGCGCAACAGGGCCACGCGCTGGCCGATGGTCAACGCTTCGACCTGGTCGTGTGTCACGTATACGGTTGTGGTTTTCAATTCCCGTTGCAGCTGGGTGATCACCGAACGAATCTCCACACGCAGCTTCGCGTCCAGATTGGAGAGCGGTTCATCCATCAGAAACAGCGCGGGGTCGCGTACGATGGCCCGCCCCATGGCCACCCGTTGGGCCTGTCCTCCACTGAGCTGGCGCGGCTTCTTCTTTAGCAGCGGGAGAAGTCCCAGGCGGCGCGCCGTCTCCTCGACCTGCGATCTTCGTTCCTCACGCGGCAGATTCCCCATCTTCAGGGGAAACTCCAAGTTCTCCTGCACCGACATGTGGGGATAGAGCGCATAGTTCTGGAATACCATGGCGATGTTCCGTTCGCGCGGCGTGGTTCCCACCACCGAACGGCCGTCGAGAAGAATCTCTCCCGAGCTGGGCTGTTCCAGTCCGGCCAAAAGTTTCAGCAGAGTGGATTTTCCCGAACCAGAGGGGCCCAGTACGACCAGGAGTTCCCCGTCGTGAACGTCCAAATCGAGCGCCTGCAGGGCGACAGTTCCATCGGGAAATTGCTTCTCCAAGTTTTGCAGGATCACTTCGGCCATAACTACCCTTTGATTCCACTGCTTGCTACCCCACGGACGAACCATCTCTGAAATGCCAAGAACACCACGAGTACCGGTGCGACCATCATCACTCCGAAGGCTAGAATGTCACCCCATTGCAGTGGGGGAAGCGTTTGGAAGGTGGCAATCGCCAGCGGCAAGGGGCGCACTTGAGGACCGGTGGTCATCAAGAGTGGCCACAGGTACAGACCCCAGAACGATAAGAAACTGATGATCGCCACGCTGGCGAATGCTGGTTTGGAATTGGGAACGATGATCAACCAGAAAGTGCGCAACACACCGGCACCATCCACCCGGGCGGACTCTTCCAGCTCCTTGGGCAGGCCCAAGAAAAAGCTGTAGAACAGATAGATCGAGAGTGGAAACGCCACGAATGGCAGTACCTGCACGGTGAAGGAATCGCGCATCCCCAGGCTGGAGAATTGGTAGAAGAGCGGTACGGCGATCGCCTCGAAAGGCACCACGAGCAGAGCGAGCACTAGCGTCAAGACTACTCGCCGTCCCGGCCAGCGCAGGCGGGCCAAGGCATATCCCGCCAGCGAATTCACGATGAGACCGAGACCAACGATGAGTCCGTTGATCCATGCCGAGTTGCGCAGGTAGATGAGGAAGGGTACGCGCGCGAAGACGTCCCGATAGTTGTCCAGTGAGGCTACGCGGGGAATGAAGGCCCAGCGGCTGCCGGCCTCGGGCAAAACTCGCGCATCGGGCTTCAGGCTCCCCACCACCATGAAAAGCAGCGGAGAGATCCAGAGTAGGGCCGCAATCGAAAGGGCCAGCCACACTAAGAGTCGGCGCACGACTCCACGAGCTGATGCGCCACTGCTTTTACCCGGTCCACCGCTCACGAAAGCTCCCCCTCCTGCTTGAATACCCTTCGCAAGAAAAGCGTGAGAGTCAGAACCAGAACGAAGAATACCACGGTCATGGCAGCACCCCGGGCCACTTCGGCACGATCGAAGGCGCTACGGACTGCTTCGAAAATGACGGTCGTCGAAGCGTCAGCGGGCCCGCCTTGCGTCATTACCCGCACCTGATCGAAGACGCGAAAGGAGAGAATGGAGGTGACGATCACCACGAAGGTCAGCGGATTGCGCAGCTGGGGCAGAGTAATGTACCAAAAACGGCGCCAGGCATTTGCCCCGTCGATCTGTGCGGCATCGTAGAGCTGCTGCGGAATGGACTGCAGACCGGCCAACAAAATGACCATCTGGAAGCCGGTGCCCTGCCAAATGGAGGTGAGCATGATGGCCGGCAGCGCGAAGTGGGGATCGCGCAGAAAGTCGTGCGCTGACCAAGCTCCAAAGCTGATGCGGCTGAGAAACGCGTTCATCATGCCGTTCGCTCCTGGAGCAAAGATCAGAATCCACACCACCGCAACCAAAGAGAGCGGAAACACGACGGGCATGAAGAACAGCGTGCGAAACACGACCATGCCCCGCAGCTTGCGGTTCAGGAAAAGCGCGAGAGCCAAAGCGAGCGAGGTCTGAACCGGAACCACGATGAGAGCGAAGAGCGAGTTGTTCCAAAGGGCCCGCAAGAATGCGGGATCACCGAAGATGCGGAAGTACTGGCGGAGCCCCACGAACTCCAGAGCCAGGGGCGCGCCGAGGCGGAGATTGGTCAGGGAAATGACCACAGCCAGAGCAAAGGGAACCGCGACGAAGAGAAACAGTCCCAACAGCGCCGGCGTCACCAAGAGCCAAGCGACCCGCGCATCGGCACGATTCCCCGCGAGCGAGAAGGACCCGGGACTCACCGTTCACCTTCCCCCTTGGCCTTGGATACGGCTCTCGGATCCCGATACCCTTGGTTGTCGGCGAGGTCCTGATCGATTACCCGCGCTGCGCGATGAAGTGTTTCCCGCACCGGTCCGCCGGCCCGAATATCCAAAACCGCCTTTTGAAATGCGGAGCTGATGATGGGATAAGCCGGAGTCCGTGGGCGTGGCACGGCGTATCCCCCGTTCAACTGCGCGGCAAAGAGATGCAGGGGGCCAGTTGCACCGTAGTCGGCGGACGCGGCCACCGCGCTCTTCGTACCGGGCACGGCATGATTGGCGTTCGTCATGGCCAAAATCTCCGGCGTGCGCAGCAGAAACTGAAGAAAAGCCATGGCCCGGGCCGGAACTTTACAATCCCTCGTGATGGTCCAGCACCAGGAACCTTGGCCGGTACGCGAGCCACGCCCGAAATCAGGCAAAGGCAATAGTATCACGTCTCCGCAATCTCCCTTGGGACAGTAGCTGCTGAACTTCCAGTGTCCACTCCAGGACAGCGCAACTCTCCCTTCGGGAAACGCCGCATCGTCGAGATTGGGATCGACGTATCCGTGCACGATCCAATCTTGGAGATGCTGCAGGGCCGCGATCGACTGGGGACCATCCAAGATTCCCTCGGCTCGCAACGAGTCCCCGCGCGTGACGAGATCTCCGCCGGCCGATTTGAGGATCGGCGAAAAGCCGTAGCTGTACCATTCCCCGATGTTGTTCAGACCGAGATCGAGCACCATGCCGTCAGGGTCGTTTCCTGCGAGCGCAGCCAGAGTCTCTTCGAATTCCTGCACAGTCCAGGCCTCGGCGGCAGAGTGAGGGATCCTCGCCCCCACCGCTTCAAGAGCATTGCGGTGCGCGTAGAGACCCAGCCCCGAATCAAAAGTCCCGATCGCGTAGAGACTGTCGCGATAGGTCCCCTGCGCGATGAGCGAGGGAAGCAAGTCGCCCCGCAGCTTCTGACTCAGCAGGGCATCCAATGCGCGGAGCTTTCCCTGCCAGGCGTAGTTTGCGACATAGGGACCATCGAGCTCGAGCAGGGCGGGCAGCTCGCCCGCGATCGCCGCGGCCTGTACCTGACCGTTGTAGGATCCTTCGGGCAAAAATGTGAGCAGAACTTGGAATTTTGGATTCTCGGCGTTGAAGCGGCGGACTTGACGCTCGAGAATCTCGCGCTCATCGGCGCGACCAGCGTGCGCCCATACGCTGAGGGAATCTTGCGACGCGCTCGAATGAGAACTTCGGCCACACGCTCCACTGGTGAGAATGAGAAGAAGCCCGCTCGCGATCCAAAACAGAATCGCGGGCGGGCTCGTGGAACGAAAGCCGAAGATTCGCGCCAAACTCGACCCCTACTCGTCTACGCTGCCGCCTCCACCGGTATTCATCAGCTGGAACAGGGAGATGGCGTCGCTGAGACCTCCCGAGGATAAGCCGTAGGGAACGATCGCATCGCTCTGAGCGGTCTGAGCGCTGTTCCATGCTTCCACGATGAGCGACTCACCCCAGGATATGAGCGCCAGCTGTAGCCCGGGCTGACTGACCAGTCCCCGACCCGAGACCTGGTTGAGCTCGGTGGCTAAGAGTTCCTGCCACAGAATGTCGACCTCGTCCTTGTAATGATCCTTCAGGATCTCGAAGGCCTGCTGCACGCCCTCGTAACCGTCCGCGAAGTCGTAGGGATCCTGCAGGAAGAGCCCGCGAACCTCTTCAACGAAGCCCACGACCGTCTGGGGATCGTAGCCTCCCGGCGGATGACTGTTGTTCAGCGCGCCCTGCAGGGTCTTCTTCCAGTACTTCACCGACTCACCATCGCTCAGCAAGCGTTCCTGATTCCAAGTTGAAAATGAGTTCCTGGGTTTGAGGATGGAAGCCGAAGTCGTTGCCTGTCGACTCGGGCGGTACCGTCGCGTCGAAGCTGAGTGGGGTCGTGGGATCGAAAGAATCGGCGAGTTGACCGTTGAACGATCCCGGATAGGCGCTCCCGTCGGAGGGAATCCGCACCATATAGCTACCCGCCGCTTTGCGGAAGACGTAGGCTCCGCTGTAGTCGGTCGTGGTGGTCTGAACACGTGCCCTTCCGAGTCGACCAATTCCACGACTACGTTGGCAATTCCCGACTCGTCGGATCCAGAACGCGTTCTGGTTGGCATCGGTGAACACTTTTCCGGAGATATCGTAACCAGCACAGGGTCCGGGAATGGTTCCGACCGTTCGTTCGTCGCCACTCCGAATGGCCCCACTCACCTCGCCCAGGGGAACCTCGCCGGGGAAGGTGACCGAGTATTGAAGCGGGGTCGGATTGCTTGAATCGAAGTTCAGATGCCAGTCGATCCCGTAGAGCTCTGTGGTGGGGTCGTAGTTGATGCTCACCGAATTGGTGGGTGAATACGCGACCGGATCGTCCGTACACTCGGGAATCTGTACCGTGAAGTGGGTCGGGTCGGATCCAATCCCAGTAGCAGTGAGCGTGTAACTGAATGTGGTTCCTCTGGAATCGACAGTTCGCCCGTCGAATTGAACCCACACGTTGTTGATAAGGATCGCGGGAAACGTGGAACTCGTCGACATCACCGCGTGATTCAAGGAACTTACCTGAACCGCAGTGGGAACTTCGGTCGGCGTCTGTTGTCCCGAGCATGCGACGAGATTCAACAGAACGAAGGTCAAAAGTACGAAGGTGATACGCGCGGACTTCATGGTGCCCCCAGATGATCGTGTCGTGCGTTGGATCGCCGTACCGCTGGCCACGGAAGGTACCGTGTGAAGCAAAACGGTATTTCTGAGACTGGCAGTCGCGGGCGTGTGCAAGCCGTAAGACTTTATGAGGCTAGCAGTTTCGGAGGCGCATTGCAACGTTCATGGATTGTCCGCCCGGATTGCGGCCGCCCGAGAACGAAGGCTGTCCGCAGCCGTTCTTTCCCCGAGCTTGGCCAGAGTCGCCGCGTGTTCGTCGAGCACTTCGGCCAGATCAGGATGCTTGGGTCCCAAGGCGGCGGTAAGAATGCCGGTAGCTTTGGTGAAAATGCTGTCGGCGACCGCGAACCGCCCCCGGTCGGCCGCGAGAACGCCGAGATCGCGCAAGCTCCAGGCGACATCGGGGTGGTCCGCGCCCAGGGCGGAGGTACGGATGGCTAGCGCACGATGGTATAGAGACTCTGCAGTCGCGTATTGACCTTGGTCCCGGTCGAGGTTGGCCAAATTATTGAGAGTCTGGGCCACGTCCGGATGATCTGACCCCAGCACTTTCTCGCGAATGGCCAGTGCACGCTCATAATATTTTCTCGCGAGCGGGTAATTCTTCTGTTCGGAGTACGCCAATGCGAGATTGTTCAGAGCCAACGCGAGTCGTGGATGTTCGGGTCCGAGGATCTTCTCGTAAATCTTGATCGCCCGCAGGTAGAGCGGAATAGCCTCGTCGTAGCGCTCGAGGTGATGGTAAAGGAGAGCCAGGTTGTTCAGCCCCTTGGCGACATCCGAGTGGTTTTCGCCGTAGGCATTCTCCCAAATGGAGAGCGCCTGCTTGTACAGCCGCTCCGCTTGGTCGAACTGGCCCTTGTTCCAATTCAGGATGGCCAGGCTGTTGTCGCTACTCGCGACGGCGGGGTCATCCTTCCCCAGTTCCTTGACCCGAATTTCCCGGGCCCGCTCATAGAGTGGTTGCGCGGCATCGTACTCGCCCTGGCGGCGTAGTGCCCCCGCCAATTCGTTCATGCTGTCGGCGATCTTGAGCTCGCTCACCTTGCCGCTGCTCTCCATCTTGGTGAGAGCCTGCTCCAGCATCTTCTGTGCTTCGGGATAGCGTCCCTGATCGATGTACAAGTCGGCGAGGTCGGCTTGGAAACCAGCCACCCGGGGATCGTTCGCACCGGTCACCGAGCGGCGCAAGTCCACCGCCTTGCTCAGCTTGGGCTCCGCCTCGTCGTACAGGCCGAGGTTCATGTACACCTTGCCGATAGTGTTCATCAGGCGCGCGCCCGTTTCGGGCTGACCCGCCAGTTCTTTCGAGATGCGCTCGGAACCCTGATCGAGAATCTCGCGCGCGGTGATGGTGTTGCCGCGCGTGTGATCGGGATCGGAAACCTCGAAGAGGTTGACCAGAAAGTCAGTCACCTTGGTCGCCGTTTCCGCCTCTTGGTTGGCGGCGCGTTCCGCGCGCACGGCGCGGATCATCCCCGTCGTGGTACCAACGATTCCCAGAAGAACCGCGAGCACCACGAAGCCACCGGCCATGACGCCGGTACGGTGCCGCCGAATGAACTTCTTCGTCGTGTACACCTTGCTTGGTGGACGCGCACTGATCGGAATGTCTTTCAAATGGCGCTGGACGTCGACGGAAAGCCCCATGACCGTTTCATAGCGGCGGGTACGGTCCTTCTCCAGCGCCCGCATGGTGATCCAGTCCAGGTCACCACGCAGGCTCTTGGCGAGAGCACTGGGATCGAGTCTACGCCCAGCGGCAATGGCATCGAAGAGCTCACCGGAGGCGAGCAACTCCTTGGCCCGGAAGCTCGGCGGGGGTGGCTCTTCCTCCCGGATGATCCGCAGCATCTCGCTGAGGCCGATGTTCTCCCAGCGTTCGGCGGGGAACGGAAGCTGTCCCACCAAGAGCTCGTAGAGAATCACTCCGAGCGCGTAGACGTCGACACGGATGTCGATGCCCTGGCCGGTCGCGTCCGCTTGTTCGGGACTCATGTATTGGGGCGTCCCGATAAGTTGCCCCGCGAACGTCGACATCGTGTTATCGAACACCGAGCTATCGGTGACCTTGGCCACTCCGAAGTCGATGATCTTGGGAATGGGATTCCCGTCGATCTCCGTGACCAGTACGTTGGACGGCTTGAGGTCGCGATGAATGATGATCTTCTGGTGAGCATGCTGAACGCCTTCGCAGACGTGAACGAAGAGTTCTAGCCTTTGCCGAATCGTGAGACGTTTGCGGTCGCAGTAGTCGATGAGCGGCTCGCCTTCCACATACTCCATGACGAAGTAGGGACGGCCCCCCTCGGTCGTTCCGGCGTCGTAGACGGTGGCGATCGCGGGATGGTCCATGAGCGCCAGGGCCTGTCGTTCGGAATCGAAGCGAGCCACGAATTCGTTCGTGTCCATACCTCGCTTGACGATCTTGAGCGCGACTTTGCGCTTGAGCGGCTCGACCTGTTCTGCCTCGTAGACCTGTCCCATTCCACCTTCGCCGATCAGGCGAATGAGGCGGTAATGACCGATCTTCCGCGAGAGTTCGGAGGCCGCATCTATCCTTTGCGGTTTGATGGGCTCGTCGTCGCCTTGATTGAGATCGAGGGTCTTGTCGTCCATGGCCGGCGTGTGTCGGAGTGAGGGGCGCGAGCAGTGTCCTTCCGTTCTTTGGAACATAGCACAGAGTAGCGAGTTCCCGCCCGGCGAAACTCAGTCGATACCTTTGTCCCCGATCCAGCGCACGAGAAAGTCCATCGCATCGTCCCGGAAGAGTCCGTGGCCGTTCTTCCCGAAGAAGAGGAGCGAGAGGCTCTTCTCGGGGGAGAAGAGGGTGTTCTCCACGATGGCCGCGCTCTTGCGGGTGTCGACGTTCCGATCTCTACCGCCGTAGAGAAAGAGCGCCGGAACCTTCACTTTCTCCCAGTAGGGCAAGGGATCGAAATCTCCCACCGTCCGTAAAAAGCCCCAGATGGGGTGATCCCGGGTTTCGGGGAACCCGCCGAGCACTTCGCTGTCCTTCAGACTCGTGTGCTTGGCCGCAATTAGTGCGCCGGAGTACTCTTGCCAGCCCTCATCCTGCAGGGCGTAGCGCATGCCCAACTCGTTGAGTTCTCGCAGAGTTTTCAGCTCCTCCTCGCTGCGCCCCTCGGCCAGCGCGGTCTGCCTGATTTCATCGCCGATCTGCTCGCGTAGAGGAACCACTGACCCCGAGACGTCGACCACGAACTTCACCTTCAAAGAGAGCGTCGTCGGCCAAGATCGCGAAGCTGGCCATCTGCCAGTCGCCCTGGGAACCTCCCGAGCCGCGCTTGTCCGGATAGAGCACGGCAACCCCACGCTCTACCAGAGCCTCCACATAGGCTTTGGTCCACGGGTTTGCCCGCGGACTGCTTCCCGATCCGTGGACAATGACGGCGGCCGGAAACGGGCCCTTTCCCGCGGGTAGGATGAGCGAGGCGGCTAGAGTGTCGCCGTGTGATACGATCCGTACTTCCTTGCGCATCCCCTGCGACGGCTGGTGCGAGGACTTGGCGCAAGCAGAGCAAAGTGAAAAGAGGGGAAGGACGAGCAACACAAGGAGAAGACGGCATGTAGGAAGAGGTCGCATGCGCCAGGATGGCCTCCTTTGGGGAAGGGGACAGCGCAGGATCTGTCTAGTAGGTACGCAGCAAGTGGGTGGATAGTTATCCGGCCCGAGGAAAAAGCTCCCTCAGAACGAAGTGCCTAATTTCAATCGCACGTCCCTTCCAGGATTGTCGGCAAATTCCTTGTAACGGCTCAAGAAGTCTCGATACCGCTTGTCGAGAAGATTGTTCACTCGCAAGGAGACCTCCCATTCGCGCCCCCTGAGCATCCGATTCACCTCGGCCCCACATGCGAGCAACACATATCCGGCGGTCGAGAATTCCTCGCTCGCCAGACGGTGCTTTCGCGACACGAGCTCGATCTCGACTCCCACCTGAAACTGTTCAGCCCAACTCAGTTCTTGCCACGCCGCTTCCGCGCCCAACACGCCGCGCGGCGGGGGAATCAAGGGCAAGGGATCTCCGCTTCCACGGACTTCGCCGCGCACAGTGTCGAAACGACCGGAGAGCCGGAAGGGTCCTCCGACCGGCCCTGACAGCCCCGCCTCCATGCCGGAGAGGATGGCGTCGGTCCGTCCGTATTCCCACAGACGTAGCCCATCGATCATGCCTGCAGTGGGAGAAAGAGCGACGAAATCGTCGATGCGATTGCGGTATACCGACAGCTCGGCTCTCACCCGCTCGGTTTCGTAGCGCACCCCCGCGTCGAGATCCAGCGCGTGCTCCGCCTTTAGATCAGCACGGCCACGCAGGTAACGCGCCTCGGCAATTTGTGGTCCGTCGGCATAGAGCTCGAAGAGGGTGGGAGCGCGCCATGCCAGTCCCGCATTCACGGAGAGGGCCAGATGCCGCTGCGGGCGAAAGACCGCTCCCATATCGGAGGAGAAGGCGCTCCAGTCGCGCTCGTCGTCCGCTACGAGCGCAAGACCGGGATTCGCATCGGCCTTCAGCTTGCGCACGTCCGCCCGCGCTCCACCCAATACGCTCCAACGCCCCAGACGCGCCTCTTCGAAGACAAACGCTCCCGCCGAGGAGGTCGAGGCATCGGGTACGAGCGGAATGGGACCCTGCGTATCGTTGAACTGCAAGAGGCCGCTGACTCCCACCGTCCCGTTGAGCTTCCCGCCGATTCGATGGTGTGCCAGCAAGTCCAGCGAAAAGCTGTCGAGCAGCAGGTGAAATGCCTCCTGCTCCTTGCCGCCGCTGGAAGTCGCGGGCGCAATGGCCGTGCTGTCTGCAAGTGCCTCGTCGGACAATTCGATGAGCGAGTGCCGCTCCCATTGTGCCTTCGTCTCGAGATGCAGGGCACCGAGCTGCCGCTTCCCGTCCAGCTGAACGCGCCAATCCGAACTTTTACGTTCCGGTCCCTCCTCCTCCCCTTCCTGCACTCCGGGGGGCGGGCCGCCCGCCTCCAAGAGTTTGAACTCGCCACCGTAGTGAGAAATCTGCAGGGAAAGCTCTCTATCCTCCCCGCGGATCAAGGCAGCGGCATCGCCAGTCACTGCGCCAAATCCGGTGTTCTCCAGTTCCCCGTCCGGGGTGTGCAGGGCTTCCGCGAAGCGACCCGTGCCCGCCACTCTCCAGCCCAAGTTCCCACGTGCTCCTTCCAGGCGCAGCCAGCCGCCGCCGCCACGGCTATTCGAGGAAAAGTAGCCGCCCAATTTTCCGCGGACGAAGGACTCCTTTCTTTCGGCGCGCGGCAATTCCGGCGCGATCGCGTTCACGACGCCACTGATTGCATCCGAACCATAGAGCAGTGAAGCGGGGCCTCGAATCACCTCCACCCGGCCTACGAGGGCTGGATCGACGGAGGGGCCATCCTCGTCGCTCCACGAGTAATCCTCCACCCGGTGGCCATTGGAGAGCACCAGCACTCGCGAGCCAGTGAGTCCACGCACCATGGGTTTTCCGATTTGAGCACCGGTGGAAACCGTACGCACTCCAGACAATTTCTCCAACGCATGGGCAAGGGAGATGCTCGACTCTCGCGCCAAAGTGGCTTGACCCAAAAACGCGCTGGGCAATGGAGAGTCCAATAGGGGTCGCGGGGTACGCGCTGCGGTGACCTCGAAAGCGGGCAGCGTGAAGGGCGTCTCCTGCAACGAAACTTCCAAAGCTCCCTGCGCCGGCAGCACCACCTCGCGGGTGAGCGTGGCGTAGCCGAGGCGATGAAAGAGAAGCGTCACGCTACCTTCGGGAAGTCCGCTCAGCTCGAAGCTGCCGTCACTGGCCGTCAGGGTCTCCCGATAAAACCCGCTCGCCAAGACCTCGACTCCGGCCAGTCCCACCCCCTTCTCGTCGAGCACGCGTCCCCGCAAGCGTTGGCGCGGGGGCGCCGCCTGACCCAGGCTCGGCAGCCCGACCAGAACTAGGATCACCAGGCAAAGAACGCTGGAACGAAGGCGCATCAGATCTCCGGAGCTTCTTGGAACTTGTGTGACGGCAGCACTATAGCACTCCGGCTGGCGGCAAGTCGCCCACGGGAAGGAGCAATTTGAGGATTCCCTCTTGCCATGATCAATCGTATGACTTAATCATATGACCAATCCACGATCTCCCCGAGTGGAAGGAAGCCCATTGACACCCTCCCAAGAGCCTTCATCCGAATCTGCCGAGCACGGTCTGGCGGCCATTCCGCCGGAATTTCAAGCCCCGGAGGCGGGCAGTCCGCGGGCGCGTATCCTCGAGGCCGCTCGCGATGCCTTCGCCGAGAAGGGACTCGATGCGACCACGACCCGCACCATCGCTGAGCGTGCTGAAGTGAATTTGGCGATGGTTCACTACTACTTCGGTTCGAAAGTCCAGCTCTACCGCCGGGTCCTGGGCATGGAAATGCTGCAAGTCTTCGGCAAGCTCGTCGGCGTTCTCTCGGAGGAGGAAGCCAGTCCCATCGAACGCCTTCTCAGCTTGGTGCGGCGCATCAACGGCGCGTTCCGTGATGACCCGGTGCGCCTCGCCATCATTCGACACGAGATGGGCCAAGGCGCGCCTCACGCCTTGGAGGTCGTTCGCGAACTCGGTGATTCCGGACCAAAGGGCTTTCGTCAGCTGCTCTTCGCCGCGATGACCCAGGCGCAACAAGCAGGGCAACTGGCGGCGATCGAACCCAGAGCCATCGCCAACCTGCTGCTCATGTGCGCCTACGGCCCCCTCTTCCTCGAACCGATCGTGCGCGTGCTCTTCGATGCTCCCACACTCGACGATGAGCATTGGGAACAGCTCCTGAAGGGCCAAAGTGAATTGCTGCAGCGCGCACTTCTTCCTCGTACTTCAAAGGAGTCCGAGTCATGAGCTCTGTCTCTAGCGTTTCTCGAGCTCGCTGCCGCTCTCTCGCCTTTGCTTTGGCAGTGGGCTTGATGTCCTTTGCCGCGCGGGCGAGCCGAGCCGAAGAAAACTCGACCGCCATGGACTTGGGTCATTGCATCCATGCTGCCCTCTCCAACTCGTCGACCCTGCGCGCCTTTGAAGAGAGCCAACGCGCGGCCCAAGCCGGAGTGAACGAAGCCAGCGCGCGACGCTGGCCCACTCTCTCGGTGGGTGCCGACTTCCATTATCAGAGCGAGGTAAACGAGTTCGATCTTCCGGCTCCCATCTCGCGCACCGTTCGCTTCGGCGACAATGAGAGCTACGGAGTTCTCGCTGACCTGGAACTTCCCCTGTACACCGGGGGACGCCTCGAGGCACAGGAACGGTCGCAGCGGGATGCGGCGAGAGCGAGCGGCTTCGACCTAGCGGCGGACAGCCTGCGCGTGATCCAGCAAGTGCGGACCAGCTTCTATCTGGCCCTCGGCGCGCAAGCTGAAGTCGATGCGGCAAACTTGGCCGTGCAGCGCCTGCGCCGCCACCTGAAAGACCTGGAGCAGCAGCTTCGCGCCGGCGCGGCGTCCACTGAAGCTCAGCTGCAGGTGGAAGCCAGACTACGCAGTGCCGAACAGCGCTCGTTGAACGCGCAGGAGCAACTTTCCGTGCGACGCCTGCAATTGGGGCGCGCGCTCGGTTTCCCCGACCGGGAAGTGGTCCCCGCAGGCCAGCTGGACCAGAGCCTTCTCTCCGACGATGGAATTCTCGGCAAGGTGGGTTCGGTGGACGCCAGGCCAGAGCTGCACGCTCTGAATTCACGCCAGTCCGCCAATCGAGAAGCAAGTCGTGCCGCCAAGGGAAGCCTAATGCCCTCGCTCAACGCCACCGCGCAACTCCATTATGCACGCCCGGGAATTCGGGTTGTCGACAACGAATGGATGGACTGGGCCACGGTAGGTCTTCGACTGCAATGGACTCTGTTTGACAAGGGGGGGCGTTCGGCGCGCGTCGAACAGCGCGCGGCCATGGCACGGGCCCTCTCCCACCGACAAGAGGAGCTTCACCGGGAGTTGACGAACGCCTTGGAAATTTCGCGAGCCCAGGTGCGCGCTCAGCACGAGCAAGTAAGCAAGGCGCAGCAACGCGCCGAGCTGGAAAGCAAACGGCTCAAGTTGGTGCAAGGACGCTATCAACAAGGTCTGGGTACGGAAACCGAATTGTTGGACGCCCAGGACGATCTCTCCGACGCGGAAATCGCAGTTGCAGCTCAGCGCTCGCGCCTGCGGCTCGCGGAAGTGAAGCTCCTCTACGCGGTGGCCCAATGATGATCGCAGCCAAACTCGGGATCCCGTCTTCGGAAGGAAAGACCATGATGCAGACTCTTCGCTTCATTTTACCCTTTGCTTGGTTACGGCTGCGTGGCGCGTCGGGGATTTTAGCCAGCTTCTGTCTCTGCGCCGTACTCAGCGCCTGTGGAAACAACGCCGAGTTCGCCAATCCGAGTGGAACTCTCGAGGCCACCGAAGTGGACCTATCCCCCCTCCTCACTGCCCAGGTGCTCGAAGTGAGAGCAGATGAAGGCGACACGGTGTCCAAGGGCGACACTCTGCTCGTGCTCGACACTGGTTTGCTCCAGAAAAGGCGCGCGCAGAGGGCGGCCCAGGACGAGGTACTTGAGGCCCAATCCCGCGAGGCTCAGCAGGCCTTGCGGCAGAGCGAACGCAGGCTCGAGCTGGCTTCGACCACACTGAAGCGCAGCAAAACTCTGCACGAGCAAGGCTCGGTCACCCAGCAACAGGTGGATGACCTGAGCGCGCAACGCGACGTCGCTGCTAGCCAGGTAGAGGCGGCCCACGATCGGTTGACTCAACTGGATGCCCAGCGCAAGGAACTCGAGGCCTCCCTGGCCGTGATGGATCGTCAGATCGCGGACGGGATCCTTCTCGCGCCGGCCGACGGCACCATCCTCGTGCGCACAGCCGAACCCGGTGAGCTCGGAAGGACCGGAGCTTTGGCTTTGCGCATGGCTGACCTGCGTCAGCTGGAGCTGCGCATCTACTTGGAAGAGCCAGAATTGGACCGCGTGAAATTGGGACAGACGCTCCCGGTGCTGGTGGACGCCCTGGGTGGCAAGGAGCTCCGCGGCAGAGTGAGCTGGATCAGTTCGCAGGCCGAATTCACTCCCAAGAATGCACAGACAGCCAAGGCGCGAGCGCAGCTCGTGTACGCGGTGAAGCTGACGGTGGACAATCCGGACGGGCGCCTGCACATCGGCATGCCCGCAGCGGTCCGTCTCAGCGTGGCCGCTGGCGATTGAGGTCGCACATGAAGGCAGAGCGCACACTAATCGACGAAACTGGCTCCGCGATTCAGATCGCAGAGCTTCGCAAGAGCTACGGAGCGACTCTTGCAGTCAATGAGCTCAGCCTGCAGGTAGGTCGCGGTGAGATCGTGGGACTCATCGGCCCCGACGGGGCCGGCAAAACCACTTCCATGCGCATCGTCTGTGGTCTGCTTCGGCCCGACGGGGGCAGCACACAGGTCCTGAGTTTCGACAGCCAACGCCAGACACGTGAACTCAAGCATCACCTCGGCTACATGCCTCAGCGCTTCAGCTTGTACCCGGACTTGAGCGTGGCCGAAAACCTACGCTTCTTCGCAGACATGTTCGGCGTCACCGGCCAAGCCCGCCAGGACCGGGAGGCGCGCCTGATGGAATTCAGCCAACTCGGTGATTTCCGCTCGCGTCGCGCCGGTCAACTCTCCGGAGGAATGAAACAGAAACTCGCTCTGAGCTGCACTCTGATTCATACCCCGGAAGTTCTGATTCTGGACGAGCCCACTACCGGGGTCGACCCCGTCAGTCGGCGCGAGTTCTGGCGCATTTTGCGCGAACTCGCCGGGGAGGGTCTCGCGCTCTTGGTAAGCACTCCCTACATGGATGAGGCCGATCTCTGCGACCGTGTCGTTTTGATGCACCGGGGGCGCGTGCTCGTGCAGGGCGCACCCGAGACAATACCCGACGCATTTCCGCGCCGACTGCTCGAGCTCACGGGCAAGAACCTCAGGGAAGCGCGAGAGAACCTCCTGGGATTCGATCGTCTCTCCGTGCATCGCTTTGGCGACCGCTTGCACGTCGTCTACGACGAGGACCAACAACTTCAGGCCATCCGCGAGCGCCTCACCGAGCTCGACGTGACTCTCTCTCCCATGCGCCCCTCCATCGAGGACGTCTTCGTTGAACTCACTCTGCACCAGCAGGAGGTGACGAGGTGACGCACGACGAATACGCAGTCTACGCGGAGGGTCTCACTCGACGATTCGGCGAGTTCACCGCCGTCGACGAAATTTCGTTGGCCGTGAGACCGGGCGAGATCTTCGGTTTTCTGGGAGCCAACGGCGCGGGCAAGACCACCGCCATCCGCATGTTCTGTGGACTTCTCGCTCCGAGCGAGGGCGAAGCCTGGGTTGGCGGACTTTCCGTCAACCAGCACGGCGAACGAATCAAACGCAAGATCGGCTACATGAGCCAGCGCTTCAGTCTTTACGACGATCTGCGCGTCCATGAGAACCTCGAATTTTACGGAGGGATCTACGGCATGGATGCCGGCAAGATTCGCGAACGCTCGCACGAGTTGGTTTCGCGCCTGGATCTGAGCAAGATGCAGGAGAGAATGACGTCCTCGCTTCCTCTGGGCTACAAGCAGCGCCTGGCCCTGGGCTGCGCGGTCTTGCACGAGCCCAAGATCGTATTTCTCGACGAACCCACCGGCGGGGTCGATCCCGTAGCGCGCCGGCAGTTCTGGGATCTCATCTACGAGCTGGCCGATGGAGGCACCACGGTCTTCGTGACCACACACTACATGGACGAAGCCGAGTACTGCGGCCGCGTGTCGATCATGGTTCGCGGCAAAATCGAGGCTCTGGACACCCCGCAGAAACTCAAGGAACGCACCGGAAGCTCGAGCATGCAGGACGTCTTTCTGGAGTTGGTGGGATCATGAACCGTATCTTCGCCATGGCCCGCAAAGAGATTTATCACATACTGCGCGATCGTCGCAGTCTCGGTGTCGCGATTTTGATGCCCCTGGCGATGGTCCTCGTCTTCGGATTCGCCATCGACATGGAGCTCAAGCACCTCCCTGTCGCTTTCTTGGATCAAGACCACAGCCCCGCCAGCCGCGCGCTCATCCGCAACATGACCTCCAGCGGGTTCATCGTGGACGCCGCGCGGCTGAGAACGCGGGCGGAGATTGGCGCGGGCTTCCGTTCCAGTCGCTTTCGCGCAGCTGTGGTCATCCCCCGTCACTTCGCGCGCCGGCTCGATGAGGGCCAAAACTCTCCCGTACAGATTCTGATCGATGGAGCGGACGGTACCACTGCGGCCACCGTGGACAATTACCTGAACACGGTTCTACAGCAATTCAATCGAGAGCTATTGAATGGCGGATCTTCTACCGCGCTGCGGGCATCGCTCATCCCCGTCGATCCTCGTTTGCGCATCGACTTCAATCCCGAGCTGGAGAGCGCCTACTTCGTGGTGCCCGGCCTGGTGGCCGTCATCCTCATGATGATCTGCGCCTTGCTCACCAGCATCGCCCTCGCCCGCGAGAAGGAGACGGGCACGCTGGAGCAAGTACTGACCACTCCGGTAACGCCCCTGCAAGTCATCGTGGGCAAGCTGCTTCCCTACGTGGGGCTTGGTGCCATCGACGCCTCCCTGGTGCTGGCAGTGGGTCGGCTGGTCTTCGGCGTCCCCATGCACGGTTCGTGGTGGGTACTGGCCGCCTACAGTCTCGTTTACATCATGATCGCGCTCTCTCTGGGGCTCTTGATCTCCGCACTCGCAGGCTCGCAGCGCAATGCGATGATGATCGCATTGGTCACGACCTATCTGCCAAGCCTCATCCTCTCTGGCTTCATCTTCGAACTTCGCGGCATGCCCCTCCCCTTGCGGTTGGTGGGAGAGATAATCCCCGCGACGCATTACATCCGCATCGTCCACGGAATTCTCCTGAAGGGCGAATTCTGGTTCGGACGCGATCTTGCGGTGATGCTCGTCCTCTTGCTGGTTTTCACCGGAGCGGCCACGCGCCGTTTCCGTGCCACCTTGGAGTAGTACCATGCGTGCACTGCAAACCCTCGTCCGTAAGGAATTCCGGCAAATCTTCCGCGATCCCGGGATGTTGCGAATCATCTTCGCGGTGCCGCTGGTTCAGCTGCTCGTGTTTTCCTACGCCGCCAATACCGATTTGCACAAGGTGCCAATCTCTGCGCTCGACCAGGACCAGAGCGTCGCGTCACGCCGCTTGGTGGAGGCCTTCTTTCACTGTGACGTTTTCGTGCCCGGTCCCACGGCTCGCGACCCGAGGGAACTGCAGAACCTCCTTTCCAACGAAAGCGCGCGGGTGACGCTCTGGATCCCCAAGGGATTCGCGGAGGATCTTGCCGGAGGGCAGAGGCCGCAGGTAGGAATCACGGTGGACGGACAGAATAGCAGCGTGGCGGGACGCGCCAGCGGCTATGCCCAGATCATCGTGGCGCGCGAGACGCAGCGCATGCTGCGCGAGAGAGGCTTTGGGCCCGCGAGTGGATCCGAAGGTATGGCTCAGGTCACCGGGATCACGCGCTTCTTTTACAATCCCCAGCTCGAGAGCCGCTTCTTCATGGTGCCGGGAATCCTCGTCCTCTTGATCACGGTCATCTCCTCCCTCCTTACGGGGATGGCGGTGGTGCGGGAGAAGGAAATCGGGACCCTCGAACAACTCCTGGTGAGTCCGCTGCGCCCCTTCGAGCTCGTGGCAGGCAAGACGATCCCCTTCGTGGTGGTGGCCTTCTTCGAGTTCTGCTTCGCGGGCGTGGTGGCCGTCCTCTGGTTCCATTTGCCCCTGGAGGGATCGCTCCCGCTGCTCGCCCTGTCCGGCATGGCCTACCTGCTGGTGACCCTCGGCGTGGGACTTCTAGCTTCGACCCTCTCGCAGACCCAGCAGCAGGCAATGCTCACGGTCTGGTTCTTTCTGGTCTTCGGAATCCTCATGAGCGGCTTCTTCTATCCCATCGAAAACATGCCCCAGTGGGCCCAGTGGATCTCGGCCGCCGATCCGGTGCGCTACATCATGAACATCGTACGCGGGATCTTCCTCAAAGGGGCCGGATTCCTCGATCTGTGGCGGGACCTGGCCATTCTCACCGGCATGGGTTTGTTTGTCTTTGGTTCGGCGGCGCAACGCTTCCAGAAGCGCTTGAGCTGAGTGCGCGAAGGCGGGATAAGCGGTCACGACTTGCGCTTTCCTTCGTAGGTTCAGCAGACGGAGCCAAAGAAGTCGAGCGCCCCGTCATTTCCCTCAGGAGGATGCCGTGAAAATCCGAGCCAAGAAATCCCAGTCCATCTGGACCCTAGTGGCTGGTGTGGCCGTGGCAGCAATGCTGGCGAGTGCACCGGCCTGCGCGAAGAAACCCGAGAAGACGGCGAAGCGACCCATGGTGAAAGAAAATTCCGATAGTTCCTGGAAGCACTACCAGAAGCCTGACGATGCCAAGCTGCGCAAGGAGCTGAAGCCCCTGCAATACGAGGTGACCCAGAAATCTGCCACCGAGAGGGCCTTCCAGAACGAGTACTGGGACAATCACGAAGCGGGACTCTACGTGGACGTGGTCTCCGGCGAGCCCCTATTCACCTCCATGGACAAATACGATTCCGGCTGCGGTTGGCCCAGCTTCACCCGTCCCGTGAAGTCCGACGCGGTGACGGAGGATGTCGACAAGAGTCTGGGAATGACGCGCACCGAAGTGCGTTCCAAGTACGGCGATTCGCACCTGGGCCACGTCTTTCCCGACGGTCCCGGTCCCGACGGCCTGCGCTATTGCATCAACTCGGCCGCGCTGCGCTTCATCCCCGTCTCGCAGTTGAAGAGCGAAGGCTACGGAAACTACCTGATTCTGTTTCAGTCTGCCGAGGAGAAAGGCCCCATGGACAAGCAGAAGACCGAGATTGCCACCCTGGCCGGCGGTTGCTTCTGGGGCATGGAGGATATCCTCCGCAAGATCCCCGGAGTGGTGGACACGGTCGTTGGCTACACCGGTGGAACCACCAAGAATCCCACCTACGAGGAAGTGCACAGCGGCAAGACCGGTCATGCGGAAGCGGTTGAGATCACCTTCGATCCTTCGAAGATCAGCTTCGAGGAACTCCTCGGATATTTCTTCCGCATGCACGATCCCACCACCAAGAACCGGCAGGGAAACGACGTCGGCACCTCGTACCGTTCGGCGATCTTCTATCACGGCGAGAAGCAGCGCGAGATCGCCGAGAAAGTCAAAGCCGAGGTAGACGCGTCAGGAAAGTGGAAGAACCCCGTGGTCACCGAGATCGTGCCAGCCTCGGTCTTCTATCGCGCCGAGGAATACCATCAGGACTATCTGGTGAAGCACCCCGGGGGCTACACCTGCCACTACCTGCGCCCCTGAGTGTTCTGTTAGTGGCGCGACTGAGCCCCCTAGCCGCAGCGCGACCGAGTATGGCTCAGTCCAGCGACATCTTCTCGAGCAGAGCTTCATAACGAGGGTGCCCCCGCAGCGGATCGAGGCGGGGATGCACCTTGATCCACACCAGGGTTTGGTCGTGCTGTGCATGCGCTCGTTCGAGCCAGTCCAGGGCGGTATCCACATCGTTCATGCAAGCGTAGATGGACGCGATGCCGTAGGGCGACACGTAGCGAGTCTTGGACTTCTCCAGCAGTTGGTCCACGATCGCCAGGGCATCCTTCCGCCGCCCCATCCGCGCATACACGTGGGCCAGACCGGAAGAGGGTTCCGGAGGACCCTTCGGCATGAGAGTCTGGGCCTTGAGGAACTCGGCCTCGGCCTCCTCGTAGCGACCGGCTAGTTCCAGTGCCCGGGCCAAGTCGGTGTGCGCGGGAATGAAGGCCTCGTCCAATTCCATCGCTTTGCGATACCACAGCATTGATTCCTCGTAGCGACGCGCATAAAAATAGGTATCACCCACCGAGGTATGCAGGAGGATCGAGAGGGGATCCAACTCGAGAGCTCGTTTGACCCGCGCGATCGCCTCCTCGTGACGACCCAGTCCGCACAAAAGATGCCCGTAGAATCGGTGTGCAGAAGAATAGCCCGGGTTGAGTTCAATCGCGCGCAGGAGTTCACGATTGGACGCATCCCAATCCCAGTCCCAGTGGCGGTGGATGAAGCCCAGGGAAGCGTGCAGTTCGGCCAGGCTCTCATCGATGGCCAGACCTTTGTGTACTTCGTCCTTTGCGCGCGGATAGGCTTCGTCGGGCGGTAGGGCTTTGATGTTCCCCAGGATGTTGTAACAATCGGCCAGTCCACCATGAGCTAGGGCGTAGCGGGGATCGATCGAGAGCGCTTCCTCGAAATAACGGATTGCCGTGTACATGGCGTCAACCGTTTTCCAACGCTTCCAGAAGAAGCGGCCCTGCATGTAGGCGTCGTGAGCACGGGGATCCCGCTCCTGACGCTTCGCGATGCGGTTCCTTTCCTCGTGGGTCAGTCGGAAGCGCAGCTTGTCGGTGATCTCCCGACAGATTTCTCCCTCGATCGCGAGCACGTCGGTGAGGGCGCGGTCGAAGCGCCCTCCCCACAACCGAGTCCCGTCGCGGGCATCCACGAGCTCGGCGCGGATGACCAGCTTGTCCCCCCGCTTCTGCATGCGCCCGGCGAGCACCGCGCGCACCTTCAGTTCTCGGCCCACCTCGTCGGGGCGTTCGTAGAGATCGCGGCAGCGAAATACCGTGCTCTGCGCCATCACTTTCAGGCGCGGCAGCTGGGAGAGATTGTCGATGAGAGAGTCGCAGATCCCGTCGATGAGGTAATTTGCCTCCTCGTCGCCAGACTCGTTGTGGAAAGGGAGCACGGCCAGAGAATCGATGGGAGAACTGCTCTGCATCGTCCGCTGATCTGAAGCCGGGCTGGCCCCGGATCGCAACCGCGCGAGAAACTCCCGGGCCGAGGGCAGGCGCTCTTCGGCTGATTTCTCGAGGGCATCTGCGATGACGCGCGACAGCCACTCGGGTTGTCCCTGGAGGGGAGCGGGTTCGTCCTTCAAGATGGCACTGGTGGTCTCAAACAGGCTGGACTTGAGAAAAGGATGAGTCCCGCTGAGCATTTCATACAGCAGAAGACCCAAGGCAAAGATATCGCTTCTGGCATCTCCGGACTCACCGCGGATTCGCTCGGGAGCGAGATAGGCAGGGGTGCCCACGATGGCCCCATCCATGGTGAGTTCCAACTGGACCGTCTGCCCTAGGTCTTGAGTTAGCACTTCCGATTTGGCCAAACCGAAATCGAGAATCTTCACCCGCCCATCTTCCGTGAGCTTGACATTGGCCGGTTTGAGATCGCGATGCACCACGCCGTGTGCGTGCGCGACGCTCAGGCCCTCGGCGATCTGCGCGGCCACGTGGATCGCCTGCGCGGTGTGGAGAGGCCCTTCGTGCAGGCGCTCCTGGAGGTCGGTGCCCTCCACCAATTCCATCACCAGGAACCAGCGCCCTTCGGCTTGGGTGAACGCGAAGAGAGTTGCGATGTTGGGATGGTTGAGACTGGCGAGGGTGCGCGCTTCCTGCCCCAATCGGCTGAGCAGTCTGCGGTCGGCGCCGAGATCCTCTCGCAGCAGTTTGAGGGCGACCTCGCGCCCCAGCTGGCGGTCCCGAGCACGATAGACCTCTCCCATTCCTCCACGACCGAGAGAAGCAATGATCTCGTAGTCACCCAGGAACTTGCCCAGCAATGCAGACCCCCTCATGGCGTTCGTCCTGCCATCCTTCTCTACTCTAACAGGCCCCGCCCTCCCCGTCTCGTTCCGTGGGAGAGTTCCTCCTCGACGCAAATGCCCTCGTCTTTTAGTTTATTGCTATCCGCTTACGGAATCGCCAATTCCCCCGTCCAGCTGTCGGCCCAACAAGGAGCGCCCTCGATGAGCCAGCCTCACGCCACGGTTCGCCATGGTCTCTTCCTGGTCCTGGTCGGTCTACTCTTGGGAGTTGGGAGTTCTCGGGCGCAGACCGCAAACCAATCTCTGGCGGTAGGGGACACCCTGCCCTTCCTGAAAGTGCAGGAGTGGCTGCAGGGCGATCCCATCGAGAACTGGCAAGAGGGTCACTATTACCTGATCGATCTCTGGGCCACCTGGTGCACGCCCTGCCTGGCGAGCATGCCCTTGCTCCAATCCCTCCAGGACCGATATCGGGGGGACGGACTCGTGGTGATCGGCGTCACGTCCGAGGACAAATGGGGTAACGAACTCAGCGCGGTGAGGAAGTTCGTCGCGAGCCGCAAGAATAGGATCAAGTACCGGCTGGCGTGGCTCCCTGCCAGCATCTCGAGCGACAAGAAGCTGCAGGGGATCTTTGTCCACGAGTGGATGCAACGCTTGGGCACGATGAGTCTGCCCAAGGCCTTCCTCGTGGATGGGCGAGGCCGCCTGTTGTGGGTCGGAAATCCACATCGCGTGGAGCCCAGGATTCAAGCCCTTCTCGCGGGCAATTTCGACATGGCACAGGCGCGCCGTGAATTCCAAGAGAGCCGCGTGGCCAAGGATCTGCGCAGCCGTTTCGACCAGGCCGTGGAGGCGCAGCAGTGGGACGAGGCGGCTGCACTGGCCCGCCGCCTCCTGACGGACTACGCCGACGTGGCCGACCCCAAGCTCTTTACGGGACTCGCCCTCAAGCTCACCAAGGCGGAGGGGGAGGTCCCCACCCCGCTCTTCGATCTCGCAGTGCAGGCGGCTCAGCTGGCAGTCAGCGCCACGCGATTCGAAGCCCCCGGGCATCTCGATGGTCTGGCGAGCGTGCTCGCTGCCCGCGGGGATCTGGTCGGCGCCGCTCTCGCCGAGATGCGCGCCATAGCAGTGTCCGAAGGCAAGATGAAGATCGAGCAGCAGGAAAAACTGCAAGAGTATCTGAAGGCCTCAGGCCCACAATCAGAAGAGGAGAAGCATGAGTAGCCTCGCATTCCAAGATCTCTATCCCGAGGACGTCCAGCACTGCTACGGATGTGGAGCTCTGAACGAGCACGGGCACCAGATCAAGAGCTACTGGGACGGCGAGCAGACCGTCTGCGCCTTCCAGCCCAAACCCTACCACACGGCCATCCTAGGATACGTATACGGCGGACTCATCGCGTCTCTCATCGACTGTCACGGTACTGGCTCCGCCGCCGCCGCCATGCACCGCCATCGCGGAGGAAAAGAAGGCGAACAGATTCCCCGCTTCGTGACGGCTGCCCTGCATGTGAATTATCTGAAGCCAACTCCGATGGGTCCTGAGCTATTGATCCGCGGCACCATCCAAGAGGTCAAGGGGCGCAAGGTGGTAGTGGAAGCCGAGCTATCCGCCGAGGGCGTGGTGTGCGCCACCGGGAAAGTGGTATGCGTGGAGATGCCGGCGGACATGCTGGGTTCCTAGGAAACCGCCTCTCAGAATCCGCGACGCGGCCTGCCACAGCCGCCCTCGCTCACTCCAGCGGAGCCGCCGTCAGATGGATGTCGTCGACCCAGACCTCACCTGGCCCCGTCACCACCAGATTCAACTTCACCCGCTTGGGATTCTCGCCCTTTTTCAAAAAGAACGAGGTCTCCTGGGGATTCCACTCCTGGCTTCCGGTGAGCTGGCTGTTGAGCCCGCGAGAGAAATACTCGCCCATCCCGGGAAAGCCACACCACATCTCCAGGTAGACTCGTCCCTGCACGTCCTTCGTACGGACCATGGCCTGATATCTAAGAACCGCGTTCTCCACGTCCAGATCCCCGGTCTCGAAGAGACGAATCGTCGTGGAATCGCTCGTCACAAGATGCAAAGAACCGTTGCCGTCACTGGAAATGCCGGAGTCGAAACTGACCCCCGTGCGGCTGATCACTCCGTCCAGACTGTCCAGGGAGTAGTGCATCAGGTCTTGTGCGGGTGGTCTCTTCTGAGAGCATCCCACCGAGCTCAGCAGAAACAGGCCGAAGCATAGCCCGAATTTCGCGAAATTCCGCATGGTTCCCTCCCTGAGGGGCTAAATTACAGCCTTTTTGAACCGTCCTTGAAGTGTCTCTCCCGGGGGGGCATCTGTCCACTTCGCCTTGACAGGGCCCCGTAAATCACAAGTTTTCGACCCAGTTATCGAGCTTTCGTTCGGATTCCTCCTTCCGCCGGAGTGGTCACATGAACCGAGGATTTGCACGAATCCTCCTCCTCGGGTGTCTCGCGCTTGGGGCCCTCGGGCTTCCGCGGATCGCGTCTGCCCAGACGGATAATGAGACCTGCTTCATGTGCCACGACGATCCCGACTTTTCGACGGAAAGGCAGGGCGCCAACTTCTCGCTCTACGTGAATCCGAAGGTCTTTGGCGCCTCGGTCCACGGCGAGCTCTCCTGCACGGATTGTCACGAGGATGCCAGCGAAGATCACCCAGAGCGCCTTGCCAAAGTTCGCTGCGGAAACTGCCACGACGACGAACAGCTCGACTTCGATTCCAGCATCCACGGACAAGCCCTCACCGGAGGCCTGCCCTACGCGCCCGATTGTCCCGATTGTCACGGCATCCACGACATTCGACGCCCCAACGACCCCAAGTCCAAGGTCTACAAGACCAACATTCCCGTCACCTGCGGTCGCTGCCACAGAGAAGGCGCGCCAGTAGCGAGCACTTACAGGATCGGCCAGAAGAACATCCTGGAGAATTACAGCCAAAGCATCCACGGCGAGGGTCTGTTCAAGAAGGGACTCATCGTTGCCGCGACCTGTAACGACTGCCATGGCAGCCACAAGATTCTTCCGCACACCGATCCACGGGCGAGCATCTCGCCGCGAAACATCGCCAAGACATGCATGAAGTGTCATGCGCAGATCGAGCAGGTGCACGCGAAGGTCATCCGGGGTGAGTTGTGGGAGGAGAAACCGGGCGCGATCCCCTCCTGTACCGACTGCCACCGTCCCCATCGCACGCGCAAGGAGACCGTGGCCATGACGGTCTCCGACCGCGAGTGCATGAAGTGTCATTCGGATTCCAAACTCCATTCCGTCTCAGCGGAGGGAGATACGCTCTCGATGTACGTGGATGAGAGCGTGCTGAAGGACTCGGCGCACACCACGATTCCCTGTGTGAAGTGCCACTCCGACATCGATCCGCGTCTCCATCGGCCCTGTGAACCATCCGGCAGAGTGGACTGCTCGGCCTGTCACTCCAAGATCTCCGAGGAGTACTTCGAGAGTGGTCACGGCAAGGACTGGATGAAGGGCGTCTCCGAGGCGCCATACTGCACGGACTGCCACGGAACTCACAATGCGTTCCGTCACAACGACGAGCGCTCGCTGACCTTCCGTTCCAACGTCCCCAGCCTCTGCGGAAGGTGCCACACCAAGGGCGGCGCAGCCAACCTCGCAGCCGATCTCAAGGAAAAGAGCGCCTATAACGATTATTCCAAAAGCGTCCACGGGCGCGCGCTGACCGAAAAAGGACTCTTACCCAGCGCGATCTGCATCGATTGCCACGGCTCCCATTTGATTCTCCCCGCCTCGGACAATCGCTCGAAAGTGTATCCGCGGAACCTGCCCGCTACCTGCGCGAATTGTCACCGTGGCATCTACAAGGACTTCATCAAGAGCATCCACTACTCCAACGATCCCAAGGACGAGAACAAGGTGCCAACCTGTGCGCGCTGTCACTCTTCCCATCGAATCGAGCCGACCGAGCAGGATGACTTCATGAAGCAGGTGACCGAACAGTGCGGGTCCTGTCACAAGAAGCTAGCCAAAACCTATCTTGAGACGATGCATGGGAAAGCCTACCAGCTGGGCTTTCTGAAGTCGGCAAAATGCTCTGACTGTCACGGCGCGCACCTGATTCTGTCCGTCAACGATCCCGCATCTTCTGTGGCATTCCGCAACATCGTCACCACTTGCAAAAAGTGTCACGAAGACGCCAACCGGCGCTTCACGGGTTATCTGACGCACGCCACCCACCACGATCCTGTCCGCTATCCGGTGCTATACTACACCTACTGGGCCATGACCCTGCTGCTGGTGGGCGTATTCACTTTCTTCGGCATTCACACCCTGATGTGGCTACCTCGCTCGTTCAAGAATCTCCGTGAGCGCAAGCGAAGGGCGGCTGAAGAGGGCCGGACTCGCCACTACGTACGCCGCTTTACCAAGCCGCAGCAGTACACGCACATCTTCGTGATCCTGAGCTTTTTGACCCTGGCGCTTACGGGAATGATGCTGAAGTTCTCGGGGATGCCATGGGCCGCCAAACTCGCCGACTTGCTCGGCGGAGTACGCAACGCAGGACTGATCCACCGTACCGCGGCAATCGTCACCTTCGGCTATTTCCTCTTCCACCTCGGTTCGCTGGTACGCTTCAAGAAGAAGCGCAAGGTCTCGCTGAAGGACCTCATCTTCGGGCCCAACTCGCTCATGTTCAACCTGCGCGACTTCCGTGAGTTCATCGCCTCGATCAAGTGGTTCTGGGGCAAGGGGCCGAGGCCCGAGTACGGACGCTGGACCTACTGGGAGAAGTTCGACTACCTGGCCGTCTTCTGGGGAATCGCGGTGATCGGTCTCTCCGGGCTGATGCTCTGGTTGCCCGAAGTCTTCACCAAGTTCTTGCCCGGCTGGCTCATCAACGTCGCAACGATCATCCACAGCGACGAAGCTCTGCTGGCGGTGGGCTTCATTTTCACCATCCACTTCTTCAACACCCATCTGCGGCCCGAGGCCTTCCCCATGGACACCGTGATCTTCACCGGTGTCGTACCCTACGAGGAGTACAAGAAGGATCGCCCGCGGGCAGTATCAGATCTGAAGGATCTGGGCGGCTTGAAACGTTACGTGGAAACCACCAGCATATCGCACCGGCGCATGCTGGCGGTAAAGATCCTGGGGTTCACGGCGCTCACCCTGGGCACGATTCTCATCGGCCTCATTCTCTACTCGGTGCTCTTCGGATATCGTTGAGTCGGGGGGCGCTATACCTTACGCGCACACACAATCACTGCGGTCGCCAGAAATGGAATGCGCGTCACATCTTCACGGAAGATGGTCGACCGCAAAGCATCTCGCAGAGGCCGCCAATTCAGCACATCCATGGGAGCCGTGACATAAGCGCTTTGGGTGACCTCGAAGCCATGATTCTGTAGCTTGTCGACGATCTCGCGGCGTCGGTAAATACGCGCCCTCGCATAGCGGTCGTGGATCTTCTTGGGAAGCCAACTGAAAAATGGAACGCGATTCCATGGCAGAAGGGGCAGACTCGCCCCATGCGTCTCGAAGATCCACCAGCGATTTGGAACGGACATGACGAGTGGGGATCCGGGTTTCAACACTCGATGCAGTTCCGTCAGGGCCTCCGTCTCGCTTTCGACATGCTCGAGAACCTCAAAGGAAATCGCATAATCGACGCTTGCGCTGGCGAGGGGGAGCCGAAACCCGTCATAGTAAAGTCCTTGGAAATGTCCTGTCAGACCACGAGCCACTGCCTTGCGATGGAATTCGCGCAAGTATCCCTCGCTGACATCGGCCCCGAGAATGGTGTGAAAATGCTCGGCAAAGAGAAGAGCCTGTGCTCCGCTGCCACAGCCAAAATCCAGTAGAACGCTGCCGACGGGCGCGGCCCAAGCCAGGGCCGTACGCAATCTTCGAGCGAGAATGAAATCCTCGTCATCGGCGGGCTTCCCCCCCGCGAGATTTGCTGGCGCAGCTTGAAACTCATTCATCTGCTTAGAATGGGTCATTTGCCGGCACATCGTCAATCTACTCCTACCCGTCCGCGAAATTTCGTTCCAGGGCCCAAGTCCCCCTGTAGTTTCGGACTCTGGGTACCCCGGAACTGAACCGACGTTCGTCCCAATGAGGAGTTTCTCCGCGCTCTGGATTTCGCCCTTGTGCTAGACTCTTCGCGCTCACCGACATTCACGCCACGAACCGGTGAGACTGCGACAAATTCAGGAGGATGGAGATGAAGACTGTCCTGGCGCTCGTCTTGTCCTTAGCTCTAGCGATGTCCTCCCTCTTTCTCGGTGCGGGCTGCGGTGGTGAAGATGACGTCACGGGCGGAGGGGATGGCATGCACGGCGTCTACTTCACGAGCAACAACGCGCCCTATGCACTGGGCTACTTCGCATCTGTACTCGATCTCACCATCTCCGTCAATCGAGCCAAAGGTGCCCTGCTCGCGGCGGTCGAAGCTGCGAGCAACCAGAAGACATCCGCTGTGCTCTCTCCAGTCGATCTGGGCGATATGGGCCTCTGCGAAACGGGGCAATCGCATGGCGTGTGGAACGACAACGACAACGATGGCCAACTGTCCGTCGCTGATGAAATCGAATTGACGGCCACAAATTGCGACGACATTTCCCAGGGAAATCTGACACTCATCGTGCTTTCACTCACTGGGTCCAGCGTTCTTCTGGATGTCACTCTCGATCTCACCATCAGCGAGATCGAAGGACAGCAAACGCACACGACGCACGTTACCGGCCACTATGCCTGCGCTATCACTGCCGAGGGGAATCCCGTCTCGCAATTCGTGGTTCAGGACATGGTCGCAGAGCAAACCGATACCGCCTCCCAGTTGAGTGTGGTTAGAGATGGGGTTCATCTCTTCACCATCGGGTGCTTCAACCTCTATTACATCGTTGATCCCAGCTATAGCTCCTTCCGCTTGAGTGAGCCACTTGTAGTGTTCGACGTACCGGGACAGGGTGTGATGAGTCTGGGCGCCTATGGTTTGCCCATGCTGGTTTTCGATGGCGAAGGGGTACCGATCTCCGGGCAGGTCGAGTTCTGGGGCGAGTCATTTGCGACCCCGTGTTCAGCGCTTGGAATTCCGTCCGGAGGGGTCGATTCGAGTGGAGCCCATTTTACGGTAACCGCCACCGGCAGTGGAGGCCTCAGCATCGAGGGAACCACCGGCGGCGGCGATACGTTTTCTTTTAGCGTGCAATGGAGCGACGTCCACTGAGGCTCGAGCACGGAGAGTTTCCGTTACTGGATCGGAGGTTCAGCTCTTCTTTTGGGCTCGAAGAGAAATAAGGCCGATCCGGGCTCTTGCTGCTAAGATGCCAGCAAATGAGTATCCATCCCGGCACCAAACTCGGCCCTTACGAGATCCTCGCGCCGCTCGGCTCGGGCGGCATGGGCGAGGTCTATCGCGCACGCGATACCCGCCTGGGTCGCGAGGTCGCGGTCAAGGTACTGCCCCAGCATCTCTCCTCGACAGCCGAGATTCGCGCGCGCTTCGAACGCGAAGCGAAGACGGTGTCGGGGCTCAACCACCCTCACATCTGCACCCTCTTCGACGTCGGGCGAGAAGGCGACACCGATTACCTGGTGATGGAACTCATCGAGGGCGAGACGCTGGCGCAACGCCTTGCCCGCGGCGCGCTCCCCGTGTCAGAGGTCCTTCGCCTCGGCGCGCAGATCGCCGACGCTCTGGATCGAGCCCATCGGGCCGGCGTGGTGCATCGCGATCTGAAGCCGGGCAACATCATGCTCACGCGCAGCGGCGCGAAGCTCATGGACTTTGGACTGGCTCGCTCGAGCGGATTGAAGGGTGGCTCAGAGAGTGAGGCCTCGTCCACCGAGCTGGCCCACTCCCCCACCATTGCGGCGCCGCTGACCGCCGAAGGCACTCTCGTCGGCACCTTTCAATACATGTCCCCCGAGCAATTGGAAGGCCGTGAGGCTGATGCTCGGAGTGACATATGGGCCCTAGGGTGTGTTCTCTACGAGATGGCCACGGGTAAGAGCGCGTTCGAGGGCAGAAGTCAGGCCTCTCTGATCGCTTCCGTCTTGGAGCATCAGCCACCCGCCATCGCCAGTCTCGTTCCGCTCGCGCCCGTTTCCCTCGACCGTGTCGTCACCCGCTGTCTCGCCAAGGATCCCGAAGATCGCTGGCAAAGTTCGCGCGACCTCGCCGTGGAATTGGCTTGGATTGGCGGGGCAGAGTCGCGAGCAACGACAGACACGCCATCTGTGAAGCTCAAGAGGACACGGCCATGGTTGCCGTGGGCACTCGTGGCTCTGTTAACAGCCCTTTCGGGCCTGCTCCTCCTCAGTTCTCTCCACAAGAAAGAGAACATCCGCGGCCCCCACGAATTCCATCAGCTGGCGTATCGGACCGGCGCCATCTTTCACGCCCTCTTTGCGCCAGACGGTGCCACCGTCGTCTACAGCGCAGCCCCTGAGGGAAACGTACCCGAGATCTTCACCATCCGTCCCGAGTATCCCGAGCCCCAAGCGCTCGGACTGAAAAGAGCACATCTGCTCTCGATCTCGTCAGAGGGAGAACTCGCAATCCTCACCGACGCGAAATTCATCAGTCATCGGCTATTTTCAGGAACACTCGCGCGCGTGTCTCTGGGAGGTGGCGCACCCCGCGAGTTGTCGCAGAACGTGCGCGAGGCGGACTGGTCCCCTGACGGCACGCAACTCGCAGTGATTCGCGACGTGGACGGTCGAGACCAGCTCGAGTATCCCATGGGACACGTGCTCTGCAAGTCCGCCGGTTATATGAGTGATCTGCGCGTCTCTCCTCGGGGAGATCGCATCGCCTACTTCCAACATCCCGCTCGTTACGATGATCGTGGTTCTGTGAACGTAGTTGATCTCGAAGGGCAGGTGACGGTTCTCTCCGATGGATACTGGGGAGAAGAGGGACTTGCCTGGACCGCGGACGGGAGGGAGATTCTCTTCTCGGCGAGTTACGGCGGATACGATTTGACCGTCTACGGCATCACCGTGACGGGTAAACGACGTGTAGCCCTTCAGAGCGCAGGAGGCCTCACGATCCAGGACGCGGCCAAGGACGGACGGTGGCTCACCACGCGGGACGATCAGCGCACCGAGCTCATGGTCCACAGGCCCCAGTGGAAGCAAGACCGCAATCTCTCCTGGCTCGACTTGTCAGCAATCGGAGGACTGACACCGGATGGCAATACACTCGTGTTCACCGAGATGAGCGGCGCCATGGGCACCAACTACGCCACATGCCTGAGGAAGATCGACGGTTCTCCGGTCGTTCGTCTGGGCGAGGGCATGGTCGCCGACATCACTCGTGATGGAACGCGAGTTCTGTCGATCATTCCCTCCACCCCCACGAAATTGGTGATCTACCCTCTCGGTGTGGGTGAGATCCAGAAGCTCACACCGGGAAAACTCGAAAACTGTTTCAACGCGCGTTGGCTCCCCGATGAGAAGAGAGTCGTCCTTGGAGGCAACCTGCCAAGCCAAGCACCTCAGTTTTTCGTCGTGGATTTGAACGGGGATACCCTCACACCCGTGACTCCGCCGGGCACTTTGGGTGGATTTTTGTCCGCCGACGGTAAGAACTTGCTAGTGAGCGTCTCGGGGAAGACCTACGCCATCTATCCCCTCTCTGGCGGGGAACCGAAGACCGTTGCAGGTCTCAACGAAGACGATGCGCCGATTCGCTGGTCGGCGGATGATCGCTCGATCCTGGTCAAACACGGCAGTGGCGTTCCCTGCCGCGTCGAGCGCGTTGACCTCAAAACGGGAGAGCGAAGTCTCTTCGGCAGAATCGGTCCTCCGGATCGGGTTGGGGTATTGCGGATCATCGTCAGCTACATTTCCGATGACGAACAGTCCTATGTCTACCGCAATGGACGACAGCTCTCGAGTCTGTTCATCGTGGAAAACGCGCAGTGATCGCCGCAGCGTGGAAGTGAGATTCTAGCAGCCAAGGAGCTTATCATGTTGAGCGATATGGTCCGCGAACAACTCGTCACCATGCTGCAGGCGTCCAATGCCCATCCCATGCTAAAAGAGATCGTGGAGGGCTTTCCGCAGGAGCATCGTGGAACGACGCCTGAGGGATTCAATCACTCCGCGTGGCAGCTGCTGGAGCATCTGCGTTTGGCCCAGGAGGACATCCTGCAGTTTTCCATCGATCCGAAGTACCAGTCTCCCCCCTGGCCGGAAGGGTATTGGCCCGAAGAAAGCGGGCCGAAGAGCGGAGCCGCATGGACGAGATGCGTCGAAGCCTTCCAGAAGGACCTCAAGCGTATGGTGGACCTCGTCGCGGACCCATTGAACGATCTCGAGGAACCCTTCGCACATGGCGACGGACAAACTCTGTTACGGGAGGCCATCCTGCTGATCAAACACAATTCGTATCACTTTGGACAGTTGATGATCTTGCGGAGATTCTTCGAAAACCAGAACTAGCAGGGGATGCGGCGGGGCTCTCGAGAGCACCCGCCGCTCTTCGATTACGCCCGCGTGACGCTACCGGAGGCCCGTGTCCACATCGGCACGGCCTTGGCCCGGGAAGGCACGCTCGCGCGCAGGTAGCTGTGCCCGGTGATCAGCCCCAGGAAGAACCAGGCCAGAGAGGCGACACCGCTCAGGAAAATCGTGTCGCCGATCATGCGCATCCAGCGCAGTGTTTGCAGTGCGGGCAGCTGCAGGAAGTCCGCGCTGCGGGCATACCACAGTCCGTGCTCCACGCTGGCCCAGGTTTGCGCGAGCCCGATGGGCAAAAGACTCAACAGCACCATCAGCGCAAGGCCCCCGTTCATGGCCCAGAAGGCATAAGCCAGAGGCTTCTCGTTCCACTGCTTTTCTCTGCCACTCATGATCCGCGCGATGAGCAGCACCAGTCCAAGTGAGAGTAGTCCATACACGCCGAAGAGTGCGGTGTGCGCGTGAACGGGAGTCGTATTCAGACCCTGCATGTAATACAGAGCCAGCGGCGGATTGATGAGGAATCCGAACAGGCCAGCGCCTACGAAATTCCAGAACGCCACTCCCACGAAGAAACGCAGGGGCCAGCGGTAACTGCGCATCCACGCTGCCGCTCGCTGCATGCGGGAGGTCTGGAAAGCCTCGAGTCCGATGAGCACCAAGGGGACGACCTCGAGCGCACTGAAACTCGCGCCAATGGCCATGATCGAAGTCGGGGTCCCGCTGAAGTAGAGGTGATGGAAGGTCCCGGGGATTCCCCCGATCAAGAAGAGGATGCTGGAAGCCAGGACGGCCTTCCCCGCATGGTCGGCTTTCACGAGCCCCAACTTGGCGAACACGAAGGCCAGAGCCGCGGTGGCGAAGACCTCGAAGAAGCCCTCCACCCAGAGGTGGACGACCCACCAGCGCCAGTATTCCATCACTGAGAGATGCGTGCGTGCGCTGAAGAGGAAACCCGCCCCGTACATCAGGCCGATGGCCGCGCTGGCGCCGGTGAACATGAAGATCAGGGTGCGGCTCTCCTGGCGGCGCTGTAGAGCCGGCCAGAGCCCGCGCAACATGAGAACCAGCCACAGAACCAGCCCCACGAAGAGCGCGACTTGCCAGGCGCGGCCCAGATCGACGTACTCGTAGCCCTGATGCCCGAACCAGAAGCCCTCCCCCAGGCTCAGCTTCTGGTGGATCGAGAGCGCCTCCCCGGCCAGTGAGCCCGCCACGACCAAGAGCAGGGCCCCGAAGAGCACGTTGACTCCGAGTCGCTGGAATCGCGGTTCCTTGCCACCGATCACCGGAGCGAGGAAAAGACCGGCCGAGAGAAAGGCGGTGGCGATCCAGAACACACCGGTCTGGATGTGCCAGGTACGCGCAAGTGAGTAGGGAATCCAGCGGGAAAGGGGAATTCCGAAGAAGGACTGTCCTTCCACGGTGTAGTGCGCAGTGAGCGCTCCCAGGAGCACCTGAACGCCGAACAATGCGATCACCACTCCGACGTACTTGGCTACCGCGCGCATGGATGGGGTGAGTTGCAGTCCATCCAGCGGATCGCGCAGGGGAGCTTCGGTTGCCGGTTCTCCACTCCCGTGGAAAGCTCGATACCAGATCAGGCTGCCGACGCCGGCAAGCAAGAGCATGACGCTGATGACGGTCCACAAGACGTTGGCGCCGGTCGGACGATTGTCGAGCAGATCTTCGTGCGGCCAGTTGTTCGTATAACTCACCTTGCTTCCCGGTCGGTCGGTCGCGCAGGCCCAGCTGGTCCAGAAGAAGAAATCGGTCAGAGTCTGAAGCCGCTGCGGGTCTTTGAGCGCGACTTCCTGCATCGCATAGTTCTCGCGCAGCTGATGGAGCGAGGGATCGCCTCCGAAGAGCGCGCGATAGTAGGACGCGACCTTGGCGATGGCCTCGACGCGGTCCTGGCTCAACACGAGGGTTCCCGTGGATACGTCCAGAGTGTTGCGACGCATGGTGCGGACGAGGCGATCGCGATAGATGGCCTGCTCGGCATCACCCAGCGCCGTGTACTCGCGCCCCCGTTCCTCTTGCGACCAGGTACCGAGCAACGCCAGGCACTCCCGATGCAGCCAATCGGCGGACCAGTCCGGCGCCTGATAGGCCCCGTGGCCCCAAATCGAACCCATTTGCTGCCCGCCCAGGCTCTGCCAAGCCTGTTGGCCGTCGAGAATGTCGGCGCGCGTCATGAGCACCGTGCCGTTTTCCGAGACGATCCGCTCGGGTAGCGGTGGCGCCTTGCGGTACACCTCCCGACCGAAGAAGCCCAGGATCGTGAACGCAACGACCAGCGTCGCCCCCAGACCCCACCAGTATTTCCCGTGACCGCGCATACCATGACCTCCCGTTACTCGCACAGTGCCCGAGGAAAGAGCACGTTGTTTTCGAGATGAATGTGTTCCATGAGCTCGGCCTCGAGTTCATGGAGCCGGAGATAGAGGGCCCGCCAACTGGTGCAGGCCTCATCCGGGGCCGAAAAATCGTGGGTGAGCTCGCGCGTGCGCTGCAGGTTGAGTGCGTGCTCGCGATGCTCATCTTCCATGACCTGCACCGGGCCCGCGGTCTGACTGCCCATACCCGAGGAGACGAGGGGGAAGAGAATCTGCTCTTCCTTCTCCAGATGGTCGAGGATCGCCGCGTGACACCCACGCAAGTGCGCCGTCAAACCCACCGGGCAGCTCGCCTTTTGCGCGTGTTTGTGCTCGACCTTTTCCGCCAAGGCGATCAGTTCGGGCAGCTCACGGCGCAGAGTCTTGTGGTAGCGCTCGACGATGAACTGGGTGAGTTCCCCCAGGGGGCGCTTGGTCCAGGGTTCCTCCTGAAAGGTGTCGCGCGTCTGCTCTTCGATCTCGCTCAAAATTTCCTCGGGATCGAGGCCGCGCTCCTTGCAGGCGTCCTCGAGCGAGCGCTGCCCGCCGCAGCAGTAGTCGAGTCCACGGCCGTGCAGAACTCGCGAGGCCGCGGGATTTTCGGTGGCCAATCTGGCCAGTGTTGTCTTGATCGTTTCCATGCTGGATTCCTCCTTGGCCCCACCCTATTGCAGCTGCGATGCCAGCCAAAAAACCCCTTTGCTTTCAAGGAGTTAGAGATTAGGTTATTAAAAGAATAACATTCAGGGTGTTATGAAAGGAACAACGTGTTATCGAATCGACAACCACCGGAAGGCGTGGAGACCTTCCTCGAACTCACGCGCGACCTGACCGCCTCTCTGGCCGCCAGCGATCGCTACGAGCGTCTCCTCAGTGCAGTGCGCAAACTGATTCCCTGTGACGCGGCCTGCCTGCTGCGGCTCGAAGGCGAGGAATTGGTCCCCGTCGCTGCCCATGGTCTCACTGACGAGGCCCTGGTCCGTCACTACCCGCGCGCCGAACATCCTCGCCTGGACATCATTCTGGCCAGTGAAGGAGCGGTCCGTTTCCCGGTGGACTCCCCTCTCCCCGATCCCTTCGACGGATATCTCTCTTCCGATCCGCACGCTCTGGAGCAAATCCATGCCTGCCTGGGCTGTGCGCTGGTGGAAGGGGGAAAGGTGGTCGGAGCGCTCACGGCCGATGCGCTTTCACCAAATGCATTCGACTCGTTGCAGCCACAGTGGTTGGAGGCGCTGGCCGCCATCGCGGGCGCGGCGCTGCACACCGCATCCCTCATCGATGCGATCGAACAGATGGCCGAGCACAAGGGGGCCGTAGCCCGCGAGCTCCAACGCAGCAGCAGCGGTCTCCAGATTCTGGGAACGACCCGCGCGATCGAACGGCTCCGGCGTGACATCAGTCTGGTAGCCGCGAGTGATCTGTCCGTGTTGATTCTCGGCGAAACCGGTGTGGGCAAGGAACTCGTGGCGCGACAGGTGCACGCCGAATCCACGCGGAGGGACGAAGCGCTCATTCACGTCAACTGCGCGGCTCTCCCCGAGTCCATTGCCGAGAGTGAACTCTTCGGACACCTTGCCGGAGCGTTCACCGGAGCCACGCGCGATCGGGCGGGCAAGTTCGAGATTGCGAACGGCGCCAGTCTGTTCCTGGACGAGATCGGAGAGCTTCCGCTCACTCTACAGCCAAAGCTCTTGCGGGTTTTGCAGGAGGGAGAAATCCAACGTGTTGGAGATGACCGGGCGCACCGAGTCGACGTCCGGGTCATCGCGGCGACGAACCGCAACCTCGAGCTGGAGGTTAATGCCGGTCGCTTCCGGGCCGATCTCTACCATCGGCTTGCCGTCTATCCTCTGGAAGTGCCCTCGCTTCGCGAGCGGCGTGAGGACATTCCCCTGCTCGCGGCGCACTTCCTCGATCAGACGCGCCGCAAGCTCGGGCTAGGTCCGGTACGCCTCTCCCCCGCTGCCCGGGAAAGACTGATGGCGGCGGACTGGCCGGGGAACGCGCGCGAATTGGAAAACGTGGTGAGCCGCGCCGCGCTTCGCGGTGCTCGGGGTCATTCCAGCCGCGAGCCGCTCATCCTGCAGAGCGAACATTTTGACATTCGCACTGGTATGCACACTCCGTCTCGAGACACGGATGAGGTCGAAGAAAATCTGACGAGGGACAAACGCAGCTTGCGGGATCGAACGCGCGACTATCAACGTCGCGTCATCGAGGCGGCGGTCCAGGCGAACGAGGGCAATTGGGCCGCCGCTGCACGCCAGCTGGGGATGCACCGCAGCAATCTCCACCATCTCGCGCGCAAGCTAGGGCTACGCTAGAGAAGCTCAGCGCACCAGACTGATCTTGACGCTCTTGACCTGCTGATTGCTGATCAGCTTCACGAGGTAGACTCCACTGGGCAAGGTGCTGCGATAGGGTACGCTGTGCTCTCCAGCAGAGAAGTTCTTGGCGCGGAAGAGCGTATCCACCAGACGTCCACGTTGATCGTACACCATGAGGCTGACCGGAGCCGCTTGCGGCAAGAAGAAACGGATGGACGTTGCCGGGTTGAAGGGATTCGGACTCACCCGCACCCAGATGGAGCGAGAGGGCAAACTCGAGACTCCCGTGGCGGGATTCGCGACCGCCGCGGCGGGACTCTCGTTGCCCGCGAAATCGACCGTGGTGACCAGGTAGTAGGGATCAGAGTTGGAGGATACGGAGTAGGCGTTCAGGCTAGTCGCTCCCAAAAGCACCTGGGAACCGTCCAGGACTCCGCTTGGAGAACCGTAGACTCTGAAGTAATCGAAATCCGCGTCGTCAGAGGCATCCCAGTCGAGCTGAGCCAAGTTCAACACCAGGTTGTTTGGCGCGCTGGGGGCCAGATTGTCCACCGAATAGCCCGAATCGGGCACGGAATCGTAGAATACAGACGGTAGAGCCGTGGCTGCCCGCACGAAGAACACCGAGTAATGCATCCCCTGAGCGATGGTGGAATCCGCCAGGGTGGGAACGATCATGTTGTAGCTTGTCTCTGCGTGCGCGGGGATCGCACCCACGTACTCCCAACCCCCCAGCTTGGAAGAACTCTCCTCGGATGCAGCTGCGGGCAGAGGATCGATACGGCGGTAGGCCTCATAGCTCAGCACCGGCTGCGGAGCCGACGGGGAGTCGGCGCTCGATGCCTGAAAATCCAAGCGCACCTGTCCTCCCTGATCATTGCCCACGTCCTCGATGCTGCTCAAGACCGGGCCCGGTGACAGGACATCCGCGACGACGGCACGAATGATCCAGTCTCCGGTTATGCCGAATAGCGAGGACTGCACCCAGCCGTACCCACTGGCGTCGATATAGTTCAGGTTAGAAGTGATGGTGCCGTCGCCATCACGCGCGATGGAAGGATAACCATCGTATTGAAACTCGATCCCCACCCGGAACGGAGCGGATACGAAGATGCTCTGCCCGCTCAAATCGATCTGCTGCAGGTTGTTGTCCGAGCCTATGAGTTGGTAGTCGCCGCTGTACAGCTCGCTGCCAGGATCGTTGCCCAAGGACGAGTCATCCCAAACGTGCAGCGTAATGGTGACCTGAGTCGAGGCTCCACCCAGCAGTAAGATGACGCTCTTGAGCTGCACGGGATTGGATCCCGGCAAAAGGAAGCGCGATGCACCGATTTCTCCAGTGACGAACCCCCCCTGAAAACCGACATTCGCACCCGAAGTGTAGCCGTCGTTTTGCAGGATCGTATCCGCGTAGGAAACGCCTGAAGTGAGAAGTAAAAGGAAAGCAGGGAAAAGGAACGAAAGTGCGCGACGCGCGGGACTGGCATCCATGGCTTCTTCCTGGTCCTGGGGAATGGGCGGGGAGGGGACCGATCCATTCTATCAGGACCGGGCACAGCACGGCAATCTCGGGCTCACCGAGCCCGAGGCAACGGACTCCTCTGTGTTTCGCGACAACTCCGGGGGCGCATTAACGACCACTTCGCCGCTGTCCAAGGCGGAACGCCGTGAGCCCAGACAGGCTGGTATTGTGGGAAAGTCTCCGCCCGGACCTCCTTCGAAGCTGTCGCGGACCGGCTCTTAGGAGGGGTCGACCAATCCGAATCGGACCGTGTCGAGCACACCTTCCAGTTCGCCGGCATCGCTGACCCTGAATACCAATGACCGGCCCGACTCTCCAGTGAAAGAACCGCCCAGCAACATGAAGGCCGCCGTGAAACAGTCGTCGGGATTCGACGGCCACACGCAGTTCACTGCGTCCAAGGTCTTCGCACGGAAGGTGCCGCCGCACACCAAGGTGAGCGAGACTCAGTGGAACTGCACCATGAAATTGGACCTGCTGGTGTTCGAGCAAGCAAAGAGCGCGCACGCCGAGCACAGCGCGAGCGGGGCGCCAAAGCAGCGCATGGTTGCCTTCTTGAATCGAAGCTGTGACTGGCGTGGCAATCCTCGTGGACCATCACGAGCAAAAGATCCGGAATCTCTCAATTCAAGCCCCTCGCGTCCCAAGGCAGAAAAGGTGTGCCGCCGATCTTCGCACGGTGGTTCGGTCACATCCCGACGACCGAGCCGTAAGTCCTCCACCGATCCCACCGGAGACCAAAGAGCGCCAGCGTGGCTTTGGCCAGTGGCGCACTTCACTCACATCAGAGGAGATTCGTTCATGAGAACGCGTAGAACTTCATTTTTCCTCACAGCTCTTGTTATGGCTCTGGCCATGAGCCTCACTTTCGGATCCGTCGCCTTTGCCAAGGGCGGCCCCCCGGATGGGGTGATCTATGCTCACGACCAGCAGTTCAAAACAATCGGGACCCCGACGGCTCTCCCTGACCACGGGAAGTTTGATACCATCTATGTCTTGGGCGGTGAACTGGCCAACGTCGCGGACGCGGCGCCCGGGGACATGGACTTCAATGGTGGCCGCTGGAAGGTCCGTCCCATCAATTGGCTGACGATCTCTCCGAAGCAATTCACCAACGCGGAAGAGATCCATGACGCGGTAGATGCCGGTCAGATTTCGATTGGCGACGTGGTGAAGCGTTTCGAATGCCCCATGATTCCGATCCGCTGACGATCCAATCGTAGCCTCACGGCATGACACTCCGGGCGAGTCGTTTACGCGTAAGCACGCGCGAGCGACGCGCCCGGTTTCGCCTCCACGAACTCGCTGTGGAGAATTTGTAAGCCCAAAATGTGATTCAGAATGATGTCGAGGCGGCGGGAACGCGCCGCGTCGCGTTGACCGCGCCATTCTTTCAAGAACGAATCCACGGCGCCAGGATCGAGAAGCTCGGCCTGTTCGACAGATTCGCGATTCAAGAGCAAGCGCAGGAGAGGTTCCACCGCGCGGCGATTGCCCTGGTTGGTGCGACTGGGCGGCGCCATGAACGCAAATTTCGGCCGCTCGTAGAGAGTCTTCGGGAGCACGCCCTTCATTGCTTCGCGCAACACCCATTTCTCTACCCCGTTCCTGATTCTCAGTTCCGGAGGAATCGTCGTCGCCAGCTCGGCGAGATGATGGTCCAAAAATGCGGGTCGACTCTCCATTGAGTTGGCCATGTCGACCCTGTCTCCCCCCCAGCTCAGGATCTGTCCCTCGAGCATGGTCTTGATCCAGGTGTACTGCGCCTTGTCCAGTGGATGTCGCCCGCGCAGCATTTTCGGATCGATTTGCTCGGCGATCGCTGCCACCGGATCGTAATCTGAGAGTTCTTCGCGCATTCCAGCCGTGAGGAGCGGCTGAATTTCCTTCAGTGTGAGCAGCCAGGGCTGAATCCAGGACGGAGTGAAACCGCACAGATCATCGAACGCGGGGTGATGGGATTGCTCCTCAGCCAGAATGGCGCCCTGGAAGAGAGCGTCCGAGGCAGCAGACTCTCTCTTGCTCTTGCTCGCCTTGGGATCCTGCTGGAAATAGTCGCGTTTGAAGAAGGGATAGCCGGCGAAGAGTTCGTCGGAACCCTCGCCCGTCACCACCACCTTGAATCCACAATCGTGCACGCGGCGGCTCATGTGCCACTTCGCCACTCCGAGGGTGTTGTAGAAAGTTCTCTCCGCGTGCCACACCGCGCGGACGTAGGGACCGCCGTAAAGATCCTCACCCTTCAGTCGGAGTACGACCTGATCGGCTCCCGTTCGTTCAGCCATCTCCGCCGCGATCTTGGATTCGTCGTAGTCGGCGTGGTCGAAGCTGATCGTGAATGCCTTGACCGGACTCTGCTGCATTGGAGTGGCCAAGCCGAGCATGGAGCAGCTGTCGATTCCGCCCGAGAGATAGCAACCCACCGGAACGTCGGCCTCCAGACGAGTTCGAACCGCGTCAATGAGACCCTCTCGCACCTCCTCGATGAAGAGATTGGGGTCACGCTTGCGCTTGTACGCCTTCGACTCGGGAAACTCCATGTCCCAGTACTTTATCTCCTTCAACTCCAGGCGGCCGTTGCGCTTGCGAATCGAGAGCATGTGACCGGGCTTCACGGCCTTCACTCCCTCAAAAGCGGTGGTGCCCGGAACCATGACGTGCATGAGCTGGTTGAGCGCGGCCTGACGGGACAGTACTCGCGGCAGGTTCGGCATGGCCAGGATGGCCTTGACTTCAGAAGCGTAGACGATGCGATCTTCGCTGAAATGGTAGTACAGTGGTTTGATTCCGAAGCGGTCCCGAACCAAAAGGAGGCGGTCTTCCGCCCGATCATAGAGCGCGAAGGCAAACTCGCCACGCAGATGGTGAACGAAGTCGAGTCCGTGAACACGCAACAGATGCAGCGCGATCTCACTGTCCGACTTGGTTTGGAAGCGATGTCCCTTCGTGGCGAGTTGGGCGCGTATGGTCTTGTAATCATAAAACTCGCCGTTGACCGTGAGCACATTTTTGGTGACGGAGTCGATCAAGGGCTGGTCCCCCGTCTTGAGGTCGATGATGGAGAGTCTCGTGTGGCCCATGGCCAAGCCACGATCCTCATCGATGTGCCGGCCCCTGCCGTCCGGCCCCCGGTGCTTCAGGAGCTCCATGGCGTCTTCGAGTGCAGCGCGCTCGGCATCCTCTACCTTATCGAGTTTCCAAGTTCCGACGATCCCGCACACGGTGGTCCCTTCCCTTCTTCTCAGCTGACAAGATAGAGCACGCTCTTGGGCAGCGCGCGAATGCGATCCAGAATGGTGATGAGTAAAGCCTGACGCATGAAAACCGCCCCGGAGGCCTGTGCGAAGTAGAGGTTGTGCTGACTGGCGTCGAGGGACTCCGAGAGTTCCTGCCGGCGTGCGAGAGGATGGAGCACCACCGCACCCTTCTTCAGGGAACTCTTGTGGCTCAGGCTGAAGCGCGAGTCCATTTGTCGATAACTATCTCCGAGAAAGGCGATGGAGTTCATATAAATGACATCCAGCTCGGGCAAGATCTTGGAAACGTCGTCGGTACACTTCAGCTCGACAGACGAGTTCTTCGTGAGTTCTCTCAGCCGCGGACCCAATGGATCTCGCATTTCGGAGACCACGGTGATGCGGTCGATAGCATGGTGGAACAACAGGGACATTCGCAGGAAACTCTTGACCGCGCGCATGCTGCCCGGGGTACCGATGATTCCGAGATGGATCTTCTTCTCGGGCTTGACCTCGCGCCAGACGAGCTCGGGCCGCCATTTCAAGAGGGCGTACCAATCGAGCAGGGCCTGCGTGGGATGCTGCCCCGAGCCGTTGCCCGCATTGATCAAGCGGAAGGGTGAGATTTCTGGAGATCCGCTCGACGGCATCAGTTTCGGGGTGTCGCATGACGACCAGATCGCCATAGGCTGTTGAACATCTCGCCGATGTCCTCCAGCGATTCTCCCTTGGCCACGCCCGTGACTCGCCCGTCGGGCACGCTCAGCATCTTTCCGTCGAGTCGCAGAACGGCACTCTCGAAGGAAAGACGCGTGCGCGTACTCGCCTCAAAGAACGCGGTGATACAGATCTTCCCGTCCAACGGGTGGTGGCTGGCGATTTCGGTGCGTTCCAAGAGAGCGCTGAATTTGCACAGCTCGATGACCGATTCGCGACTGAGTTGTTCAACGCCGAGGATCGACTTTCCACTGAGGGAATGCAGACGCTCGAAGTCTATGGTCTGCCCGTGTGCCTCGAGGAGCTTGCCCGGATCGAGCACTCCTCCCTTGGAATTGAGTCCAGGCTTGGCTCTCGAGAGATCGTTAGCGGACTTTTGGGAAATTGAATCCGGCGCCATTACCATAGCTTCTTCCTTCCAGCATCGATCAAGAAGAGAACGATGAGAGTGAGAATGCCCAACACTGGTCAAGACGATTCCGATCCAATACAGAACGCTGAAAAACACGAGTGAGAACACCTAGCTCACCTCCATCGCGTTTTCGGGCCGTGCGTCGAGTTTGCGCCAGTCGAAGCGACTGGGTGCGAATTTGGTGATCGTCACCAAGAGAGTGAAGGAGACCGCGGTGCCGATGAGCGAGGCGGTATACCAGCCCAGAGTGAAGTAGGCTACCAGTCCGACGATCGTGCCCCCTGACATCGCGGCCACCGCGCCCTTGCCGGTTGCATCGCGCCGATACAGGCCATAGAGGATGGGCCAGATCGTACTCGCCACCATCGGTCCGGCGAAGAAGAGCACGCTGGCCAGAGTGCCCATCTTGGGTAGGCACAATAGCCAGGTGATTGCGCCCACCGCGACGACGACCCAAGTGGAGACACTTCGAAGCCTTCGCTCATCGGCCTCAGGCATGAAAATGGGTTGGACCAGGTCCTTCGTCACCAGATCCGAAGTCGCGGCCAGCAGACTGTCGATGCTCGAAGCCAAAGAACAGAACACGACCACGAACACCAGGACCGCGCCGGCGTAGCCCAAAATGGTCGCGGCGACTACCGGCCCCACCATGTCCGGACGCGGAATCGCGATATCGAGAGCCGGCGCGGCGAGACCCAAGAAACCCGCCACGATGGGTACGGGAAGCCAGAGCAAACCGGCCAGGATGTATGCCTTCTTCCCCACACCCTTGCGCATGGCAAAGGCGCGGCTCCACCAGACATTACTGTGAAACACCTCGCCGAGACCGAAGAGCAGATTGTTGAACACCGCCATGATGGCCGCGGGAAACAGAACGCGCAGAAGCTCGGGGCGATGGGCCTCGAGATTGTCGTACACGCCGTGCAGGGGAACGCGCTGAATCACGGTGATCGCCACTGCCACCGTACCCACCAGGATGATGAGGCTCTGGATGAAGTCCGTACCAATGACGGCGTAAAGCCCTCCGAAGAGCGTGTACAACACACACACCCCCAGAATTACGCTCATGCCCTGTGCATAGGGAATTCCAGCCAGAGATTCCAGCAGGATTCCTCCCGCCATCCCCATGCTGACCATCCAGGTGATGGCATAGAAGAGGGAGATGATGAGGAAGACGATCCATGCCGTCTTCCCGTAGCGGAGACGAACGAACTCGGTGCTGGTGAAGCCATGCGGCATGAGTTCGCGAATGCGCCGCGCCATGGGCGCAAAGAGAAAGAGGCCGATGGAGGCGGTGCAGTAAGCCAGGATTCCCCACAGCCCCAGCTGCAGCGCGAATTGCGGCGCCAGCATGGTGGTGTTGGAAGTGATCCAGGTGGCGACGGCGGTGGCAGTCCCCAGAGCGAGCCCCACGTTGCGGTTGGCGAGCATGAAGCCTTCCAGCGACTTGGCCCGGCGTCCCCAATAGATGCCCAAGACGACCCATAAGAGGGCCAAACCGGCCAACAGCAGCCAGCCGTGGGTAGTGCTCAGAATGATCATCAGACGGCTCCGTTCTCGACTTCCAGAGCGTCGTTGGCGTGGCGAATCAGGAAGATGACGATCGAAAGAAACATGATGGCGCCCGCGACGAAGAGGGCGAAGGCAAGCCCCAAAGGATGATGCTCGACTTCCAAAGTCATGGGCTGCGACCACTGCTCCCACTCGTCCGAGGAGTCGGAGCGGTGACGCACTCGCAATTCATAATCTCCATTGGAGAGCCCGGAAAGGAAGGTGCTCTGCTCCGGCGTTTCGTAGGTCATTCGTAAACTATCGGGACCCAAGACGACCAGTTGGAACTGTGCATCGAGGGACTCGTCAGGATGATCCCAGCGGATCATCGCGTAGCCCTCAGCGGAACTCATCTCGGACTCTTCGAACTGCGGCGCCTGTGCGGCCAACGCAGAGAGGGCCGAGCAGAGACACAACAGGATCGACAGAGGCAATATGCCACGGTGAAAATCGATGGAGAATCACTCCCGACTTGGGCTTGCGCCAAGAGACCACTGCTAGGGGTTGACCCTCTTGCGAGCAACGTAGGCGAGATACTCGAGCGGACGCCCATCGGTAGCGAGCCGATGCGTGTAGGTCCGGCGCCGTTCAACCTCGAGTTCGCCGGTATCGATGAGTTTCGTAATGAGTCGCCGGAAGCCCGAAGCGTCGCCATTCTGGACGAAATCGGACTTGATCGTGAATGCGACCCATCCATCTGGTTCCACGAAATCGAGGGCGTTGGCAAAAGCATCGGCGGGAATGTCATGAAAGCCCAAGGCGGCCACGCAACACAGGCAATTGGGCTGAGCCTGCTTCAGCGTCGTCACGGTGGACGGCCGAGGTGCGGTCAAGTCGTCGATGACATAAGAATCGTACAGGCCGGGCCGATCGCGGTCGGCCGCTTCCTTCGCTTCGGGGCAGATGTCGATCGCCAGAAACTCACGAGCACCGTGGTCCCTCAGTTCCTCGGCCACGCAACCGTTCCCGGCGCCGAGATCGAGCACCTTCAGTTGTTCCATGGAGCGTCCGTCGGCCTCCAGACGTTCCACGAGCAGTGAGGAGATCGTCTGCGGCGAACTGCACTCGAGCGCTTCATATACGACCTGCTCGTAGAGTCCCGGAACCTCGAAGAGGCGAGCGTAATCCTGAATCCGGATTTCCTCCCAATGGCCATCGAGTTTGGCAACCACGTACTCGCCGTCCTGGGGAGCGCGCAGGGTTTTGGGGATTGCAACGGGCGGGGCGACTGGTTGCATCTCCGCCGTTAGACCTGCAGCTGTTTCCATCATTGACTTCTTTCCGAGTTGAGGTCTCCGTCGTGTGGCATCGCGTTGCCTGGAGCCTCACCTTTGTGTGCAGCGGCATCCAGACTGCGCCCGTCCGCTACCAGGTGGGGAGCCGCCTCCAGGCTCTCCGCCCCCATGATGGTGGCGATCCGCTGAAGATTGCTGAGCATCAGATACCGTTCCCACTCCTCGAGACGTCCCAGCTCGGCGCGGAAGCGATCTTGCAGGAGCGAGGGCGCTTTCTCGAGCGTATCGCGCCCCGCATCGGTGATGTTGACGCTCTTCGAGCGGCGATCCGTCGCATCGCGCGAACGTCGCACGAGTCCACGCGATTCAAGCCGACCCAAAATTCCCACCAGGGTGGGCAGGCTGAGATGAACGGCACGGGCCAGGGTGGTAGCCGAAACCGGCCCCAAACGCCTGGCTTCTTGCAGAACCGCCAGCTGGGGGCCGGTCAGTCCACAGACCTCCACCAGCCGCCGCGAGTGCAAATCCACCGCACGCATGATCTGACGGAGAGCCGCGACGATCCGATCCTCCAGATTCAGGTCCAACATCTGACGGCTCTCTCGAAGGTCGGGGCCCGCTCACTCGCGCCCCCGGCCAAGGGCCAAAGGAGGGCGCGACCGGCTTAAGTACTTTGAAGAGTAAGGAATAAAGGATTCCGGACGATCTGTCAACTCTATCATCGACAAGGAGTTCTGGAACTAGTTAAGAACACGAGACCAAAATGTCGCGAAAACTACTATCGATACTAAGTATCCACCCTGAAGGGTCGAGGCGCGCGTTTTCCCGCTCGAGGAGGCGTACCTGCCCTGGATGGATCTAGAATTCGCTCTTTGGCGTGCGATCCGCGCGGAAGAGACCCCAATGCTTCTCTACCTCCTGGGGATCATCGCCCCCCTTCCAGTTCTCGTCGAAGGCCTCGAAGATGAAGGTCGGGATCGTCTTGCGCTTGGCCCAGTCACGAGTGGCTTCATAGAACTGCTTCTGTTGGCGTGCCCCCGTTTGGCCCTTGATCAGTTCACCCTGCTCCCCCTCTTCGGAGTGGTCGGTGGCCCACCCCGTCTCCCCGAGCACGATCACGCTCTCGGGATGTATCGCCTGCACCGCGTCCACTTGGCGCTCCAGCCACGGAAGAGCATCCTCAAGTTGAATGCCATTCCACAGAGGGTGCGCGTGCATGGTGAGGAAATCGATCTCGCCCGCGACTTTCCGACTCTCCTCCTGATTCCAGTACTTGAAATCGTCGGCGGTGGTCACCGGGACCTCGACCCTTCCCCGCACGCGACGAATCGCATCAACGAGAACTTCCACCGGTAGACGGTGGTCCGACCAAGCGACGCGCGTTTCGTTCCCCACGCATACCGCGATGACAATCGTAGGAAACGCATTGGCCAGGCGAATCGACTCGTCGATCTCTCGCACGTTCGCCGTTGAATCCCGCGGCGTGAGCCAAACCCCCAGCATGACTCGCATGGGCAATTCTTCCTCTCGGATGATTGAGAGAAGCTCTTCGACGTAACCCGAGGACCCGTAGGTGCGCAGCAGATTCCAGTGAGGCAGCATCAGCTGCAAATCCTCGCGAAGCTGCGCGGAGCTGGGGGAAGCGCCGTCGGGGTTCTGCCCGTCGCGATAGGGGCTATAGCAGATCGCGTTGCCGATCCAGATGCCCTGTAGATTCAGCTGAAGTGGGCGCATGGAAAACGGTTCTCCTCCTGGGGAAAGTGAACCGGTCACGGCTCCGCCGCGGGTAGCCTCCACGGGACCAGCAGCGAAGAGGACTAAGAGCAGGATAAGCACTGCGCCGCGCAACTGCATGATCCTATCCCTTCAGAGCCTCGACCACCGGCGCGCGTCCTCGGCGACGTTCCAACTCCTGGCGCACTTGAAGGGCCTTCTCCTCGGAGATGGGGAAGCGTGACACAGCCCAGATTGCCAGGGCCGAAGTCAGCATGGGAATTCCCGCGTCGCACAGCCGCAAGAGGATGATGGACCGCGCGGCTTGATTTCCCCCCAGATCGACGTTGAAACCGGTGGCGTTCAGGAGATAGCCGCCGCCCGCCAGCGCCGCGGCCATGCCCAGTTTCACCATCCACCAGAAAATGGAGCCAAACATCCCTTCGCGTCGTTCGTGGGTCGTGAGTTCATCGGTGTCGACCACGTCGGCGATCATGGAGGGAACCAGCGTGAACAGCCCGCCCAAGCCGAAGGCCATCAGGGGTGCGGGGAGAACCACCAGAAGAGGCATCTGGGGGTTGTAGCAAACCCACTTCAGACCATAACCGATGATGGAGAGTCCGATCGCAAGGAAGAAGGTGTGCCGCTTTCCGATCCGCGTGCCGAGCCAGGTGACGAATGCCACGACGGCGAAAGTGCACACCGCGCCCACCGTACCGGCCAGGCCGGCGTACTTGGCGCCCGCGGTCTGGTCACCACCGCAGACGTAGTAGATGATCACGTAATACTGAAAGGAGGCGATGAGCATGAAACCGTTGAAGACGAGAAAGGTAGCCATACACAACTTGAGGAAGGGCCCGTTGGAAAGCGTGACCTTCGAACCTCTCAAAAATTCCTTGATGTTGTGCAGGAGACCGCTGGCCCCGGGCTCCGACTTGAGGTCCATTTCCTCCGCCGCCACCTGCTTCATGCGTTCCCGCAGAAAGATCGCCGGCAGAATTCCCAAGCCGATGGCAACCACGGCGACGATGATGGCCAGTCCGGCCGCTCCAGAGACCTGATCCGGGAAGAACCTGCCGGAGTTCATGATCCACAGAAACCAGGGCGAGACGACGTACGCGAGCTGACCGATGAAATTCTGGGTTCCCATGAGGCGCGTGCGCTCATTGTAGTCCGGCGTGAGTTCGTAGCCCAGAGCGACCCAGGGGGTAGCGAAGACCGTGTAGCCGGCGTAGAAGAGAATCGAACCGACGAGGAAAAAGACGAAGTAGAAGGTCTCGCTCTGTCCCCGCGGCAACTGCCATAGGAGAGCGAAGATCACCCCCGCCGCGATGGCGCCGCTGAAAATATAGGGCCGCCGCCGTCCCCAGCGGGTGTGGGTGTTGTCCGAAATGTATCCCATGAGGGGATCGGTAAAGGCGTCGGTGAGACGAGGCAGAGCCCCTAGCAGGCCGACCAGGCCGGGATTCATCCCCAAGCCCAGATTCAGCACGATCATCATGCCGCCGCTCGCCGCGGCCAGCAGGTTGTTGACGAAGGCGCCTGAGCCGTAGGCCAGTCGCTGCAGGAAAGGAACCCGGTCCTCCGGAGCTGTCTTGGCGTGCACGGCTGGGTTCATGGCGCCATCTCGTTGGGGAACTTGGGCTTGCCGAGGCTAGGCTTGGGAAGCGGCTTCTTTGTTCGACATACGAACAAAGTACCCCTCGCCGGCGAAGCGGTCAACAGAATTTTGGGCCAGTTTGCGTGATTTTGCTGCTCCGGGTCAATCTTCGACTTGATTCGGTCACCGAACATAGTATAGACTAGAGGTACGGGAATCAGCCACTACTGCCGCTGTGGGGAGACTGCGCCGATTCCAAGTGCCTTTCGGTAGCAAGAAAACAGGATCGCATTAACGAGAGGATATCGAGATGATCAATCGAGCTACTGCTATTTTCGCGGCCGTGTTGCTGATCTGCCTGGTGCCGGTGCTGGCGAGCGCTCAGCTGGTGGGCTACAGCCAAGATTTCGAGGGCCTCGGTCTGACCGATACCGGCGCGCTTGCTGCCGACGGCTGGCTGGTCTTCGGTAACGTCTTCGCCCCCGACGGTGTCAGCTACCTCTACGGCTACGGTGTCTATCCCGCCCCCAACAGTGGCCCCCCCTACGCGTTCTGCACGATCGCGGACGGTCAGGGTGGCGCTGCCCAGGGCGTCCAGCAGTTGTCCGTGTTCAGCGACTACAACAATGGCGATCACGCCAATGGCAACATCATCGAATCCAACGTGTTCCATGAGCAGACAATCGGTGCTGGCGACGTCGGCCAAACCTGGTACTTCACTTTCCAGGCCAAGCATGGAGATCTGGCCGGCGCTTCCACTGCCCTGGCCTTCATCAAGACCCTGGATCCGGGCGCCGGCTATGCGACCACGAATTACATCACGGTCGACATGACCAGTATTCCCACCACCTGGGGCGATTACGCTCTTTCGATCGCGATCGACCCGGCTCTGGCCGGCCAGGTTCTGCAGTTCGGCTTCTCGAACCGCGCCGCGAACTACGAACCTTCGGGGATATTCTACGATAACCTGAGCTTCTACATGAACGGTGCAATTCCCACCCAGGCTTCCAGCTGGGGCAAGGTCAAGGCGCTGTATCGCTAAGCCTGAAATTTGGAATCGAGTTTCCAGCGAAGAAAGAGGGGTCCGGAATCTCCGGGCCCCTCTTCCTTTCTATTCTGCTCTTGAGATCGTGGGGTCGGTTCTGTCCTTGAGATCATGAACTGTCCGGAGAGCCCTCACCCCGCAGGGCCTGGCCAAGGACCCTACTTCACCAGCGCCACCCTCTGGCTCTCCTGAAAGCCCTCACCGCTCAAGCGCAGGAAGTACACCCCTGAAGCCACCGCCCTGCCCTGATCGTCCTTCCCGTTCCACACGGCCCAGTGCGCACCCGCCGTGAGGTAGCGATTTTCCAGAGTCCGCACATGGCGGCCGCTGCGGTCGAAGACCTGCAGCTGTACCTGCCCGTCCTTTGCCAGCTCGAAGCGCAGGGTCGTTTGGGGGTTGAAAGGATTGGGAACCGCGGGATAGAGACGAGCTGCCGCGTGCGAGGGAATCGAACGGGAGGTCCCCTCCTCCACCGCGGTGGCGCCCCCCTCGGGAATGAAAGTGAAATCCTGGAAGATCACTTCCTGGTTCGAGGCCGGCGTGCCGTCGATTCTCCACAGGTTCAGGTGCATGCGGGGCTGCTCCGGACGGGGAATGTGCGGCCCCGTGTAGGTCCACGAGGCGATAAGGTTCGCCGGAGATTCGTCCTGTGGGCCTCCGCGCCATACGCGGTACTCTACGCGGTCGGGCAACCAGCGCATCGCATGACTGGTGACCTCATTTGCCGTGAAGCTAGCGTCGAAGCGCGTAATGTTGCCGGGATAGTCGAAAGGCTGCGCGACGAACTGGGCGATGTCGGCTGAGGGGTTCTGCCAGCGGCTGTATTCGATGTCGATTTCGTTGAAGGGATTCCACCACAGATAGCCCTCATCCCAGCAGGGACCGTACTGCCACAAAAAGATCCCTAGCACGGCCTGCGGATCGATGAGGTCCAGACGGCCCACCGTAGTCAGAATGTAGTCCCCGTAGCCCAATGCCTGTTCATTCACGACCTCGGTGCTGTACCAGGAACCGCTGCGGTTCTTGAGCGTGATATGAAGTTGGTCGCTCGCATCCACCCAAACGCAGTCCGACGAGTCGCAGAAGAGATTGGCTCCGGGACCGTAGAATCCGGGCCCTTTGACGCGCCAGGTGTACCCGCCGAAGCTCACGGTTTTCCCGCCGGGAAAGTCGTTCCACTGCACATCGTCGATCGTCGGATAGGAAGTCGAAAAGAAGGTGACCTGGTCGTAGTAGACGTCAGGGCTCGGATCGCTGGGGCTCTGCAGAACCCCCAGCAACAGACGGGCGGAGACCGTGCCCAAAGGCGCCGGACCGCTCGTCACATCGAAATCCAGGTAGGTATCGGTCGGAGAGCCGGCATCGGCCACGGTGAAGGAATCATAGTCGATGAGGTTGCCCCCCGAATCGCGCCACTCGACGTTCACCAGTGCAATGCAATCTCCCACCAGAGGCTTGCTGGAGGGCACCAGGACGTGCCCCGTGACCTTCCACTGCTCGCCCACCGAGCAATCCTGGCTTTGCCAATAGGCGGACACGTCCCAACCTCCGTAGTTCGGACCCGAGACGCGCGCAGCTTTGGCACCGTGCGATGCGACGGTCACGGAACCTACCGCGCCGAACTGCTCCCAGCCGCCAAAGGTATGCCCCCCCGATCCGGACAGCTCGAAGCTGGGATTGGCAAGAATGCACTGTGCCCGCGCCTGGCCGAAGGGAACCGTGGCCAGACAAATCAGAATCACCAGCGCGTAGCAGAGCTTTTTCAGGTGCATCGTCATCTCCGGTTGTTCGAGCGGAAGCTGCCTATTGCAAGGTCCACCGTGATCTTCTGGATGCGGCCGCTGCGCGAGAAGAGCTCGCTGCTCAACTCGGGCGGAAGGGTATCGCCGGGCACCAGTCTCGAGTTGCCATCGACAAACTCGAGCAGCATGCACGGCTTCGCCGCCGCGCGCCGGAAGACCACCGGTACCTGACACAAGGTGAATACCAGACTGCCCTCGGACAAGGCGAGGGTCTGCTCTTCTCCGGCCAGGTCGAAATAATGGAAAACCTCGGGCTGCTCGAGAAGCTCTTGCTGGCTCAGAAGTTGGGGATGAAAACGCAGGCAGCCCTCCTGGACCTTCACGCCCAGCTCGCCGCGCCTCGTGAGAATCTCCTCTTTGACCTGACCGGTCATGCCCGGCTGTTTCGCTCCTCCGCTGGCCGGGGTATGAGAGTAGGGATCAGTGGGAAAAGCGCCGTATTCCTCGACGGACTTCTCGTAGCCGATCCCAGCACGCACCCTGAAATACATGCTGGCCAGGTCCTCGCGCACCGACGCCGATGCACCGATCTCCTCCGCCCGCAGGAAGTTCTCCTGCACGGCCAGCAACAGCTTGGCCACCATGTGCCAGTAGATGCAGCCCAGGCCCTCGTAGCCGAACATGACTCCGGAGCGCCCGGTATAAGATTTGTGGGCAAAGACTTCTTCGAAGAGATCGAGAACCTGCTCGCGGTCCCGGCGGACCCCGCTCTGCCATTCCTCCTGCTCCTCGAGAACTTCCAGCGCAAGGGCCAAGTCGTGCGCGCACTTGAACTCCCCGTGGAAACGGAACATTCCTTCCGCGTCACGCGCCACGATCGAACGATTGCCCCGCGCGAGGAGATCGACGAGGAGTGGGATGGATTGCACCCGCCCGCTCGGAATGACGTTCCGGGCCATGAAGCCCGGGAGTTCCCGATCGGGATAGAGCAGGAAACTGCGTTGCTGTGCCTGGTAGAGCGAACTGCTGAAGAGCCGCTGCAGAATCTCCAGCGCCTCTTCGGGAGACAGGTGCCCCGAACTGAGCGCGGCGACCTGGCCTTCCAGCATGACCTGTAAGTGGATCACTTCGGCCGTTCCCTGGACCTCGTCGATCTCCAGCAGATTGTAGGTGTGGTAGAGCCCGTCCTCGCGGCGGTTGGCGTCGATCGCCCGATCGATAAGCGCGAGAGCGAGCCGACAGAGTGCGGCGGCCCTGGACGCCTCTAGGCTGCGCTTTTTCGAGAATCCGTTCGCGTAGACCTGATCGCGGTATCGCGAAAAGATGCTCCCCAGAGCGTCCATCATGCGCTTGCGATCGACCGCGCCCAATTCTTCGCCCGAGAGTCGCTCGTGCTCCTCGCGAAGAGTGACTTCGATGCCGTCCAACCAATCGATGATCTCGCCCGCGACGGGGAATTCGGCCTGCGTCGATCGCTCGAATCGCTCCCCGATGAACGCCAGGTAGCGCCTGAGGTGACAAAGGGTGACCACCGAGACGCCCCCGCCCCCCAGCACGTTGTTCGCATCGTTCCATTCAGGGCGCTGAGTGTTCATCCAGATGCCGGCATCGAGGATGAAATTCGACAGCTTGGAGAGGGCCGGCACCAACAGCTTCTCGAAGAGATTCGCATGGTAGGTGGAGCCATCGGCCGCTGACAGAAGTTTCCCGTCGGTTCCCAGGCACTTGACTCTCTGCTCGATGCGCGCCGCGAGGGCATGATCGAAGTCGATGGTCTGACGCGGATTCTTCAGAATTTGCTCGTAGGGACGGATTCGGTAGGGAACTTCGGTGTAACTGAAGATCTCCTGACCTAGCAGTTTGCCCAGCGCTTCCGGTTGATGGCGATCCAGGTTCTCCAGAAGCTTCAAGAGGTAGATGATCTGATGATCGCCCCAATAGCCGATGTTGCTCCAGGGGTCATCTGCTTCCGCGATTTCCCAGTCCACTCCGTCGCGCGTGATGCGGTAGGGGTTGAACCCGTCCACCGTGGAGGCATTGACGAACTTGGCTACCATGCTGGGAAGGAATCCCGGAAAGGACGCGCCTAGTGCTTCCCAATTCTGGAAGATGTCGCGCCAGTTGCCCTGGTAATTCAGAATCTTCACGCCCGCTTCGTTCTTGGTTCGAATGGAGAAGCTATTCCAGGGACGGCTGGGATCACCGTGACGGCGTCCGAAGTAGAGAGGCAGATACTCGTAGCTCAGGCGTTCGAAGTTGCGATCGTGCGAGGCCCGTGCCACGGCTTGAATTTCCTCGATCTCGGAGAAATTCGACAACGACTCGAGGGTCGACGCGCGCCGCTTCGCAACCTCACGATTTCGTACCTGCAGAAAATCCCGGAAGTCCCCGATAGGAACGGAGTAGTTGTTGAAAAACACTCCTCCGCGCATGTTGTTGAACAGAACATTCGTGAAATGATGCACCCAGTTTTCCGGGTGCGCGGTTAGCTGCAGGCCGTCCGCGCTTCCCACGTTACGTCGCAAATCTCTCTCCGCCTCGCGAAGCTTCTCTTCCACGACTGCGCTGAGATCATCTTCCTCGAGGAGTTTCCGCCGGAGAGCGGCGATTCGAACCTGATCCGAACCGGTATCGCCCACGATGTGCCAGCGAGCGACCTCCCCCGGTTTCACTTCCAAGGGCGCGCTTACCAGATAGTTGCCGCGGGCACCGCTCAGCACTTTGTCTTCGCCCAATACCTTCCGTGCATGGAAGTCCTTCGCCACATCCAGCGAAAGATGGACCTTGAATCTCTGCAGACCGCAACACCAGACGGTGTTCGCCTTGAGCATCTCCAGAGCTTCTGCCCGGTCGGTAATACAGGAGGTGAGCGAGAAAATGCCGAGTCCGGTCTCTCGATCTACCTCGGATCGCTTGTAGGCGTCAATCAAGTTGCTCGCCTGCTGATAGAGTGAGAGTGGAGCACCGTAGGGAAGGATGTTTCTGAGTCCATCCAGCACTGTGATCCGCGCCAATCGTTCGGAGCGGTTCTCGAGAGTGACCGTCCGCACCCAACCGAATTCATCACAAGCCGCCCAGCGATAGCGAAACGCAAGACCGAGTTCGTGATGGATCTCTTCGAACACCAGCCGATTGCCGAAGGGATTTTTGTAGAGGTTCCTCTCGATCGCGGCACTGTGCAGCGCATCGCTCGCGAACGGATCCCAGCGTAGGACCCTTCCTTCGGCTCCCTCGAGCTGTATCGAGCTGAGAGGACCCGTGTGATAATGGGCATCGTGCAGTTTGTCCACCGTTCGGTAGGGAAACAGACTTCCGTCGGCGTCGACGCGACCGGCTGTTAACCCACCACCCGAGGCAACGAACATCCAGAGGTCCGTGTTGCTCGGCACGCTCATCAGGAAGGGCTCGAGAAGGTCGTACGCCGCGATCCGGTAGTACATCTCCCCGTCCAAACGAACGAATTCTCCTTTGGGGAATTCCCCGAGGATCTCCCCAGGGCGCACTTCCGGCGTGGGATTGGACTTGGTCTTCATCGCCATCTCTCGCGGCAAGGGGTTTCTACTTCAAGAGAATCATGTTTCCCGACAGCTCTCCGCTCTGCGTCCGCAAGACGTAGCTGTAGCGTCCTGAAGCCACAGAAGCGCCATTCTCGCTCCGTCCGTTCCAACGCACCGTATGATCACCTTCGCCCAGGGTGCCCTTCAGCAGAGTGGTCACGCGACGGCCCGCGATGTCGAAGACTGAAAGCTCGACGCTCTGCGACTTGTTCAGGGTGAACTCGATGCTCGTGCTGGGATTGAAGGGATTCGGGTAGTTTTGGTGCAGGATCGCATCGACTGAGGCACGAACTGGAGTGGTCCCCGTCACGTCCTGCAGATGGAAGCTGATGTTGTCGTAGAAGACCCCCGAACCCTGGTACAGGGTTGCGGTGTTCGAGAAACCGAACTGACACAACTGGCCGACCAGGCCCGCGTCGATCGTGATGGACAGCGAGTAGTGATTCCATGTCGAGGGAATGCTCGTCATGTCCGAAGTGATGAAGTTGGTGGTCGCATAGCCGTTGTTCGGATCGATGGTCTTGATGAAGGCCAAGGCGGTAGAAAGGAGTTCCAAATTGCCGAGCTTCGCGTCGAACTCGAAGACCCAAGTGTTCCCGACATCATCGCTGCCGATCGGCTGCTCCTGAAAGACGTTGGACTCGATGTAGTAGCCCAAAGCGTGATCGGTGTTCTCGTAGTCGCTGAACACGACGAGCTGCTGTGCGCCCTGCTCCAATCCACCTTCGCCAATGGCGATCTGACAGAATGCAGCGCCGTTGTTGGGCGCCGGGTAGGAACCGTAACCGTACAGATAGGTGGTACCGTCGGTGTCATAGACGTTTCCGTAAACCAGCCAACCGTCGTTGGTCAGAGCGTTGGCGTCGCTCTGGACCAGGCTCTCGAAATTCTGTGTATACGAAGCCAAAGGCTGCGCGAGGGTCGCGAGTGGGTAGAGAAGCGCCGTGACGGCCAGGACGGCGATGACCAGATTTCGCATTGTAGTGACCTCTCTTTCGGAGAAACTCAGAGGAAGAGCGGGCTTGACACCGCCCTTGCTATCATACACTATGTTCGGAGTCCGAACAAAGATTCTTTTTCAGGGAATTCGCCGGACCAGCCCCGGGGAAGGACTCCCGTCCCTGAGGCGGCACCCGGGAAGAGTCGGAGCAGCATGGCCAATTTGGAGTTCCCGAAGGACTTCGTATGGGGGGTCGCTACCTCCGCCCAGCAGATCGAGGGCGGCCGGCACGAAGGTGGCCGCGGCGATTCCATCTGGGATCGCTTTGCGGCCCGGCCGGGGGCCATCGAGGACGCCTCCACCCCCGATATCGCCTGTGACCATTACCACCGCTGGCGGGAAGACCTGGCGCTGATGAAGTGGCTTGGCCTCGGGGCGTACCGTTTCTCCATTTCCTGGCCGCGAGTTTTTCCGCGCGGTTACGGGCAGCTCAATGGCTCCGGACTCGACTTCTACGACGCCCTGGTGGACGCGTTGCTGCAAGCCGGCATCGAGCCCTTCCCCACCCTCTATCACTGGGACCTGCCGCAGGCGCTCCAGGAACGCGGTGGCTGGAGCAAGCGCGACACGGCCAAGGCTTTCGTCGAATACAGCCAGGCAGTGGTCCGCCGGCTGGGGGATCGCGTCGATCGCTGGGTGACCCACAACGAACCGTGGTGCGTGACGACTCTGGGACACGAGGAGGGGCATCACGCGCCCGGACACACCGATCCTTCCGAGGCGCTCCGTGTGGCCCACCATCTACTGCTCTCCCACGGCTGGGCCTGTAAAGTCATGCGTGACGAGTCGCCGCGCGTGAAACTGGGCATCGTCATCATCCATTGCCCGGCGCATCCGGCCAGTTCCAGCGCGAGGGACCGCGACGCGTCGCGCTGGTTCGACGGCTTTTTCCACCGTTGGTACCTCGACCCCCTGTTCCTGGGCTCCTATCCCCCCGATGCGGTGGAGGACAGGATTCGCGCGGGTCACCTGAAAGGTCCCAAGCTGCCCTTTGTGCAGGATGGCGACATGCTGGCCATCGCCGCCCCCCTGGATTTTCTGGGACTGAACTACTACAGCCGAGTCGTAATGAAGGGCGGAGCGGATGGGCGTCCCAAGGACCTGAAGGTGGCCCCACCTCATGAGCTGACCGACATGGGCTGGGAGGTCTACCCTCAAGGGCTCTACGAGAGCTTGCTTCGTGTCCACCGGGATTACGGACCGCGCGAGATCTACATCACCGAGAACGGCGCCGCCTACGACTACTCCGTCGATTCCCTGGATCGCATTGCCGACACCAAGCGAATCGAATACCTGCGCGCGCACCTCTCAGAAGCTCACCGCGCCATCGAGGACGGCGTGCCACTGAAAGGGTATTTCTTGTGGTCGCTGCTGGACAATTTCGAGTGGGGCTTTGGCTACAAGAAGAAGTTCGGCATCTTCTCCGTCGACTTCGACTCCCAACAGCGACTGCCCAAAGACAGCGCCCACTACTACAAAGAGGTCGTTTCCGCGAATGCTGTCGTCGAGATCCCGGCGAAACTCGCCGCGGCCTCCACTTCCACCCAGACTCGAGGGGAATCCCGTGAAACCGATCCCAAGTAGCAACTCCTTACGACTCCGTCTGCTCCGGGTGAGTTGGAGGATGATCCTGGTTCTGCCCCTACTGCTTGCCGCCGGCAGCGCGCGGGCGAGCGGCACCGAGTTGCCTTCCATCACGGTCGTGAACGACGCGGAGGGCAGCCGGCTCCAGGTGGACGGCCAGGACTTCATGGTCTTCGGGATGAACTGGGGCTACCTACCCATCGGGCAGAACTACAGCTACGACTTCTGGGGGCAGCCGGACGATTTCATCGTGGCGGTCCTCGCCCGCGAAATGCCCCTGCTCAAGTCCATGGGGATCAACACCATCCGACAGGCGCCGGGCATGCAGCCGCGTTGGATCGAGTACATGTGGAGGAACTACGGGATCTACACCATCCTCAACGATACGGTCGGCCGCTATGGAGTGACCATCGACGGTGTCTGGTATCCCACAACCGATTACAGCGACCCCAAGGTGCGGGCGTTCCTCAAGGAACGGTTGGCGGCGGAGGTCGATCGTTACAAGGGAACTCCGGGCGTTCTCATGTGGCTCTTGGGAAACGAGAACAATTACGGTCTATCCTGGTCCTCGTTCGAAATCGAGGCCCTGCCCAAAGGGGAACAGAATGCGGCCCGCGCGCGATTTCTCTACTCCCTCTTCGGAGAGATCATCCAGGACATCAAGAAGCGTGACCCCGATCATCCGGTGGCGATCGCGAACGGTGACGTGCAGTACATCGATATCATCGCCCAAGAATGCCCGGGCCTCGATGTCTTCGGTTCGAACGTGTATCGCGGTGTTTCCGCGCGCGACTTCTTCCAGGTAGTTCACGACAAGCTCGGTATCCCCGCCCTCTTCACGGAATTCGGAGCGGATGCCTTCAACGCGATCACCATGAAGGAAGACCAGGCCTCCCAGGCCTACTACCTGCTCGGACAGTGGGAAGAGATCTACGAGCAGTCGGCGGGAAAGGGTCAGGCCAACAACGCGATCGGAGGCTTGATCTTCCAGTGGAGCGACGGTTGGTGGAAGTTCGGTCAGGACAGCCGGCTGGACATCCATGACACCAACGCCTCCTGGCCCAACGGCGGTTACCCGACCGACTACCGTGAGGGCGACAACAACATGAACGAGGAGTGGTGGGGCATCACCGCGAAGGGATTCCCCGACGCGCAGGGCTTCTACGAGGTCTATCCGCGCGCGGCGTACTACGCTCTCCGCGACGCGTTCGTGCTCGACCCCTACGCCTCGACCACCGACTTGCAGACGATCCGCAAGCACTTCCGCGCGATCGAACCGATGGCGGAAGTCTTGAAGGCCCGCGGAGATGCCGCGAGTTACGAGGCGGATCTGCTCAAGAAAGTGCGCGTGTCGGGCTTGCGGATGGAATTCGAGAGCTACAGCACGGGCGGAAAGAACATCTCGACCCCAAAAAGTACGAATCCACAGGATTCCTATCCCTCCTTCCTGGGCTTCGACCACGGGGAGTCGTTCTTCGCCGAGATCGAAGCCAAGCCCAACGAAGGCGTCATCGGCAGGCTCTCGCTCAACGTTCTGGGCAACGTTCCCCAGAATCCCATCGACGAGATCTTCTACGAAAACCGCGGACGCCCTCAGACCTTCCTCGACGAGAACGGCAATCCGGTCGAGGTGCAGTCGCTCGAGCGCGTAAAGGTCTATCAGGCCGATCTCAGCTGGGATGATCGCTGGTTCAAGCTCGACAGCTTCTATCGCACCGGCCATCTGCACTGGCAGTACGAGGGCGATTTCTTCGGACTGTATCGCGACGCCTTCTACGGAGAGAACCTGGACATCTACAATGGAGAAGCGCCGATCGGCTTCGAGATCGCGGGCAAGAAGTTCTTCAACGGCTTCAAGCTGGCTATGGGACCGCAGTTGTGGTGGGGAGCCAACCCCGCCGTCTTCCTCAAGTACGACCGCAAGCTGGCCGGAATCGAATGGACCGGAATGTACCAGGAGGATTTCACCCAGCGTACGCAGGCGACCAGCTCGATCGCGATTCCGATTCGTTCTACGCGGAAAGCCTCGCTGCAAATGCAGACCGGCCTGGGACCCTTCGGTTTCGAGGGCGGCCTCCTCTGGTCGGGACAACCGCGCGTGGGGGAGACCTTCCAGCTCGTGGACGAGAAAATCGTCGACGCTGGCGGCCCCGTAGCACCGGAAGACGTTCGCCAGGACAAGATCAAGCCCGAGGACACTTTCGGTTTCAAGGGCAAGCTCACCTGGGAGCACGGACGCTGGCACTGGTACGGTGAGGGTGCCTACATGGGCCTCGTGGCCGAAGCAGGCCCGACCGCTATTCCCACCTTCACCGGTTGGGATCTCAGAGATAGCGGAATGGGCAACCAGGTCAACGCGCTCTCGGGGGTAGCGGTCACGATGGGCAACTGGCAGATCGGACCAAACTTTCTCTGGCAAAAACCCATCGTGGGTCCGATGCCGAACTCGAGCGATCTGGCCGGCACCACGGGACGTCCCCGCAACGTCCTGGACGACCCCTTCGCAGTTCGCGCCAACCGCGAGACCACCGGCGGTGAGTTGATGATCACCTACGACCCCACTCCCGCGACCTGGATGTGGGCTTGGGACAGCGACCTTCGCGAGGACGCCAAGTTCGCGGCGAGCCTGGGCTTCAGCCTCAAGCGTCATCACACCACGGCGGACGCCGGTCTGTTCATTTCCGCCGACAACACCATTCTAGCGTTCCCCGGAGCCACGCCCGCGCGCGACCTTTGGGAGCTGCACGGCAGGACGATCCATCGCCTGAGTTCGCGGGTTCGCATGATCAGTCACTTCTACTACGGGACGGCCGAGCCCAACGGAGACAATCCACGTCTCGTACACCGGGTCGGTGTGGACAGTCGAATCGTCTGGCCATCCATCTCCCTGGCCGGCTTCGTGAAGGTCCACGACTACGGACCGTACGACTACCACCACGACCACAACCTGACCTTCCCGTTGCAGCTGATGGCGGATGTCTCGTTCACTCTGGGTACGCCGCGCTGGTTCGATCTTCCGCAGACCCGTATCGGAGTTCAGGGCACCTTCCGTACCCTGAATCGCTACTCCAATCGCTACCAACCAGAGGGCGCGACGGCACCGGCCGAAGGCTCACTCTATCCAGAGGGCCTGCCCCTGGGACGCGAATGGGAGATCAGGACCTATGTGCAGCTGGCGATTTAGGAGCGGGGACGCGCGGGAATAGCCGGGAGTCGGCCAGGGCAGCCTTGAGAACCAGGGTCGCTGCGCCGATCGCGGTGGAACGAAAGCCCAGCTCACTGGCGCGAATCTGAGCCGCTGCAACCGAACTGACCAAGGTTCTCTTCTCCACCGTATCGCGCAGGGGGTGGATGAGCAGGTCCCCCAGCCTGGCCAGATCTCCCCCCACGATCACGAGCGAGGGGTTCATGAGATTCAAGAGACTGGCCACGGCTCGACCCAAGTAGTTGGCCGCTTCCTGCGCGACATGCAGGGCCAGAGGATCGCCGGCCAGCGCTGCATCCTCGATCTCCCGCACGCTGGGTTCCCCTTTCGCCAGGGTGCTCCGCGGGTACTCGCTGCGCAGTTCCGCCGCCCGCTCCAGCAAAGCCTGCCCCCCGATCAGGGTGACCAAGCACCCGCGCAGCCCACAGATACAGGGCTTTCCTTGCGGGTCGATCGCAATGTGACCGATCTCCCCCGCCACGCCCGTGGCACCCCGGTAGATTTCGCCTCCAACCACGTGACCCGAACCGATCCCGGTCGCGACCTTGATGTAGGCGATGTCGTCCACTCCACGCCCCACACCCCACCAGTGCTCGGCCAGCGCCCCCAGGTTGGCGTCATTGTCGACCATCAGAGGGACCTCGTACTGTTTGGCGAGTTCCTCGAGTCCCAGTTCGCCCTCCCACTTGGGGAGCACGACGGTGGAAAGACGGTGGTTTCCGAAAGGGTCAACCGGACATGGCACCGCGACTCCGATTCCCACCAGGGGACGATCTCCCACCGCGGAGGCCAAGAGGCAGGCCTTGCACAGCTCGGCGATGAGTCTACGGGTTCCGGCGGGATCGCTGCGGACGGGGTGCTCACGCGATTCCCAGCTCAGCACCTTCCCACGCAGATCGATGAGGGTGACCACCACGTGGGTCGCGCCCATCTCCACCCCCAGAATGACGCAGGCATCGTCCCGGAACTCCAGCACGATGGGCGGTCGGCCGCCACGGGATGGGCCCTCCCCGATTTCAGCGATGAGTCCCATGGGAAGAATCTCATTGACGATTTCCGAGACGGTAGAACGGGAGAGCTTGGCGTTCCGCGCGATCTCCGCGCGGGAGATCCGGCGTTCCTGCCAGATGAGCCGTAGGACGGCATCGGCCAAGGGGCGCGGACCGTCAGCATCGGTACGCCGCAGACCCCTGCGATTCAGGTTGTGGTTTTGCATCCCGCCCAACTTCGTGAGAGGCGCTGGCTCAGCGAGGCTGATCTTATTTGTGCCAGTAGAGATTGTCCACAAGCACGAGTTGTGCGTCTGTCGAAGCGAGTACCAGCTCGCCTATGCGACTCCAGTCCCAATCGGTAGGCAACTGGAAATCCGTCAGCGGAATCTCCAACGAGGACCACGAGCCGGGATGAAACGCCGGCGTGGAGGTGGCGTTGAAGATCTTCTCCTGCGTTTCCACCGAATGCGTGAGCTGGGAGGGAAACGAGACCACCTTGAGCTTGAAGTTGGTACCAGCCGGTGCATAGACGTCCACGTGCAGATGGGTCATGCTGCTGGCATCGATCTTCTTGTTCAGAAAATCGATGCCCACCCAATTCAGCGAGGAATACAATTTCATGTGGCGATTGCCCACCGTGTAGTCCTCGACCTGCGTGGTGACGCCCCCCCAATCGGCCCTCCAGGTATCGACCGTGACGTTGGGATAGGTGTCGCTCCACAAGGAAATCACGTCGGAAGCCGGAAGCGTGGGCGTGGGAGGTGCCGCACGAGGAGGCTCGTAGCCGGCAACCGACACGCTGCCGATGGCGGGATAGCCCTGCAAGGTCGCGGTGATCGTCGCCTTTCCCACGCCGCTCACCTGGACCCTGCCCCGGATCACTTTGGCCACAGAAGGATCGGAGGATTCGAAATCGAAGTAGTTAGGCGAGTGATTGACCGGCAGGAAGGTGTTGCCCAGCTGGAAGACGGTGGAGGCCCCGTCCAGATTCACGGTGGAGCCCACAAAGTACTGACGATTCACCGAGCGTAGGGTGGGACGAAAGACGGTGAGGCTATCGACCTTGACGAAACGGATCTCGTCGACCCAGATGTCGTACCCGTCCGGATACTGTTCCTCCAATCCTTCTGCGAAGGTGAAGAGCCCGCGTTCGGCGATGAGCTTGGAAGGGTTGGGTATGGGGACGATGATGTGCTGCCAGTCTCGCGTGAGCGGGATACCCGACCGGCTCGCTTCGTAGAGCGAAGTGCCGGTGTTGTCATTGCCAAAGCCCGCCAAATCCAGCGAGATGTCTCGATCGGCGCGCGCCCAGAAGCTCAGCGCGTTGTAGTCGAGGAAATCGCGGCTGGCCACCGAGGTCAAGACTCCTCCGGAGTAGGATCCCAGCGCCGATCCGCCGGGCGCGATGTTGATCTTGAGGGAGCGGGCGCCGTCGGGCGCGTAACCGTTGTAGGCGTAGACGGAATCCAGCTGGACCGCGACCACGTTTGTCTGGGCAAAAGCCTGGAAGTAGACGTCGGGGCTGTAGTCATCGTCGAAGACCACGGGATCGATCTTGGCCCGGGAGACCTCCAAGTCCATGGGGTCGCGACCGCTGCACCCCAACTGAGGGGCGAGAACCGACAGGACGAACAAGAACGCGACGAGCTGCTTCACGCGAGGACCTCCGAAGAGATGCGAGCTAGGATCCACTCCCAAAGATGAGTGTCTGCGGCTGGAAACAAAGGTCACCCTTTGTACGGATACCGATCAAAGTATGTTCTGAGCCCGCTTTCCTGTCAAGGGGCGGAAGCGGATCGCCACCTGGCCTGCCCTCTGCTAGTCTTTTCGCGCAATCTCGTCGGGATCCTAGGAGGAACGATGCCCAATAGCATTACCCAGTTGGCGGCGACCCCCCTCTCGCTCAGCGATCTGCTCTTGAACCTGGGGCTGGGGATCATTCTGTCGCTGCTCTTCGCCTGGCACTATGTTCGATTCGGCCGCAGCCTCTCCAACCGAGTGGCCCTGGCCAAGACTTTCCCCTTCATCGTTCTGACCACGATTCTGATCATCAGCGTGGTGAAATCCTCCCTGGCCTTGTCCTTGGGGCTGGTGGGTGCCCTGTCCATCGTGCGCTTTCGCACTCCGATCAAAGAGCCCGAAGAGCTGGCCTACCTCTTCCTGTGTATCGCAGCGGGTTTGGCCTTGGGAGCGGACCAGCGATACTCCGCCCTGGCTGCAGCACCAGTAATCCTCATTGTGGGAGCGCTGGTAGCGCGCAGCGGCAACAGTCGCAAGGACGAAAACCTCTTCCTGAACATCGTGGTTCCCACTTCGGAGGACGGCCGCGCCACCTTCGAGGCCATCCACAGAGTCCTCGCCGAACACCTCAGCTACGCGGACATGCGGCGCATGGACGTGGCCGACGGCGAACTTCAGGCGAGTTATCTGGTGCGTTGCCGCGGTGACAAGGAACTCATCGCCGGCATGGATCATCTACGCAGCGCGTTTCCCGGGGCGCGGGTGACCTTCGTCGAACAGCAGAACTTCCTGGGTGGTTGATTCGCGATGAAGATCCTCGATACGGGCGAGCGAAAACTGCGCTGGCCCGCGCGTCTACTCCTTTTGCTCTTCGCGCTGCTGGTCATCACGGCCGGTCTGGGACTCTTGCAGCCGGACTTCCTGCGGCGAGTCAAGCACGATCCCAAGGGCATGCTCCTCGACGCGCCCAAATCCCTGATTCATGCCCGCCTGCACGCGCCCCCGTTGGATGAGATTCACTTCCACATGAAGTTCAAGAACTACGAAAAGATCCTGGCCAAGCGCGAGGAAGCACTGCGGGTGGGGCTCCTCTTCAGCACCGACGAGGACGAAGTGCCGGCCGAGTTGGAGGCCGACGGCGAGACAATCCCGGTGAAAATGCGGCTCAAGGGAGACTGGCCCGACCACTTCGAAACCGACAAGTGGTCCTTCAGAGTGAAGACGAAGAAGGGCACACAATACCACGGGATGCGTCGCTTCTCGGTGCAAGCGCCCTGGGTGCGGCAGTATCTCGGCGAGTGGCTGTTCTTGAACAGTGTCCGCCGCGAGGGAATCCTCGCTCCGCGCTACGATTTCGTCAGGCTCAGTTTCAACGGAAAGTCCAAGGGGATCTATGCGGTCGAAGAGCACTTTAGCAAAGAGCTGCTGGAGAGCCAGGACCGTGCCGAAGCCCCCATCGCCAAGTTCGACGAGGACCCCCACTGGGAGCAGCGCCGCATTGCGCACGATGAACTTCAGCTCGGTTGGTTCGATCTCGATCATCTCGATTTCGAGACCGCGAAGGTGAGCTTTTTCCAACAGGCGAAGCTCGAGAAGGACCCCATTTTGCGCAATCAGATGGAGGCGGCACGTCACCTGCTCCAGGGCTTTCAGAGAGGCGAGCTGAAACCCAGCGAGGTGTTCGACGTCAAGCTCATGGCGCACTACATCGCGCTGTGCCGCATCTGGGGCGCAGACCACTCGCTCATCTGGCACAACCTCCGCTTCTACTACAATCCGGTGACGGCGCGTCTGGAACCGATCGCCTTCGACGGTGAACCCTGGGGCTGGTCGCAGGAGGACAAGATGCGCTCCGATCTCTTTGCGGGGCAGCAGTTTTCCATGAATCGCGGCGGCTGGTATCCCTGGGTGCGCCGGTTCTTGGCGCAAGAAGAGGCCCTGCGCGAGTACATGAAGGCCCTGTGGGAGTACTCCGATCCCACCTGGTCGAGTTCCCTGATGGACGAGTATGGCAGGGGTCTTCACGACCGGCTTTTGGCCCTGCACCTCGAGTGGCCAGAGCTTCAGAGTCCGGTTCCCGCACTGCTCGACGGACAGCGCTTCTTCCGGGGAAAGTTGAAGATTCTTGTCGCACTCAGCTCGGAGTACCAGGCCGCAGACGACAGTCTCGAGCTTCGCCTCGACTCGGTGTGTGACGTCCCCAGTGAAATCCTGGGCGTGAAGGTTGGTGATGAAAGCTGGGAGTTGCCGACACCGCTCTTCGTTCCAGCCCACGAGAAGACGCAGGCTCTGCGTTCGCAGAGCTTCCGCGTGCCATTGCCGCTGCCGACAGCGGGAGATACGGTGAAGCTCGTCTTCCAGAGCTTCGCTCTGCCGGCCACGCGGCGTGAGTGTACGGCTCGTCCGGCAGCCGAGAGTTTCGAGCAGCCCGCAATTCTCCCCGAGGCTCCCGCCGATCCCGTGGTCTTCGCCGGGACCAAACCATGGCTACGATGGGATGCAAAGTCTGAGGAACTACTCGTGTTACCCGGAGAGTGGCAGCTCGAGGACGATCTGATCCTGCCCGCGGTCCCTACGTGCTTCATGCCGGGAGTAACTCTGAAGATGAAGCACGGCGCCGTCATCCTGGCCCGCGCCCGTCTCGACCTCGCCGGTACTGAGAATGCACCGGTACGACTGCTGCCTCAAGCCGAGGATTGGGGAGGCCTGATCCTCTCGGGGGCGGACTCGCTGAGTTCGTGGAGCCACCTTCTGGTCCAAGCTACCACTGGGGTCGCCCGGCCGGGTTGGGATCTGAGCGGCGGGGTAACGGTGTACGAAAGCCCAGTGGCTATTAGCGATTGCCGCTTCGAAGGGCATCGCGGCGAGGACGCTCTCCATCTTGTGCGCTGCGACTTCAGCATGAAGAACAGCGTGATCGGGGACTGTCATTCCGATGCGCTCGACGGAGACTTCGTGCGGGGAACCGTGCTGGACTGTTCCTTTCACGACGTGGGGGGTGACGCGCTCGACTTGAGCGGGAGTGTCCTCGACGTACGCCGCTTCGAGGCCGTGCGCATCAGCGACAAGGCCATCTCGGCTGGGGAAGAAACCAATCTGCGGGCGAGTGAGCTGCGGGTCGAAAACGCTAGCATCGGGGCGGCCAGCAAGGACCTCTCGCGGGTAATTCTACAAGATGGCGAATTCCGCAACACCAAGATCGGCCTGGCGGCTTATGTCAAGAAACCGGTCTACGGCCCCGCCTCTCTCGAGGCGACCCATCTGAGCCTGCCTGGCGCCAAAAAAATCGCGCTGGTACAGACCGGGTGTACCGTCACCCTGGATGGACGTCTCCTGGAAACGAGCGATTTCGACGTAGCGAAGCTCTATGCTTCTCACGTTTTGGGGAACTAAATCATGATTCCGGCGGAAGACCTGCGCTACGAGATCAAAATGGCTGCGCCGGAGACTTACTTACCGCGACTCTTGGCCGAGTTACGCGTGCACCCGATGGGACTGCGCAAGCTCTATCCCGATCGCTGGGTGAACAACGTCTATTTCGATTCCCGCGACCTTTCCCGTCTCAACCAAAACTACGCCGGGGTGAATGATCGCAGCAAGCTGCGTTACCGTTGGTACGGCGAGGACTTGGATGGCAGAGGCGGTCACATCGAGTTCAAACTCAAGCACGGCAAGTTGGGATGGAAGCGGAGCTTTCCCTTGCACTCCGCCGTCGACCTGCGCGCCACGAGTTGGAGCGCATTTCTCGATGTACTCCGCGCTTCTCTGCCGCAGGACATTCTCATCGCTTCGCGTGATCTTGATCAGCCAGTGATGATCAACCGCTATCTTCGCAGTTACTTGCGAACCGCGGACCGCGCAGTGCGTGTCACGGTCGACATCCGCCAGAGCTACTGGAGCCAGTGGGGTAGCGCCACTCCCAATCTGAGCTTCGCCACACAACCTCCCGGCACGCTGGTGGTGGAAGTCAAGGCGCACCGCGACAGAACGATTCAGGTCCGCCGCGTGCTCGAGGGTCTCCCCCTCTTGGTGTCCAAGAACAGCAAGTATGTCGTGGGGTGCGAGCACCTGGGAAGTTTGGGCTAGAACAGCTCTGCGTCACACAAGAGCGCCACGATCTTCTTCCCCTTCACCGTGCTCTCGATCCTCAGACCGTGAGACGCCGCCCTCTCCTGCAGCTCTGCCACTGCCTCGGGTTTTACCAAGATGAGATAGCGGAGCGCGGGATCATCGCGCAGCTCACCGAGGATCTCGTCCAGGGTGTCCCAACCCTTTTCCTTCGCTCTGTCCCTAGACCACGCCGCGTAGCGCAGAACTCGTCCGTCGTAGAAGGCCAAACCGTGCACGGAACGAACGCCATCGGTGACCACGAGTTCGTTCGCCTGGGCCACGGGAAGCCTTGAATGAAGGGCGCGCGCGTCGGCCTCGTTGGGCCAGTAGGCATAGACCAGGCGGAGACACAGAAGAAAGACGAGCCATCCACCCAAGAAGGCCCAAGCGCGCGAACGCAGGCGGAAGAGAAGGAAATCGGCCGCGGGTTCCTCGAAGGCGAGCTGAAACGCGCGCGCGCTGGCGAGCGAGATGGGAATGAAGAGCGGCAGAACGTAGAGTGGCAACCGAGAGCGCGAGAGGACGAAGACCGCAAGGGGAAGCAGGATCAGAAGAAGGAGCAGAGTGAGCGCGGGGCGCTCGCTCCAAGCACGCCAGAGGCGCGTGCTCTTGGAACCGCGAGCGCGCAGCCGTCTCCATGCCGCAATCCAACTCAACGACCAGGGCAGCGTGCCCAGGGTGAGAATGGGCAGGTACACTTTGACGGCGCCCCATAGGCCGGCATTCCGGTGATGCTCACCCGCAAGTCTCCCCACCACTTCGTCGCCAAGAAAATAGGAGAGAATGCCCTTCGTGGTGAGAATCAAGTAGAGAAACCACCACAGTCCCACCACCAGAAGGAGGATGGCGCCCGCCCGATCCAAGAGCGGCGCTGATTCCCGTTTTTTTGCGACCGGCAGGCGAGTGTAGATCCAAAGTGCGGGCAAAAAGAGCAGCCCGGGCGGACCCTTGGTGAAGAACGCCAGCCCAAAGGCGAGGCCAGTCAGAGCCGGCCAGAAGCGCCGCTTCGACGAACGACCGCGCAAGAACGCGAACACCGCGAGAGCTTCCCACAGAGTGAGGAGGGTATCGGTGGTGATGATGTTGGTGGCCACGAAGGGAAGCGCCATGCTCGCGTACACGATGCCCGCCAGCACGCCGCATGCCTGTCCGAAGAGCGCCACACCACACATTGCCACCAGCAGAATGGTGGCCAGGTAAGCTACGGACTGGAAGATGCGGCAGGCCCATTCCCCGTGTCCCAATGCGTCCAGTGAGACCGCAATCGACCAGTAGGTCATGGGAGGTTTCGAATAGTGCGGGTACCCCTCGAGCTGGGGATGGAGAAAATCACCACTGGCGAGCATCTCCCGCGCGACTTCGCAATATCGTCCCTCATCAGGATCGCTCAGGCCACGCGTACCTTGGAAGCCAAACGACACCAAGGCTGCCAAGAGAACGAGCCCTGTCCACGAAAGATAGGACCTTCTCATTGGCAAGGGGAATTGCTGTTGCGACGAAGGAGATGGAATGGACATCGCTTACCTGCGGTGCGCCTACACATCCGCCTGGAGTGCTTTTTTGCGACTGCGTTTGAGAAGCACGAGGTTGCGGGTGTAGACGATGAGGCCCGTGCTCTGACCCAGAATGAAGACCGGATCACGACGCCAGCAAGCGTAGGCAAAGAGCAGGATGCCTCCCGCGATGCTCAAATACCAGAAAGCGACGGGTATCGTGCTCTCACCCTTGCGCTCGCTGATGATCCACTGCACCAGAAAACGCCCCATGAACATTCCTTGGGCCAAGAGTCCTACCGCGATCCAGATGCGTTCGATCACTGCGATGCCCCGCTATCGATTCCGCGAGAGAGAGTAAATTCGGGGTCCGACTGTGAAGAGTTCATGCGTGCAGCTCTCGGTTCCAACACTACCGCCTCTTCCTCCTGTACCGGCCAGGCGTCGACCTTCACTGCGCGGCGCGCGTACCAACGCACGCCAAAGGTATCAGCGAGCCCCCTGAAGAGCCGGTTACCCACTCCGTACTTGGTCAGTCCTTTAGCCCGTGGGCGATGGCTCACCGGAGCCTCCCCAATCTTCCCCCCCATCGCACGGACGAAAGTCGGCAAAAAGCGGTGCATTCCGTTGAAGTGGGGAATGGCATCGACGTATTCCCTTTTGAATACGCGGGTGGAGCAGCCGACATCGGTGATGTGGTCCCCCGTGACCAAATTGCGGAAACCGTTTCCGATGCGCGAGGACAAAATTCGAATCCAGTCGTCATGCCGCCGCACTCTGACACCGTTCACCATATCCAGCTCTTGGCTGCGAGCAATGGCCAAGAGGCGCGGCAAATCTGCGGGATCATTCTGCCCATCCCCATCGAGACTGGCTACGAATCCACCGAGCGCTGCCTTGAAGCCGGCGATAAGAGCCGCGCTCTGCCCGCGTTGCTCGTCGAACCGCAGCACGCGATGGTGGCTCTCGGAGCGCGCTTCCAGTTCGCGAAGTCTTGCAAGAGTGTGGTCAGTGGAAGCGTCATCCACCCAGATGCACTCCCAGTGCAGATTTTTCAAGGCGTCTTCGGTCTCGTCAGCCAAAGGACAGACGTTTGCCTCCTCGTCATGCACGGGAATGACCACGGAGAGTTCGAGGGGAGAGGAGTGCCGCACGTCGAGGCTTCTTTACTGTTGCGATTGGGTTATTCTGAACCCCGATAGCGTATGCTCGACGGCATCATTTCACAAGTCTCACTCGTTCCAAAACCCCGCTGATTCCCATATCTCCTTGACTTGGCGGCACTATCCCCTGAAAATTGCCCGAAGGATTCCCTGCGATCGGTCCATCCAAGGGGTTATCCGTGCGCCACACCGTTCCTTCGTTCGACGAACTGCTCGCCATTTACGAGAGTATTCTCGATGGCATTTGTGTGATTGACGCCAATGCGGCCGTCCTCAACGCTAACCCCGCCTTCAGCGACCTGTCCGGCTATTCCCGAGAGGAACTCATCGGCAAGGCCGTGGGTGAGATCCTAGACCTCGACCCCATCGAGGACCTGCCTCGCTTCTTGAATCAAGCCCAAGGCGCGCGCAGTGACCCGCTCGAGCGTCAGGGGATACCGCAAAAACGGCACGAAATATCTGGCGGAGATTCACGGCGTGTACTCCTCCTATGATTCTCAGCCGGTTCTCATCGCGATCATCCGCGACATCACCCAGCGCAAGAAGAGAGCGAAACAGTACCAGGAGTATCGCGAGAGCCTGGACCTCATCGTCCAACAATCCCCCATGGCCATCATTACTTGGGATACCGAATTTCGGGCGACGCAGTGGAACCTGGCCGCCGAGCGCATTTTCGGGCACGCGAGAGAGGAAGCAATCGGTCGTCACGCAGTGTTCATCGTTCCCGAGGCTGAACGCGAACATGTAGACAAGATTTGGCAAGATCTCATGAAGTTGACGGGAGGCAAACGAAGTACGAACGAAAACGTGACCAAGGACGGAAAAACGATCCTCTGTGAGTGGTACAACGCACCATTGATCGGAACGGATGGCGAAGTACTTGGAGTATTGTCTCTAGTAGAAGACGTTACGAAAATGCGGTCAGTCGAAGAACAGTTGCGGCAGTCTCAAAAGATGGAAGCCATCGGGAGATTGGCGGGCGGAGTTGCCCATGACTTCAATAACATGCTCAACGTCATTCTCGGATACACGGAACTCATCTTATCGCGCACGGGCCTGGACGCGGAGCTGGTGGAGGAGATTCAGGAGATCGACAAGGCGGCAAGGCGTTCGGCCGATCTCACTCGTCAGCTGCTCGCCTTCTCACGAAAGCAGATCATCAGTCCGCGCTGCATCGAATTGAATCCGGCAGTGGAGAGAATGCAAACGACTCTGAGCCGCTTGATAGGCGAGGACATCGAACTCATCTTCAAGCCCGATCCCGATCTCTGGCGCATCAAGATCGACTCCTCCCAACTCGATCACATCCTCGCCAATCTGGCAGCCAATGCACGGGATGCGATGCCCCAGGGCGGACATCTTCGGATCGAGACCAAAAACTTGAAGGTCTCCAAGAGGAGGCCTCCCGAGTGCCCGGCGTCAGCCCCGGAGACTTCGTGCAGATCATGGTGAGCGATACCGGCGGAGGAATCGCTCCCGCCGTAAGAGACCACATCTTCGAGCCCTTCTTCACCACCAAAGACGAGGCAACGAGCACGGGACTGGGTTTGGCCACGGTGAAAAGCGTCGTCACGCAGTACGGGGGGTTCATTCGAGTTTCCAGCGAGCCGGGTAAGGGCTCGGCATTCGCGCTAAATTTTCCCAGCTGCGACGAGGGGCTCAGTCCCAAGAGAGCAGTACGCGCCACTTCCACCATGAAAAAGTCACCGAGAAGGTTCTCCTGGTCGAAGATGATCGCCATGGTCCGCGATCTCGTCGCCACGGTTCTGAAGGAAATCGGATATACTGTTCTCATCGCGGATTCCGCGAAAGCCGCGCAGGTGCTTTTCGAGGAAAGCCAGGACGAAATCGATCTATTGATCACCGACGTGGTCATGCCCAAGCTGAGCGGCAAGGAGCTGCATAACCTGCTTAAAGAAGAAACCCAAATCTCAAGACCCTCTTCATGTCGGGCTATACTGCGGACACGATCTCCAGACAGGGCGTTTTGGATCAGGGAGTGCACTTCATTCCAAAGCCGTTCGGAATCGAAATGCTGGCTCGGAAGGTAAGCGAAGTTCTAGAGGATAGCGGGAATTGAGCAAGCGTAAGGGTACTTCCGCGAGCGAAACAGAGCACTGACCGCAAATTCCTTAGGGATCGTTACGTCTGCGCGGGGCTGATCGTCCTGAGCCTCCTCGCTCGTATTCCCTTCCTGAAATTCTTCGAATTGGTCTCCTACGACGGTACCTACTACATCAATCAGGCCAAGACTCTCCTTTCGGGGCAGGCGGTCAGCGCCTTTCCCATCGGCTATCCCGCATTCATTGCTCTCTTCATGCCGATCATTCACAACGGAGTGCGCGCGGCCCAAGCCGTTTCCTTGCTCGCCGCCATGGGCTCACTCTGCGTTTTTTATCTTTTGTGTACTCGCTTCGTCCGGCGTGAACTAGCGCTGGTGGGAGCCGTGCTCTTGGCCGCGACTCCCCTCTTCATCCAGTACTCGCTCATGACCATGTCCGAGTCTCTCTATTTGTTCTGGGTATTGCTGGCCCTGCTTCGCCTCAGCCACGAGCGCTTCGGCGAGGGGGGGCTCTGCCTGGGGATGGCCGCGATCACCCGGCCGGAAGCCATCGGGATCGTCGCGATTTTGAGTTTTCTCCAACTGCGGCGACCACGACGCCTGCTGCGCATTCTGGGAAGCTTCGCAGTGATCTACCTTCTGGGAATGGCTGCGCTTTCGGTCTCCGTTGGGCAAGTGCAGTGGCTGAGCAAGTCGGGAAATTTCGGCTTGAGTGCGCAAGCCTGGCAGAAGCGCGAGTCATTGATCGACAACAGTAGCTCCCAAGTTGTCAAGAAAGCACTCGAGGACAGAGTCAAGGACACCAATGTCACCATCGATTATCTCAAGAGATTGCCCTCTGAGATTCTGCTCCTCAATCGCAACCTCTTACCTGTCGCCTTTCTCCTGGCTCTGTACGGACTCTGGAAACGACGCGGATACTTGGCAGCTGCTCTGTTTCCATTCCTGGCCTATCCGGCATTCACTCCGCGAAGTGAGGCCCGCTTCGTTCTGCCCTATTTGCCGATTCTCGTCCTCTATGCCCTGATGACGGTCGAAATGCTGCGAAGAAGGCGCGTGCGCCTGACCGTGATTTCGGCGCTGCTTCTGGCGGGCGCCGTCGGGGTCTGGCTCAATCACTCCATGCTGACGAGCTCCACGGCGCACCGATTCGAGTTCAGCCGACGAGCGGCACGCGGAGCTGAAATCGCGGGACCTCATCCACGCCGGCGATCTCATCGCAGACCGCAAACCCTACTTCGCATTTTATGCTGGAGCGCGGTATCTGGAGATTCCGATAGCCGGCTATGAGGACGTCGATGGCCTTCCTCGCGCACGAAAACGTACGCTATCTCATGCTCGAGAAGTCCGTCATCCACTCGCTGCGGCCGGCCCTGCGTCCGCTCCTGTACGACCGAGCAGCCATCAACGGAGAGCTCAGGTTCAGCCAGGTCTACCTTCGACCCGAAGTGGGAATCCTCTATCGGCGAAATCGCGCAAGCGATCCACTCACGAAGACGCGGTTACACCCACGGGCGAGCAGCAGTACGTGAGTCCGAGCTGGTCGCCCGATGGGCGCATCGCTGGCCTATCGTGTGGCGGATTCGGACAAGCGCAAAGCCGCATCTGCATTCGGGAGTCGGGGGGGGTCGAAAGGACGGTACTCACTCAGGGCTGAATATCCTCGATGAGGTCTCCTGGTCGCCCGATAGCAAGGCGCTTGCTGTCTCCGTGCTCGACGGCCAGAACGTGGACATCGCCATCCTTGATTTCGAGCAGGATTCGCTCACCAGGATCATCACCGACCCCGCGACTGATTCTTCACCCAACTGGTCTCCGAATGGAAAGACCATCGCCTTCTCTTCGCAGCGCAGTGGATCGGACGAGATCTGGCTCGAGCATCTGGATAGCGGAGAGCTGGAGCAGCTGAGCCAAGACGGTGGCAATCACTTTCCCGCCTTTTCGCCCTCGGGGGATCGCCTGGCATGGACGCGAGAGAAGGATGGGGTACAGTTGCTGGAGCTGAGTAGCTGGAAAGCGATCGCGTTTCGCGGTGCCGCAGGAAGTGTTCTACCGGCCGGCGTGGAACCGCGACGGCCGCTGCCTGGCCGTCACCGCGCAGGGACCGGTCAACAAGGCCCTCTACCTGCTCGACACGCAGTCTGGCCGCTGTCTGCAGTTGAGCAAGTCGTATGATTCGACTGGCCTCCCCTCCTTCAATCCGCTCGATGATCGGCTGGCCGTGGTCATCTATCCGCGAGGTGATTCGGCGATCTGGATTCTGGACGGGCTTCAAGCCTACCTCGATCGCCTGTACCATCCGATTCGGATCGAGACCTTCCAGCGACCGGGCGATGCGCCCTGACGCGCAGCAATCCCACGCTCTCCGCCAGCGTGGGCGATTGGGGCTTGACAAGATGCGGCACACGAGGCGCTACTACCGCTAGAAACCCTGGTCTCTGAACGTGATGCGACTGCCGCGACTGGACAGCGCATCATTTTCGGGTCTCCGCGAGGTCGTCATGAAGTCACGCGCCGTGTCCGTACTCTCCCTGCTGCTTCTTCTCTGTTTCGTCACGCAGAGCTGCTCTCGCGCAGCGCAAGGCGATCGTGAAACGGATCGATAACTGGGAGAACGCGCTCCAGGTGGAGCCTGGCAAAGTCTCCCTGCCTCCGGTGGAGCTGCGTCGACTGGGAATTACTAATGCCGGCAACTTTTCGATCGAGAATTGGCTTCTTCCTCCCGAAGACTACTACCTCATCTTCGATCCCACCCAGGGATGTGGGGTCTGTCCCACTGGTTTCCAGGTAACCCAGCTCCGGTTTCTCATGTCGGTTGCAGCCGGAGACAGCTGCGATTCGACGTGCAGGCGTCCTTTGCAGAGGCCGAGGAGACCACTCCAGGCTGCTACAACGTCACCCAGGAGCACTGCGTGGCCGCCACCTATCACCGCGTCCTTCCCGGTGCAGCCGACCGAGTAACTACGACCATTGGCTTGCCGCTGGACTGTGTCTGCGCGGACAAAAGCTATCTCTACGCTATCGGGATCCACCTCGTCGACGCTTCGTTGCCGACTGGGGGAGTTCTCCTGGCCCGCCTCGTCACCGACAACAACCCAACGGCCTGTACGAGTTGGGACTTCGCCGGCGGACAGGACATCGACCTCGTCACTGACCCTGTCGCCCATTTCCCGGGCAACCTCGTCTTTCGAGCTTCTGCGGAATGTTGCGAACCCTACGTGGGGACCGATGGCAAGAGCTGGGGCATGATCAAGAGCTTGTTCCAGCAATAATTCGCGGCTTCTCGAACTCCATGGTAGACCTAGGGTTGAGCGCGCGTTCGCACGGGCGGGCGCCCGGATTCCGCGAAGCGCATCGACTTCGCTCGCTCTCCTAGTGTATGCTCACGAAGAGACTCTTAGATCCAGCTTCGGGGGCATTGCACGAATAGGTCCTTCTCATTGATAAAGATCCTGACCAAGGAAGCCAGGAATGGTCCCGACGTGGCTTCGCCTCCCGAAAAAGCCCAACGAAAGGAAGCCTCCATGAGACTTACGCGAATGGCCCTCACGGGCTCGATGGCAGCCCTCATTCTTCTTCTCAGCGCCACGCTGGTCATGGCCCAGATCGTCATCAACGAGATCGACTACGACCAGAGCGGAACCGATACCGCCGAGTTCCTCGAATTGAAGAACGTCAGTGGGAGCGCCGTCGATTTGGACGGATGGGTCGTGGAGCTGGTGAACGGTAGCACCGCTACGGTGTATCAAAGCATCACTCTGCCGGCCTACTCCCTGGCAGCCGGGGATTACTACGTCATCTGCGCAAACACCGCCAATACCATTCACTGCGATCTCGATATCACCCCGGACACCAATCTCATCCAGAACGGTGCCCCCGATGCGGTGGGGTTGCGCGACGCGAACAACATTCTCGTCGACGCCGTCAGCTACGAGGGTGATACCGATGCTCCGTACACCGAAGGCTCGGGAGTCGGATTGGTCGACGATCCTAGCATCGATTACCTCGGCATTTCGCGCTATCCCGATGGCGTGGATACGGATCAGAACAACGTGGACTTCAGTCCGCGCTGCATCACGCCGGGCGAAGCCAACGGCTCGCTGGACAGCAACTGTCTACAGCCGGTTCCCACCAGCATCAACAGCTGGGGCGCGATGAAGGCTCGTTACTAGTCGCGAGGAGTACGTTCGAACGAACGAAACGGGCCCCGCGTCGCATGAAGCGGGGCTTGTTTTTGCGTAACCATCAATGCGGAGAGGCAAACTTGGTCGGGGCGCCGAGATTTGAACTCGGGACCCCCTGCTCCCAAAGCAGGTGCGCTACCAGACTGCGCTACGCCCCGACCGTTCGAAGGGGACGGAGAATCTCGCCACAAATCGGCCTTCCGTCAAGCTGAGTCCCGCCCGCGGCAGCTCCCTCACGCCGAGCCTCGCGCGCCGCGCTGAGAGTTTTTCGCCAGATACTCTCGCAAATACTCGTGCATCGCCGCCGCCGCCTGGGCCCGGTGGCTGATGCGATTCTTCTCCTCCAGCGACATTTCCGCCAGGGTGCGGCCCTCCGCCGGCAAAAGGAATACGGGATCGTATCCGAAGCCGCCGTCGCCGCGCATCTCGCGGATGATCTCCCCCTCGAGCACCCCTTCCACCACGTGCTCGCCTGCGCCATTTTCACCCTGCGGATCCACCAGAGCCATAACGGTCTTGAAGCGCGCTCGCCGCGGTGCGGGAGCGGAAGCCAACTCGCGCAGCAGTTTCTCGCGGTTGTCGGAGTAGGTGCAACCCTCGCCCGCGTAGCGCGCGGCGTAGATGCCGGGCGCACCCGCGAGTGCATCCACGAAGAGTCCGGTGTCGTCACCCACGCTCATCAAGCCGGTAGCTTGTGCCACCGCGTGCGCTTTCAGCAGTGCGTTTTCCGCCAGGGTCGTTCCCGTCTCCTCGACCTCCTCCAGCTGCGGAAAGTCGAGAGCACAGCGCAGATCCTCCAGAGGAAGATCGGCGAAGAGCCGCCGCATCTCGCTCAGCTTGTCGCGGTTGCGCGTGGCGAGGACGAGTACCCGGGCCTTCCCCATCAACGCTCCTCCATCGTCTTCATGGCGATCTCGCAGGCCTGGGATTGGATCTTTCCCAGAAGTTGAATTCCACCGCGCGCCAGATTCAGCATGGCTTGCAGCTGCGCGTCGTCGAAAGCCGCGTTTTCTCCTTCGGCCGTGCCCTGGATCTCCACGAACTTCCCCTTACCCGTCATCACCACGTTCATGTCCACCTCGGCCATGGAGTCCTCGACGTACTCCAGATCCAGCACGATCTCGTTTTCGACGATGCCCACGCTGACCGCGCCCACATGGCAGGCCATGGGATGCTGGCTCAGACGCAGCTTGCGCCTCATGCGCTCCAGCGCGATCCACAGCGCGACGCTGCCCCCGGTGATACTCGCCGTCCGGGTGCCGCCGTCGGCCTCGATCACGTCGCAGTCGACAGTCAATGTGAACTCGCCGAAAATCCCCATGTCGGTCACCGAGCGCAAACTGCGTCCAATGAGCCGTTGGATTTCGCTGGTGCGCCCCCCCACGTGGCCACGCTCGCGCATGGTGCGTTCGTTGGTGGCGCGCGGGAGCATCCCGTACTCGGAGGTCACCCAACCCAAGCCGCTGTCTCTGCGCCAGCGCGGAACTCCCGGAGCGATGGATGCGGCGCACACCACCTTGGTCTCGCCCATTTCGATGAGCGCGGAGCCCTCGGCGTGACGCAAGTAGTGAGGTGTGATCTTCACCGATCGCAATGCGTGCGGCTTACGGTCCTTGGGACGGCTCATGAGGGATCCTTTCCCGCGGGTTGACTCTTGTCTTTACTCGCGCTTTTCGCTGCCGCCTGAGTCGAAGCCGGCACCAACTCGAGATCCACCACTTCCACTTCGGGCACCTCGGTGAGCAGGAAGCGCCGGCTGATCTCGGCGAAGCGCTGGGGGAGGTCGCTGACCACGAGTTGCACGCTCCCCGGTCCGTCCGAGAGGGCGTCACCCTTCCGCAGGTCTTTTTCCACCGCCTCCGCCAGCACCAGAGCCGAATCGACCAGTGTCACCTTCTCCCCCATCACCTGCGCGATGGCATGTTTGAGCAGTGGATAGTGCGTGCAGCCTAGAATGAGGGTGTCAATCCCGGCGCGCCGCAGACCGGCGAGATAGCGTTCGGCCACGCTGAGGGCGATGGCATCGTCCGTCCAACCTTCCTCGGCCAGAGGCACGAAGAGAGGGCAGTGCTGGCTTTCCACGCGCATCTCCGGTTTGGCCGCGCGCAAGAGTTCGCCGTAGCGATCACTGGCAATGGTAGCCGGAGTTCCGATGACCCCGACGTGCCCCTGGCTCACCCGCAGCGCTGCCTCCACTCCCGGCTCCACCACGCCCTCCACCGGTACCGAGCATTTCTCGCGCAGGATGTCGATGGCGTAGGAACTGGCGGTGTTACACGCGACCACCAAACGTTTCACCCCGCGCGACTCCAGATAGCGGGCAGCTTGCAGTGCGAAACGGCGAATGGTGGCCACACCCTTGGTGCCGTAGGGCACGCGGGCGGTATCTCCCAGATACACGAAGCTCTCTTTGGGCAGGCGCTCGCGAAGCGCCCGCAAGACGGTAAGTCCGCCGACGCCGCTGTCGAATACCCCGATAGGTCTTGGGTCCATGGGTGTGCTGTGCGCGGATCATCCCCGCGCCGGATTGGAGTCTAGAGCCACTCGCGTGGATGAAAGGGCTTGGTGCAATCGATGTGACCGGCGAGTGTCTCGACCTCGAGACCATTCACCAAGATCTGCACCGCATCCACTTCGGGGAAGTCGACGGCGATGGTACGCAATAGCGCGCCGAGCGTCATGGTTTCCATGGCACTGCCACCAGTATCCCCGGAAACCAAGGCAGTATTGAAATCGAGATACAGCAGGTGGAGATCGTCGTCGTAGAAAACGTCGCGCAGCGCGGTGCCTTCGGGCCAGGTACGTACGGCGTTGGCGCTCTTGGGCCCCCTCAGCAGCTCCTTCACTACCTCCTGAACTTCTTCATCGCGATGCAGGGAAGCGGTAATGATGCGCCGTTCGCTGACGAAGCCCTCGGCCTTACGCCCTCCGAAGTAGAGGGTGACACTGCGCATTCCCTGCTCGTCCAAGGGCTCGGTGATCTCGAGCTCCTCCGGCGCGCGCTTTTGGTGGAAAAATTCCTCCCAGACAAAGACTCCTCCCCCCAAGATCAGCACCACTGCGATCGTTCCAACCAACCAGCGCGGGATCTTCACGGCTTTTCCTCCCGCACCGCTTCCATCCGATCACGGAATTTCAGGATCGCCTGCGCCAAGGAATGCGCCACGCGTCGGTGAAAATCCCGGGAAGCCAAAAGCTTTGCTTCTTGCGGATTGGAGAGAAACGCCACTTCCACCAAAATCGCCGGCATGTATGCTCCGACCAGAACGCGGAATCCCGCCTGCTTCACGCCGCGGTTGTCCAGCTTCAGATCGCTGGAAAGGCCCTGTTGAACCTCTTCGGCCAAAGTCGCGCTCTCCTGGATGAACTGGTTCTGGACCAAGTCCCAAACGATGAAGTCGACGTCCTGGGCGACACCAGTGGTGAGATTTTCCTCGCGCGCGACGGTGGAGTCCCACTGTGTTTTCGCGGGAGATAAGAAATAGGTCTCCACCCCTTTGGCGTCGGGAGCGTACCAACCGTTGCAATGAATCGAGAGGAAGAGGTCGCCGCGTTGTTGATTGGCGAATTCCGTGCGCTCGATGAGTCCCACCGTCGAATCGTCGTCGCGAGTGAGAAAGACCTGGATACCGTCCTTGCCCTGCAACTCGCGCTTCAGCTCGAGAGCGATGGCCAGAGTGACGTCCTTCTCCAAAAGGCCGCCGACTCCCTTCTTCCCGTCGTCCGCGCCGCCGTGGCCCGCATCGATGATCACGCGCCGCACCGTAACCTTCCTGCCTACTTCCGTGGACGGCAGAGTCTGCACGATCTTCGGCCCGCGCGGAACCGGTTCGGGGATGGTGGTGATGGGTTCTTGCATCACCTTCAGCACGATCTCGCGTCCGTCAGCGCGGCTCAAGGACTGGTAGCGGCTCACCAGCTCGCTGAGATGTACCGTTAGCAGGGCGTAGTCGCTGTACTGCCTGGCTTCCACGTTGTCGACCAAACCCCGCGGTTGAGTGACGGTGAGCGCCCCAGGGGAGATCCGTGCCCCATAGAGCTTGACCACGAGTTGTCGCGGCTGACTGTCGTCCACGCGAAACGCCAGCGGAGTATTCAGTTTCACCACGAGTTGGGTGTAGAGATCGCCCTGCTCGAAGCTGAGTCCCTGTACGTTGGTGATGCGCACACCCAGATTCAGCGTGAAGTCGTCCGCGTTCCAACGCACCGACTTGTCACTGAGCTGGGGCAGAACGGAGGTGAAGAATTCCATGGGAATCCAGGGTTCGCCCTGGTGGAAAACCACCGGAGTGCGCAAGAGGATCGTGCTTTTCTCACTGACCACCGAGCGCGCGCCCGCGGTGAAGGTGACGCGCAGGTCCTGCAAGCGCAGCACTAGCTTGCGGACATCCGCCCGCCAAAACCTCCCGACCTGAAGTGCATCGGCGAGATCGCTGCCCGCGATGTACCACTCTTCGCTGGGAGGCGAGAGCTGTTTGAGCGTAACCGTCATGGAAGGGCGTCCCTCACCCGGATTGATCCGGGCGGAGCGCGCCGCGAATTGCTTTTGAGAGGATTCTTGGGCGGCGAGCCGGGAACTCGAAGCGACTAGCAACAAAAGCCCCAGGGTGAGAATCAAGCCCACGTCCAGGGCCGATTTCAGAGTGGATCGCCGTCTATCTGCCACTCGCCCTACTCCTGTCCGCGGCGGCGCATCCCGCCTCGCATGGCATTGCGGACCTTGCGTTCCATGTCCTTGTCCGCCGCACTGGCTCGCTTGTCGTGCATCTTCTTTCCACGCGCCAGCGCGAGCTCACACTTGGCCTTGCCCTTCTTGAAGTACAGGCTCACCGCGACCAGGGTGAGCCCTCTCTCGGCGACCTTTCCCTCCAGGCGCCTGATCTCCTTGCGGTGCATGAGGAGTTTCCTCGCCCGCAGGGGATCGTGATTCTCGCGGCTGGCTTGTTCGTACGGAGAAATGTGCAGGTTCTTGAGCCAGAGCTCTCCCTTGCGGATCTCCGCGTAGGCGTCCCCCAAATTGCACTGACCTGCGCGCAGGCTCTTGACTTCCGTGCCCTGAAGAACCAGACCAGCTTCAAAACGCTCGAGGAATTCGAAGTTGAAGCGCGCCTTACGGTTGCGAGCAATGAATTTGACATCGCTCTGGGCCTTGGTCGAGCGCTTCTTGCCTGCCATTTCCGTCCTCTCCCCCGGCGGAGAATCAAGCTAACAGACAGCGCCCCTTGGGGCAACGGCGGGATCGGGCCCTTTCTTGACACCCGCTTGGGCCCTGACTATTCTCCGTTCCCCGCCGAGGAGCCAAGTTCCTCGTGCTGAAAGGGCGCCCGGATGGCGGAATTGGCAGACGCGCTACGTTCAGGTCGTAGTGGGGGCAACCTCGTGGGAGTTCGAGTCTCCCTCCGGGCACCATCGAAGGCACAGAACTCGGCCACAGCACAGGAGCCCAGGGCCGGTTCTGCTGGTTTCCGAAAGGCTCGACCATGACTTCCACGACCCGGCACTGGATCGATCAGGATCTCACTCCCCTCCCCGCCGGTCGTGTTCGCCGCTTCTTGGGAAAGCCCCGCAGCCAGTGGACCATCCACGACATGGTGCGCGTGGTGCAGGACAGCGGAGTGCGCACTGTTGCGCTCATGCACGTGGGCAGCGACGGCTGCTTGAAGACCCTCGACTTCGCTCCGCGCAGCCAGGAGCATCTCCGTGAGATTCTAGCCGCCGGTGAGCGTGCTGACGGCTCCTCGCTCTTCGCAGACACGGGAATCAAGGCGGGCGCCAGCGACATCGTGTTGCGCCCGCGGATCGGCAGCGCCTTCTTCGATCCCTTCAGCCCCTATCCCACCCTGGCCTTCTTCTGTGAGCACATGGGTCGCGACGGCAGTCCCCTGCCCCAGTCGCCCGACACCATCGTGCGGCGCGCTTTCGAGCGCGTGAAAGAGCTCACTGGAGTGGAGCTGCTCGCCCTCGGCGAGGTGGAGTACTTCCTGGGCAAGCGGGCCGAGGAGAGCGACGTCTACGGCAGCCGTGATCGTGGCTACCATGCCACGGCTCCCTTCGTCTTCGGAGAGGCCTTGCGCCGCGAAGCCTTGGCCATCCTCACCGAGATCGGCGTATGCGTAAAGTACGCTCACAGCGAGGTGGGCTACATCGAGGCCAGCGAAGCCGACGGTCACATCTGGGAACAGCACGAGATCGAGCTGGCGCTGAGGCCTCTGCCCGATGCTGCCGAGGGAGTCGTGCTCACCCAGTGGGTGCTGCGCCATCTGGCGCGCCTACACGGCATGCCCTGCTCCTTCGATCCCATCCTGCGCGCAGGGCACGCCGGGAGCGGCATGCACTTCCACTTCTCCCCCTTCAAGGACAAGCAGCATCTTGGAGGAATGGATGAGGCGGGAAATCTCTCGGATGAAGCTCGCTGGCTCATCGGGGGACTCGTGACCATGGGCGGAGCATTGATGGCCTTCGGCAACCGCAGCGAGGACTCCTTCCTGCGTCTTAGCCAGGGCAAGGAAGCCCCTTCGTCCATCACCTGGGGGCGGTTCAACCGTCACGCGCTGGTGCGTCTGCCCATTCAGGCGGTGAGCGAGGACGGCAGCGCGGTCACTCCCCCCACCATCGAATTTCGCCTCGCGGACGGATCGGTGCAGCCCTACTTGCTGCTCGCCGCCGCGGCGCAGTCCATGATTCACGGCAAGAATCTGCCCGAGCTGGACATGATTTTGAGCGGCAGCGCGGCTGGCGACGATGACGGCGTAGGCGCCTCTGTGCCCCGGGACTTTGCCCAGGTCGCTCAGGCGCTGGAAGAGTTCGCTCCCGCGCTGCAGGAAGGCGAGGTTTTCCCCGCGGGCCTCATTAAGTCCTTACTAACCCAACTGCGCAGCGGCGCGGACTGATCTTCGACTCTTCGCTTCTCTCTCCCCTTTTCCAAGGGAAAATAATCAGCGCGCCGCCCCTCCGGACAGCGCGCCGTTCGTGATCGCTTCTGAAGCAATCCGCGCTACATCTTGCCGTTCTTGTCGTCCTTCTTCTCCGGCAACTTGGCGACTTCCTGTTCGAGCAAAGTGACCAGGTGGTCCATCTGATCGATGACGGCCTGGAAAGTCTGGCGTTGAGTCAGGTCGACTCCCGCCGTCTTCAACTCGTTCATGGGATAATCGCTGCCCCCGGCGGAGAGCAGCGCCAGATGCCGCTTCACCGCCGCCTTGCTCACCTTCTGATCCTTGCTGCGGATGTCCTTGAGCAGTGCGGCCGAAGAAGCGAAGCAGGTGGCGTACTGGTAGACGTAGTAGGGACTACGGAAGAAGTGCGGAATCCGCGACCAGGTGGCTCCGTAGAGTTCGTCAATGTCGGTGTCGGGTCCGTAATACTGCCGCAGTAGATCGAGATAGAGCTGGCTAAGGTTGTCGCTGGTGACCGGCTTGCCCTCTTCGACCATGCGATGCGCCTGCAGCTCCCAGTCGGCGAAACAGGTTTGCCGGTAGAAGGTCAGGGCGATCTGATCGATAGCGTGCTGGAGCAGATTGATACGCTCGTAGGGATCCTTGGTGTGCGCCATCCAGTAGTCGAGCAGAAGGCCCTCGTTCAGAGTCGAAGCGACCTCGGCCACGAAGATGGTGTAGTCGCTGTACACGAAGGGCTGATGCTCTGTCGCCAGAACCGAGTGCATGGTGTGCCCGAACTCATGTGCCAGGGTGAAGACATCACTGAGACCATCGGTGTAGTTCAACAACATGTAGGGATGCACGCCGTACACGCCCGAGCTATAGGCCCCGCTGCGCTTGCCCGCGTTCTCGTACACGTCGATCCAACGGTTCTCGAATCCCTTCTTCATCGTGTTGTAGTACTCGTCGCCCAGCACCCTCACTGAGGCGAGCACCATCTTCTTGGCTTCCTCATAGGAATATTTCTTCTCGTTCGGAACGAGCGAGACGTAACCATCGTAGATGGCGACCTTGTCCTCGTGCAGAAGCTTGCGGCGCACTGCGTAGTAGCGCTGCAAGGGGCCCGCGCCCTTCTTGGCCACGTCGATGAGGTTCTCCACTACCGAGGTCGGGATGTTGTTGTTGTCCAGAGCGGCATCCAGAGTGGACTGGTAGCCGCGGGCCTGCGCTAGACCCCAATCGCGTTGGCAGAGCGCGCTGTAAATGGCCGTGTAGGTGTTGATGTCCTTCTTGAAAGTTTCCAGGAACGCGCGCCAGATCAACTCGCGGTCGGAGCGCTTCCGCTCACTCTCCATGCGCGCGTAGTACTGGCCAGAGGTGACGGTAAGATCCTCGCCGTCGCTGAGAGTGACGGTGGGCCACTGCACGTCGGCGGTACAGAGCATGGCGTAGATGTTGGAAGGACTGCTGTTGAACTGCGAGCTGTAAGCGAGCAGCTTCTCACCCTGCTCGTCGAGCACATGCTCCTGCTGACGGTACAAGTCCTCGATCGCAAAGCGGTAAAGAGCCAGGTCATCGTTTTCGTCGAGCCACTTCTCCATGGTCTCATGGGGAATCTTCAGCAGCTCAGGTTGGAACCAAGAGGTGGCTTGCGACCACTGGGCGAACAGCGTCTGCGCGCGCTGGCGATAGCTGTCGATGTTGGTGTCGCGCAGGTCCTGATCGTGCTGAAGGCTGGCGAAGGACCACACCTTGTAGGCGATCTGTCCCATCTTGTCCTGCTGCTGGTAGCACTTGAGCAGAAACTCCGGGCCCTCGGCCAGGGTGCCCTTGAAGCTCTTGAAGTCGTTGATCATGCCCTCCAGATCGGAGTAGCCCTTCTCCCAGGCATCCCAATCGGGGTAGATGTCGGTGACTCTCCACTTGTACTGCTCGGGGATCTTGTCGCGTTGATCGGTGTCGGGAATGGCCCGGGCCATGCCGGCCGCGAGCACGAGTGCGAGCAAGACAGTCAAGCTCAGCACACTTCTCAGACGGGTGGATTTCTGCATTACGGTGACTCCTGATGATACGATCACTCGATCGAAAAGGTGGGGTGCGATGAACACACGCCGTCGAACTTTAGGGCAAAAAAGCGGTGCAGCGAAGGGAAAAGTCTCAGCGGCGCTGGAATCTGCGCTTTGTGGCGCTGCTTTGCGATGGCGCGATTTTGCGAGAATCCCCGGCAAGAACTGCGTTCGCTACAACAGCTTACATTTTCTAGCCGGCTATAAAATCGGGACGCGCGCCCGACCCTACTTGTACGCCACGAGGTATCCCAACCAGCTCTCGCAGTTGAGACCCTCCTCGGAGGGTTCGAACACTCCCGTCCCATCGCCATCCTCGTCCATCACCTCGAACCAGGAATCGATGCGGGTAAAGCCCGCGTCCTGCAGAATGTCCTGCAACTCGGGCATGGTCCAGTAACGCCACTCGTAATAAAAGGCCCTGTGCAGTTCGCTGCCGTCCTTGAAGCGGAAGTGAATCGCGCAGTCCTGCCTTCCAGTGACCGGTGAGTAGCGTATCTGATCCCACACATAGAGAGCCTTGGTCCCTTCGATGGGCCGATCCTCTTCGAGCTCTTCGGTGGCCTCCCATCCTCCGTAGAGATCGAGAATGAACACGCCATCGGTCGCCAAACTGTCGCGCACGAACTGGAAGTACTGCAGCATCAGCGCTCGTGTCTGAAAGACCTGGTAGGAGAAGTTGTGCGCGCAGGTGACGTCCGGCTTGGCCAATCCCGGTTCGCGTACGTCCTTGCAGTGCAGCGTCACGCGTTGCGCAGCCGAACCCAGAGGCGCGAGATGCCGCTCGCGTCCCCATTGCAGGGTATCCTCGTCGAGGTCGAAACCCTCGGCGGAGAACTCCTCCCCTTGCGCCACCCAGGTGGCACAAACTGCGGCGGTGCCGCAGAAGTCCTCACGCAAGAGCCGCGGGGCGCGACCCCGCACGCACTCGTAGGCCTGCATCAAGAAGGCGACGTCCTGCTCGGGATCCTGCACCGCCAGCTCGTAGAGCTCGTGCTTGTCGGCCTTGGCCGCCAGACTGGGGCCGCTGTCGACGCGTTTGGCCTTGGCGCGGTTCGCCTTGCGTCGCGCGCTCTTGGAACCGCTCTTCTTCTGCGCGCGGCCCTTGCCGCCTTTTCTCTTGAGCTGAGTCTTACTCGCCACCTGCACTCCTCCGTTGAAACCGAGGCGGCATCCTAGAGCATCACGGGGGAAATGGCCAGAGCGGGGAGCCGCGGTCGCGCCCTCAGAAGCCGGGGTGAAGCTGCGGCGAAACCAGAATGAGGTTCACCCGGAGCAGATCGTTCGAGGCGGCCATGAGGATGAGCCGTGCCTGCATCTCCGGGCCCTGGTAGACGCGAACCGCCTGCTTGTAACCGGTGGAGATCTCGGAGAGAGCCGGTTGGCGGCGGAAGACCGGCGAGCCGTAGCGTTTCGCGAGTAATTTGTCGAGCAGTTCGAAGAGCCGGGTAGCGTGGGAGCTGACGCCGCTCATCGAGTCCCATTTGAAGAGAATGCGGCTCAGCTCCCCTCGCTGAGGACCCTCTTTGGGCGTGCTGAACTCCAGTACGATTTCGCCCTCGCGGCCGGCGAGCTTTCCCCCGTAACGCAGAGTCCCCGAACGCGCGGTGAGTGGATGCAGCTTCTTGCCGGAGGCCACCTTGCGCACCGAAGATGGATCCATGCCGAAGCGGAAGCCCATGATGCCGTCTGCCCATGGCCCGACCCAACCGACCCAGGGGGTCTGCGGGCTCTGGATCTCCTGAGCGCGTGCCGGCCGGGCGAGGACGGGCAGCGCCAAGAATACCGGCAGTGCCGTGAGAGCCGGCAGCGCCAAAAGGGAAAAAAGCAGAACGCCGCCCACCCAGCGCCAGGCGTAGATAGCTCGCCTATGAGTTCCTGTGCTAGGGTCTGAAGGCATGGGCGCCGTCCTGGAGTGCCGTGCGGGGATCTGCCGCGCCCTGTGAAAGTAGGGGCGAACCCGTCCCGCGAGCAAGCGGGGAGGAAGCGAGCCAGCGCGAAGTGAACGCAAATCCGTCGATCGGCCTCTGCCACCTCTGCGGCCGGGCACTCGCGGCCTCAACCCTGCGCTGCCCCTCCTGCGGCGAGGAGACTCTGGATGCGACGCTGCGCAAGCGAATCGAGCAACGCATGAGCGAGCTGGGAAAGGAGCTGGGGGCATCCCCCTATCTGCGGGGGAGCGGCGGCCTCTCGTACACCCTGCGTGGACATACCTGGGGCTATTTGGAGGACGCGGATCATCCCGTGGGGGGCGCCATTCAACGGGCCCTGCGCGAACTCGAGCAGATGAGCGATGCGGGCTCGCGGCGCTTCGTCCTCTACCACGCCATCCATCGCACTCTGCGTCCCCGCTACCCGGAGCTCGCCCGAGCCGTGCTCTACTTGAGCCGTCGCCGGGAAAATCTCAGCACCGATCGTTGAGCCAGGGACGGAGAATCTCCACTAGCTCCTCGTGCAGAAGACTGTTGGAGGCAATGATCTCCCGGCAGTCGTCGCCCAGCGCCGAGCCACGGCCGTCGGTGATGCGCCCCCCGGCCTCCTCCACCAGAATCGCTCCGGCCGCGATGTCATAGAAGTTGATCGGTGAGCGCTTGCCGGCCAAGAGCAGGTCGATCCTACCGGCCGCCAACCAGGCCAGTTCGATGGCGATGCTGCCCAACCGCCGTGTTTTGAGCGGGTGGCGCAACATCTGTTGCAGAAGCTGCGGGTGGTCCACGAACATCGAGTGCCGGCCGAACTGCGTGCTCACCACCGCCTCGGCAAAGCGCTCGCGCTCGCTCACCTTCAGGCGATCTTCGGCGCCCAGCTCGTTTGCCCCATCCTTCCGGCTGACGAAGGCCCCTTCCCCGCGCGCGGCGGTGAAGAGTTCGCGCCGGAGCGGATCGAGCACTCCGCCTGCTTGCAGTACACCGTGCTGCAGAACCGCCACCGAGCTGGAAAAGACTGGAATCCCCACCGAGTAGTTCAAAGTCCCGTCGATGGGATCGACCTGCCAGCTCCATTCGGCCCCCTCGTCCCCGCGTTCGCCGGCCTCCTCCCCCACAAAACGGTGCCCCGGGAAGCGGGCCAGGACGGCTTTGGCAATCTTGTCCTCAACCTGACGGTCCACTTTGGTGATGGCTTCGCGACCGTACTTGAAAGTGAGGGGACCTGTGTGTCCGAACTGGCTGGCGATGCTTTCGGAGACTTCCCACAGTACATTGGCAATGAAAAGGCGGAGGGATCGCGGCGTGAGAGCGCTGTCCATGAATTTGGTCCTCTCGGGTTACACTCGGGCTGGCGGAATTCGTTGATTTTAGGCGAGCTGAGAGCGAGCGGCAACCTGAGGTGCCCCTCGTGCGTCCAATTATCAAGGTGAGCGAAACGCGGCTACAGAGTAGAATGACAGGCCGATAGTCACCTCAGGTCGGCGTTCCCAAAACTCAACGCGCGTCAACCATGCCCAATTCGACGGCTCAACATCCGCCCTTGGCCTACCTCTTGGTGGGACTATTGGCCCTCCTGGTCGCGGGCTTCTGTGCGTTCGATGCGCTCCAACGCAAACCCACCGATGGCGCCGAATGGAAGCTCGGGCAGGACGAGATCCGCATCGTGGGCCTGGTGCCGGCCGGGCCGGCCCAAATGGCAATGCGTGACGGCCAGGTCTTTCCCATTGAAGTGGGCGACGTAATCGAGGGAATCGATCGCAAGCCCATTCTCTCTCCGAGGCAAGCTGCCGTTCTGTTGCGTGACCGCCGCGTGGGCGAAGTGATTCCCTACATGGTCAACCGCAGCGGAGACATCTTCGAAGTTCAGGTACGTTTGGGTAGTACACGCACCACCGATGTAACGACCTATCTCATCTACTGTGGGTTAGGACTCGTCTTCTTCCTGGTGGGACTCTACGTGTTCTGGAAGAACCCCTGGCAGAATCCAGCGCGTGTGTTCTTTCTGCTCGGCGTGGTGTTCCTGCTCTACTTCTTTTCCTCCAGCGGACGCACGGTCGAGTATTACTGGAGTCAGGTGTTCTCGCGAAACATGGCCGCGCTCTCTTCCCTCCTGGTGCCGCCGCTCTTTCTACACTTCTTCCTCATCTTCCCCCAATATCGTGAAGTACTGCACCGGCGACGCTGGATCGTGCCCTTGATCTACCTGCTTCCTCTGCTCTACTACGGCAGCTTCACCTACAACCAGTTCTATGGCTCACGCCCTGCTCAAATCACCGGATCCCAGCAGATGGTGCTGGGACTCTATTTCACCATCGGTCTGGGCAGTCTCATCACCACCTACCTGCGCAGCACCGACGTCAAGATGAGGCAAAAAGTGAAGATCCTCACTCTGGGCACGGTCCTGGGAGTTCTGCCCTACCTGATCTTCACCATGGTCTTCGAAGCGTGGACGGGACGCAGCGATTTCGCTCTCTTCGGAGCAGTGCCGCTGGTGCTCATTCCGGTCTCCTTCGGCTATTCCATCGCGCGCTACCGTCTGATGGACGTCGAGGTGATCATTCGGCGTTCGCTGATCTACGCCATCCTCACCGGTCTGTTGGTCGGGGCGTATTTTCTCATCATCATCGTGGTGGGAAACGTCCTGCTCAAAGCCTCGGGGCAGACCAACCAGATCGTGGCCATCATCGCCACCCTGATCGTAGCCGCCGCGTTCGCTCCGGCGCGGGATCGCATTCAGAGTTTTCTGGAGCGCCGTTTCTTCCGCGAAAAGCACGACATGCAAGCCGCACTGCAGGAGCTGGCCCTGGCCCTGCCGCGGACCATCGAACGCCGTGCGCTGATCGAACTGGTGAGAAGCCGCATCACCACCCTCTTCCACCCCGAGTCCTTCACCATCTTGCTTGCGGGTAACGAGGTGCTAAGTATGCCGGAGTCTCTGGGCGGGAGCCAGTTGCGCGAATTTTCTACCTATCTCACCGGCCGGCACTCCGCGTTGACCCTGGATGTTCTCCAGTCTCAATTGAACGTCCCGCTGAGGCCCGAGGCGAGCCTAACCGCGAGCGAGCAGCGGGCGGAGCTGGAAAGCGAGCTGGGGACACTGACCCAGAACGGCTTCGAGGTAGTGGTCCCGGCTCTGGCCGGCGATCGTCTGGTGGCAGCGATGTGTTTGGGCCAAAAACGCAGTGAAGAGGACTACAACAACGCGGAGCTCGATCTCCTGACGATCGTGGCGGGACAGTTGGGGGTGCAGCTGGAGAACACGCGTCTCTATGACGAAGCGATCTCACGCCGTCAGCTCGAGGAAGAACTGTCGCTGGCGCGCTCGATCCAGCAGCGGCTCCTCCCCTCGAGAGTTCCAGCGATTCCCGGCTATGACATCGCGGCCATCAATCTGCCTTCACGCCAGATCAGCGGCGACTATTACGATTTTGTCTCTCTGCTCGACGGACGTCTCAGCCTCGTCATCAGCGACGTCTCGGGAAAGGGAATGGGGGCTTCTCTGCTCGCGAGCAATCTCCAAGCTTCCCTGCGCGCTCTTTCCTCCATGCACACCAGCCCGGCCGCCATCCTGAAAGCGGTGAATACTTCGCTCTTCGAGAGCACCGATAGCGATCGTTTTGCCACCCTCTTCTTCGCGGCCCTGGAGCCAGAGAGGCGCCGCATCGTGTACTCGAGCGCGGGTCACAATCCTCCCCTTCTGCGGCGGGCCGACGGCAGCTGCGCGTGGCTGGAAGATGGCGCGACACCTCTGGGGGCCTTCCCCGGCATGGAATATCCCGAGAGTACGGTGCAGCTGGAGGAGGGCGATACCCTTGTGCTCTACACCGACGGCGTTACCGAGGCCGAGGACCAAGGGGAGAACCAGTTCGGCTCGAAAGGGCTGGTGGACGTGGTCTGCCGCCACGCGAACTCCTCGGCGGAGGCCCTGGCCCAGGAGATCCGCAGCTCGGTTTTCGCCCATATCGGCGGCAAGCAGGCAGCGGCGGAGCAAAACGCCGGGGATGACCTGACGGTCATCGTGCTCCATGCGGCCGAAAAGACCCGGGAATCGCGCAACCCGCAAGCGCTTCGGCCCGTAGATAACGAGCTTAGGGGGTAAGCATTGTTTTCTCCTTTTGTTCTCGCCGCGCGGCGGACAACCGAGAGTTGCACCGTATGAACCGTCGTCTGATCGTTCTCTTCCTTCTTCTCGTCGTGCTGCCCGCGGGATCCTGGCTCTATCTCGATCACCGCAAGCCCCAGCGCGACGTCACCACTTCCAGTGATCTGGCCTACGACTGGTACGAGAAGGGAATCGACAGTCGCGAGAAATTCTTCTGGAAGGAGGCCGCCGACGAGTTCGAAAACGCGGTGAAGGCGGATAGTAGCTTCGCCACTGCCTGGGTCGAGTTGGCGATGGCCCGCCGTAGCATCGACGACACCGAGGGCGCCGACAAGGCGATCGAAAAGGCCTACTCCTTGCGCGATCACGTGACCGAGATGGAACAGCTCTACATCACCTACCACTACGCCATCATGACCAAGGACTACAAGAAATCGGATATGGTTCTGAAGGAGATGGCCAAGAAGTACCCTGACGACATCCGTTCCATTCTCGTCCGCGCCCGCTGGGCCTGGGCAGCGGGTAATTCCGACGACGCGATCCAACTCTATGAGGATGCCCTCAAGATCGATCCCTCGCGGGTGATGTGTCACAACCAGCTGGGCTACCTTTATCTCCAGAAAGGCGACTACGCCTCCGCGATCGCGAACCTACGACGTTACGCCTACTACGCGGAAAATCAGCCCAACCCTCACGATTCGCTGGGGGAAGCGTATGAGGCGGCCGGACACTACGACGAGGCAATCGGCGAGTATCTGAAGGCTCTGGAGATTCGCCCGTCGTTCTACCATTCCGCAGTACATCTCTCCTCTGCGTTGGCGATCACCGGACAGATCGAGCGGGCGCGCTATACCCTCGGGCAGGCCGAGGACGCGATGGAGAAACAGGGCATCAATACGCGCTATCTGGTGGTGCACAAGCTGCGGGTCGAGGAAGTGGGATACAACTTCGAGAAAGTGTTGAAGATGACGGACGAGATTCTGGCGGGTCTCGACAAGAGCAGCCCCTCCTACTACAGCATGCTGCTCAACGTGAACATCTTCCGCGCGTTCTCCCTGATCAGCCTGAAGCGTCTGAACGAGGCGGAAAGCACGATGAAGGACACCGAGACGGCCTGGAAGGCTCTGATGGACAGCTCGCCAAGCGACATCAAGGCCCGCCAGGAAATGACGGGAGAGATCATCGGCGGCCTTCTCCATGCTTCCTTGGACCAGGCGCGCGGACGCGCCTTCGAGGACGAGGCGGATTCTCTCGCCGAGAAACTCGACGCATCCCCCCTCCCGCCCCACGAGCTGGCCTCCTGGCGCTGCGTATTGGCGAGGGTCTACTACAAGGGGGGAGAGTACGACAAGAGCCTGGCGCAGGCAGCGGCCCTGGAAGCCGATATCCCCGACTATCCCTTCATGACTCTGTTGGGGGCAGAGGCTTCGGACAAGCTGGGACACAGTGAAAAAGCGCTGAACTACCTCTCGCGCTACATGCAGGTGATGCGGCATGCCGACGCGGATCATCCGGGGATGAAGCGCGCGAAAGAACTCTACGCGAAGCTGACCGCCGGTTGATTCCGTCCGGCCCGATCAAACCTCGTTGAAGAAGTAGGGCGAGAGGGCCTGAATGCGCTTCTCGTAGTTCTCCGGATCCAGGCCCCAAGCGCTGGCGGCAATCGACGAGAGAATCGAGTTGCCATCCTGCGGCGTGAAACAGAACCCCACCAGCTCGTGCCCTCCCGAACTCAAGGCAAGCGTGTCCAGAGGAATGACGGTTTGGTTCAGGATGCGGCCGAAGAATCCGTGGTCACGCCCGAAGGAGAAGATGGAGTTTGCGGTGTGCTTGTAAGTGGTCGCCACGCGGTCGTTGGCTTCGATGTGCTGACAGATTCTCTCCAGTGTCGTGGCGCGTTTTAGACGCAAATTGAAGTGAATGACATGCATGAACTGCGTGTTCAACTTCATTGCCGAGGAATAGAGGTTTAGATCGTGACCCAAGGTCTGAAAGAGATGAAATGCGTCCCGGGCGTGATGGGTGCCAAAGCGCTCGTCCTTGTGACGCCCCACCTCGGGCGAGGGAATGAACTTGTCGTCCTGGCTCAGGTCATTTGCCCGCCGGATACAAACGAAGCGTCCATTCTCCAGGTTGTCCGCACCTTCGTTGAGCGCAAGGACCTGAACCAGCACCGAGAGATTGTGGGTGTTGCAGGAAACAACCTGGATGAATCGATCCTCTCCGGGGACGAGAGCGCTGTCGTTGATGCCGCGAGCGTACATCTTACCGAAACCGAATTCGCTACCCTGCGCGATAAAGAGATCGGTATTGCCCGCGTGATCGTTGTAATACTTCTCTTTCATCTTGTTGCCCGCCGGCGTGCAATCGACGACGACCGAGGCATCCTCCAGGGCATCCCGAGTGCGATGCTGCGGCTCCAGACCGATTTCGCGGAAATCATCGTGGCGATCGGCGTCTGCGACGAGCGACGCGCCGCGACGGATGAGGTCCTTCACCTTCGAGCGGTCGGTGAGCAGAGGGGTCCTCTTGTGAAACCGGATTTCGTCGATTCCGAGTTCCTTTCGAAGCGTGGTGAGGAGACCGATCAGCGGTTCGCCGATGGTTCCCGTTCCGACCACCAAGATGTTCTTGATTCGGGCCATTGCTTCCAACCTCTTTGAATGCAGGTGCGAACGAAAAACCTCTCCACCATGGAGAAACGCGTCGCATCAATTCTAGCACACGAGGACCGTATTGCTCCGGCTTGGGAAAAACTAAGATCGCTCGAGCCAGGCGTCCAGCTCACCGGCCAGATCGGCTGGCTTCTGCAACCAACCGACACATTCCCGCTTGTCTACGGTAACCTCGGGGAGCTCCAGGACACGATCATGAATCTTGCGCCACGGTTCGGCAAAGGCCCACAGCGGACCACCGAGTTGATCGATGCTGGCAAGACACCAGGCCAAGAGCCACTCCGAGAGAGTTCCCAAAGCACCCGGAAGCGCGACGAAGGCGTTTCCCAGCCGGATCATGTGGGCCATGCGGGCCGGGTAGTCGGGTTCGTCGATCTGCTCATCCAGCCAGGGATTGGCCTGACGATCCACGAAGATCGCGGTGGTGATTCCCAGGACCTTCCCCCCCGCCTCCTTGGCTCCCCTGGAGGCGGCTCCCATGCTACCGCCGTAACCTCCGCTCACGAGGACGAGTTTTCGCGACCCCACCACGCTTCCCACTTCATAGGCCTGTTGCTGGTCCGCGCTTCCCTCCGGGCAACGCGAACTGCCGAAGACCACCACTTTCGGGCTGGAAACCATGCTTCGTGCACTCTCTTTCCACCTCGATTGAGGGCATCGAGGCCAGTCTGTGTTAGCTTTGCCAGGGATGCTAGCCGGAAACCTCCGCGAACGCACGCCCGAGAACTCGCGATTATTGCCCACGGATAGAGGGATCATGCAGACCAACCCCTTCTCGAGATTCACCGGCCGCTCCTCGTTCCGCTTCGGTCCCGGAGCGTCCGTCCCCCCCATGGTTCGCCTCCTGCTCGGCATCAACATCGGGGTCTTCATTCTCGAGTGGCTGGCGGGTTGGCACCCGATTCCCAATTTCGCGCTGATTCCGGGCGAGCTCTGGCCCTACAAGCTCTATACCCTCGTGACCTACATGTTCCTGCACGGGGGCATCCTACACATCGGTTTCAACATGTTCATGCTGTGGATGTTCGGAACCGCGATCGAGTACGCGTGGGGCAGCCAGCTCTTCCTGCGTTACTACTTCGTCTGCGGCATCGGCGGCGGGATTTGTCAGGCCCTGGTGGGGCTCGCGTTCGGCGGCGCCAACATCCCCATCATCGGGGCGAGCGCCGCAATCATGGGCCTGCTCCTGGCCTACGGAATGATGTATCCCGATCAGGTGGTCTATCTCTACGGACTCATCGGCATCCGCATGAAGTACCTCGTGGTGGGATTGGTGCTGCTCGATCTCATCGGCGCCCTCGGTCGAGGAGGCTCGACGGTGGCCCATTTCGCGCATCTGGGCGGAATGCTCTTCGGCTGGGTGTACCTGAACCTGGACACCCAACTCAATGGTGTGGTGCGCAAAATGCGGGCGACCTTCGCTCGTCGCAAGATGGACCAAAACGGGGAGAGAGTGTATAGGGAGAGCGGCTGGTCGAGTCCCCGGCGTCCGGGCGAAGCCAGCGTCGACGAGATTCTCGAGAAGATCTCCGAGCATGGAATCGAGAGTCTGACTCCTAGGGAGCGTGAGATTCTGCGCGATGCCAGCCGCCACTGATTTTTTGCCCAGTACCATCGAGCTGATTCGATCGCGACGACGGTCCGTCGAACTCCGTCTGGAGGAGGGCCGGCTCAGAGCGCGCATTCCACGGCGGATTGGCAGAGGCGAATTGGAGAGAATTCTCCCCGAGCTACGGCGACGCCTTAGGGACGATCTGGCGCGCAAGCGCGTCTTCGATGAAGACAGGCTCATGCAACTGGCCCGGAAGATCGCGCGCAGTCGTTTGCGTGATCTCAAGCTCCCGCCCTTTTCCGTCGCCTTCTCCAAGCGTCAACGAAGCCGCTGGGGCTCGTGCACTTTCGATCCGCATCAAGAGAGCGGGAGCATTCGGATCAGCGAAGCGCTTCGAGGCCACCCGGTTTGGGTGGTGGAGCACATCCTCCTGCACGAACTGATTCACCTGAAAGTGCCCAACCACGGCGCGCGATTCGCTGAATTGATGCAACGCTCAGCTCGCCCCGAGCGCGCAGAAGGCTACCTGGAGGCGATGGAAAGCCTGAGCGTGCTGGGAAAAGTCCCACGCGATGCGCAGGAGCTGTTAGGCAAACTCGAGGCGGCGGTAAGCACGCCCGTCCCGGACAGGGGGCTCGGGCACCACGCGGTAACGATGAGCGAGCCGGAGACACTTCCCCTCTTCGCGCCCCTATCACAGGCCGCCGGCTCAGCTGAGCGCAGGAACGCCCTCACGAAGCACGACTAGTGACTTCGTCCCGAGCGGCGCACCCGTCGATGGCGACGCTTGGAAGGCTGTTTTTCCTCTCTCGCTTCCTTCTTTGACTCCTGAGGTTCGGCAGAGCTCTGAGTCTTCGTCGCGGAATTGGAGTTCGGGGACGATTGGGAGGCTCGGCTCTGTGAGGGCTGGCTCCGCGCCGGCTCGTTCTCGCCTTGCCGGTTCTGGGCCGCCGGCTGATTCTCGGCTGCCTTGCTCTGAGAGCTTGATTCCGAGCTTTGCATCCTGCGGCCACGCCCGCGCCGGGAACGGGAGCCGCGTGCGGGACGGGATTTCTCCTCGCTCTCTTCCCGGGAACCACGCTGCGGGGTATCCTTGGACGCTGCGGATCTCGAGCTCGTTTGCTCGGGACGGGGTCTCGGCTGGGATTGCCGAGCAGGGGCATCCTCTGGGCCCTTGGCACCGTTGTCCGCGGCTTTCGCGTTTGGCTGGGCACCTTTCGCCTTGGCTTCCGCGTTCTTCGCGGCTCCTTGCGCGCTGTTCGCGTTTCCCTCGGCGCCCTTCGCGGCGCCCCTGCCGCGGCCACGACCGCGCCTTCCTCTCCTGCGCCGGCGGGGGCGCTTACTGGTCTCGCCCTCGGAACTCGCGCTGCGGGAGCGATCCTCAGCGCTCGAGCTCTGGGCGTTGCGGGCTCCGCGCTCGTCCGCCGCCGCAATCTCCTGGCGCTGCGCATCGCGTTCTGATGCGTTGGAGCTGGACCTTCGTCCATCGCGCCGCGAGCCGGAACGGCGGGAATCGCGGTTCTCAGAGCGTTGTGAATCCTGACGGCTCGAAGATCCCCTGGAACTCGACTCCTGCCTCTGCCGGGGACTGTCGTCCGTCTGTGCCCCTCCTTGCGAGGAGGAGGAACGAGAGCGACGCGAGCGTCCACCCCGTCCGCTCTCTCCACTTCCACTCTCTCCGCGCCGGTCGCGGTTGGAGCTGCCGCGACGCGAGCTCGAGGAGCGGGAGCTCTGACCCGCGTTGCGGTCGCCGCGCTCCCGTTGATCGCTGGATTGGCCCTCGGCAGCAACCGCCGCGGAGGAGCGTCGGCGGGTGACCGTCCCTTTCCACACCGCCGTTTCGAGCTGGCTCGTGAGGTCCTTTCGGTTTCGCAGGGAGACAATCTTGAATTCCTCACGGTGGATCCGCGCGTCATCCAGAATATCGATCTTCATATTGAAGCCGCGCGCGATCTTCTCGACCGCTTCGCCGCGATGGGTGAGCAGATGGATCGCGAGACTGGGGCTGGCCTGGACCTGCACCGCGTTTTCCTGCGTAACCAGACCGCACTTGGAGAGAAGGCGCTCCACCTTGTTGGCGAGCGTATCGAGCGACAGAATGTGACCGGTGGCATGGCAGAATGGGCAATCGTCGCTCAGCCTGGCCTGCAGACTTTCCCGCACGCGCTGACGACTCATTTCCACCAGTCCCAAGTCGCTCACGTTGAAAGTCTTGGTGCGCGCTCGGTCCCGCTTCAGATAGGTGCGGAGCTCGTTGAGGACCTTGCGCTTATTGGCCTCGCTCTCCATGTCGATGAAGTCGATGATGATGATCCCGCCGATGTCGCGCAGACGCAGCTGCCGCGGAATCTCACGAGCGGCGATCATGTTGGTCTTGAAAATGGTCTCTTCCTGGTTTCTTTTGCCGGTGAAACGACCCGTGTTCACGTCGATGGCCACGAGCGCCTCGGTGGGATCAATGACGATGTACCCACCCTTCTTCATCCAGACTTTGCGCTCGAGGCTCTTCTTCAGCTCGCTTTCGATGTCATACTTGTCGAAGAGCGCCATGTCACCGCGGTAGAGCTTGATTCTATCCTGCAGACGGGGCGCGAAGTTCTTCACATACTTGGCGAGCCGGTTGTAGTCCTCTTCGTTGTCGATGTGAACTGCATCGACGTCCTCGGTGAGAACGTCGCGAATGAGCCCCACGATGAGCCCGACATCCTCGTGTACCACGGCGGGGGCCTTGACCTGAGTCATCCGTTGTTTGATGTCGGTCCAGGCACTCGCGAGGTACTCGACGTCCTTGCGCAGCATCTTCTCGTCGATGCCTTCTCCCGCGGTTCGAATGATGTAGGCGCCTTCGCCGGGCCGCACCGACGAGAGCATCTCCTTCAAGCGCGAACGCTCCTTGCGATCGGCGATTTTGCGGCTGACACCGACGTGGGAGCCTTTGGGCATGAGTACGAGGAATCGGCCCGGTAAACTGACGTCGGCGGTGAGGCGCGGACCCTTGGTCCCGATAGGCTCCTTCACGACCTGGACCAGAATCTCGTCCCCCTCGCGGAGCATGCGCTCGATGGGGCGCATTCCTTCCCGTCCACGGCTGCGGCGCCGGCCGCCGCGATGATCGTCATCGTCATCGGGTTCCTCGTGCACGAGGTCACTGACGTGAAGAAAGCCGGCTTTGTCGAATCCGATGTCCACGAACGCGGCCTGCAAGCCGGGCCGCACCGCGGTCACCTTCCCTTTGTAGAGATTCCCCACCATGCGCGTTGCGTCGGCGCTCTCGCTGAGCAGCTCGACCAGCTCCCGATCTTCCACGATCCCGATGCGAATCTCGTTTGGAGTCGAATTGACTACGATTTCTTTGAGCATGACTAGATATACCTATGTGTTTCGTTTGATTGCCTGCCGCGAACGCCTCAGCGCGAGGTCGACCAGTTCCAGGGGAGTTTTCCACGATCCCAGAACCTGACCGCCGCGACTGAGAAGGCATTCGCGACTGAGAGTTATCGTGCGAACATCGTCGCAGGCGACACCCAGGACAGAGGCGAGAAACTCGCGCGCGCGCGGCCTTGCCCCCTCGGTGTCGAGCATGAGGTCGAAGCGGAGTTCACAGGCTTTGGAATCGCCAATCCGCAGGTCGATGTCCGTCACCTGAGCCTTCAGCTCGATTCGGATAAGCTTCTCTCCCTTGATGCGCTCAATCTCCCAACTCGCCGCCGCAGAAAACCGCTCCAGCCCTTCACGCACGGCATCCACCTGCGGTGGCGGTATGAGGGCTCGGTAGCGGGCCCGCTCGACGGGGAGATGAGACTTGCGAGCCCCCGGCGGGAGGTAGCGCGCCGCGCGCGCCAGCAGCCCTTCGGGGAGATGCTCGTTGATCGGGGAGAGAATCTCCGTGGGTTTGCGGGTCAGGCTCAGGTCCACGAATTCATGAAGACCCGTCACGCCCACGGGCAGAGAAGGACCAAAAGAGAGTTTCGGCCGGGGAGAGACGACACCGGCAATGGCCAAAGGTAGACCGCCCCGTTGCATGGCCTCCACCAGAAGATCACTCGTCTCCCGATGCGAGAGATGGCGCGCAAGTCCGCGCTTTTCGAAGATCAGACGCAGGGGATATTCCCGCGGAACCAGAGCATTCCAGCGCTGCCAGCGGTCGGCTTTCTGCTGTTCCTCGGGATTTTGATCGCTGCGAAGCGGATGGCCATTCGCGTCCAGCGAAGGTGAAACGGGGCTGAGCGTCTCCAACCCGGTGGGTGCCGCTACGGCGGAATCGAGCCCCACCGAGCTGGCAGTTTCCGCGTCTGCAGCGAGAGCAGTGTCCTCCGCCGCAGCGGACGCGCTTGGCCCGTCCTGTGAAAAATCGAAACCGCGGACGAAGCGATGCAGGACGCCATCTTCGTCACCATGGCGCAGTCCCGCCTCGTGAAGCGCTTCTACCTCTGCCGCGGCCTCCGCATCACCTCGGACGATCACGGAACCGAGGCGCAGAGCAGCCTCGCAGGGAAAGTCGCCTTTGAGTCGAAGAGACCGCGCCCGATCCTCGACCGCGGCGGACCAGCGCGCGAGTTCGGCGGGTGACCGGCGGTCTTTCGGCGACAATCCAAGATAGGGACTCAGGACCAGCTGGATTTGCCGGGCCCCGCGGGGCGCGATGCGCACCACCTGGCGCAAAAGCTCTCCGATCGCGGCGCGATCCTCCGCGCGCTCCTGAGGAAGGCCTAGCGCGAGATACAGCGTGAGCTGCCGCGACTCGTGGGCTAGGGCTTCGCGCAGGGCCGCGCGCACCTCTTCGTCTCCGCTCAGGCCGAGCGAAGCCCGCAGACGGCTGCTCGCAGCGAAGAGATGCATCTTGGTCGACCGTGCGCCGGCGAATCCAGCTTCCACCTCACAGAGTGGGCGGCTCAGATGAGCTTCCAGGACCGGACGCGCTCTGGCTTTGCCCACTCCCACGTCCCCGCACTCAAAGCGCTGCGGGTTCTTCGGGTCCAAAGCCAGGCTCAAGTCTGCGGAGAAATCGGGATCGGGGCTCTGCGAGCCCTCGGACCGCGCCTGTGTCAGGGCCTCGGCGTAGGCCTCGGGATCTGCCGTGGAGATCTGGTTGTCCACCCAGAGCTCGAGCAGAGCTGTGAGATAGGGGACCGCGGGTCCCCCCGCCCAGACCGAAGGAGCCAGAGAGCGTTCCTTTTTCCGCAGGGGCAGTCCGGCCGCCTCCAGAATGCTCAACAGTCCAAACACTTGGAGAGGATCCTCGAGCCAGACTGCCAGTTGAGAAAAGCGCGAGAGAGGAAGCCAGCGAGGACGGCTGAAGTAGGGCAGACGACAGGCGGCCAGGCGCGCGGCACACTCCGGCGCCGGAACGCAGGCGAATTCGAGAGGAGTTCGCAGACGGTTCTCCAGCGCCTGGCGGATCGGCGCCAGATCTTGCGGGATGTGATGGCTCTCCGGCAGCGAAGGCCAGAGCAGGGACAGGCGCTCGGCTTCAGCGCCTTCGGTGGCGAACCCTCGAACCTCGAAGGGTCCGATGTAGCGACCGGGGCGCTCTAAACAGGGAAGAATCTCCCTGTCGAGCAGCTCGTGGTACCGGTTCAGCCCAGATTCGCTCGCCGCCCCCAAGGCCACCTTTGGGTGGTCGTTGCTCACGGACGGGTCCTGGTTGTGATTTTCCCGGCGGCGGAATCGAGATGGTTCTCAGATCCTTGCACCGCACTGAAAGACCGACGGAACGCGCGGGCGGCTGCGGGCAAACGACGCGGGGACACAGGACGATGCCTGGTTCGCGATTGCCAATCCGTCAGGGCCCTTCTCGACCCCGTCGATCCACTTGAGGATTCTCTGGCCGTGGGTGCGCGCCAATACGGCTCCCTGCACGGCCCCCACCTTCCCGTCCTCTGGCAGGAAGGCTTCGTTATACTCGATCGCCCGATAACTTTTTCTGCGGACGTTCTCTTTTTCATTCCCACGACGGTCCGGGAGCCATGGCCTTCCCGGCATCCGATGCCGGTACTCTGTACCCGGGACCCTCGTGTGGTCAACCTGTCATCTTACTGGAGCTGGTCCTAGCAATCCGGCTTGTAGCAAGATTCTCCGCGCATCGGACCCACCATCGCAACCGTGTCGCGGAAAGGGCCCTACTGTGGCGGTGAGGAACTCGGCTCGCGAGGGCGAATCACCTGACTGGCCATCGAGCCCTCGGTGCCAGAAAGATAGGCAGAATGCAGCGGCGGGACCAGATTCTCAGACAGCCTCCGGGCCGGGGAGGCTTAGCGAACCCTCAAAGACCTCTTTCGAGGCCGATTCGGGCGGGGCCACGGGGTATTCCCCGGTGAAGCAGGCCCGGCAGAAGCCCTCCGAGCTGCGCACCGCCGACATCAATCCCTCCACGCTCAGGTAGGCCAGACTGTCCACCTGCAGGTACTGGGCGATCTCGTCGACGCTGTGTGAGGAAGCGATCAGGTGCTTGGACACGGGAGTGTCGATCCCGTAGTAGCAGGAATGGGTAATGGGCGGCGAGGAAATGCGCAGGTGGACTTCCCGCGCGCCCGCGCCGCGGATCAGGGTGACCAACTTGCGCATGGTGGTTCCGCGCACGATCGAGTCGTCCACCACCACCACGCGTTGGCCCTTCAGCACGTGGCCGACCGGGTTGTACTTCTTGCGCACCGAAAAGTCGCGAACCTCCTGGGAGGGACGGATAAAGGTGCGTCCCACGTAGTGGTTGCGGATGAGCCCGAGCTCCCAGGGAATCTGCGTGACCTGACTGTAGCCCAAGGAAGCGGTGTTGGAGGAATCGGGTACACCGATCACGACATCGGCCTCGACCGGAGCCTCGCCTCCCAACACCTCCCCCATGCGACGCCGCACCGCGTTGACGCTGCGCCCGTAGATCTGGCTGTCCGGGCGAGCGAAGTAGACGTACTCGAAGATGCACATGCTGGCGGGACGCTCTTCGGTCCAGCGCACGCTCTGGATCTGACCGCGGGAGTCCAGAATCACCATCTCGCCCGGCTCGACCTCGCGCTCGTAGCTGGCTGAGATCATGTCTAGCGCACAGCTCTCGCTGGCAGCAACCCAGGCCCCATCCAGACGTCCCAGACAAAGAGGGCGGAACCCGCGCGGATCGCGCGCCACGATCACGGATTCGGGGTCGATGATGAGCAGCGAGTAAGCGCCCTCCACTTTGTCCAGGGCCTCCCGACAGGCCTGCTGGAGCGTCTCGGCCTGGGAGCGGGCGATGAGATGGAGAATCACCTCGCTGTCGTTCGTAGTGTTGAAGATCGAGCCCTGATCCTCCATCGCCCGGCGCAGGCCGGCCGCATTCACCAGATTACCGTTGTGCGCGATCGCCAAACTGCCGCGTTTGTAGGTGACGTGAATGGGTTGCGCATTCATCAAGTTGGAGGACCCGGTCGTCGAATAGCGCACGTGGCCGATGGCCAGATGTCCTTTCAGCCGGGCGACGTCCTCGTCCCGAAGCGCGTCGCTGACATATCCCATGGCCTTGTGCGAGACGACGACGTGGCCGTCGGCTGCCGCAATTCCCGCCGACTCCTGGCCCCGGTGCTGCAGGGCGGCCAGACCGAGTGCGCACAAACGCGGCGCGTCGGGATGGCCCACCACGGCCATCACGCCGCATTCCTCGCGCAGTCGGTCCTCGTGTGCCAATTCTCGCAAGATCATTCCTCCCAAAGGACCGCGACGGGGGTGGCCAGAGCCCAGCGTTCACGGTGCGGATGAATGAGTAGTCCGCGATCGCGCGAGCGAGCCACGGAAACCTCGAGTGCCAGATCATAGGCCGCGTCCGCGTCGGGCGCGGCGAGCGAGAGGGTCCACAGCTGAAAAGCGAGTACTCGACCCGCGGGATCGGGCCAATGCCCTCTGGGCAGGGAGCGAACCGGTTCCTCGCTGTCGAAGGCAACCAAACTCACGCGGTAACAATCCCGCTCGCGGGGAAGTGAGAGCCAGGCATCAAGATCGTCGCAGCTTCTCGGCTTGGCCAGTTCGGCGCGATCGCTGCCCAGTAGCTGGCCGAGCCACGGCTTTGGCCAGGATTCCCCTTGCAGCGCCGCGGCGTGCGCTCCCGGCGCAGCCTGGAAGAGCGCGTGCCGATGGGTATTGGGATTGAACCACGAGGCCCGATTCACGCAGGCCTGCAGCCACTCTTCCTGGCTACCTTGATTCAGATTCTCGAGTGAGTGGCCGTCATCGCGGCGTAGCGCGCGGAGACGCTCGCCCAGGCCCAGCGCATCGCGCAGCGCGGCCGCGGCCGAGACCGCGACCAGGTCCACCGCCCTGCGGCGGAGCAGGAAGACCAAGGGCTGCATCAGGTGTTCCTCCCTTTCAGCCGGCAAAAGGCCGCCAGGAGCGCGCGTCCCGGCCCCTCCGCCTGCAGCTGCTCCCGGCTTCCCGCAGCGGCCCGCCGCCGCTCCCCCCAGACCCCCGGCAGGTCCTCCGGAAGCTGCCACAGGAGGGAGGCCCGCTCGGGATGGGGCATGAAGGCCAGGACCTGGCCGTCCAGACCGGACATGCCCGCCACGTCGTCCACGACACCGTTGGGGTTCTCCGGAAAGCCGCGTGCGCTCTCGCCCTCGGGGCTGCAGTAGCGCAGGGCGAAACGCCCGCGCTCACGCAGCGAATCCCACAGCTTGTGATCTTGGGTGGTGAAGCGTCCCTCGCCGTGGGCCACCACGACGGGAAATGGCTCGTGCAAATTCTCGGTAAAGAAGCAGGAATGCGAATCGGGTTTCACGAAGACCCAACGCGCGTGGTAACCGCTCCAACCCTTGACCTTGTTGGGAGCGAGACACAGGTCGATTCGGCCCGCCTCCTCCCCCGGCACCAAACCCGCCTCGACCAGTATCTGCGCGCCGTTGCAGATGCCAAGAATGGGCTTTCCCTTCTCCACCTCGCGCACGACTTCCTCCAACAGAGGGGACTTCGCGGCGATGGCGCCGGCACGAATGCGGTCCTGGTAGGAGAACCCTCCGGGAATGACGAAGCCGGCATAGCGCGAAAGATGCGCGGAGCCCGAATTCCAGCGCACCAGGGCAGGCTGTACCCCGGCGCGAGTGAGTTCGCGCAGCGTTTCGGTCTCGCAGTTGAGGCCGGGAAACTGCAGAACCGCGATCGCCACGCGACTCATAGCTCCTCCCGGGAGAGCAGGCGCGGCATCGTCTCCTCGCGCGCGCGTCGCAGCTCGTCCAATGAGAGCCGAAGTGGGCGCGACAGACCTTCCACCACGAACTCCCGTTCCTGAGTGACTTCGCCGATCCCGACACACGCAAGTCCGAGAGCTTGGGCACGGCCCTCCAGCAACCCGACGTCTTGGGGCCTGATCTCCACCAGAAAGCCCCCGGCCTCGCCGAAGGCGGCGGCAATCTCGCCCACTTCTTGGCAAGCCCCGGATAAGTTCGCCCTCAGGCCCAGCCGTCCCAGGCTCTCCGGTCCCAGAACCATCTCGGCCAGGGCGACCAGAGTTCCCCCCTCGGAAATGTCGTGCACCGCAAGCAACTTGTTCTCGCGAACCAGCGCGACGACGAGTTCGATTTCCCGGCGCACCGTGGGGTAGTCGATCGCGGGCAACGCTCCCCGCCACAGGGGATCCAGAACCTCGGCGTAAATACTGCCCCCCAGCTCCCTACAGAAACTGCCGATGCGATACACCAGATTGCCCGCCTCCTTCAACGAGAGGCTCCGGCACACGCTCGCATCGGGAACGATCCCCACACAGCAGACGATGGGAGAAGGCGCCACTGCTCTCCCGCTGGCGCTCTGGTTGTAGAAGCTGACGTTGCCGCTGATCACCGGCAGAGGATCTTCCGCCGCCTCCAGACGCCCAAGACCGCGACAGGCGTCGCCGATGCCGCGCACGCTCTCCACGAAGCCGTGGAAGACCTCGGGCGACTCGGGACTCCCGAAGTTGAGACAGTCGGTGATCGCCGCCGGGCTCGCTCCCACACAGGCGACGTTGCGCGCCGCCTCCACCACGGCGTAGGCAGCGCCCAGACAAGGATCGACTCGACAGTAGCGCGGATTCCCATCGACGCTGGTGGCCATGCCGACCGGGCTTTCGGCGATGGGAGTAACGACACCCGCGTCCGCTTCTCCGGGACGCAGAACGGTGCATGCTTTGACCTCGCTGTCGAAGTGCTGAAAGAGAGCGCGCCGGCTGCACAGGGCGAAGGAGGCCAACAGCTCCAGCAACTCAGCCCCCAGCTCGCGAACTGCTCCGGGCAGCGAGTGCGCGCTCAGTTCGCGCGCGCCAGCTCGCGCTTCGCGTTCGTAACGAATTCCTTCGGTGATGGTGGAGATGGGAGCGTCCACCAAAACCTCGCTGCCACGTCGCAGGAGGTAGCGCGCCGCTTCGCCCTCTACTGGTATCTTGATTCGGCCCACGCGGCGCGCGCCCGCCCCTTCGTACATCGCGGGCAGGTCGAAGTCCTCGTTATAAATGCGCAGGATGCGTTCGGTGAGCCGCGCGGGACAGGCGATTCCGAAGCGTTCTTGGGTTTCGCTGCAGGCGGCCACTGGATCCGGAAGATCGGCGGGCTCGATACTCGCATGCTGCAGATCGAGTTCGATGCCCATCCCGGCCGCGTCCGCGAGTTCGGAGGAGACGCAGGCGATCCCGCCCGCGCCGAGGTCCTTGAAACCGATCTGCGCGCCCTCGGCACGAACCAGATCCAACATGGCCCGGTTGGCCAGGACCAGCATGCGCTTGAGGAAGGGATCGGGAACCTGCACGCTGCCCAGATTCTCCCGGAGCTGTGCGGTGTCGAGATCGGCCGAGGCGAAGGAGGCCCCCCCCATGCCGCTCCAGTCGGTGGGCTTGCCCACCAAAAGGAAGTCGTAGGGCTCCAATCGCGCGGCCTGGGGAACGCGGCTGCGAGTGATGTGTTCCTCTTCCACCAATCCGATCGCCACCACGTTCACCAGACAGTTGTCGTCGTAGCAGGCGTCGAAACCCACATCCCCGCCCAGATTGGGGACACCCAGCGCGTTGCCGTAGAGCGCGATGCCCTCCACCACCTCGCGCGCGATCTCCAGGCACTTCTCTCCGTTCTCTCCGCCCGGATCGCCGAAGCGCAGTGGATCGAGGGTGGCGATCACTTCGGCGCCCATGCAGTACACGTCGCGTACCACACCGCCGATTCCGGTCGCCGCGCCATCCACCGGCATGACCTGGGATGGGTGATTGTGGCTCTCGTGCGCGACGGCCAGAGCGTAGCGAACCCCGTCCACCTCGGCGAAGTGGATGATCCCCGCATCCTCCGAAGGACCCAAAATCACGTTGGAGGCTTTTGTCGGTAGTAGGCGCTCGAGCACCGGCTTGCTGCTCTTGTAGGAGCAGTGCTCGCTCCACATGGTGTCGAAGAGGGTGAGTTCGGTTTCGGTGGGATCATGCCCGAGTAGCTCGGCCACCCGCCGCGCCTCTTGCAGGCTGAGAGAAAGTCCGAGTTCCGACAGAGCCTCACGAAGAAGCCGGTCGTCCAGGGAACTCACGGGGACGGCCACGTTCTACTCTCTGCGCGAGCACTCGGGAAAAGAGACGATCCACCTGCGCCGAGATGGCGCTCCAAGTCGAAGACGGCATCGAGGGATTTCGTCTCCCAGATGCCCCGACGATGCGCTCATCCGCGCGCACCAATGCCTCGAAACTCCCCTTCGCCCTCCCAGGCCTTGAGAGCACATTCCTGCACCAGGGAATAAGCCCCCTCGCGGCTGATCCCCGCGCGCGCGAGCTCCAGGAGCAGGGCGCCACTGTGGTAGATCCCCCGGAACCTGCTCCAGATTCTCGCGCATACGTTCGGGAAAGACCCTCAGGCCCTCCACCACATGGCTCATCTTCAGCAGCATGTAGTGCACGAGGGTGGTCGAGTCGGGGAGAATCACGCGCTCTACCGACGAGTGGGAGATGTCGCGCTCGTGCCACAGCGCCACGTCCTCCAGGGCAGCCACCAAGTTGCCCCGAACCAGACGCGCCATTCCCACGATTCTCTCGCAGAGGATGGGGTTCTTTTTGTGCGGCATGGCCGAGGAACCCTTCTGGCCGGACCCGAAGGGCTCTTCGACCTCATGCACCTCGGTGCGCTGAAGGTGACGGATCTCCAAAGCGAATTTCTCGAGCGAAGCAGCGAGCAGTGCCAGAGCGGCCATGAACTCCCCATGGCGGTCTCGCTGCACGATCTGGGTGGACACCGGAGCCACCGCGAGGGCAAGGCGCGCACAGACCGCCTCTTCCACTTCGGGCCGAATGTGCGCGAAGGTGCCTACCGGCCCGGAGATCTGCCCCACCGAAACCGTCTCGATGGCTGCCACCAGACGGTGGCGCGCCCGGCGCAGCTCGTCCACCCATACCAGCAGCTTGAGTCCGAAAGTGGTGGGCTCGGCGTGGATGCCGTGACTGCGCCCCATCATGACGGTACGGCGGTGTTCCTCCGCGCGCGTGATGAGGATCTGACGCAGGCGATCGAGTTCTGAGAGGAGCAGCTCGCCGGCCTCTTTGCATTGGACGGCCAGAGTGGTGTCCAAGAGGTCGCTGCTGGTCATGCCCAAATGGACGAAGCGGGAATCGGGACCAATGTGCTCGGCCATGTTGGTCAAGAACGCGATTACATCGTGGTGTACGGTGTCTTCTATCTCGCGGACGCGCTCGAGCTCGAAGGCCGCCTTGCTCGCGATCGTGGCCGCCGCCTCCCTGGGAATCACACCCAGCTCGGCCTGCGCCTCGCAGACGGCGACCTCCACCTCGCACCAGATTTCCAGCCGGCGCTGGTCGGACCAAATGGCATTCATCTGGGGAGTCTGATAGCGCTCGATCATGACGCGCGGCAGGCTATCACAGGGTTGGCCGTGCCGCCAGAGCCGAGCGTCAGATTCTCACTCGCCGTTGGTCGAAGGGGCGGGAATACGCGAAGAAATGGTGAGCACGGTGTTCCGCATTTCGTCTCCGCGTTGCACATTGAGATGGAGCTTCGTCCCGACCTGTGCCTCGTAGATGAGGCGGGTGAAATCCTGCTTGCGCAAGATGAGCTGGCCGTCGATGGCACGAATGATGTCACCGACCTGCAGCCCCGCTTCGGATGCAGGAGAATCCGGATACACTCGGCCCACGTAGATGCCCGTCATATCGTCGTCGAGTTTGAGCAAGTAGCGCCAGCGCTTGTCGAGCACGACGCCCCGAAAACCGGTGACTCGAGGCCTCAAACCACCGTACTGGACGATCTCGTCCATTACCCACTTGACGCGTTTGATGGGTAGCGCAAAGCCAGCGCCGAAATTCCCGCCGTCCGAACCCGAGATGATGAAGGTGTTGATTCCGATGACCTCTCCCTTGGCGTTGACGAGCGCGCCGCCGCTGTTGCCCTGGTTGATCGCGGCATCGGTCTGGATCATGTCCAGATAGGCTGGACCCTCGTCCTGTGCCTGTTTTAAATCACGATGCAACGCGCTGATCACGCCGACGGTTACTGTCAGCGCGGGATCGTCGAGCAGGTAACGGTAGGGTGAGCCGATGGCGATGGCCCATTCGCCCGGCACCAGATCGTCGCTGTCGCCGAGGGTGGCTACCGGCATATTGGGCACGGTCTCCGAGAAACGCAACAGAGCCACGTCGTAGTGGGTCGAGCGTCCCACCAGCTCTGCTTGAAATTGTCTGCCGTCAGACAGAGTGATGAAGATGTGCGAGTCCTTGGACTCTCCCAGAACATGGTTGTTGGTGATGATGTAACCGCGTTTGTCGATGATCACGCCACTGCCGAGGATTTCGTAGGGTTGCTTCTTGACCGTGGTGCGTCCGTAGCCCTGCGAGAAGAAGGACTCCAGAGGATCGGCCGCGACGCGCACGAACTGATGGTAGATGACCGTAATGCTGACCACGGCCGGACTTGCTCGGCGCGTGGCTTCCACGATGGCGTCGCGTCGCCCCTCGTCGATGCTGCGGACGCTATCCAAGCTGGCGCTCTGTTCCCCCTGGAACTGCTGCGGAGCGGTCACTCCCAGTGAGGTCGGAGTGGTCTGTTGGGGCGTGGGCTTCTGCGCATCGTGATGCACGAAGGGTAGACCCCCGCCGACCAGCGCCGCGATGAGTACGGCCAGCCCGAGACTGGCCCCTGCCAATCCGCCGATGAGGTAGGGAACGATTCGCTTCTGGCTCATGACACTCCCGGAAGACTCGCGCCAATGCTTGATTCTACGGCACCCCTTCGGACAGGTTCCGTAAAGCGCTGGCGGGCGCTAGTTTTGACCCCTTCGCCAGCTCTCGGTGAACTCCCTCTGCACGCGGGTACTCAGTGGATGGGCGGCCAGAGTCCGCAAGAGACTCAAGGGCAGGGTCGCCGCATCAGCGCCCATGCGAGCTGCCTCCGCCACGTGAGTCGCGGTCCGACACCCCCCCGCGATGACACGAGTTTTGAACTGGTACTGATCGTAGACGGTCAGAATATTTCCCACGAGGGTAAGGCCGTCCTGTCCCGCCTCATCGAGCCGCCCCACCATGGGCGACACGAAATGCACGCCGGTCTTCGCGGCAAGTAGAGCCTGGCTCAAGCTGAAGCAGAGAGTGGCTTCCACCGGGACGCGACGCTCCGCCAGTTCCGCCATGGCCGGCAAGGCCGCGGGGAGACAGGGGAGTTTCACCACCATACGTTCATGGACCTCCGCAAGGGCCAGAGCCTCGTCGATCATCGCCTCGCTCTCCAGCGAGGTGGTGGAGGCCAGCACGGGGCCTTTCACCATCTCGCAGAGTTCCTTGAGCCGCAGATGGGGATCACCCCCCATCCGCGCCAGGAGCGCGGGATTGGTGGTAACACCGTCCACCACGCGATAACTCAGAGCCTCGCCCAGCTCGCGTGGATCAGCTGATTCCAGGTAGATCTGCATGCGAATCCTTCCCCAATGCCGCAACGCCAAGCTGCCTCTCCTGACCGTACCTCACTGCTTCCAGACACAGGCCATGGGCGGGCGCCAGATGTCCCGCCCGCTCGCGGCGACGAGCATGCAGGATCTCGGGAATCGCGTCCACCGGACGTATCCCGCGCCCGATTTCCACCAGAGTGCCGACGATGGTGCGCACCATGGAGTGCAAAAAACGATCGGCCTCGATGGTGAAAACGATGGCCGGCCCTTCAGAGACCACTTCCGCCCTACGTACTTCGCAGTGTGTCTTGCCCTCGACCACCGAGGAAGCCTTGCAAAAGCTCGTGTAATCGTGGTCCCCGAGCAAGTCCCCGGCGGCGCTCTTCATCTTCTCGATCTCGAGCTGGTTAGGGATGAAGTAATGCGTTCTGCGCAGAAGAGGATCCTGCTCGAGCATCATGCGATAGCGATAGACCCGGCCGCAGGCGCTGTGCCGAGCGTGGAAATCCGAATCGACCATGAGAACGCGCCGCACTGCCATGTCCTCGGGTACCATACGCGGCAAGGCGCGTTGGATTCGCTCGAAATTGGAGGGATCTGGCAGTGGAAAACTCGCCACCTGGCCGCGGGCGTGCACTCCGGCGTCGGTACGACCCGCTCCAGGAGGAATCCCCTCGAGCGGGAGCAGCTTCTTCAGACACCGCATCAGCTCGCCCTGGACGGTTCGCAAACCGGGCTGCACCTGCCATCCGTGGAATCCACTTCCGTCGTAGGACAGATCGAGGCGTACCACCGCCGGAGCAAAAGGGCGCTCACTCGCCGAAGATTGGATCGAAGCGGATTCCATGATTCAAGAGGCTAGCACCGCAAAGATCGCGCTCCAAGCTGCTCTTGCCCTAATTCCCCGGCCCGTCTACTCTCCGTGCGTCACCTTGCACGGCGCACCCCCTTTGGAGCTTCGGCATGATGTGTCCTCGTTTTCTTTGTGCTCTGGTTTTCTCCGCGCTACTCTCTCAACTCTCCGCCTGCGCACGAACCGACATCCCGGCCAGCATGATGAAGATTCAGGCTTGGGAGGACGCCCGCGTCATTCCGGGAGACAGCCTGTACTCCTACCTCCACGAATCCTCCTACCTGGTGCGCGCTGCGGCATGCCTGGCACTGGGACGTATCGGCCGCCCCGAGGCGGTTCCCCAGCTGGCGGAGACCCTGCGCGACGATCGCAGACCCGAGGTACGCGAGCAGGCCGCTTTCGCGCTGGGTCTCATCCCCACTTCCGCCTCGGCGGTGGCTCTACTCGCCGGAGCCGAAAAGGAACTCTCGCTCATGGCCGGGTCGGGACGCCGGGGATCCCCAGAGGTCCTCGGGGAAGTCCTTCTCGCCCTGGGCCGGGTCAATCAACCGGGTACTGCCACGGAGGTGATGCGGGGACTCTTGCACCCCCATCCCTTGGTTCGGGAACAGGCCCTGGAGAGCCTGGCCCTCTTGGCCGATTCCAGCTCGGTGGACGCGATCGTGCGCGCCAGCCATGACCCGGTGGAATCGGTCGCCTGGCGCGCCGCCTACGCGTTGGGGAAGTTCCAGGACGAGCGCGCGGTGCAGCGCGAAATCGAGTTGCTGGGGCATTCCAGCGCCATGGTGCGCGCCTTCGCCGCGAAGGGTCTGGGGCAGATCGGCCCTCCCCTCGCTCTCACCGCCGAAGATGCTCTCGTATCACGGCTGCATGAAAGCGAGTGGACGGTACGCGTGAACGCAGCGCGCGCGCTGGGACAGCTGGGCGCAAAGGAAGCCGTACCGCAGCTCTCGAGCATGCTCGCCGACGAGGTATTCCACGTGCGAGCTGCCGCTCTCGGCGCCCTTCACGCCTTGGCGCCGATTTCCGATCCCGGTCCTCTTGATGTCGCTTGTCGAGATACCTGCAGCGTGGTGCGACTCGCCGCCTACGCGGCGTTGGCTGCCAATCTGCCGGACGGAGCCTCGGCCCAGCTGCGCGAGGGACTACAGGACTCCTCCGGCGTGGTTCGGGGTGAGTGCTACGAGTTGCTCGGCGAGCACCCCGATCCCGATGCGCGAGCAACCCTGAACGCGGCCTTCGACCAGCACACCGATATGGAGATTCGTCCGCATGCGCTGGAGGGAATTGCCTCGCTCGGAGGCGAGGACGCCATTTCGATCTTAAAAACGGCATTGAGGGACGACGACTGGACGGTGGCCACCACCGCCGCGACCGATCTGGGAAAGCTGGGAGATGAAAGCGTCATCGATCCGCTGCTGGCCTGCTATCAATCGTGGGACCAACGGCACCAGGTGGAGGTGTGCGAGGCCGCCCTCAGCTCTCTGGGCGAGCTGAAAGCCGCGGAGGCCACCACCATCCTCAAGCAGGTTCTGAGCGAAAGCAACGATCGGCGGCTGCGCGTTGCGGCGCGCAATGCCCTGGCGGAGATCCTACCCGAGAAGGAGGCAGCGGGACTGCCGCGGGTAGAGGACATCGTCATGGACGTTCGCCCGATTCAGCGTTCACCCAAGCAACCCGCTCTTGTCAGCGAAAGCAACGCGCGCGAGCTCATCCTGCATACCTCGCGCGGCCGGATCGTCATCGATCTCTATTTCGACGTGGCGCCCCAATCCTGCGAAAGCTTCGCGCGGCTCGCCGAATCGGGTTTCTTCGACGGGCTCGATTTTCATCGAGTCGTTCCCAACTTCGTGATCCAGGGCGGAGATCCTCTGGGCACGGGATGGGGCGACGCCGGTTATCTTCTTCGAAGTGAATGGAGTTCCCTGCGCTTCGAGCGGGGAAGCGTGGGAATCGCAACCAACGGCAAGGATACGGGGAGCTGTCAGCTTTTCATCACGCACTCGCCCCAGCCCCACCTGAACGCTCGCTACACCCTCATTGGAAGAGTGGCCGAGGGAATGGACGTCGTCGACGCGATCCAGGTGGAGGACACATTCACTGCCGAGGTCGTGTGGAAGGCACCGCGCTGAGCTGCAAGCGCGCACGCGGATAGCGTGACGAAATGGCCGCCGCATACTGGTGAGGAATCGCGAGCCGGTGCTCGCCGCGGGGAATTTCCGGACGCCGATAGGCCGGATTGAAATCCTTGAACTCCCAGTAGTCCATTCCCGAGTCACCCAGAAGATCGAGAATCGCCGTCCTGTGGTCCAGAGAGACGACCAGCGTGTCGCAGACCACCACCTGTCCGGCCTCCTTGGGGAAATCAAAGTCGTAGTCGGCCGCGTGTTCGAAGAGAAGTTTGACCGCAGCGGCCTTGTACCAGTAGGCCTCCGTCTCCCGTGGAAGCACGAGGCGGTGATAGTCGTTCTGCCCCTGGTCGCCGATAGCGCCACGAATACGATTCTCGCCCGCGTTGTAGGCAGCCAGAGATAGTGCCCAGGACCCGAACTCGTCGTGAAGTTCGGAGAGATAACGCAGCGCGGCGTCGGTGGCTTCGGCGAGATCCCTGCGTTGATCCAAGCTCCGGTTGTGAACCAAACCGAAGCGGCGCCCCGTCGACCCCGTGAATTGCCAGTACCCGACCGCTCCGGCGCTACTTTCCGCCCGCGGGTCGAGCGAGCTCTCAATGACGGCAACGTATTTCAAGTCGTCGGGCATTCCCGCGTGAGCAATGCGAGTTTCGATGAGAGGAAACACCTCGCGGCTGCGGCGCATCCATCGAACCAGCCAGTGCCGGTTCACCAGTAAGCGGTAGAATTCGGATTCGAAGCGTCCACGGGCCGGGGAATCGGCCAGGGAAACCTCCTCTCCGCAGAAACCGATCGAATCGGGAAGCGCATAGTCCTGCAGAGGTCGCAAGTGGGGTCTGGCCTCCACCGATTCCAGCCTTTGACGAAGGGTGGTCTGCAGCGAATCGAGCTGCTTGACGCGGCTTGCGAGCTCTCGGTTCTCTCTCTCGAGGAGGAATAGACGATCGTTCAGACGCTGTGACTTCGAGAGAACTGCGCCTGCATCGGGTGTGGCGGAGGCATTGGCTTGCTCCGCACCCGAAGGGGCCATCCAGGGCAAGAGCGGGTCGCGCAGCCCGAAGGATAGAAGCAGCACGCCCAGCCCCAAGAACCCGATGAGAATTTTGCTTCCGTGATTACGCATTGAGCAAGTATATCATGGGTGCGAAGCGTAGAGTGCGCGGGAACGCCGTATCGTGCGGCAGTTGCGAGTTAGGCTTATCCCTTATGAGGAACGAACCGTAATCCTGTGAACTCACGCCCCCATTTTTTCCGGAGAAGTTCATCATGAAAAAAACGCTTCCTCTCGTCTTTCTGCTCATCGTGGTGCTGATAGGGTTCTCTTCCTGCTCGTCCTACAACTCCATGGTCAGTCTGGAGGAGGGTGTAGAAAGCTCCTGGTCGCAGGTCGAGAATGTCTACCAGAGACGCGCGGATCTCATTCCCAATCTGGTGGAAACGGTCAAGGGAGCTGCCAACTTCGAGAAGGAGACGCTCACCGACGTAATCGAGGCCAGGGCGAAGGCAACGCAGATTCAGGCGAGCCTGAGCAGTGACGTCGTGAACGATCCCCAGGCTTTCCAGAAGTTTCAACAGGCGCAGGGGGCGTTGAGTGGGGCGCTATCGCGGCTCTTGGTCACGGTCGAACGCTATCCCGACCTGAAGGCCAATCAGAATTATCTCACCCTGCAGAGCCAGCTCGAAGGCACAGAGAATCGCATCGCAGTCGAGCGCAAGCACTACAACGAAGCGGCGCAGGCCTTCAACACGAAGATCAGACGTTTCCCCGCCAGCATCATCGCGAACATGACCGGTCTCAGGAAGAAGCAGTACTTCCAGTCCGAACCGGGCGCCGAGGAAGCTCCAAAGGTCAAGTTCTGAGATGAGGCTGTCGGAATCGCAGAGACTCCATTGCGCGACACGGTTGTTCATCGTGGGCACGATTCTGCTTCTTATTTCGGGGCGGGCGCACGCCGATTCCTCCGAGATCCCTCCTCCTCCGGCGCACTATGTCTACGATGAAGCGGATTGGCTGAGCCCCGCGCAGGAACGCTCGCTGGCGGATTCGCTCCAGGCCTTCGAGCGCAGCACGAGCAATCAGCTGGTCGTGGCGATCTTTCGCTCTCTGCACGGGCAGGAAATCCAGGACTATACCCACCGAGTGGCCGAGGCCTGGGGCATGGGAAGAAAGGGGCGCGACAACGGGATCCTGCTGGCGATCTACTCCGAGGATCGTAAGATCCGCATCGAAGTCGGTTACGGTCTGGAGGGTGCGGTTACCGACGCGATTTCCTTCTCGATCATCCAGAACGAAATGCGTCCGCGCCTGCAGGCCGGTCATGCCGTTGCCGCGGTCTGGGCCGGAAGCTCCGCTCTCATGGCGGCCAGCCGTGGGGAGTACGAGGGTTCGGGAAAGACTCTGGGCGATCGCCAGCGCGGCCGAAGCAGCCGGGGTTTGCCCCTGCCGATTCTGTTCCTTCTCCTTTTCATCTTCCTCCGTGTGATCGGACGAGGGGGGCGCAGACGGGGAGGCCCCTTCATCTTCTTCGGCGGCGGAGGTCGCGGAGGTGGATTTGGAGGGGGAGGCTTCGGCGGCGGAGGGTTCATCGGCGGCGGCGGCGGCTTTGGCGGCGGCGGCGCGAGCGGAGGCTGGTAGAGATGCGCGTTTCCCGCGGCAAGAATCCCTCGAATTTCCTGCTGCCCGACGAGAGCGCCCGCATCGTCGAGGCGATCGAGGCGGCCGAGAGGCTCACGAGCGGCGAAATTCGGGTCCACATAGAAAAAAAGTGCCCGGGCGGCGACCCCTACTATCGGGGGCGAGACATCTTCGAGGATCTCGGGATGACCGAGACCGCCCTGAGGAACGGCGTTCTCATCTACCTGTCGATCGCGGACCGGCGCGTCGCGGTCCTGGGGGACCGAGGCATCCACGAAAAGGTCGAAGAGGGCTTCTGGGATGGCATCGTGGCCGATCTCGTCCTTAAGTTTCGCCAAGGGGAGTTCGCCGGGGCTCTGAGCGAGGCAATTCTGCAGATTGGCAACCGCCTCGCTAGCTATTTCCCGTATGCTGGTGAAGGGAAGGACGTGAACGAACTGCCCAACGAAATCTCTCTGGGGGACGATGCAGAGGATTAGACATGGCAGCGATCGCGCGTGAAGAAGCACCGAGGCTTTCGACGATTTTCATTTTGTGCGTCGTCGTCGGCGTGGCGATGCCTCGAAGTGTTCTTGCGGGCGAGAATTGGCCGCAACATACTCAACATCTTTTCAACATCGAACGATCCCAAAATGCCAACATCGTACAGTATGACGTGGTTTTGAACGAAGACGGCGACTTGAACCGCGACGACCCGGTCATCAGCTATTGGATTCGCAAGGCCGAGGACGGCAGACGGCAACAGTTGAGTTTGCTGGAGCGCAAACTGGCGTACGGTTTCAAGACGCGGGTGTTGGATGACGGTACCGTACTCATGGACATGGTGGCGGACATCCGCCGCATGGTTCGAGTAGAGCGAAAGGGAGACCGATGGGTGGCGCTCACTCGGATCGATGGCCATTCCGCGGCCATCGACCGAATTTACGTTACCCTGGAGGAATCCAAACCCCTCCCCAAAGTCGAGTATGTCGATCTCTACGGCAGCGACGTCGTCACCGGAGAGAGTGTTCACGAACGTTACTTCAGGCGTTAGCCCAGCCTCCTAGGAGAATCCATTCATGCTGAAACGAGACGACCCGGTCCTGCTTCTGGGCATGCACCGTTCCGGCACCACTCTGCTCGCGAAGATGCTTGCCGAGTTGGGGATGCATCTGGGCCGCAATCTCGAAATGCACCACGAATCGATCTTCATCCTCGATGCGAACGATTGGCTGCTACAGCGGGCGCACGGAGCATGGGACGATCCCAGACCCCTGCGTTATGTCCTGGAACGTGAGGAAACCATCGCTGTCCTCGCTCGAGAACTCGAGCGCAGAGTCAAGAGTCTGGCGTTCTTGCGGCGCTACGTGGGTCCGGGCCGTGTGCGGGCCTTCATGTCGAACGAGCCTCTCCTGTGGGGCTGGAAGGACCCGCGCACGACCGCGACCTGGCCCCTTTGGCTTTCGGTTTTTCCGCGGGCCAAGGCCATCACCGTGCATCGCAATGGAATCGACGTGGCCGCGAGCCTCTGGCGACGCGCGCGCAAGGAACTCACGAGTAAGGAGAGCGAACGCTACCTGCTGGATCCCCATCTGAATCGTTTCGGATCGCCGCGCTGTCTCGAGCTCTCCCGCGCCTTTGCGCTGTGGGAGGACTACCTCGATCTGCATCACTGGAATTGCCAGCGATTCGAACTGCCCGAGCTCGTGCTGTGTTATGAGGACCTTCTGGAAAAACCGGCGGACGCTCTAGCTCGCGTTGTCGACTTTCTCGGCTTGAAGACCGGACCCGAAGGAATCGCCAAAGCGGCGGCGTTGGCGGAGCGCGGCCCCCGCTTCCGATTCTTGGAGGATTCCGAGCTACGTGAGTTCTATGAGAGCCGGCGCGGAGACGGATGGTTGCTCAAGCTGGGCTACGGTGAACTCAACAGCGACGAACGCAGCTGAAATTCGCGCCGCTCAGCGGCTCAGATAGCCTTCCTTCCTCAGGTGCTCCAGAATGCGTTCCGCCGCCTCGTCCGGTTCGATCGAGGTGGTGTCGATATCGATCTCGGCATCTTCGGGAATCTCGTAGGGATCGTCGATTCCGGTAAAGCCCTTCACGATCCCGGCCCTGGCCTTTGCGTAGAGACCCTTCGGATCGCGCCGCTCGCACTCGTCGAGCGGGGTGCTCACGTGCACCAGCGTGAAGCCGCCGCGAGCTTCGACCAGCTCGCGCACGTTCTTGCGAGCTCGATCGTAGGGAGCGATCGGAGCGCAGAGGGCAATTCCCCCGTGACGCGTGATCTCCGAGGCAACATAGCCGATGCGCGTGATGTTGAGATCACGATGCTCCTTGGAAAATCCCAATTCCGAGGAGAGGTTCGTGCGCACGACATCGCCGTCCAAAAGGGTGACGTCACGTCCGGTGTCGATCTGAAGGCGCGCCATGAGTGCCTGGGCCAGCGTCGATTTGCCCGAGGCGGACAGCCCAGTGAAGAAGACGGTGAAGCCCTGCTCAGCCCGTGGGGGATACGCGCGGCGCAGAATCCGCGCCACTTCGGGAAAGGTGAACCAGTCGGGAATCTCCTCACCCTCTGCCAAGCGACGGCGAAGCTCGGTTCCCGAGAGCTGGTAGGATTTGGAGGATTCGCTCGCCTTGTCCTGGGTGACGTAGGCGTCCTTCTCGGGGTCGTAGACCACCATCCGCAAAGGAACGACGGTGAGACCAATTTCGTCGGAGTATTTCTCCACCAGCTCCTGCGCGTCGTAGGGTCCGTGGAAGGGTTTTCCCTGCGAGTTCATGCCGGGGCCGGCGTGGTCGCGACCGATGATGAAATGTGTCGCACCGAAGTTGCGCCGAATCAGAGAATGCCACAGCGCTTCCCGCGGCCCCGCCATTCGCATGGCCAAAGAGAGGAGCGACAGAACAGCTCCATCCTCTCCGTAGTGCGGCAAGAGTTCTTCGTAGCAGCGCACGCGCACGACGGCGGGAACGTCGCCCGGACGGGTCACACCCACCACGGGATGCAGCAAAACCTTCGCTCCGGCGGATTCAGCTGCAAGTTTCGTGATTTCAAAATGTGCACGGTGCATCGGGTTGCGCGTCTGGAAGGCGACGATCTTCTTCCAGCCCTTTTGCTCGAAGAGTGCGCGTAGCTCGGCCGGGCTGTGATGCAGCTGCGGATAGAGGTACTGCCGCGGCATTTGCAATCCGTGGAGCTTGCCCCCCGCCAAGTGCGTGGCCTCGCTGGCCAAGAGCCGGGCGACGAAGGGATGAGCTTCGTCGCGGTGACCGAAGAGTCCCTCTGCCATGGCACGGCTGTCCAGAGGCCACACATCCTGCACTTCGAGCACCGCGAGAACCGTTCCTTCCACGTCGCGCAGCGCGAGGTATCCCGCTTGCTCCGCCGCGGAAGCCGTCTTCTCGTCCAGCTCCAGGTTGATCGGCATGGGCCACAGTTGCCCGTTCTTCAGGCGCATCTCCGCGAGCACCGACTCCGTGTCCGCCTTGTTCAGAAAACCGGTCAGTGGGGAAAACCCGCCGTTGAGCAGCAGACCCAGATCGCACAGTTCGATTTCGCTCAGGCGGTGAGAGGGCCAGTTACGGCTTCTCGCCAGCCAGGAGGAGGCCTCCTCGGAGGAAAGCAAGAGGGAACCGGCACCGGGAGAGTTGCTGGAAGTCATGGTAAAAACCTGTAGCTGGAGCTCTTGGATGCGCCATCTGCGCCGTTCCGGCGATTCAAGGGACCGGTCCACACAGATTGGCAAAGAGCAACAATAGTAGGCAAAGCCGGCGCCCCCGCAAAGACTGGACTCATTCGGGCGAACGCAGCATCCGCACCACCTGCTTCCAGCTCGGGGACTTGCCGAAGCTCAGAATGGAAAGCCGGAAGAGTTTGCCCGTCACCTTGGCCATGAAGCCGACCGTGGCCGCCAGGAGCACGAGGCTCAAGATGATCTGCCAAAGTGGCGGATTTCCCAGCGCGATGCGCACGAACATCATGATGGGAGTGAAGACGGGAATGAGTGAGAAGATGACGGCGATGTTCCCGTTGGGGTTCTGCATCACGACTTGAAGCAAGAGCATGGGGATGACGACCAGGATCGTCACTGGCATTTGGAACTGTTGCGCATCTTGCGTGCTGTTACAGAGCGCTCCGATGGCTGCATAGAGACAGGCAAAGAGCAGGTAGCCCAAGAGGAAGAACGCGGCGAACGCCAACCAAATCGCTGGAGTGAGAAAGGACAGGTCCAAATTCGCGGGCAGAGAAAAGAGTCCTTGGCCGATGAGACCGGTAGCCAGGATGCCCCAGATGGCAAACTGCGTGAGACCAACCAGCGCACTGGCCACGATCTTTCCCGCCATGAGCACGGTCGGGGTAACGCTGGCAAGCATCACCTCGACCACGCGCGAGGTCTTGTCCTCGATGACAGAGTTCATCGATTGGATCCCATACGCGAGAATCATCATATACAGCAGAAAGACCAGCACGAAACCCACCGCGAGCCTCATCTCCATGGATCCCTTCTTGCCCGTCTTGTCGCGCGCGATGTCCTCGGCATGGAGATTCGCTCCCATCATCACTCGGTTGAGCTCGCTCTTGTCGATGCCGTAGCTCTTCAGATGCTCTTGTATGAGGACTCGTCCGAGTGCGTCCTCCACGGGGTCGGCCCAAACCACGCCCGAGGGATTCGAACCGTAGAGAGTTGCGTCGCCCTTCTGCAAAAACGAAGGCGGGATGTAGAGCACGCCGTCGTAACTGCCGTTGTCGACTTGGGGAGCAAGCTGCGAGAGCGCCGCGTCGAGGGAACTTCCCTCGCCCCAGAGCTGAAGCCGTATGTTTTTTCCTCCGCCCACCTGGGGGTCGCCAATTTCGCCCTGCAAGCTCGTGAAGAGTCCGCTGTCCCCGCTATCGTCGATCACCATGACGCTGCGCGTTTCGTTGGAGGTGCGGGAAGCCAGGAGCGCCGGACCCAAGGAAATCGCCAGCAGGAGGATAGGGCCGAGCAGAGTCGAAATGATGAAGGCGCGGGAACGCACGCGCACGAGGTACTCGCTGATCATGACCAGGGGTAGCTTATTCACGGCTTCCCTCCACTTCCCGAATGAAGATCTCGCTCAGAGGAGGACGGGCGGCAACGAAGCGATCAACCCTTCCCCTTTTCACCAATTCGAGCAAGAGATCTTGCGCCACAAAACCCTCTTTCAGGCGCACCAGCATTTCGTTTCCGTTGCGCTTGGCGGAATCCACCGCAGCGATGTTCTCGAATGTCTGTGCCTCGAACTCACCGGAGACACGAACACTGTCTACCGGATAGTTCTCGACAATGTCCTCCAACTTGCCGTCGAGAACCTTGCGGCCGTCATTGATCAGGAAGATGTGGTCACAGATCTGCTCTGCCTGCTCCATGACGTGCGTGGAGAAGAGTACGGTCCGGCCAGCGGCGCGAATCTCCTCGATGATCTCACGCAGTAGTTTCACGTTGATCGGATCGAGCCCACTGAATGGCTCGTCCAAAACTACCATCTGCGGTTCGGAGATCACCGTACCGATAAATTGTACCTTCTGTTGCATCCCCTTGGAGAGCTCGTCCGTCTTTGCGCTCGCTCGATCCTCCAAGCCAAAACGCTCCAACCAGAGTTTGGCACGACGCTTGGCCTCTGCCGTGGGTACCCCTTTCAAGCGCGCGAGGTAGATCACGTGTTCTTCCACGCGCATGCGCTTGTAGAGACCGCGCTCCTCCGGCAGATACCCGATGTGGTTGATCGCGTGGCGGTCGAGGCGCTTCCCGTCGAAGAGGATTTCCCCCGCGTCGGGAATGTAGATGTTGAGGATCATCCGGATGGTCGTGGTCTTGCCCGCCCCGTTGGGGCCGAGGATGCCGTAAATCGCTCCTCTCGGCACGTTCAGGTCCACTCCATCCACGGCCCGAATGGAACCGAAGCTCCGCTCGACACCCGAAAGCTGCAGAATTGGATCCATGGATACTCCCGGAAGGGCGCTCGCTTCGTCGAGCGCCAAAATGCGGATGGGGGCAAGCTCAGTTGGCGCTGACGAGTTCTTTCACGATTTCAGGGACCGCTTCGATCGCTGCGGGGATCATGGCCGGATCGTTCCCTCCCGCCTGTGCAAGGTGCGGGCGTCCGCCCCCATTCCCGCCTGCGATCTTCGCCACGCGCTTGACCAGATCTCCCGCCTTCAGGCCCCGCGAAGAGATGAGATCATCGGTGACCACGGCGAGAAAAGCCACCTTTCCATCGAGCTCGGCCGCTAGTACCGCCGCACCACCCTTCAGCTTCTCGCGCAGGGTGTCCCCCATCTGCATGAGGTTTTCGCGGCTTTCGACCTCTACTTTCGCCGCAACGAGTTTCACTCCGGCAACTTCGGTGACGCTGGCCAGGAGCTTCTCCGCTGCGTCCTTGGCCTTGGCTCCCTGGGCACGCGAGATTTCGTCACGGAGCTGCTCGAGCTCGTCCTGGATCGCTGCCACGCGGCCGAGCAACGCGTCGGGACGGCTGGACAGGCTCTCGCCCAGGCTCCTCACGATCTCCCGATCGCTTTCGAACGCGCGCAACGCCGCCGGACCCGTGATCGCCTCGATTCGGCGCACCCCCGCCGCTACCGCACTCTCCCCGGTGATTCGCATCAAACCGATCTCGCCGGTATGGTCACAGTGTGTCCCGCCGCAAAACTCGATGCTGTAGTCGTCGACCTGGACCACCCTCACCTTTTCGCCGTACTTCTCGCCGAACATCGCAACCGCACCCATCTTCCGCGCTTCCTCCAGGGGGACATCGACGTGTTTGGTCACCGATCGGTCGGCCAAAATCTGCGAATTTACCGCCTTCTCGATCGCGTCGAGGACCTCTTTTCCCAGTGCTCCATCGTGATGAAAGTCGAAACGCAAACGATCGGGGGCCACGAGTGAGCCGGCCTGCGTCGCGTGCGCGCCGAGGCGATCGCGTAGCGCGCGATGCAACAAGTGAGTCGCGGTATGGTTGCGCATGATCGCGCGCCGGCGCGGTGCATCGACGCTCGCCGTGAACTCGGCGCCAGACGCAATGACGTTTTCGAGATCCTCAGAGTGGGACTCGACCAGACACACTGGTCCCGCATTGGAGCTGCGAGTATCCAGGACTTCGAGCTGAAGCTGCTCGTTCTCGAGGAAGCCGCGGTCGCCGATCTGTCCACCGCTTTCCGCATAGAACGGACAGGGATCGATCACCAATTCCCAGCGACTCTCATCTACCGCCCGGTAACCCAGTAGCTTGCACTTGCTGTCGAGTTTCTCGTAACCCACGAAGCGAGCGGCGGGGCGATCGACGCCGGGTTCTCCCTCCAGCCAATTCCACGCCTCGTTTTGCTGAGCAGCGCTGAAGTTGCTGGCCGCGCGAGCGCGGGCCCTCTGGGCTTCCATAGCCTCTTCGAAGCCCGCGGTGTCCACGCGCATTCCCTTCTCGGATGCCATCAGCTCGGTGAGGTCGAGAGGAAATCCGAAGGTATCGTGCAGCTTGAAGGCATCCTCACCGCAGATGACCGGCACTCTCTCTTTGGGCGAACCCTTTTTCTTGCTCCGAGCCAACTGTTCCAAAGCGCGTTGGGAAGCTTCGTCGAAAAGAACGAGACCTCGGTCGAGAGTCTCGTTGAACCGCTCCTCCTCGGTTCGGATCACGCGCAGAATGTGATCGCGAGCATCGATCAGTTCGCGGTAGTGCCCGCCCATCATGTCGATGACTAGCTCGGCAACCTCGTAGAGAAAGGGCTCGGTGAAACCGAGACGTCTCCCGTGACGCGCGGCGCGGCGCAGGATGCGCCGTAGGACATAACCGCGACCGTCATTTCCGGGGCGACCGCCGTCGGCAACGGTGAAGGTGAGAGCACGTGCGTGGTCGGCAATCACTTGCATGCTGACCTTGTCTTCGGGATCCTCAGGGCTCTTACCGCTCTTTGCGGCCACCCAACCAACCAGCGGCTGGAAGAGGTCCGTGCCATAGTTGGAGTTCACCTGGGCCTTCAACGCGGCGAGACGCTCCAGGCCCATTCCCGTGTCCACACTTTGCAGGGGAAGCGGTGAGAGTTTGCCCTCCGAGTCGCGATCGTACTGAATGAACACGAGATTCCAGACTTCCAGGTAGCGGTCGCTGGAATTTTCTCCCAGGGGACGATCATCGCCGGCCGCGATTTCGCTTCCCTGATCGAAGTGAATCTCGGTGCAGGGGCCACACGGACCGGTGTCCCCCATGCTCCAGAAATTTTCTTCGTCGCCTTTGGAGATGTCACCCAAGCGGTAGATGTGGTCCTCGGGTATACCAATACGATTCCGCCATATCTCATAGCTTTCGTCGTCGTCCTTGTACACGCTCACCAGCAACTTCTCGCGCTCGAGACCCATCCGCTCGGTGAGAAACTCCCACGCCCATTGGATCGCCTCCAGCTTGTAGTAGTCGCCGAAGGACCAATTCCCCAGCATCTCGAAGAAAGTATGGTGGCGCCCGTCCCGGCCCACCGCTTCCAGATCGTTGTGCTTGCCGCTCACCCGCATGCACTTCTGGCTGTTGGCGGCTCGGACGTAGGCACGTTTTTCCTCGCCCAGGAGCACACTCTTGAATTGATTCATCCCTGCATTGGTAAACAGAAGCGTGGGATCGTCGTCCGGGATCAAGCTACTGCTCGGGACGAAGGTGTGACCGCGTTCCTTGAAGAATTCGAGGAAGGCCTGGCGGATGTCTTGACTGTTCATGCTCTCCCTATTTCTCGCTCACCGTGCCGTTCACCCGTCCAAGCGCGTAGGGTCCCCGCAAAATCTTCTCGCTGAGCGATTGTACCGACTCCAAGTTCACCGCGGCAAAATCGGCTGCGTGATCGGACAAGTTCTCGAGCTTCAGACCCAGTATCTCGCGCTGTGCCAGGAAAGCACTCCGCTCGGCCAGATTCTGCCTCCTCAGGAGGAAAGAGGTCTCCAAGTACGATTTAGTGCGCGCGAATTGCTCCTCGCTCAAGCGGACATCAGCCACGCTGCGCGCCGCAGCGAGAAGCTCCTTCTGGGCAGATTCGAGCTCTGTGGATGGGCTGACCGTATAGAGGCAGAAGAGACTCCCGAGCGCGCCTCTTTGATCGTGCATGGAGACGGGGCCCGCGTACCCCCGCTTGACGAGCGCTGCCCGAAGGGGGCTCGCCGGACCCTCCATCCAGGCCGAGAACACGCGATAGCTCAGAGAGAGTGTGTCGCGCTCGCTGGGCGCGGGAAAGCCGATTTGCAGAGCGGCCAGAGGATCCGGGCGATGCACTTCCTTCGTAGAGCCCGATTCGAGCTCGGGCAGAGTCCCGATGAGGTCCGAGCTGAAATACGCCTTGGCGCCGGCCGGATAGAGATCACTGGCGTCACTCCAATCGCGCATGTAGAGTTCGAGAAACTCGCGCACATCTTCGGGATCCAGATCACCGGCGACCACGATGACCGCGTTGCTCGGGTTGCAGTTCTCGGCGTAAAACTCCTGGATCCGAGGCGGGCTCAGTCCACGCATGGACTGGATGGTTCCCAACTCGGGTGCTCCATACCCATTCGGACCCCACGCCGCCTCACGAACCAGCTCATTCGTCGAGTCGAAGAGTTGCGCGCTCTCTCGTTTCAGTTCGCGCCCGCGCTGGTTGAGCAAGTTGAAGTATCGCTTCTGCATATTCAGCAGCGGATTCTTGATGATGTCGTAGAGGATGTCGAAAGCGTAGGGCAGATCCGCGCCTTGCACGTTCATGCGAAATCCGAAGGAGTCCATCCCTCGTGTCGGCACCACAGTACTTCCCAGGCCGTCCAGTTCGACTGCCATGGAGACCGCATCACGCGTAGTAGTTTCTCCGAGCATAAATGCCTGGAGCAAGCTGGTCAGTCCCGCTGTGTTCTGCACTTCCGCCACGCGCCCACCCCTGAAGCGCAGGCTCACCGAGCACACCGGGGTATCTGCCGTCGTGTCCACGATGAGAATCGCACCGTTGTCGAACTGATAGCGATGGATGCCCGCGTCGGCGTCGCTCGGATGCTCGAAGGTTTTCGACCACCCTCCCAGCGCCAGGCGAGAATGATCGGACGGAGGAGGCGCTGGAGTGATCGGCGCCTTTGCGTGCTGCGCGGCAGCTAGAACCGCTCCCTGAAGATGCTCCTGCATGGTGGTCGCATCCAGCCGCTTGTAGAACGGCCTCGCCCGGCTCGACTCTTCGTTCAACAACTCGACCACGCTGGCGCGAGGAATCTGAAGCCATCGCGTGATCGCTTCCTGGATGTCTTTCACCGAAACGGCATCCCACTTCTCGGGAGAAGATTGTCGGCCGCGAGGCCCGAGTTCTGCCGCTTGAATCCGCGCGATCGAGAGCACATCTTCTCGCTGCGACCACCAGCGATTCTTCAGCTGCATTCGCGCCGCTGCGAGCTCGCTCTGGAGCACGCCGAAGCGGCGAATGCGATCCAGTTCCGTAAACAGTTTTCGGAGACCTTGATCATCCGCCTTGGACCGGGCTTGGATGAGCACTTCGAAGAGTCCGCTGTTGGCATTGAGAACGACTCGGGAGGAACAGCCCTCGAGGAGATCTTGTTGGACCATCAGCGGCATTTTCATGCGCGAAGCGTTTCCATTCACCAGAAGCTGACTCAAGACCTGCAGCGCCGGCAAGTCCTTCGCGGTGGTCCCCGAAAGCGGAAAACCCACCATGACCAGGTTGGGATCGTAGGGGCCCAATTCCCTCTTGAAGCGTACTGCGGTCGGTGCCGGCTCGTCGGGAGCACGATGCCGTCGCAGTTCACCTCGCGGTACTTCGCCCAATAGCGCTAGCACCTGCGAATAGATGACCTCGGGGTCGACGTCGCCCGCGATGCTGAGAACGGTATTGGATGGACGGTACTGCTCCTCGTGAAAGGCCAGAAGAGCGTCTCGATCCACGGAGTCCAGGGCAGCCAAGCTCTGGCCCTGTCCCCGCCCCATGGCATTCCGGGAGAACATGAGTTGCAGCAGCTGGTCGCGGGCGTGGGCCACGGGTTGCTCCAGTTTCTGCTGGATTTCCACTTTCACAGCCTGCTTCTCGCGGGCCACTACTCGCGCATCCAGCAGAGGCTCACGATAAATCTCCGCCATCAAACTCAGGGCCGGCTGGACTTGAGCAGTGGGAACTACCAAGAAGGTCTCGCTGTGGTCATAGTTCGTGGCGCCGTTGATGACCCCACCCATGCTCGCCACGAGGGAATCGACTTCCCCGGGAGCTGGATGGGTCTTCGTACCCCGCAAGATCACATGTTCCAGGAGGTGGCTCCAACCGCTCTGTGATTCGCTCTCTTGCAGATAACCTGAACCAACGCGCGTCACGATGGCCACCAGGGGGCTGCGGTGGTCCTCTCGTACGGCCAGGGTCAGCCCGTTGGCTAGTGTATACTCGTGCAGGCTGCTGTCGGGCGGGGCTGCGGGCCTAGTGAGCTCGGAGGCGGGCTCGGTGCGCAGCTCCAGCTTCGAGCCCTGGGTGCACGCACTGAACAGCAGCGCCAAGAGGATGCTGGGCAAGACTTTGCGGTTGAGAGCGAGAGTGCGCACGTTGTCCTCCGAAGTTCCCGATCATTCCGAAATCGGCGCCGGTCCAGCGGATATCCGGGTCCGGGCAAATCCTTCCAAGCTCAAGATCCGTTAGAGGTTAGAAGGGTGACCGGCAACCGTCAAGCAGATGGGATCCCGCATGTCCCGCTTGGCCCCAGGGTTGCAGATCTTCCGAGGTGGCCGAAGTTTGTGAGACCTTCTCTCAGCGAGAGGAAGGCCGTGGTCCCGCGGCCGCTCTTCTCGCGGGGAATGCCTCTCCCCCATGGGGAAGAAGCGGGAAGCGCGGCACCCAATGGGTGCCGAACCGCGGAACCATGGGGCGACGGACAGCAAAGACGGCCACCGAGAGGAAGTGCGTGATGAGGCGCAGAGTTTTGAGTCAAAGTGCGCTCGCATTGATCGCATGGGTGCTCTTTGCCTACTACTGGTGGCTGGTGAGCCGCCGCCGTCTCAATCCAGCCACCCTGTCGGCCTTGACTATCCTCTTTGCCTCGGTGGGTTTCGTGTGCTTGGTGACCTTGTTCTGGATTCGGCACAATCTGCAGGTGGCACGAAGAGCCCAGGGTAGACGCAAGAACCGGCGTAATCCTCCCTCGGAATCGGAGTACGACACTCTCGGCAGGAAAATCGAGGAGATGGGCACGGAGCCTCTCAGCTCGGCACACTATGTCGAACTCGAAGTCCTGCAGGATGGTGGAGTGAAACGCTACCACGCGACCGCTCCCCCGGCCGAGGAGGGACGACCGTGACTCTTCTGCCAATTCTCGAGGCCATTCAAAGGCACTGGATCTACCTGGCGGCACTGGTCTTCTTCGCCTGGTACCCGATTCTGACCAGTCTCATGTGGGTCTTCACCAGCGCAGTCTACTTTCTGCGACGGGAGCGGGAAATCGACGACGACTTCTACACGCTCGAGACCTTTCCGCCGGTGAGCTTCCTCATTCCCGCCTTCAATGAGGAAGAGCATATTCTGCACAGCCTGGAAGGAATGCTCGCCGTCGATTATCCCGATTTCGAGGTGGTCGTCATCGACGACTGCAGTACCGATGGCACCGTCGACAAAATCATGCCCCTGGTAAGGCAGGGGCGCATTCGACTTCTTCGCAAGAAGTTCAACGAGGGAAAGGCCATGGCGCTGAACGACGCGGTACGGATGGCCCGCGGCGAGATCCTGGTGGTGATGGACGCCGACGCCACTCCCGAGCCTCAACTTCTGCGCATGATCGTGCCCCACTTCAAGTCTCCCCGCGTCGGAGGAGTAACCGGGAATCCCAGAGTCGAGAATCGCAAGACTTTCCTGGCCAAGCTCGAGGCGATCGAGTTCACCTCCATCATTTCCCTGCAGAGACGGGCGCAGCGAATCTGGGGCAGAATCCTGACCATGAGCGGCGTCGTGGGGGCCTTTCATCGCGCGGCGATTCTGGATGCTGGGATGTACAGCCCCGACATGGCCACCGAGGACATCGATCTCACTTGGAAGCTGCAGCTGCACCATTGGGACGTGCGCTACGAGCCGCGGGCGATCGTCTGGATGAAGGTTCCACGCAACTTGAAGGGCCTCTGGAAACAGCGTTCGCGCTGGGCCCTGGGACTGGCGCAGGTCCTGAGACGGCACGGCGGCACGGTCCTGCAGTGGAAGCACCGCCGTCTCTGGCCGGTGCTGGCCGAGAGCACACTCTCGATCACTTGGGCCTACACCTACACCTGGATGGTCGTGCTCTGGACCCTGTCCTACATGGCGGGATACCCCCCGGTCGGAGCCTCTCCCGTGCCGAATTGGTGGGGCATGTTGATCGGAACGGTATGCCTCTTGCAACTCTTGACCGGCGTGCTCCTCGATCGCCGCTACGACCCCCGTATCGGTCGATACTTCGCCGTAGCAGTGCTCTATCCGATCATCTACTGGATGATCCTCGCGGTGGTCACGACCTGGACGACTCCCCGTGCCTTCTTTGGGAGAGGGGGTGGGGACGGTGTCACACGCTGGACACCGGTGCGTGATGTCTAGAAGGCGGTTGGGGCACTCCTGGTCCTTTCAGCTCGTGCTTTTGGCCGGGCTGCTTGGAGGCACGCTTGCTCCGGGGGGCGTCGTCGGTGCGACGCTCGCTGCGCCAGCGCCAGTCGCGGCGCCTCCCGAGCAGGCTCACAGTTCCGCTCTCCGGTCTCTCGCGCAGGCCCGCGAGTACGCTGCTGCCGACCACCACCCCGAAGCAATCCAGGCTTACTTGAAGGCCTTCGAGCTGGATCCCTCCCTGGTTCCGCTCTACGCCGACGAGCTGGGGCATCAGTACAACTGGAATGACGAGCCGCAGAAGGCGATTCCCTGGTTCGAGAGGCGGCTCGAGACGGAGCCGGGCGAGGTGGACGCCCGTATCGGATACGCCCGGGCCCTCAACTGGACCGACCAGAACCGGAGGGCCTGGCAAGAGTACCGGCGAATCCTGGTGGGACATCCCGGGCTACTGGAGGCGCGCCTAGGAGAAGCCAGAAGTCTGAGCTGGATGGGACGCAATCGGCAGGCGGCGCGTAACTTCCAACGGATTCTCGACGACCATCCCGAAAGCACGGAGGCCCGCCTGGGCCTGGCGCAAAGTTGGGCCTGGGCCGATGAACTGCATCTGGCGCTCGCTGCTCTCGCCCCTTTGAGGGCAAACCCCGATGCGGAAGCTCTGCGCCAGCGCATCCTTTCGTCTGAGCACCCCGAGCTCGTCGCGAGGAGCCGTGTCACCAAGGACAGCGACGAGTTGAAGATACTGAGCAACGAGTTGGCGTACGAATCGTCCACCCCGCGCTGGCAGGATCTGAGGATCGCGGCACGGCAGGGACGTTTTTGGCAGGACGGTCAACCCGATATCGACCACTTGGGCCTTGTGCTTGGTGGTGGCGCGCGTCCTTCGCCCGCCACACAGATTCACGCCTATCTCTCTGCCCTGAAGTTCAGCAGTGATGCCCCGGTGGTGAACGGTGCGCCGGACAAGGTCGACTACTTCCTGCTGGCTTGGGATGCCTGGTTCACCTGGTGGGCGGAGACTCGCTGGCGGGTGGATCTATCCACGAATCGTAACTTCGTCGACACGCCACGTGCCTTGAGCGAGGAGATCGCGGTCACCAGTTTTGCGGCGAGTGCCGACTGGAATTTGCGGACGAATCTCGTATGGAGTGCGCTGCTTCAATACTCCGATTACAGCGATGGCAACGGGCGCAGCTACCTCTCCTCGGGCTTGGCCTTCAGCCGCGGGCGAAGTTGGCGACTGACTCTCAATCCCTCCCTGACCGCCTTCCGATTCTCACATCTCAGCGACCGGGGTTACTGGAATCCCAGCGACTTCTTCAATGCGCGCGCGTCGGCAAGACTGGAGGGCGAGATCGATCCGCGCCTCAGCATGGGCTTGGAAGCCGGGCTGGGCCACGAGTGGGCCGACGAGGAGGACTACGGAGTCTTCAGCGGAAGCGCCGATCTCAGCTGGCGGATTGCTTCGCGCTGGCGTCTTGAGCTCTCGGCGGGGAGCAGTGACAGCAAGCTGTCCTCGGCGGGAGGCTATACGCGGAAATTCGCCGCCCTCGCCCTGCACACCAAATTCTGAACACCCATGCGCCGGCTCCTCCTCATCGCCCTCTTCCTCTTGACCATCCCCTCGCTGGTGGTGTGGCGCCAGTACTACGCGACCTACCAGGATTATGGCTCCCGCGCTGATTACCTGGAGATCGAGGAGCCAGCCAAGATCGATCTCGACCCGGCCAAATTCCGCGCGGGGGGCGTGCCCATTCTCTGCTATCACTATCTGCGCGGAGGCACGGGTCCAGTCTATCTCATGCGCGTTCTGGGTGCCGTGCTCTTCAACCTTCCCACCATCAAAGAGCGCGAGTATTGGACCACGCCAGCGGAGCTGTTCGCGCGGCACATGAAATGGCTCGCGGACAATGGCTACACCACTATCGGCCTGGACGAGCTCGAGAGAATTCTCGCGGGCAAGGAGATGGGTCCACCGAAGCCGATCGTCATCACCTTCGACGACGGAGATGTAAGCATCCTCCGCTACGCCTATCCCGTCCTAAAGCGCTACGGAATGAAGGCCACCATCATGGTGGTCACTTCGAAAGTCGGGGAGGAATGGAAGGAAGTGCGTTCCCTCGATTGGAGTCAGCTCCGAAGCCTGGAAAGAACGGGTGTCTTCAGAGTCGAGAGTCACTCCGATGACATGCACTACAAGGTCAAGGGTCCAAACGGCAAGATGCAGCCGGTGTTCCTGCACGAGGTTCCCTACGAGGGCCCGCCTCTACGCCAAGGCAAACTCTTCGTGAGCCTGGACCTGCGCAGGTCCACTCACAGCTTGCAGAGGCACCTGGGTCATCCCGCGAAATGGCTGGCTTGGCCCTACGGATGGGCCTCTTCACCGCTCGATTCCCTGGCCGCCCGCGAGGGCTACCACGGAAGTCTGAGCCTGGCGGCGGGCACAAACGAGCCGGGCCGCGACAGCACCTGGCATCTTGCCAGAATAACCGTCACGGCCCGTACAACCTTGCGGTCGTTCCAAGAGCTCATGAAAGCGGCGGAACGCGAGGCCCCCGCTATTGCCCAGCGCCCCCGTACTGCGCCTTGATCGTTCCGATCGAAACGCGAGACGTGGGTACGGTGGTGTCGTGCGAGAAGGCACTGAAGCACTCGCCGCCGTCTTTCATGCCGTTGTAGTTTTCATCATCGTAGGCCCAAAACTGCATCTCGGCGCACTGGGCCCAGGTGACATCGAGCACCATGGTGTCAGAGTAGTTGTTACCCTCGGCGGTTGGCGTGCTCACCGCGAGGCTCCCGAGGGGATAGGTACCGCCCGTCACCGCGTTTCCGTCGACCGTGACCATGGGAGGACACGAAGCCGGCAGAGGATTGATGACGAGAATGATGTTCTCATAGGTCGTGGGCGTGTGACTGAATCCATCGATGACGAGCTGAAAGCTGTAGCCCTCGAAGAAATAACCATCCATCCCGTCGGTGCTAGGCGCGAAGCCCACGAGGTTCGGCGCTTGGTAGATGCTCATATCGATGTCCATCGTATTGGAATCGATGAGTACGTAGCCACCACGGTCGTACATCGGGTCGTACAGAGGATCGCCCGGTCCCACGACATAATATTCGTTCATGTCGTAATGATAGACCGTGGGACCAGTGGGATAGACCGTGAGACAGGGATCGGCGAACGCAGCTGTGCTAAGCGCTGCGATCGCCAACACCATGAGGGACAAAAACAAGATGCGATAGCGTTGGGACATTCTCTCTCCTATCGGGTTGTCCGGCGTACAGGTCGTGTGATCCAGGTGAGGGAGCCTGTGACTATGGACTCTGCCAGTGTATCAGAAATGGGCGCAAGAGGGCAAGAGACCCGATTTTGAGCCCATCTGGCGGTTCGGTACTGGACGAAATTCAAGGAAGCGGAGATTCAGATACTGTTTCTCTTTTTGCAATGCTCGTCGCAAGCCACAACTGATGCCACGAGCTAACTCCATGTAATTCAGGATGAAAGGTGAGGGCAAGATGCTGTGGAGAGCCTCCCCGCGAGCGCACCGCCACCGGCTCCTGCCGGTAAACTGCGATCACCTCCACCCCACTCCCCACGCGCAGAATCCGGGGAGCGCGGATGAAGATCCCCCCTCGGGGCGCCGGCCCCTCGAACTCGCAGGTGACGGTGATTCTGTCTTCGAAGGAATCGATCTGTCGTCCGAAGCCATTGCGGCGCACGGTCATGTCCAGAAGGCCCAACGGCCGCACACCCCCGGAATCCTCGAGCTCGGTGGCCATCAGAATCGCGCCTGCACAAGTGCCCATGACACTGTGTTCTCTTGCGAATTCCTCAATGGGCTGGATGAGATCGTTGGCGTGAAGCAACTTGACGAGTGTGGTGCTCTCGCCGCCGGGGATGATCAATCCTGAGAGTTCCCCTAGCTCTTCGCGACGCCGCACCGTGGTCGCCTCGACCCCCATCTCCTTCAACAGTTGAAGATGGGCGGCAAAATCTCCTTGCAGAGCGAGAACGCCGATTCGCGCCGGCTGCGTCACTACCAACCTCGGCCGGCGAGCAGCTCTTCCTTGGAGAGTTTCTCCACCGACTGGCCGCGCATCGCATCGCCGAGTTCGCGGCTGACTTCTGCCAGTTTCTTCGGATCGTCAAAGAAAGTGACGGCCTGCACCACCGCCTTCGCTCTTGCCGACGGATCGTCACTCTTGAAGATGCCACTGCCGACGAAGACCGACTCCGCACCCAGCTGCATCATCAGGGATGCGTCTGCTGGGGTTGCGATACCGCCGGCGGCAAAGTTCGGAACCGGCAACTTGCCCTTCTCGCGAACTTCGAGCAATACGTGGTACGGGGCACCAAGGTTCTTCGCCTCGGCCATGAGTTCTTCCTCACGGAGCATCTGGAGTCTTCGGATGCCTCCCTGCACGGCGCGCATGTGACGGACTGCCTCTACGATGTCGCCGGTACCCGCCTCGCCCTTGGTGCGCATCATCGCTGCTCCCTCTCCGATGCGGCGCAGAGCTTCTCCCAAGTTCCTGCATCCGCACACGAAGGGGACTTCGAAGGCAAACTTGTCGACGTGATGTTCCTCGTCGGCGGGAGTGAGAACTTCGCTCTCATCCACGAAGTCCACCCCTATCGCCTGGAGGATCTGAGCCTCCGCGAAGTGACCAATACGGCATTTCGCCATGACGGGGATGCTCACCGCATCCATGATGTCCTGGATCATGCGCGGGTTGGACATGCGGGCGACTCCGCCGTCCGCGCGAATGTCCGCGGGGATTCTCTCGAGAGCCATGACCGCGCTCGCTCCCGCGTCTTCGGCGATCTTGGCCTGCTCGACGTTGGTGACGTCCATGATGACGCCACCCTTGAGCATTTCGGCCAAGCCGACCTTTAGGCGGAGCCGGTCCTCACCGCTTTGCTTACTCATTTCGCTAACTCCCGCGTGGGTGCCGCAAGTTCTCGATCCCGTACATCCTGAGTCCCTGCGCTATTCGTTCATAGTATAGGTGCCCGCCGAGGGCGGGGCAATTCGAACGCGAGCGAACGGGAAGCCCTGCGCGATCGCTCGAAAACCCTCAATAAGCTCGTGCGAAAAGTACCCTGCGGCGGCTGGGTTTGCCGCTGTACACGCAGCTTCCTTCCTCGAGTTTGTCATCCAGGGGAATGCAACGGATCGTGGCCTTGGTCTGCTCCTGAATGGCAGCTTCTGTTTCGCCCGAGCCGTCCCAATGCGCGGAAAGAAATCCACCCGGATCGTTCAGCTTCTCTTGGAACTCTTCCCAGCTGTCGACCTCGTGAGTGTTCTCCTCGCGGAAGCTCAGGGCTCGCGAGAAGAGCTTCTCGTGGATTTCGTCCAAAAGACCAGCCGCGCCATGAGCCAGTTCGTTCAAGGGGACATCTCTCTTCTCGCCGTCGACCCGGAAGGCCAGCCGCGCGCTTCTCCTTGCCACGTCCTTTGGCCCGATCTCCGCCCTGATTGGCACTCCCTTTAGCTCCCACTCTGCGTACTTCCACCCCGGCCTCAGCTGGTCGCGGTCGTCGAGGTGCACGCGGATATCCTGCGCGACCAGCGCCCTTTGCAGCTCTTCCGCTGCCTCGCAGGTCGCGGAGCGCTCTTCATCGGATCGATAGATCGGTACGATCACCATTTGAATGGGAGCGAGACGCGGCGGAAGAATGAGACCATTGTCATCGCCGTGTGCCATGACCATGGCTCCGATCAGGCGCGTAGACACTCCCCAGCTCGTAGCCCACACGAACTCTCGTTCACCCTTGTCGTTGAGAAAGGTCACGTCGAAGGCCTTCGCGAAGTTCTGACCCAGGTCGTGGCTCGTCCCGGCTTGCAGCGCCTTACGATCTCCCATGAGGGACTCGATACAGTAGGTCCGTACTGCTCCCGCAAACTTCTCCCTCTCGGTCTTCAGGCCGCAGATGACCGGCACCGCCATGAATTCCTCCGCGAAGCGCCGATAGATTTCCAGCATGCGTAGAGTTTCTTCGTGAGCTTCCTGGGCCGTCGCGTGCGCGGTGTGGCCTTCCTGCCACAGGAATTCCGTCGTGCGCAGAAAGAGACGGGTGCGCATCTCCCAGCGCATCACGTTGGCCCACTGGTTAACCAGAAGGGGTAAATCACGGTAGCTCTGGATCCACTTGCGGTAGGTATCCCAGATGATGGTCTCGCTCGTCGGGCGAATTACATAAGGTTCTTCCAGCTTCTTGCCGCCGGCGTGCGTCACCACCGCCAGCTCGGGCGAAAATCCCTCCACGTGCTCCGCTTCCTTCCTCATGAAGGACTCGGGGATGAGGAGTGGGAAATAGGCATTCACGTGGCCGGTCTCCTTGAACATGCGATCCAGTTCCTTCTGCATGTTCTCCCACAGGGCAAAGCCATAGGGCTTGATGATCATGCAGCCCTTCACCGGAGCGTAGTCGGCGAGACCGGCTTGGAGTACGACCTCTTGATACCAGCGTGGATAGTCCACGGATTGCTTGGTGAGCTTCTCAGCCATGACAGTGCCTCTCTCAGATCGCACACGGGGCGACGACCAACTGCAGGAGGCGGCAGAGTAGCAGAAGCACCGCCTCGCGGCAATGCGCGGCCCCGCTCAGCGGATGGCCGGGAAGTTCATTTGAGAAGGAGTAGCTTCTTACGCGCTTCGAAATTGTTCGCGGTCATCTGGTAGAAATAGAGGCCGCTTGCGACCATTTTGCCGCGCTCGTCCGTCCCGTTCCAGCGCACCGAGTACCAGCCGGCATCCCGCGATTCCTCCACCAGGGTCTTCACGACCCGACCCTTCACATCCAGTACCACCAACCGCACCGGACCGCTCCGATCGAGCTGGTAGCGAATCGTGGTGACGGGATTGAAGGGGTTGGGATAGTTCTGCGCCAATGCCATCCGCGCCGGACCCGCACCCACTACAGGGGCCGCGGTGACCGCGAGCACCTCGAAGCCCTGAGCGAGGACTGTGTTCTGGCCGTCCGGATTCTGAAGCACGACGTCGTACTGGCCGGGCTCGGCACCAGAGAGATTCAACTCCGCGTCGACCGTATCGAAATCGGTCCAGTGCAAGGTGGCCGGGAGGTCGGGCGAACCGCTCTTGGAAAGGACGAGCGTGGCCCCGTGCCGCACGTTTTCCTCCCCGAGCAGATCGAGGTGGATGGACCGCCCATTTCCTTCGCTAACGGGGTCGATTCCGCTGAGGATGGGCGCGGGATCTCCCGCGACTAAAGTGGCGGTCATGTCGCTGCCGTTCTGGGAAATGGAAGAGACTTGGATGAGAGTGGGATAACCAGAATTGTCGACGGAAGAGGGATTCGAAGTGGAACCAAAGGTGGACTGCATGCTGATCCCCGGCCAAAGGTCTCCGTTGTCGCCGCGATTCAACCCTGCCTCCAGATCCTCGTCACCGTCGGCCTGCTCCATGGCCACTCCCCGCACCGTTGCGTTGGAAACGCCCCCATCGTTTCCCAGGTAGCTGTGGGCGACTTCCTGATCCACGTGGTAGATCGCCAACCCCGTTCCGTGCAGATAGGTCTCACTGCCCGCGATTTGGCGGTTCTCCACCAGCCACTTTTCGGAAACTGGATTGTCCAGTGCATCGTCGGGCTGATACCAGCCCGCGCGGTTCGTCTCGAAATCGGTGGAATAGCTCTCGCCTCCTCCCGTCACCTGAACATCATCCACTACGAAAGGAGCACAGGCCGTAAGGTAGTTTCCATCCTCGTCGGAGTAGCCCGCGTCGGAGACAAAACGGAACTTGACCCGGTAATCGGTCTCCGAACTTCCCAGATAAGGAGTGAGGTCCAAGTTTTCATTGCCGCTGCCCACATTGTCATAGGCGGCCAAGAGCGTCTCCACCGAGCCCACTTCGAGCACGCAATAGGTGTAGTCGTATCCGCCCTCGCTGTCCTTGCGATAGGCGAAGCTGAGGGATACCGATCCAGTGCCGTCGAAGTGGAAGTCGTGAGCCACCGTCTCGCGCCAGAAATTCCCGTATCCCCTGCCCGCGGCCCAACCGCGGACCGCGGCCTCGGTGTTGTCGAGACCTACGGTCAAGCTCTTGCTTCCGTTCAGTGCGCAGTCACTGCGCACTTTCCAGCGATCCTCGTTGAAAGAGAGCTCGTAAGCGACGGGATTGGTCTCCACCGGAGGGATATCCACCGTCGCCCCCTGCCAATCGACCGCGATCGGAGTGAGCCAGCCCAACTCCGCCTTGGACCAGGCCGACATGTGCGCCGGTGAATCCGGTTTGTTCCAGTTACCCGCCGCCATCAGACCCCAGTGCCCCAGTCCCTGTGAAGTGCCGCCATCGGTGTCGTAGAGATCGGGCAGTCCGAAGGCATGGCCGAACTCGTGGCAGAACACGCCGATTTCCACCATGGGGGCCCCCATGGCGCAAGAGAGCGCGGGTTGGATCGTATAGTCGTCGATGAGAATCACGCCGCCATTGGCGGAAGGATCGTTGGTCTGATAGGGCATGTTCCCGCTGATGTTCCAGGCCTGATAGACCCAGCGATGCGACCAGATGTTGCCATTTCCCCCGCATTCCCCACCCTGCTCCGGCTGCACGAAGGCCACGAAGTCAACGTAGCCGTCGTCATCGCCGCTGTTGGGAATTCCGTCCGGCCCATCATTGTCGTAGAGCCCGAAGTCGACGCTGGGATCGTAGGTATCGAGGCACGTCTTGATAATTTCGCCAACCTTGGCCTGGGACGGATCGAGACCGTTGACTCCACCCTCGTAGTAGGTGTCGTCCTGCGGGAGCGAGACCCAATCGTAGACGGTGCCGCTCGCCTGGATGTTGCCGTAGGAAATCTCGTCGTAGAACTCGCTGAGATCGTAGCCCGATGGCGAGGGACCAAAGAGTTCGCTCTGCAAATCGCTCACGGGATACGGCTCGGCGGAAGTATTCGCGTAGGTCACGGGAAAAATCGGAATGTGGTAGGTTCCGCTCACCTTGTAAGAAGCGGCAGCTTTGGTCGAGCCTTCTGCGATCGCGCGACCACGCTCGCTGCGAAGCTTTTTGGCCTTCTCGATCCAGGCGTGCCTCATGGTGAAAGCGTGAGGATCTCGCGCGATCAGTTCATGGTAAGCCGCGGGCAAGTCCCCACCGTCACGCGGGGAGACGATTTGGGCCAGAACCCGTAGGGGGACCGCGGAAATCGACGCAACGAGAACCAACGCCAATGGGACCAGGGGGCGTCGCATGGAACCTCCAGAAGGAACGAACCATCATCGGAAATCAGCTTGTGACCGCGCTGGAAACATAGTGCAGATGACGCGCCAGATTCGCACCTACTTTTTGCGGGCCACCAGGACGAGATTTTCGCTGCTGGTGGAGTTGTAAGGAGTTCCAAGGAAGTCCCCGCTTTTCTCCTCCACCTCCAGCCCTTCCCCGCTCAAGATCTCACACAGTTCCTCGCACTCGTAGAGCTGACTCGTCTGCGTGAGCTCGGTGAAGCGAAGCGATCCGTCGAGAAACATGGAATAGGTTCGGCGCACGAAAACGCGCTCCCGCGCATAGAAGGCCTGGTCGTCGAGCACCAATTGGGCGCCCCTGCCGGGCACGAAGTCCTCACTCGTCCACCACTCCTGCCGCCCGTCCAGTTCCTCGGCGAAGCCAAGCGAGAGACCCATGTCCAGGTGCAAGATCCCCCCCACCCTCAGGCGCCGGCTGAGCGCCGCGAGAAGCTCGACTCCCTCGCGTTTCGGGACTGCTCCCAGGGTCCCGAAGGAGAGGAGCGCCAGATCGAATCCGTCGGGTGGCCCCAGCGAGAACTCCCCCTTGGCCCAGCTCCGCAGATCGGCGGTAAGCGCTTCGATAGAAAGAGAATGACGCGTCGCGAGCTCCCTCAGGGAGTTCACGGGAGAAGGACCCAAATCGAAGCCGTAGCCGCGGTGACCCATCCGCGCCAGGGGAAGCAGCAGACGACCATCTCCGCAACCCAAGTCGAGCACGTCCCGCACATCTTGGGGTGTGGGATGAACCGAGAGCTGAGCCGCCGCCACGATGTGCTCGAGTTCTTGGGAGCTAATGATCGCGTCTCGAACCGCGGCGCGGGCATAGTTGCGCGAAAACTCCGCCTCGCTCCAGGGGGCCTCCGCATTGCCACTCCAGGGAACAGGACGCTCCGTGCGTTCGTGCAGCGTTTGAAACACGTGCTCGAGGGTTCGTTCGATCATCTCCGCTCTCGCTTTGCCAAGGGCTCAAAAACTGGCTCTGAGCGAAAGACTATACAGGGTGAGCCGGCTGTCGTCCTCTTCCCTGAGGTGATTGTCGGGTTGGTCGCTGACAAAGGCGTTGAGACTGAATCTCTTGGAGACACTGAGCGTGGCCATGAGGGTAGTTCGGAAGAAAGTGTAGTCCGTGTAGAGCTGGATCGAACTCGCCGGAGGAGTCGCATAGAACCTGCGACCGATCTCCTCGCTGAAAGTGAACCAGAGCCGGCCGGTGCCATAGAGATCGGCCTTCACCACCACCGAAGGCTGGTGATACTCGTCGTCGGCGAAACGAGGGGAAGAGTCCCATGACCAGCGCGGTTGCACGCCCAGCTCGAGCTCACCCAGGCGGCGGGTCAGGCCGATCCCCAGCTCTCCGATCCAGGTGTCCTGATAGACCTCACCGTCAGTATCGTAGAACAGGAGCTCCTGAGAGAGATCCAGACTCAAGCGCCACAGAGGGGACATTAAAATGCGCAGTTGCGGCTCGAGCACGAGGTCCCAGTAGGCAGAGCGAGTGTTGGGATCGTGAAACATGCGTCGCTCGAAGGTGCTGAAGCAGGACAGCGAATGACCTGCACCAAAGAGCCAGAGCAGATCCGCATTGAGAAAGCCGCGCCGGTAGCTGATCTGCGTGCTGTCGGGAACCGTCCGTGCTCCTCCCCCCGCTTCCAGATCGAGAGTGAGACCAAGTCCCTGATCCAGACTCAACAATCCGCTCCCCGTCCAGCGATTCTGGTCGTATTCGAACGCGCTTCTGCCGTCGTATCGCAGATCTTCGTCCTTCAGCTTGAGCCCGAATTCGACCAGGTCTGAGGCGCGCCGACGCCAGCGCGCACTGGTGAAGGCCCGCAGATTGTCATGGCTCAGACTGAAGGAGGAGTCCGACACGAACTGTCGCCCCTCCACCTTCGCTTCCAGGTCCCACTTCGTGGGACTCTCCTGTGCGCGGTAACGGTAAACGGCATCCAATGTGGCGCGGTTCAGGGATGTGCCCAAGGAGCCCAAGAGAAGCAAGTCATAGCGATGAATCCCCTCGGGATTCCGCAAGCGAAGCTCCCCCTGGGCCCTGAATTCCGTGAAGACGTCGGTCGTGTCCTTCGAACTACTTCGGAAGCTCGCGCTGGGACCGAGCGAATCCAAAAGGATGGAGTCGGTGATCTTGAAGACCTGAGCGAAACGATCGTAGCCCAGCTCGATGGCGCTGCTGAGTTGCGGGGGAGCCGCACGCACGACAGCGGCGACGCATGAGAGCATCGCCGCCACCAGAGCCGAGATGAGGAAGCTCCGCGATACCCCCCTCGCCACGTCGTTCTATCCGGAGCTGTTCCCGAGCAGCCGTCCCGCCCGGTTGAGGAGATCGAGCCCTACGCGTATCCGCGCAAGAGCGGCCGAGTAGTCCTGCGAATCAGCTGCCTGTATCGCGCTGGCCCGCGATTGCAGTGCCTGGTTCACCAGCTGGTTGGCTGGACCCACGAACTTCCCCTCATTCTCCTCTCGTAGGCTTTCCAGACGGGCATCGAAGCGCTGAAGCGCCTGCTGGAAGTCTTCCTGACTTACCGAATCCGTGAACTCGCCTAGGATCTCTCTCAGCAGCTTGCGTGACTGACGCGTGAGCTTCATCGCCTGCATGAAGCGTTGGGAGGAGGCCGCCTCGCGGGCCCGGGCCTGCAGCAAGCTCGCCTGCTTCAAGAGCTGTTGAGTCTTCGGGTCACTCGCGTCGGAGCGGTCCCTGGCTCTGAGCAAGAATCCATCGGTCCGGTCGAGTTCCCGCTCGACTCTCCCGACACTGAGCTTGTCGCGCACCGCTTCAAGGAGATTTCTCAGCTGTAAGTTCGCGGAGTCGGCAAGGCGCAGAGCCGCTTCGAAGTTTCCGTCCGCATACTGCTGCTCCGCCGTGGACAACTGCCGGCGCGCTTTGTCGAGCACGGCCTGCACTCGTGGATCACGGATTCTGTCTCTGTTTTCGTCGATACGCTCCAGAAGTGCGCGGGACCTTTCAAGTAGCCGGCGCGCTTGCTCTTGAAAGGTGACGTCTTTGCGGACTTCCCGTTGGATGCGCAGCGCCATGTCACGTGCACGCCGCGTCAGTCCGAGAACCCGCAGCTTGCCCGCGGCATCGATCGTGGCCGGGCTGGCCTCGAAAAGCCGCCGGGCCATCTCCTGCACGGCAACTGCCTGCTTGAAGAGCTCGTGGAGACGGGGGTTGTTGGCCTCGCGCAGATTCTCCTGCACGTGCTCCAACACGGTGTCCGTCCGCTCCAGCTCGAAGCTGAGTAAGTCGCGGTCGTCTGCCGCGCGGGCGCCGGCCGCCCCCAAGCTCAGGCTCCAAAGTCCGAGCAGGACCACGGCCGCCCGGTAGTGGCGAAAGACGCGGGCCCTGAAAAATGCGCGCTGGGTTCTCATCATTGATGCTCCTGGCTCATCCAGAATGGATCGCTGTTCCCGTACGCTGCAATGCTCATTCCCACTCGCGGCGCCCCCCGGTTCGAGCCGGAGTATGGCCATGAAGTGCTGATTTTCCAAGCACTTCCGAATTCGCTTCCTTCCCGACTTCGAGCGCGGCTGGGGGCCGATACCCACCTGTGGCGTACCGCGAGGGACACCCTGTCCCGGCTGGAACGGCAGCCGGAGGTGAGCGACCGCCCTTCTAGCTGGTGCCTGGCTCGAGGCCGTCGATGGGCAACTGGAGGCGCTCCATCCGGCTGTACAGGGCGCGGCGCGTGAGTCCCAAAAGCTCGGCCGCTTTGGTCTTGTTCCCCCCGGCCCGCTGCAGGGCCAAACGTATCAGTCTTCGCTCGTGATCTTCGATGCGCAGATTGAGCGGTCTCGATCCCGCGAGCTCCTGCTCTCCGTCACCCCGAGCCTCCGGCAAGAGCAAGTGAGTCACTCCAATACGCTCTGCCTGCGCCAGGATATGCGCACGCTCCAAGATGTTGCGCAGCTCGCGCACGTTTCCCGGCCACGGATACGCACGCAGCATCGAGAGAGACTCCGAATCGATCTCATCCGCGTCCCGGCCGAAGCCATTCAGAAAATGACCTACGAGCCCCGGCAGATCCTCGATGCGATTTCTGAGCGGGGGAAGCTGCACGGGAAAGACATTGAAGCGATAGAAGAGGTCTTTACGGAACCGATCTTGGTCGATGTAGCTCTCGAGGTCCTTGTTGGTCGCGGCGACGATTCTGACATCGACTTGAACCTCACGATGCCCGCCCACCGGCAAGAATCTCTTTTCTTCCAGGGCGCGCAGCAGCTTGGCCTGCACCGACGCGTTGGCTTCCGCGATCTCGTCCAAAAAGAGGGTGCCTCTGTGGGCCAGCTCGAAGAGCCCCGCCTTGTTCTGCTCCGCGCCGGTGAATGCTCCTTTCACGTAACCGAAGAGCTCGCTCTCGAGCAGGGTGTCAGCGATTGCGGCACAATTGACGGCCAGAAAGGGGCGCTTCGCCCTAGGACTGTGCTCGTGAATCGACCTCGCAGTGAGTTCCTTGCCCGTGCCGCTCTCACCGCGAATGAGCACCGTGGCGTCCGTCGGCGCAACCTTCAGAACCAGCTCCCTGACGCGAGCCATTGCTGCGCTTTCACCCACCATTTCCCTCGCTGGATTCTGGCGGTTCACGACTTTGCGCAGACGAGCATTCTCCAGCGAAAGCTCGCGTTCCCGCGCCGCCCGTTCCGCGATGATGGCAACTTCATCCAGATCGAGTGGTTTGGTGAGATAGTCGAAGGCGCCCGACTTCATGGCTTCCACCGCGGTGCGCACGTCGTCACCGTGGCCGGTCATGATGACCAATCGTATGTTCGGCCACCGCTCGCGCACTTTGGCGAGGAGTTCGATTCCGTCCAATCCGGGCATGCGCAGATCCGAAAACACGAGCTCGGATTCGGACTCCTCGAGCTGCGCGATTGCTGCCACGCCATCTCCTGCCGTGCGCACCTCGTGACCTTTGCGCGCGAGGAATTTCGCCAATAGCTCCTGCATCTTGGACTCGTCGTCCACCACCAAAATCCGAGCCACTCTATTCTCCTCTTCGTGAGTTGCTTCTCGCCCTCTGCCGGCGGGGAAGAATCACCGTGGCGACAGCACCTTTCTGCGGACGGTCCTCCAACTGCACTCTCCCCCCATGATCCTCCACTACGATGCGCCGGACCACGCTCAAGCCCAATCCGCTTCCCTTGTCCTTGGTCGTAACGAAGGGTTCGAAGATGCGTCCGGGTTCTTCTTTTGGAAGTCCCACGCCCGTATCGAGAACTCTTGCGGTGACCGAGTCTCCTTCTTCTTGAATCTCGATTTCGAGAGTGCCCCCGTTCGGCATGGCCTGCAAGGCGTTCAGGAACAGATTCAGGAAGACCTGTTGCAATCGGCGTGTATCCGCCTCGACGCTCACTTCCCCACAGTGGCTCAAACCGTCGCTGACCGTGACCTTCGCCTCTTGAAAGTCCTGCTCGAGCAGTTGGAGAGTGCGTTGCAAGAGTTTCGTGAGGTCCACTTTGGAAAAGCGCGGAGGAGCCTGCCGGGCAAAGTCGAGATATCCCGTCAGGATCTCGTTGAGACGATTGACTTCCTCGGGAATGTAATCGACCATGGTCGCGTCAACGCCCTGCTCCTCCAGATCCTCTTTGAGGAGTTGCGCGGTATTCTTGATGATGCCCAGCGGATTGCGAATCTCATGCGCGATTCCCGCCGTCATACGGCCCATCGCGGAGAGCGTTTCGTTGCGCAGCAGAAGAGTGCGTGCGCGGGCCAGGCGCTGCGCATACACGACCCAGAGAATCATGAGCAACGCGACGAGCGCGACCACCGTTCCGCCGATGAGCAAAAGCGTGCGGCGCAAGTCCGAAAGGGCATCGAAGTATCCCACGCTAGCGTCCACGCCCACGAAACCCGCCACATCGCCCACGACGTCGAATACCGGCGCATAGCCGGTCATGTAGTAGCGATCACCCAAAGCATGGTAGAGCCTGGAATGACTCGCGATTCCCGAACGCGCCGCTGCGATTTCCGCCGGGTCCAGCGAAAGAAACGGGTTCTTGAATCCGGGGAGTAGGCTCTGATTCACGTCCAGGACCACTTCCCCTCCGGGAAGGCAGAGGAAGATATTGGCGAGCTCGTTGTCCTGACGTATGCGCCCCAACGATTTCAAGAGCGGAGTCTGCCAACGGGGATCCCCTCGGCTCAGGGCCCAGAAAGCCAGGGAATCGCCGGGGATTGTCGACGCCACCCCCACCGCCTGGTCCTGGAGCTGGTCGCCCAGGGCTTCACGCAAATAATCCCGCGCATGACGGTCGAACTGCCAGAGCCCTCCACCCACCGCTGCCAACACGCAAATGGCAAGCGTGGCCACCACGACCCACTGTCGTGTGGGCAGAGTGATGGGACGATTAGCTGAGGGCTCCGTGTTGCTCTGCGGCATGATAGGACGATCGCACGAGGGGACCCGATTCGACCCAGGGCAGGCCGAGAGCCCGCCCCCGTTCCGCGATCTCCCGGAATTCTCCGGGAGTGTAAAAACGTTCGACTCGGTGGTGACGCGAGCTCGGTTGGAGGTATTGTCCCACGGTCAGTATCTGGACCCCAGCTGAGGTGGCATCGCGCATGAGCTCGTCGATTTCCTCCGGGCTCTCCCCCAAGCCCACCATGATGCCCGTCTTCACCACCGGTTTTGCGGGATGCCGGGCCGCCGCGCGCAGGACCTCGAGCGAGCCCGAATAGGACGAACGCGGCCGAACCCCGGGGTAGAGACGCTGGACCGTCTCCAAATTGTGTGCAAAGACGTCCGGACCGGCCGAGAGTACACGCTCCAGCGCGCCCTCCTTCTTCGCAAAGTCCGGAGTAAGGACTTCTACCCGGAGATCCTTCTTCAGTCCGCGCAGGCGCTGGATACTTTCCACGAAGATTGCGGCTCCTCCGTCCGGCAGATCGTCGCGGTCGACGGAAGTGAGGACCACGTGCCGGAGGTCCAGCGAATCCACGCCTTCGGCCAAACGCCTTGGTTCGTCGCAATCGAGTTCGCCGCTCCAGCCGTATCCCACGTTGCAGAACGTACAGCGACGCGTGCACTTCTCTCCCAGAATCAAGAAGGTCGCCGTGCGCTGGCTCCAACACTCCGCCGTGTTCGGGCACTTGGCTTCGCTGCAGATCGTGTGCAGTTGCTTGCTTTGGAAAAGACGCCGAAGTTCGAAGTACTCCTGCCCCGAACGCGGTTTCACCCGGAGCCAGCTCGGTTTGCCGAGGCGGGGCTGGCCCATCACGTGTCGAGTGCGTTTCTCCTGCTTCACCTCAGAATTCCACCTGTTCCCGTACTGCGTAGCCGCGATCCGTGGACTCGATTCGTGCGGCGGGAATTTCCCTGTCATGTTCGAAGACCAGGGTCCAGTCCTCGGCCGCTGCGCGGGCTAGGATGTCTTTCTTCTCGCTGAGAGTGAGCAGAGGATTCAGATCGTAGGCCATGATCCAAGGCACGCGGAGTTGGCTGGCGAAGGGAATGAGATCTCCCGCGAAGAGAACAGGTCCCTCCTCACCGTTCACCACCACCAACTGTTGCCCCGGAGTATGACCGCTCACCGGCAGGGTGCGAATTCCGGGCATGATTTCTTTGGCGCCGTCCACCAGCTCGAGGCGGCCTTTCTCTTCCAGTAGGGGTTCCCACCGTGGGCGCAGGTAGCTCGCACGGTCGCGTTCTGTGGGGCTTTCGGCCCACTGCAGGTTCGACTTCTGGAGCCAGTGCACTGCGTTGGGGAAGGTGAGCCGGGACTTCTCGCCCTCGTGGGTGATGGTGCCGCCCGCGTGATCGAAGTGCAGATGCGTGAGGATGACGTCGGTCACCTGTTCCGGCGCCAAACCGTGCCGGCTCAGGTCCTCCACCAAGTTGCCGTTGGGCCGCTGCAGGCCGTAGATCGCGAGCTCCTTCTCACTCCACCCATCCCCCATTCCGTTGTCGACCAGAACGATGCGCTCCCCGTTGCGCAAGAGCAGACAGTTCAGAGCCAGAACCACGCGGTTCTTGTCGTCCGGTTCGTGCTTCTTCTCCCATAACACTCGCGGTACCACTCCGAACATGGAGCCGCCGTCGAGTAAGTAAAAGCCGTCGCTGAGTATCGCGACGCTCCAACGTTCATCCTGCATGGAAGACGCCCCTTGCGGCGGGTGTGAGCCTTCGTGAGCCATCCCACCTTAAACCACAAGCCCTTGCCGGGCAAGGCAACCGAAATGCGCGAAAACCAGCTCCAAATCCAGTCGCTGCGGAATTCACTCGAGCTGCAGGCAAAGCTCGACACGAGCTTCTGCTGGCTCTAGCCTGCTCCCATGCTCGAAGGATTTCAGCCCCTGCGTCTCTTCCTCCTACTGCTCGCAGGAGGGGTGGCCGGCTTCATCAACGTGAATGCCGGAGGCGGTTCTCTCATCACTCTTCCCGCCCTCATCTTCTTGGGGCTGCCTACCACCGTGGCCAACGCTACCAACCGCGTGGGATTGGTCCTGCAGAATTCGGTCTCTTCGGCGACCTTCGCGCAACGCGGGCGTCTGCCCCTGCGCCTGGGTCTGCTTCTCCTTCTCCCTTCGCTACCGGGCGCCTGGTTGGGAACGCGCATCGCTCTCGATCTGAACGAAGTCTGGTTTCGTCGCATTCTCGCGGTCATCCTTCTTCTCGTCCTCTACATCATTCTGCGCAAGCGAGGCGATCGTCCCGGCCAGGCACCGGCTCGGCACCCCATACTCTTGGCGCTGAGCTACTTCTTCCTGGGAATCTATGCCGGAGTCATTCAAGCCGGTGCCGGCTTTCTGATCATTGCAGCCTTGGCGCGTCTGGGAGGCCTGGATCTGGTGCGCGCCAACGCGACCAAGGTCTTCACGGTGCTCTTTCTCCAGGTCTTCGCGCTCATCATCTTCTGGCACGCCGGCCAGGTGCGTTGGCTCCCGGGGCTCGTCCTGGGAGGCGGCACCATGCTCGGCGGCTACTTGGGCACGCACTTGCAGGTGCAACGGGGTGAAGTGTGGGTGAGACGGCTGTTGGTGGTCTGCGTCGTCGCGTTTGCGATCAAGCTCGTGGCCGAGAGCTTCCATCTGAGCTAAATCCAAGAGAGAGTCGAGAGACCATGACCACGGCGGAGGACGGGACCATTCGCGCCAGAATCAAGCTCATCAGTTTCCTGGCCGCGTTCGGGCTGCTGCTCGCCCTGAGTGCGCCGAGGCCTTCGTCCGCGCTCGCTGAGACGCTTGCCGCGCGAGTGGACGCGGTCGACTCGACTCGTGCGCTTGCCAGTAAACTCGGCTTGCAAGAACTGCTCGATCGGCACGCAGCGGCCATGGGGTATTCACGGACCAACAGCTTTGATTCCGCGCTCCACATCAAAGCCGATGTGAGCGGGCTGGGCCTGCACGGCACGGTGGAGAGCTGGAACGAGTCTCCCCTGTGCGGTTGGAGTCGTCTCCGCTTGGGACCTCTGAGTCTCGAGAGTGGATACGACGGCACTCGGGCCTGGATTATGGATCGCAACGGAGTGGTGCGCGATGCTCCCGGAAACGAGGAGACCGGAGCCATTCTGGAATCGATCGTGAATTTGGGAGCCTACGTTTTAAAGCGTCCGCCCGTACCCTTCTTTCTGAAACTCGCGCCAGCGGATGAAAGCGGCCGCCCACGGATCTCCCTGCAGCTCTTGGGGAAGGAGCCTGAATATTTGACTCTGGATCCCAAGACCTTCCGGCTGGCCGAATCGAGCTGGAACAACGGACAGATGGAATTGAAGACGGTCTTCGAGCACTACCGCGAAGTCGACGGAACCTGGATACCCGACCGCCTCCGCATGGAGACCGGCGACATGATTCTCAGCGCCAAGTTGGAGCTGGCCGAGTTCGCACCACCCCGCGGCAAAGAGGCCTATCGCCCACCGCCGAGCCAGCGGAACGGTCCCATCTTCCATGGCGGAAGCGAGAGCGGTCGCTTGACGATGGTGGGGGCCGGAGGTCACATCCTCCTGCGCGGGACTCTGAATCGGGATCACGAGGGGCTGTTTCTGCTGGATACCGGCGCCGGTAGCAGCATTCTCGATAGCTCTCAGTTGCCGCAGCTGGGCCTCTCATCGCAGGGGGAACTCGAGGCCACTGGCGCCGCCGGTAACGCGCCGGCCGCACTGGTACAGATCGAGAGTCTCGCACTGGGCCGGATGGAGTTTCCCGCGCAGAGCTGGGTGAGTCTGGATCTGTCCTCGGTGACTTCACTTCTGAGCGAGGAAACGGTGACCGGAGTGTTGGGCTATGACACGCTCAATCAGAGCATCATCGAGATCGCCTACGACGAGCGCTGGGTGCAGTTTCATTCGCGGCGCGATTTTACGCCTCCGAAGCACGCAGAAGAAATTCCCCTGCGCATGGACGCGAATGTTCCCACCGCCAGAGTCTCGATCGAGGGAATCCAGGCCTGGGTCCATCTCGATACTGGGAGCGACAACGAATTAGATCTCAGTGCGCCTTTCGTCGAGCGACACGAGCTGCTGAAGTCCGAAAATCGCGGGGAGATGTCCCCTGCAGGTGTGCGCGGAATCGGCGGCAGCAGCCACGCTCTACGCGGTTCACTACGGCGCTTCGAGCTGGGAAGCTTTGTCTTCGAGGACCTCCCAACCAACTTCTCCACCAGCAACGAGGGAGTCATGGGCAGCACCGACGTTGCGGGAGTTCTGGGAGCGGGGATTCTCTCGCGCTTCCATCTCTTCCTCGATTACGCCTCCTCCCGGCTGTGGATCGAAAAGGCCGGCGAGAAAGCTCGGGGCTGAATCCAGGCGTGATCCTCGTTTTGCCCACCTGATCGAGTTCCCGCTTGCGCTGCTTCTCCGATTGGTCCTAGAGTGTCTTTGGTCCCGCTCGCGCGGGACTCACATCGACGCCCGGCGGGACAAACGTGGAAGTCTGGTGAAAGACCAGCGCGGCCCCGCCACTGTGACCGGCGACAAATGCTGCACGACGCCACTGGGGGACACCCCGGGAAGGCGCGGCATTCGGTAAGAGCCGGAAGCCAGGAGACCGACCCCGGGCGTTCCACCGATGACCTTCGAGGGGGAGGAATGGTGGCGCTTGTGCGTCCGGCTGAGGACGCTGCCCGCATCCGGCGGGCCCGGGTTCTCTCGGCGTTTTTCATTCTGCTTTCGGTTTCACTCTTCGTCTCGAGGACAACGCCTGCGTACGCTTCCGATCCTTCGCCGGGCAAGTCTCCCCCCGACTCGACCCTCATTCTCACACCCTTGCGGATGGACGATTCGACCGCAGTGTATCTCGCGCCCACCATGGAAGTGAGTGCGCGGAAAAGACGTCGGCAAGAAATCCTGGACCGCGAGGGCGGCTTTGCTTCGGTCATTCTCCGCTCCAGTTGGTCGGGGGGCCTGGAGAGCGCTGCCTCGGTGCTCTCGGATGCGGTCGGGGTGACGGTAAGGGAGTCGGGAGGGCTCGGCTCCTACAGCAGCGCCAGCATTCGGGGCTCTACCGCGGCGCAATCGCCGGTATTTCTGGATGGAGTTCCTCTCGCTGAACCTGGCAGCGGCAGCGTCAACCTCTCCGACATACCCCTGGAATCTCTGCAACGCATCGAAGTGTACCGCGGCGCGGCACCCCTGGTCCTGGGTGGACCCGGGCTCGGGGGGGCCATTCACCTGGTGAGTGCGAGAGGACCGGAGAGTAGCTGGACCCGCACCACCGCCGGTTCGTATGACACTTACCAAGTCCAAGCCGGATCGTCCAAGCGGCTGGGAGCTTGGACTCTGTTGGGCAGAGGACGCTATCTCAGCAGCAACGGCGACTTTTCCTACAAATTCGACAATCGAACCCCTTACAACCCGCGTGACGATTTCGAAGCGGTGCGCCGCAACAACGATGTCTCGGCCGGCGGGGGCATGCTGAGTGCGTACCGAGCGGGGGATCGTTGGGACCTGCAGATCAGCGAACTACTCGACGGCCGGGAGTATGGACTGCCCGGAAGGGACCTCCAGGCCAAGGACGCGCGCAGCTCGACCCTCACCCATCACTTTCGCGCAGCGCTCATCTCCTCGCGCGCGCGGAGCAGCCGCCTGAGAAAACTCGAATTGTATCATCGCATCGATCAACAGGGCTTCGACGACAAGAACGGGGAACTGAGTCTGGTGCGCGAAGAACGCCGGGACCTCACGCAGAGCATGGGGGTCAATGCCCTGGGTTCCTTGACAGAGCGCGGTCGCGACAGCTGGCGCCTGGAGACGCGCTGGGCGCGGCTGCAGAGCCGACGCCTGTGGCCAACGAAGGAGAAGGGAGCACCTCAAACCCGTCTCACTCTCGCGGCCGCATTGGAGCCGGAATTCCGAGCCTTCGATGAGCGTCTCTCGCTGAGCCCGGGTGCCCGCATCGAATATCACCACGATCGCTTTCATGGCGTGCCACCACTGGGGAACTACGACTTGCCCAATGGTCCGCGCGAGTCCGCTGATACCTGGGCCCATACCTATCAGCTCGATCTTCGCTACTTGATCGGCGAGCATCTCATTCTGAAAGGCAATCTCGGAGAATACGAGCGTGTGCCCACGCTCATCGAACGATTTGGAAACCGCGGAGGTGTCATCGGGAATCCCGATTTGGTACCGGAAGTGGGAACCAATCGTGACTTGGGATTGGTCCTCACGCAACACGCAGCAAGTCGCCGCTTGATGCTCAGCATCTTTCACAACGACAGCTCTCAGCTCATCACATTCGTTCGCAACAGTCAGCGTACCGCGACAGCTCAGAACATCGGCGCGGCCGAGATCAAGGGCGTCGAAGCTGACTTGCAGCTTTCCCGGTTGGGACCGCTGACGCTGGGCTTCAACGGAACCTGGCTGCGCACGCGGGATCGCAGTGACAATGCGACCTTTCAGGGCCAGCCCCTGCCGGGTCGGCCGGGCTATCAGCTACGCGCGCGCGCGGCAATCAGCCACGGAATCTGGAGCGCGGGATACGAGTTCACCGCAATGGGCGATAACACTCTCGACCGAAACGGGCGGGAAAAGATCCCCTCGCGCTCGCTTCACGGAATCTGGATTCGCCTGCATGTCCTGAGGGTGAAGCTCGACGCGAGAGTGGAGAACCTGAGCGACAACCGGCAACTCTTCGATCTCTACGGTTGGCCGCTTCCCGGACGTCGCTTTCTCCTCTCTCTCGGAATCGGAGGCAAAGATGACGCGAGTTGAACTCGGCTACACTTTGTTGCTTCTCCTGGTGGGTGTCCCTACGAAGGCTCCCGCACAGGATCTCTTCTGCACCACCACGACCTTCGAATCCACCGGTTCCACCTCGGTCATGCTTCTGGATGCCCCCTATACCCCCACGAACGATCTCTACACTATCCACGGTGACGCGGTCGCGCGCCGCAATCAAAACACCATCTTCGTGATCAACCGTTATCTCGCGGATAACGTGCTGGTCTTGGACGCCACCTCCGGCTACGGGGTGATCGATCAATACTCCACCGGGCTCGATTCCAATCCGCAGGACCTCGAAGTCGTGCGTCCCGGACGCGCCTACTTGACGCGTTTGGAAGAAACTCAGTTGTGGGTCGTGGAACCGTTGCACGGTAGCTTGCTCGCCACGGTCGATCTCGCACCTTTCGCAGACGCCGATGGTATCCCCGAGATGGCTCAGGTGGCTGCGGTAGGTGATTTCGCCTTCGTCGCGCTGCAGCGCCTCGATCGCCTGCAGAGCAATCTTCCGCCCGCTGGAGGCTCCTGCCTGGTTGTCATCGACACGCGCACCGACCAACCGGTGGACGCGGTTGCCGGCACGCCAGCGATCGACCCCATCCTACTGCCGGCACAAAATCCCAGCGGAGATCTGTGGTACGAACGGAATTTGAATCGTCTGCTCGTGATCTGCAGTGGGGAATTTCCGTTGCTGGATGGCGGACTCGCAGTGGTGAATCCCTTCACGCGGCAGAGCGAGGGATTCGTGACCACCGAGGCACAGCTTGGCGGAAATCTGCAGGCGGCGCGGCTCGCCTCGAGCGACCTGGGTTGGGCCATCGTGAGCAATTCCTCATTCCAGACTCTGCTGCTGCGCTTCGAGGTGAGCAGTGGCGCAGTTCTCGACACGGTTCTCACCTCCAGCGGTTTCGATTTGAGTGACCTGGAGATCTCACAGCAGGGCAAAGTGTACGTCTCCGATCGGAATGCGCAGAATCCGGGGATCCGCGTCTACGACGCGTTTAGCAAGGCCGCCCTGGCCGGACCCATCGGCGTCGGGCTCCCCCCCTTCGATCTGGTGCTGCGCGACGGTAGCCCGGAGGGTCCGATCACCGGGACACCTCCCGCGCGGGAGCGGGCGCGGCTCAGCGCCTGGCCTAACCCCTTCAACCCCCGCGTGAATCTGGAACTCAGCGCCGCCAGTGGCCGGCCTCAACTTATGATCCTGGACGCTCGCGGTAGGCTCGTGACACGACTTCGGCCCAGCGAGGGCGACTCCGATCGGCTGCTCTATCACTGGGACGGGCGCGATCGCGCGGGCAAGACGGTCGCGAGTGGAGTCTACTGGGCGCGCCCTGCTGACGTGGGCGTGTCCGCATTGAAACTGATTCTGGTGCGATGAGTTTGTGCCGGCAGAATGTACACCTGCACAATGAAGCGCTCAGAACAGGGCTGAGCTGAAGGCGGAACTGAGTTCGCGCGTGAGAGGATGGTCCTCTCCCAAGTAATGGAAGAGCGCGATACAGGCCTTGCGAGCCCCGTCGTCGTCCAGCTCGCGATCGAAGGTGAGAACCTCGATCCAAGCGCCCAATGCGGCGGCGAAATCCTGCTTTGCGAGCGCGCGATTGCCCTCGAGGTAGAGATCCACCCACTTCGCCTTGGGCTGGTGTCCTTCGACCGTCTTCAGGAGTTTCGCCTCCACGAGTGTGGCCTGATGCGCGAGTTGCAGCAGCTCCTCCACCCTGTCGTCGCCCTCTTCGGTGCCGGCGATCGGCTCGAGATAAGCGCGGGCGGCGTCCGGATCCGAAAAGAGAGTGATCTCGGCCAAGCGGCGGCGCGCGCCGACGTGTTCAGGGTCGGCTTGCAGGACGATTTCCAGACTCTCACGAGCGCGTTCGGTCTCGCCTGCCGCCAGTATGGCTTCCGCGGCCCGGAAGAGCCGATCGGTCTCCGAGGGGATTTCCTGGTCCAACCAGGCGCGAATTCGCGCCTCGGGCAAAGCGCCCACGAACTCCGCGGCAACCCGACCGTCGACGAAGAGTTTGACGGCCGGAATGCTCTGAATCCTGAGATGTTGCGCAATCTCCGGGTGCGCCTCGGTGTCCACCTTCACCAACTTGAAGCGTCCCTGTGCCTCGCTGGCAAGCTTCTCCAGCGTTGGCCCCAGAGTGCGGCAGGGTCCACACCATGCCGCCCAGAAGTCCACCAACACCGGCTGCCGGGTGCTCTCCTGCAGGACCTCGCTCTCGAAATCGCTCTTGAGTTCGAATTCGCTCATCTTCGCTTCCCCTCGGTGTACCGGTGCACTTCGCTGTCCCGCTCAGCTCAAGAACATGGGCTGGTCCTCCACGCGCAGCGTGCGGGGGAGGTACTGCTCTGCGTCGTAGTAACTCTCCACGTCGACTTTGCGCGCGCCGGCATTGACCGCGGCCAAGGGAGTGGCCACATAGCGTCCGCCCATGAGAGCCGTCATGTTCCCGTGACGCCCCTTGCGCAGCAGCTCGTAGGCCAGATTGCCGAAATTCATCGCGACGATCCGATCGAGTGAATCGGGGCTGCCCGCCCTCATGAGATAGCCCAGACGTTGGGCGAGTGTCTCGCGTCCCGTTCTGTGACGAATCTGCTCGCTCAGCCAGATACCCACTCCACCGAGCTTGCGATGGCCATAGGCGTCGGGCTCTCCCGTCTCCAACACCTCGCCACCCAACGGGTGGGCACCCTCGCTGATGACGATGATGCAATAGTGGCTGGGATTGCGGTCCTGATCTTCCATCGCGAAGCGGCAGATTCTCTCCACATCGAAAGGCACCTCACAGATGAGCGTGCGATCCGCGCCCGATAGGTAGCCGATTCGCAGCGCGGTCTGCCCCGAGTTGCGACCGAACAACTCGATGACTGCGATCCGCTCGTGGCTGCCCGCGGGAGTCCGCAATTGCGTGATCATGTCCACGCTCCGCGTCACTGCCGTGGAAAAACCAATACAGTACTCGGTTCCGCTCACGTCGTTGTCCATGGTCTTGGGAATCCCGACCGTCGGCCAACCCAGTGAGTCCAGATGTGCGGCATAACTGAGGGTATCGTCCCCGCCGATCACCACCACCGCGTCCACCCCGATGCGCTCCAGGGTCTTCAGGACCCGGTCGCTCAAATCCCATCTCCCCCTGGCATCGGGAGTATGCGCGGAACGATCGAAGCTCTTGGGCAGAACTTTCTCTCTCATGGCCCCCGGGTTGGTGCGAGAGCTGTGGAGAATGGTACCTCCGCTGCGGTCGATGGTGCGAACGACGGCGGGTCCGAGTTCGACCAGCAATTCCGCGTCGCGATCGGGAGTGTCCGGTTCCAGTTCGACCATGCCCTGCCAACCCCGGCGAATCCCCACGAGTTCGACCCCGTCCTCGTGACACCGTTTCGCCACCGACTTGATGGCCGCATTGAGTCCCGGTACGTCACCGCCGCCGGTCAGAATTGCGATCTTTTGGAGCTTTCCCATAGACTTCGTTCTCCCGCTCTAAAGACTACGATCTTCCGCCGCACGACAGAGTTACGATAGATAATCCAACTTGGCTTGCAAACCAGGCGGATTTTGTTGAATTCCTCGCCCCAACCTCCCATTCGGTGTAAGTTGGGCTCTCGCTCCAAGACCGGGAATGTAGACATTGGTCCATGAAATCGAAATTCTCACCGAGCTCCGGGATCTGAAGTCCTTTTGCCAGCGGGCCCGCGCCAAGAAGAGCATCGCTCTGGATACCGAATTCGAGCGCGAGAGAACCTACAAACCCATTCTTCAGCTGGTGCAGGTCGCCACGCGTGAGGAAGCCGTTTTGATCGATCCGCTGATCCTGGAAGATCTGACTCCTCTGTGGAAACTGGTCTCCGATCCCGCCATCGAGACCATCCTGCACGCTGCGAGCCAGGATCTGGAGATCTTCTACGACAAGACTCGCACTCTCCCCCACGGAATTTTCGATACCCAGGTGGCAGCGGCCCTCTTGGGAATGGGAGAACAGCCGGGCTATGCCGATCTCTTACGGCGCGTCCTGGATGTGAGGGTGAAAAAACAGGAGCGAGTGACCGACTGGAGCCAGAGGCCGCTGCGCGACGCCCAGATGCAATACGCATTGAACGATGTCATCTACCTGCATGATCTGCGTGACGAGCTCTCGGCTCGACTGAAGAAAAAAGGACGCCTGCGCTGGCTCGCCCAGGAGCTCGAGCACTTCGAAGAGCTCGGCGAATACGAAGTCGATTATCGCCGTCTGTGGCGCCGTGTATCGCGCCACCGTTCCCTGGACGGTAAGGGGCTCGCGGTCCTGCGCGAACTTGCTGACTGGCGTGAACACAGTGCTGCGCGACGCAATATACCGCGCAACCGGGTGGTCACAGATGACGTTCTCATCGATCTCTCGCGCCGCAAGCCGAATACGGTGGAAGAACTGCACGTTCTCCGCCGCCTGCACAGTCGCGAGATTCAACGCAGCGGGGAGGAGATCCTCGAGGCGGTGCAACGCGGCCTTGGCATTCCACAATCCGATTGGCCCAAGCTGCCCTCCATCCGCGAAGACGATCCGGACATCCTTCTCACCGCGGATCTGCTATCGGTATTCCTGCGGAGGATTACCCGCAGGGCGAGCATTGCCACCAGCTACGTCGCCACCAAGAAGGACCTCGTGCGGTTCATCGAGAGGGTGAAGGACGATGAGGACTCCGCAAACCACTTGCCCTTGATGAAAGGATGGCGGTACGAGCTCGCCGGCCAGCACCTTCTGCGGATGCTGGAGGGAAAGGTCTCCCTCTCGGTGAAAGCGAAGAATCGTCATGTTCAGGTCGTGGAGGCGGAGCCGGATAGGTCCTGAAAGTGCGTTAGCGACGGCTTCGAACTTGCCAGCTTCGATCAAATGAGATGAAATCGTTCTCGGGGAAACCGAACGGATCTCGTGAAGGAGATGCTGATATGCAGCGATCCCGGATCATTGGCGTTGGCTCCTACGCTCCGCCCCGTGTAGTGACCAACGACGATCTGTGTGAATTGATGAACACGAGCGATGAGTGGATCCGGCAACGCACCGGGATCGAACAGAGATTTTGGGCGGACGATTCCTCCTCGACTTCGGATCTCGCGCTTGAAGCGGCAAATCGCGCGGTCGAGAGCGCGGGCATAGACAAGTCCACCCTCGAGCTCATCATCTTCGCCACGCTGAGCCCCGACCACAGCTTCCCGGGGAGCGCCTGCTTTCTGCAGGCCAAAATGGAGCTCCCCGGCGTCGCGGCCCTGGATATCCGGCAGCAGTGCACGGGGTTCATCTATGGCATGTCCGTCGCGGACCAGTTCATCCGTTCTGGCATGTACCACCGTGTCTTGGTGGTGGGAGCGGAATTGCATTCCAAGGGATTGGACAAGAGCCCGGACGGACGCGATCTCGGCGTGCTCTTCGGCGACGGCGCGGGCGCGGTCGTCATGGAGGCTTGCACGGTGAAGGATCCGGCGAAAGACTCGCATATCCTCAGTTCGCATCTCCATGCTGACGGTCGCTACGCGCAGACCCTATGGGCCAAGTCGCCGGGAATGGCCAACGGCGCACACTGGATCGACGAGGGGATGATCGCGCGAGGAGAGCACTTCCCCAAGATGGATGGCCGTCGGGTGTACATCAGCGCGGTCAAGCTCATGCCGGAAGCCATCTTGGAGGCCCTGAAAGCCAATGATCTCCAGGTGGCCGAGGTCGATCTCTTCCTCTTCCATCAGGCCAATTTGCGCATCAACGAGGCGATCGCCGAATCGCTTGCGGTAGAGCCGCATCGCGTCTTCAACACCATCCAGAAATACGCCAACACCACGGCGGCTACTCTCCCCATAGGAATGGATGAGGCGGTCAAAGCCGGGGTTTTGAAGCAGGGCATGCTGGTGGCATGTTCGGCCTTCGGCAGTGGATTCACCTGGGGCTCCGTACTCATGCGCTGGTAGGGCGCCAGAGAAGCTGCGATGCTGGATTCCTTTCCTCTTCTGACCCTGGCCGTCATCCTGGTGGCAGGTGTGCTTTCGGGACAACTCGCCCGGCGCGTAAAACTGCCTGCAGTCACCGGACAGATTCTGGCTGGCGTGCTCATCGGTCCCAGCATCCTGGACCTGGCGAGCATCGAGGCCATCCACTCGCTGCACCCCATCACGAACTTCGCGCTGGGGCTCATCGCGGTCGCGGTGGGCAATCACCTCAACCTGAAGCGCCTACGAAACGCGCGCCGAAGACTGCTCTGGCTCTTGATTTTGGAGTCGACTCTGACGCCGCTTCTCGTTTTCGGGGCCGTCTACCTGGCGGCCGATGTCTCGTGGACCTTCGCGTTCTTGCTGGCGGCCATGGCCGTCTCCACGGCCCCCGCCACCATCGTGGCCATCGTGAAAGAGGCGCGCGCCCGGGGAGTGTTCGTGAAGACCCTCATGGCGGCGGTGGCTCTGAACAACATCGCTTGCATCGCGCTCTTCGAGATGGCCCACACCGCCGCCCACGTGAGCCTGGGCTCGAAGGCGGCTCCCCGGCTGCATGAGATCCTCATGGCGCCCATTTTGGAATTGGCTGCAAGCGCGGCGATTGGATTCGGCCTGGGTGGAGTGCTCGTACTCGCCACTCGCAAACTGGTGCGAAGTGACCAGCTCGCCACCGCCTCCATGGCCGCGATCCTCCTCACCGCGGGCCTCGCCGATTTCTTGGATTTCTCCTCCCTCCTCGCCTGCCTCTTCTTGGGCATGGCTCTCGCCAATTTCACGCCGGACAAGGACGAAATCGGTCACAACGTCTTCGTAAACTTCGAGAACGCGATTTTCGCAATCTTCTTCACCGTTGCCGGGATGGAGTTGGACTTCGACTATCTCAAAGCCAGCGCCCTACTGGTGTTGATCGTGGTGGTCGCGCGAATCATCGGAAAGCTCCTCGCCGGACGCTTGGCGATGCAACTGGGCGGCGCACCGCGAAAGGTGCGCTCCAACCTCGGTTTCGCCCTGGTTCCGCAGGCCGGGGTGGCGGTCGGACTGGTTCTGCTGGTGCAGGAAGATCCCAACTTTCGCGAGATCAGTCAGCTCTTTCTCGCAGTGGGGCTGACCTCCGTCACGCTCAACGAAATCATCGGTCCCATCATGACCCGAATCGCTCTCGTGCGCTCGGGGGATGTGGGAAAGGACCGCGCACGTCTCATCGATTTCTTGCACGAGGAGCACATCCTCGTGAACTTGAGTGCCTCTACCTACGAGGAGGCAATCGCGCGTCTGGTAGACCATCTGGCTGCCACCACGCACGTGGGGCTGGATCGCAAGGCTTTCCTTACGAGCGTGATGGCCCGCGAAAAGGAGATTTCGACCTGCGTCGGCCACGGCCTGGCCATTCCCCACGGGGTGTTGGAGCAGGGAACGGAGATCATGGGAGTGATGGGGATCAGCCGCGAAGGCCTGGCATTCGGCACTCCCGACGGGGAATCCATCCACTGTGTCCTTCTCCTGGCAACTCCTGTGAATCGCAGAGAACGTCACCTGGAAGTGATTGCGGCCATGGCTCGCGCCATCGGCTCCGACTTGAACGTGCAACGTCAGCTCTACAGCGCCAAGACTGCGGCCCACGCCTATGAGATCCTGCATGCGGAGGCCGCGGAGGATTTCAACTACTTCCTCGAGGAACCGAGTCCGGCTTGAACGAGGCGGCCGTCCCGCAGCCAGCAGCCTCTCCAGGAGTCGAAGATGCACCGACTGAGACTTGTCACGATCCTGCTCATTCTCTGGGTGCTCTTCATCATTTATGGCACCACGATTCCCTTTGATTTTCAGTTTGACGCAGCAACCGCGGCCCACGGTTGGGCTCATGCACAGCTGCGCGTCTTCGGCTTCACCGGGCCCCATCACGTGAGCCGTACCGATCTTTTCAGCAACGTCCTTCTCTTCTGTCCTCTGGGGTTCCTGGTTTTCTTGAGCGCGCGCAGACGCGCTCTCGTGCGTCTCAACTCCCTGCTCTGTGCCCTGCTCTGCGGTTTCGTACTGAGCTTGGGCGTGGAGACCCTGCAGCTCTTCTCACCTCTGCGCACGACTTCGGCCAGCGATCTGTTCACGAACACGATGGGAGCGGGGCTGGGTGCAGTGGTGGGATGGATCTGGGACCTTTTGGGGAGGCGACACGCCCTGCCCTGGTACGAGCGCGAGGCGCAGCGTCACCCCTACCGGCTCTTGGCGATGACCGCGGTTGTGGCGTGGCTTCTGGCCGGGGCGCTTCCCTTCAACTTCAGCCTCGACGTCGATGATCTCAAACGCGCAGTGAAGGGAGCGCGCCTCGTTCCCTTTGGCAGCACGTTCATCGGAGCCCCCGTCGATGCCCACCCCCTCGCGTGGCTGATGGATCTTGCTCGCTTCTCTCTTCTGGGGGGCTTTCTGGCCTGGGCGGCAGAGCACGAGAAATATCTGAAAACCGCTGCCGTACGCGTGGTGCTGGCGGTGATCGTGAGTTCTCTGACCGCGCTTGCGGTCGAACTCGGGCAGTTGGTCGTGGTGAGCAGAGGGACGGACATGACGGTGGTGATCCTGGCCTGCGCCGGTTCCCTCATCGGCGCAAGCTGGATGCAGCGTCGTCCGAGCGAGCGAGGCGCGGCCCTGGCCGGCATGGTCGTCTGGCTGATCGTGCTTTTGGCCGAGGGATTGGCGCCCTTCTCCTGGTCGCTCCCTCGCGCCAGGGACTGGGAGTGGCAACGCTGGTTGCCCTTCTTCCCCTACTTCCAGCGGCTGGGGTTCGCGGCGCTCGCCGATCTCCTGCGTGAGGCGGGCACGGGGGTGCCTCTCGGACTACTGAGCTTCGGCGTATGGCCGCGGCGTTCCCCGCGCCGGGTGGGGCTGATCTTCTTTTTGGTCGGCCTCGCGGTGGAAGCGGCGCAGCTCTTCTTGCCCGCGCGCACCGCCGACCTGACCGACGCCATTTCCCTGGGTTTGGGGGCCGCACTGGGCGTATTGCTGGCCCAGATGCTGGCGGCGCGAACCACCAGCGGAGGCTCCGCTTCCCAGACTCCAGCGCCCTCTGCTAAGATCTAAAGGTCGACCTATCTTTTATTTTGGGAACTCATACGAGGAGGATTCCATGACCAAACGGATCTTGGTGGGCGTATTGGCCTTTGCGCTGATCGCCCTGTTCTTCGCCACCACCTCCGCTTTCGCGTACGAGACCTACGCAAACAACGGGAGCGGCGGCTGTGTCACCTGTCATCTCACTTTCCAAAACCAGGGAGCGTTGCACGACTTGCACGTGGGCGGCAGTCAGATGACCTCCACCTGCGGTCTCTGCCATTATACCAGCTTCGGCAGTCCTCACACCGACGCCAGCAGTACAGACCCCAACCACGGCTGCAACGGATGTCACATGGGTGAGGGGCTGAGGAAAGCCCACGCGGTGGACCACGGCATCACTAGCTGCACGACCAGCTGTCATACGAGCGACGGCACTCCTCCTCCCGAGACCACCCTTCCGGCCTACTATGGCCGCTCGGACGTAAACCTCACCCAGCCCTGCGCGATCGGCAGGAACAACGGCGGCGAGGACTACAGCGGCGACGGCAAGGGCTTGGATAATGATGGCGACGGATTCTACGACTACAACGACACCGACTGCGCCGGAGTGGAGACGGCAGAGCGCAGTTGGGGCGTGATCAAGTCGAGATTCACACGTCCCTGATCCGGATTTCTTCAGATTCCCCGGATCGGGTTCAGACGCTCTTCGTGGCGGTACGGCGCACGCGCAGCACGCGTCGCAGTGCCGCTTCGAAGGCGGCGCGCAGATCGTCGAAGAAGGTATAGAAGACCGGCACCACGAGCAGGGTGAGCAGCGTCGCGGTCGTCATCCCGCCGATCAGAGTCAACGAAAAGCTCGTGTAGGAGATTCCCGATTCCATCCGTCCACTGAGCGCCAGCGGAATCATTCCGCCGATGGTGGTGATCGCGGTCATCATGATGGGACGGAAGCGCCGGTCCGCCGCCAAAAGGATGGCGTCGCGACGCGGTTTTCCTTCCGCGCGCAGTCGATTGACGTAGTCGATGAGCACGATTCCGTTGTTCACGACGACGCCCACCAACAGCACCACTCCAACTGCACCCAAGAAGTCGATGTCCATCCCAGCCAGGAGATGGATCCAGATGACGCCGAGACTGGCCAAAGGAATGGTGAAGATGATCGAGAGCGGCAGAATGAAACTCTCGAAGAGCAGACCCATGAGCAGGTAGATGAAGACCACCGAGATCATGAGCGCGAAGATGAGTCCCTTCAGATCCTCGTCGAGTTTCTTCTGAGGCGTCGCATCGGAAAAGGAGACGCCCTCTGGCAAGTCCAGGTCCTTCATGATGGCGCGCAGGTCTTCGCGAGCTTGTTTGGCCTCGTCGTCCTTGAGGTCCAGGGTGATGGTGCGTGAGATTCTCTTGTCGCGCCGCCAAATGGTAGATGGACTCTTGAGTGGTTTCACCTCGGTCACGGCGGACAGCGGCAAACCTCCTCCGCTCGCGGTCGGGACCATGAAGCTCTCCAATGCCGCAAGATTGTCGCGATCCTTCTCCTGGTAACGTACGCGAACCGGGACTTCCTTCCCTTCGTCCCGGTATTTGGGAAGAGCCTGCCCGCGAAGCGCGTAGCCGACCACTCCCGCCACCACCGCTGGATTCACTCCGAAGCGCTGGACGCGATCGCGATCGATGACCAGCCCCAATTCGTTGGGTGGGCGGTCATCGGCCTTCTTCATCGCCAAAACGCCGGGCACGCGCAAGAAGACATCGGAGAGCTGATCGGCGACGCGATCCAGAATGTCGACGCTCTCTCCATTGAGCGTCACGCGGAAGGTGTTTTGCCCCTTCGCATCCTCCACCGGAGAATCCTCACCCGAGTGCAGCTCCATTCCGGGCCTTTTGGGCAAAAGCGCCATGACCCGCGCCGTCACTTCGTTGGGAGAGAGCTTGGAACTTCGAGGAGTGGTGAACCACCCTTCCAATTCGCCGCGGGTCTTGCTGTGCCAGAGAAACCAACCCTCCAGTCCGAGCTCCTCTCTATGATCCTGAACGATCTTCTCGGCGCGGAGGAACCACTGCGCCGTTTCCTCGAGGGTGTAGGTTTCCGGCATCTCCACGTCGATGTCGAAGCCACTGCGCTCGTTGTCCTGCACGTCGACGAAGCGGAGGTTCCTCGCCTTCATGATTCCTATCGTGGCGGCAAAGACCACGACGAGCGCGAGCACCAGATCCAATCGCATCCCGAGCGCGTGGGCGAGCATCCGATTGTACCAGCGGTTCATCGGCCCGAAGCTGCGCTCGTAGGCGCGGTGCAGCTGGCGGCGCACAGCTCCGTTGCCACCGTTCGGCTTCGATTCTCCCCGGGGAAGAGTGAGGTACACACCCAGGGGAATACAGACCAGCGCTACCAGCAAGGAGGCCAAGAGGGCGACGGAAATGGGAATCGCCATTCGTAAGAGGAAGAACTGGCCGGGTCCCTGCACCAAAGCGACCGGCAAGAAGACGATGACGGTGGTCAGGGTAGACATGGTGATGGCAATGCCGATCTCCCCCGCCCCCCAGATTGCAGCGTCGTGACGGCTGAGACCGGTCTTGTGCATGCGGTCGATGTTCTCCGCCACCACCACGGAGTTGTCCACCAAGAGTCCGACGCTCACCATGAGTGCAAGCATCGAGATGATGTTGATCGACTGACCGGCGAAGAACATCACGGTGAGAGACACGAGCAAACTCAAGGGGATGGCCAGGTTCACCACCATGGTCACCCGGAATCTCCGCAAGAAGAAAAAGAGGACCAGACCGGCGATCAGACCTCCGATGGCGCCGCTCTGGAGCAGAGTGGTGAGACTCTCTTGGATCACGTCGCCCTGATCGAAGATTTCCAGGAACTCGACGCTCGAGAGACGCGGATCCGAATCGAGCTCCTCGTAGACCTTGTCGAGACGACGGCAGACGGCGCGGGCGTTGGCCTCGCCCTCCTTGAATACCACCAGGGCATAGGCGGGGCGGCTCATGGCGCGCACGCGATAACGCTTCTCGGGTTCTTCATACTTGACGGTGGCGATGTCGCGCAGGCGAATCCCCGGAGCGACCGGCCGGTTGCGCAACTCCTCGATGTTCGAGTAGCGCGCCACCGAACGCAGCAGCAGTTTCTTTCCCCCTTCGTAGACCTTTCCGCTAGCCATGGTAAAGGAATCGCTGCCGAGCTCTTGGGCCATCTGATAGATGTTGAGCCCGCTGGCCTCGGTGCGGTCCCGATCCAGCTCGATCAGAATCTCCTTCTCCTCGAGGCCCTGCACTTCGACTTTGGCCACCCCGTCGGTGCGTTCCAGGGGCAACACAATCTGTTTCTGGATGAGATTGTAGGTGTCGCTCACGTCAGGATCGACGGCGACTCCCACTACGTACACGGGGATCCCCGAGGTGTCGTGCTTGAAGATGTAGACCTCGTCCACGTCATCGGGAAACGAACGGCGCGCCCGTTCGACCCGGTCGCGCACCTCGCGATAGGCCAGATCCATGTCGGTGCTCTGCTTGAAACGCAAAAAGACACGCGCTCGCCCCACCGAGGACGCCGACGACACTCTGTCCAAACCGCGCACCGTACCCATCTCGTCTTCCAGGGGCTGCACGATCTTCTCGAGTACCTCGCGTGGCGGTGCATCCCGCCAGGGGACGAAGATGGTCAGCGAGGGGTTGGTGAAGCCCTTGGGGATGAGTTCGACCGGGATTCCGAGCGCGGCCACCACGCCCACCACGACGACCGCGCCCAAAAGGACCAAGACCGTAATGGGTCGCCGCAGGGAAAAGCGCGGCAGCGAGGGTTCCTTAGCCGGAAGGCCTGGGGGTCATGGTTCACTCCGCCCACTCTCCACCTCGGCGATCTCGGTCTTCGTGGTGATCCGCTCGCGGATGCGGGAGACCAGCGTATCGAGCATGAGGTAGAAGCTGGGGATGATGAGCAATGTGAGCACGGTCGAGGAAAGAAGTCCGCTGATGACGGATACGGCCATGGGAGTGCGAATCTCCGAGCCGTCCCCCAGGCCCAGCGCCATCGGCAAGAGCCCCAACACGGTGGTAGCCGTCGTCATGAGAATGGGCCGCAAACGCACGCTTCCCGCTTCGACGATGGCCTCCTCGATCTCGAGGCCCCGGCGGCGCAGCTGGTTTACGTAGTCCACCAGAACGATGGCATTGTTCACCACGATTCCCGCCAGCATGATCATTCCCAGGAACACCACGACCGAAAGTGCGAAACCGAGAAACTTCAGCACGATGACCGTTCCGAAGAAGGCCAGGGGAATACTGAACATGACCACGAGAGGATGCAGCAACGACTCGAACTGGATTGCCATGATCACGTACACGAGAAAGATCGAAAGGGCCAAGGCGAGATAGAGGCTCCCCTTGCTACGCTCCCACTCTTCATTCTGCCCACTGATGTAAAATCCCATTCCCGTCGGCCAATCCACCTGTCGCCGCAGCTCGCTGCGGATGGAATTCACCGCCTCGCTCAAGGAACCCTGGTTCAGGTTGGCGAGAATGAGCGCCACGCGCCGGCCGTCCACTCGTCGCACCTCGCTCGGACCCTCTCCCACTTCCACTTTTGCTACGGATCCCAGGGTGATGGGGCGCTCGCCTTCCGGATTGACGACGAGACCTTCCACGTCACTGACGGTTTCTCGTTCTCGCTCGTCCAAGCGCACCAAGATGGGTACGCGCCGGTCGAGGAGGTTGAAACGCGTGGCCTCGTGTCCCTGAACCTTGTCGCGCACCATCTGCGCGACTTTCAGAATGTTCAAACCGAAGCGGGACAGACGATCGCGGTCGTAGACGACCTGGATTTCCGGCGCGCCGCTCTGCAGAGTGGCTTCGACATCGGCAAGAGCGGGCATCGCAGCCATGACATTGCCCACGCGCTCGGACATGCGCCGAAGCTCGACGAGATCGTCACCGTAAATCTCCACTTCGACCGGGGTCTTCGAGGAAAACAGAACTGGGCGCGTGATCTGTGCGTTGACGTCGGGCAGATCCGCCAAGCGCGCTCTGAGGCTCTTGATGATCCTCTCCTCGGACTTGGCCCCGCGTGAGCCCTTGGCGAGCAGAACCTTGAACTTTGCGGTGTGCTCCCCTTCGTCCGACTCTTCCGATTGCGCCGGATCGTAGCCATAGGTGACGATCAGGGATTCGATCCCCTTCTTGTTGGTGAGGATGGCATTCTCCACCGGCTCCAGCCGCGCCATGGTCTCCTGCAGGGGGGTACCCACCGGAAGCTTGACCTCGACCGTGAATTCACCCTGGTGAACCTGGGGCAACAACTCGTTGTCGAGAGAAGCGCCCACGAGAATCGTCGTTCCCAGGGCGGCCAACATGAAGACGATGGTGATGCTCGGGTTGGCCAGGATCCAGCGCAGGGCGGGGGGATACACTCTCTGTAGCCATCCCAGACCGACATTCGTGGCTTTCAAGAACAAGAACAAGACCAGGTGGAGCACGCGGGCGCCGAGCGGCCACAAGATGCGCCGCAGGATGCCCACCACCAGCATGAACAGGATCAAGAAGAGCTTTCCGACGAGCTCGAGCAGAATTCCCACCAAGAGACGTAGCAGGAAGTACAGGGCGGGGAGCAACGTTGCGATGAGCAGAATGCGCGCGCGCGGCGAGCGATCGCGGAACGCGCTCTTGAATCTCCTGAAGCTGACGAAGCGGGCAAGCCCCAGATCGTTGGCGCTGAGTTCCTCCACCTTGACTCCGCTGCGGCTGGCCAGCATGGGAATGAGGTAAAGTGCCACCGCCGCCGAGGCCAAGAGGGACGCCACTACCGCCAATCCGAGATCGCCGAAAGCCTGCCCGGCAACTCCCTGCACGAATACCATGGGGAAGAATACCGCGATCGAGGTGAGGGTCGATGCCCATACCGCGGAACGCACTTCCTGGGTTCCTCGCACTGCGGCCGGAACAAAGTCGTCCCCTTCCTGCCGGCAGCGATGGATCGATTCCAGCACGACGATGGACGAGTCCACCAACATCCCTATCCCCAAGGCGAGCCCACCTAGGGACATGATGTTGAGCGACACCCCGAAGAGGTGCATGGGAGCGAAAGTAACCAAGAGTGAGATCGGAATGCTGACGGCGATGATCGCAGTGCTCCGGAACTCCCGCAGGAAGAGGTAGAGGACGAAGATTGCCAGGAGTCCACCGAGCAGCGCTGTGTTTCGTAGCTCTTTGATCGAGCTCTCGATGAACACGGAGCGGTCGGCCACGACTTTGAGTAGCGCGCCCTCGTCCTTGTAGATTTGTCCCGACAGTCCGCGGTTGGAATCCGATTCGGGGTCGACCTTGCCCACGAGGAACTTCACGTTCTTCGCCAGAGATACGATGTTGGCGTCGGCCTCTTTGTAAATCTCGATCTGAACGCTCTCGCTGCCGTCGGTGTGCGTTACGATCTGCCGCTCTTTGTGCGAAAACTCGACCTTGCCCAGATCCTTTACTCTCACGTCGCGGCCATTGATGCTGGCCACGATGGTATCTTCGATCTGGCCCAGGTTTTCGTATTCGTTCAGGGTGCGTACGAGGTACTCCGTGCGGCCCTCCTGAATGGTGCCGCCGGCCACGTTGATGTTCTCCTGTGCGAGACGATCGATGACCTGCTGAATGGGAATGCCGGTGCGACGCAGCTCACCTTCGTCGAGCAGGATGTTGATCTCCTCTTCCAAACCGCCCTTCACCCGGACCGCGGCGACCCCCTTGATGGGCTCCAGCTGGCGCTTTACGTACAAATCCGCCAGGCGGCGCAATCTGCGCAGCCCCTCCTCGCCTTCGAAGCGCTTTCCCTTGCCGGAGAGGCTCAGCTCCATCACAGGATCCAGGGAGGGATCAAAGTGCAGAATGAGGGGTCGTTTCGCCTCGTCGGGAAGAAAGACCAGGTCGAGGCGTTCGAGCACCGACTGGGTGGCGTCGTTGATATTGGTGTCCCAGGAGAACTCCAGCACCACGTCGCTCACTTCGGAGCGACTCACGCTGCTGATCTTGCGCAGGCCCCCGATCACTCCCAGGGCCTCCTCTACCGGTCGGGAGATATCGTTCTCCACTTCCTCCGGGGCAGCGCCGGGATATTCTGTTCGTACCGTGAGCGTGGGATAGCTCAACTCGGGCATCAAGGTGAGCGCGAGTCTCCCGTAGGAGAATCCACCAAACACGACCGCAGCGATGAAGAGCATCAATACCGCTACCGGCCGGTCGGTCACAAAGGAACGAACCGTCTTGGAACTCACTGCTGCGTGGCCTCCGCAGTCAGAGCATCGGCGTTGACAACGCGCACTCTGGCACCATCTTTCAGCGCCGCCTGCCCGGTCACCACGACCGTGTCTCCCTCTGCGAAATTGGTGAGAGGCTGCAAGTAGTCCTGCCCGGTGAGACCCGGCACCACGGGAAGTTTCTCGACCTTTCGCTCGGCCACCAGGCGGTAAGCGAAGATCTGGTCGTTGTCGTAGACCAGGGCGCGTTTGGGCATTCTCAGAGCGCTCTGGTCCACGGCGGTAATCAGGTCGAGATCCACGAAGAGCCCCGGTCTCAGGCCCGGTTGCTCTCCCAACGCAATTGTCACTTTCACGGTACCGCTCTTCGCATCCACCACCGGAGAGATTCTCGAAACTACGCCGTGGTAGGCCTTTTCACGCGCGGCCGACGCGCGCACCCGCGCGATCTGGCCCAGAGCCAGTCGAGGCAGATCGTCCTCGGGAATGTAAACGCGCGCCACCATCGACTCGAAGTCGATGATCTCGAATAGGGGCTGTCCGACGGTGACATTGTCGCCCAGGCTGACCAGGCGCTTGGTAATGGTCCCGGCGATCGGAGCGCGCACCTCGGTATAGCTCAGCTCGCGCATTGCGTCGTCGTAAGCCAGCTTGTTCTGCTCGAAGGTGTAACGCGCGTCCTTGAGGGCCTGATCGGTGGTCAGTCCCTTCTTCTGCAACTCCTGTTGGCGAGTGAGCTCATCGCGCGAATGTTCGAGTTGTGACTTTGCCTTTTCCACGCCGCTGCGTTGATCTTCGTCCTGCAGTCGCAGGAGCAACTCGCCCTTTTTGACGTGATCGCCCTCTTCGGCCAGGAGTTGGCGTACGCGTCGGGCAGCCTCCGAGACCACTTGGATGTGACTCTCCGCCTCGATGTTCGTCGACGACTTGATCACCGCCTCCATGGGACCCTCCCGCAGTACTCCGATTTCGACGGGAATGGCTTCGTCCTTCTTCGCCGTCGAGTCGGTCTTCGCGGACTGCAGCGTCGAATCCCCGGAGGCCTCGGACTCGGCCGCCGTACCATCCTTGTGGGGGCCGTGGTGGCCGCAGGCGCTGAAAAGAGAAAGACTCAAGGAAAAAACGAGTGCGGCGAGGGCGCACCGGGCAAGACGCTTGGACACGGGATCCTCCACTGGAGCCGCGAGCCGCCGCGGGCGGGCGCGGAAAATCGATGATCAAGGAGTCAGTACACGTTACTATGGCAAGACGCACGAATCCAACGAATGGTTGCATCGTGCTTGCCTCGGGAAGGAGCTCCATGCATTACACCCCCATCGTCGGCACTCTGGCTTACATTCTCTCGCCCGATCGCAGCAAAACTCTTCTGGTCCACCGCTCTTTCCGGGCCGACGACGACCAGCTCGGCAAATTCAACGGGGTCGGGGGGAAGATGCTTCCCACCGAAGACGTGGTGAGCTGCATGCGGCGAGAGATCGTGGAAGAGACCAGCTTGCAGGTACGGAAGATGCGGCTACGGGGCACCGTCAACTGGACCGGATTTGGTCCCAATGGCGAGGACTGGCTCGGCTTCATCTTCTTGATCGAGGAATTCGAAGGCACTCCCTTTCAAGAGAATGCCGAAGGCACGCTGGCCTGGTACGAGCTGGGCGAGCTGGATAGTCTGCCCATGTGGAAAGGCGATCGCTATTTCTTGCCGCTGGTCTTCGACGACGATCCGCGTTGCTTCCACGGCTACATGCCCTACGAAAACGACGAACCACTCTCCTGGAGCTATCAGCGCATATGAGCTTCCAGCAGCATCAGTGGTGGTCGCCTTGCCCGTGATGTTCACACACGGCTGGTCCCGGCGTCTCTCCCCTCAACCACGACCCCAAGCACTCCTCTACTCCACCACCGAATCCGGACACTGCCTCGATTCCAAGACTCAGGAGATGGCCGTGCGCGTTGCGCCCGAGCCCTCCGGCCAAGACTACATTCGCTCCCTGTTCGGACAAAAACTCCGCCACCTCCGCACAGCTGTGTTCGTACTCGAAAGGGTTCGCGAGAGTCCGCACCTCGAGAATCTCGTCTCCCTCGAGATCCACGAACACCCAACTGCGGCAGTGACCAAAGTGCTGACTGACGCTGCCCTTGAGTCCCAAGGTGCCGTTACTGGCGATCGCCACCGTCCGCCGACTTGTCTCCATGTCTCTTGCCTCCAGATTGCAACGCTTCGCAACGGCAACCGCGTCCGCGCCGTCGCCTTTGTCCGTGGACGGGACAGGGCCACGCCTTCTGCGCGCCCCGCTCTACCGTCCCCCCCTGTACGGTCAGGGCCTTGCCTTCCAGCAGAGCTCTGGCCACGATCTGCCGTGCCTCGGCCACGATACGGGCGAAGGTCGGGCGGGAAATCCCCATGCGCCGGGCCGCTTCCTCCTGATAGAGGCCTTCCAAATCGGCCAAGCGCAGCGCCTCGAGTCCATCGAGAGTGAGCTCGAGGGTCTCCAGCTCCCCCACCGGCACCCCGCGCGGCTTGAAAACCGTGGCGGCCAGTTCCTCAGAAATGCGGCGGGGTGACTGCGGTCGGGGCATGGACTCTCCTGAAAGTGACAATTATGAACATATGATCATAAATGGAAAAAATCAAGCACGGCGTCCGCCCGCCGGCCGCTCAGCTCTTGGCCAATTCCTTCAGCGCTTCGCTCAACAGCCGGTAGAACTTCTGGACCGAGGCGATGCTCACCCGCTCGTTGGGCGAGTGGGCCCCCTGGATCGAGGGACCGAAGGAGACCATGTCGATCCCGGGTAGGTGCTCACCGATGAGTCCACATTCCAGCCCCGCGTGGATGGCAGTGACTTGGGGGGCCTCTCCGAAGAGCTTCTGATAGCTCTCTTTCACCGTCTTCAGGGCGACGGAATCCATGTCCGGCTTCCATCCCGGATAGCCGCCGACTTCCTCGATTTCCACGCCAGCCAGGCGCGCGATGGCGGCCAATTGTCCGAGCACCGTCTTCAGTGCGGGCGCCACCGAGGAGCGCGAGCAGGATACGGCCTCCACTGCCTTCGCGCCGGTCTTCAGCACTCCCAGGTTGGTGGAGGTTTCGACCAAACCCTCGATGTCCTGGCTCATCGCCACCACCCCGCTAGGAATCGCCAAAAGAAATGCGAGCAAGCGCTCCTTCAGCTCACGCGGGAGGACTCCCTCTTGAAGAAGCTCTTCGCCCACCATCTCCAACTGCACGCCGAAGCCGGGCTCGAGTTTCTCGTACTGCCCGCGCAGCTCAGTGGCCGCCGTCTCCACCGCTTGCCGCAGGGAATTTTCCTGCGCTGCATCCAGCGCGAGGAGGGCATGCGCTTCGCGTGGTATGGCGTTGCGCATCTTACCGCCTTCGATGTGTATTAACTCGAACGCTGCGCTCTTGCTACTTTCGTGGAGGATTTGGACGAGGGCCTTGATCGCATTCAGGCGATTGCGGTTGATATCCAAGCCGGAGTGCCCGCCGTTGAGCCCGGCGATGCTCAGCTTTCTTGCCAGCTGTCCTGCGGGCACTTTTTCGCGGGTAATGGGCAAACGATACTGCGTGTCCTTCCCGCCCGAGCAACCCACGAAGATCAGGTCGTCGTCTTCCGAATCCAGGTTGAGCATCAGCTTACCGCTCAAAATCTCGGTCGAGAGTCCCCGCGCGCCCGTCATTCCCGTCTCTTCGTCGATGGTGTACAGCAATTCGAGCGGACCGTGCTCGACCGCGGGGTCCTCCGCCACTGCCATCCCCGCACAAACACCGATACCGTTGTCGGCGCCCAGTGTGGTGCCGTCCGCCGTGATCCAGTCGTCCTCGCGCAAGAGATGGAGCTTGCCCGCGAAGGAATCGTAGGGGCTGTCCGAATTTCGCTCGCAGACCATGTCGAGATGACCCTGGATGATCACCACCGGGGCCTTCTCCTTGCCCGGGCTCGCCGGCACCCTCACCACCAGATTGCCGGTGGCATCTTCCTGCAGCGCGAAGTCATGTTCCCGGGCCCAATTCCGTACATATTCCTGCGCTTGCTCCTCTTCGCCGGAGGGGCGCCGAATGCTCGTCAGAGCTTCGAAGTGTTTCCAAATGAGAGCGGGCTTTAGTTTCTCGAAGACCGAGACACTCATCACATTCCTCCTGGCGAATCTTCCAATACGATGCTCAAGGGGCGCACTCGCGCGCGCTCCAAAGTAGGCAGCGGAAAGGCCGGGCGACAGTTTCGAGTTCTCGTGCTGGGATCTCAGCCCGCGTAGCGCTCGCGCATCGCGGGAACGAGATATTCGGTGAACGCTCGATCGAGATCGTAGCGGGGCGAGAAACCCCAGTCCTCGCGCGCCGCGTCGTCGTTGACGTCCATGGGCCAGGTATCCACGATCCCCTGTCGCTTCAGGTCGGGGGCGAAGCTGATGTCCGCGCCCGCGTAGTGCTTGCGCACCGTCGCGGCCAGTTCGCCGGCCGTGAGCGCGAAGGAGCCGATGTTGTACACCGAATGCCGCAGACTCTCCCGCGGAGCCTCCGTCAGGCTCAGGATGGCGTCGACCGCGTCGGGCATGGCCATGAAGGGAATTTGCGTATCTTCGCGCACGAAGCACGCGTAGGGTTCGCCCTTCGCGGCGGCGTGGAGCATCTCCGGGGCAAAATCGCTGGTTCCTCCGCTGGGCAGAGTGACTGCGGAAATGAGTCCGGGGAAACGAATGCTCCGAAAGTCCACGGTGCGTTGGTCGGGCTCGGAAGCGAGCTGGCGGTAGTAGCGCGAAAAATAGCGGCCCAGGGCCTCGCAATAGAGTTTGTTACAACCATACATGGTGGTCGGCGCGATCCACTCGTGCTCCTTCACGCGTCCCGCACGCTTCTTGGTCTTTGAGTCCGGAAGTCCATAGACGGCGATGGAGCTGGGAAAGAGAAACTTCACCGCTTCCCCGCGCCAACTCGACTGTTCCAGGGCGAGCTGGAGAAGCCCGAGGGTGCCCTCGACGTTCACCTGGTGTGCCGTCTCCGGCGTAAACTCCGCTCGCGTGGAGAGGAGGGCTGCCAGGTGATAGATCTCCACCACTTCGTATTGGCTGACGATGCGCTCACTCAGATGGGAATCGAGGATGCTGCCCACAAATGCATCGTGGCAATAGGAACGCAGAGTGTCATCGAGGGGCAGAAGATCGATCGCAAGGACGTCCTTCTTCCCGTCTGCGGCCATTCTCTCGATCAGTCCGTGACCGATCTCCCCGTTGGCTCCCGTTATCAGAACAACCGGCTTGCGCACCATGATGACTCCCTGCTTTAGGCTCAGGTGAATATGATGCGCTTTGGCCGGTGAGAAAAGTCCAGATTGCAGGACGCGGGAAAGAGATTCGCTGGAGGCGATTCAGGCCTCTTTTCCAACGCTTCCCAATCCATCTTTCGAGATCGCGAACTCCTCCGGGCTCAGGGGGTGCCAGGCGAGGGACCAAGGGCCTGACAAACCCCGTAGTTCGATTCTGGAGCTGGTCGGGAGGTAATCCATCACCATCCACTGTCCGGTCCGTCGGAGAAGCGATTGGTCTCGATCCGCGGAGACGGAAAGATCCGGGTCGAGATCGCTGTCTCTCCAACTGAGAGCGAGCCGTAACGGCAAGCCCGAAGTGATCGGGAGCACAGCTCGTTCTTCGTTCCGACCACGACGATAGTCTTCCCGCGCTATCATCTGGGACAGCCGCTTCGAGTCGGGAAAGCCGGGGCTCGACGTTCCGGACGGTCTGGCCGAGGCCAGAAGGAGGGAAAGAACCGATTCGTGCTTCCTTGCCTCGCGCGGCAGATCATCGTAGGCCCGCACCGCCAGTCCACTGATCCGCGGAGCAGAGAAGGAGGAGCCCCAGCGGCCCTCGAGCGGATTGCACTGCGACGCTAGAAGAACTTTTGTGGCCTCCCGCTCTGAGCCGGTGGCTTGCACTCGCAGCTCATCGGCGGCGGCCAACACCTGCGGCACAGAGGCCGGGAGGTACAGCGCATCTCCCAGGCTGAGGCCTTCGTTGACCCGTCCCGCAGCTGCCACGATTGTCCGGCCACTCCCCTGACAGAGGAGCTGGGTACCCCATTCCAATCCGTTCCAGCCCAATTCGCGTTCGATCGGCAAGCGGCCGTAGCTCAAGTTGATCACGCTCGCCCCTCGACAGAGGAGTCGATCGATCGCCGCCAGCCATGCAAAGGGGCCCGCGCCACGCCCCAGACTCTCGAAAATGCATCGGGGGGTGCGCTCTGGCCCCAGGGTCTCGAGGAAGGCAGCCAGGACGGAATCCGCATGCGAGCTTTCAGGACCATCGCTGCCAGGAGCTCGGCGAAGAGCGTCTCGAAGTCTCTCCCAGCCTTTGTTGGATACGAGTTCCACGAGGAGCGGATTGCCTAGCTCGGCAAAGCCGGCAATGCAGGCCTTCGCCTCCTCGAGGACGGGGATCTTCACAGGCTGAAGGAGCGCGCCTTCCTCTTCGGGAAGCGTCTCCTCCGCTCGTTCGATCTGTGGCCAGCGCGAGAGTTCCTCGAGGATGCCCGCGCATTGTTCTTCGTCGCAACGCAGCAAGAGAAGGGGTGCGAGAGTACAGGCGCCCAGGACTTGCACCTCGGGAAACTCGCCTTCAATGCGTGCGCTGAGTTCCTCACTCTGAACCCAGAGTGCATTCCGTTGGTCCGCAGAGGCAAGAAGAGGCAGCGTCACCGGCGAGGGCCAAGCTCCCTGGACCAGCAACGCCGCCTTGCCGTCAGACGAGTACAGAGACACGGCTCATTCCTAGCCCGGAGGATAGGGCAGCGCTCCTCCCTCGCCCTGGGAACCACCGGCTTGCGCTTCTAGGGCGTTCTTGACGGTCTCTCCGTCCTCGAGCAGATGCCTTGGCTCGTCCGCCTCGCTCTCCCACACCCAAGCAATGAGTTCCTCGGACTTGAGTACGAAGCGGTAGTCATCGGTGCATTTTCCCGGCCCCGTATTGTAGTAGTAGCCGTAGCTTCCCGAGGGATCGTAGTAGACCAAAGCTGAATTCCACTGGCCTTGGCCGTCTTTCCCCCTGAACGACTCACGCGGCCAATCCCTCGGGCCCGTTTTTCGGGCGTCTTCCAGGTGATACCCGAAAAGATGCTTCGGTGAGAGCGCTTTGGGAGGCGGCCCTTCCATGCTCTTTGGCCACAGAATGATGACATGGTCTTCCCCGTGAGGGCCTAATGCGCGCGTACTCTCGGCGCCCTCGATTTCGTATTGAACATTCTTGGAATCATTCAATACGAGGAGGACCACTCGCTTTGGGTCAAAATGGCCCTCTACTTCCGGACCAGGATCTTGAAGAAAACCGTATTGGATGAAGGACATTTTGCCGCTTCGAACCGAGAGACTGGCACCTTGGATGGCGTCATCTATCTGAGGATTCTTGCGACTTGGATTGCTGACTTTGAAATGACTCACCAGGCACCTCCTGAAACGAGAAATCATGGGCCGAACAAGCAGAACGCACCCCATTCACGTTCGAGAGTCCCATTGGTCCGTGCCAATTCCAATTGAGCGTGGCGGAGCGCCTGCACGGGAGGACGGCGCGACTCGAAAAGTTCATGATAGAACGATACCATCAGTTTCATGGTCGAGTCGTCCCCCACACTCCATAAAGACGCAATTAGATCCCGACTTCCCCCTGCGAAGATAGAGGCTCCCAACGAAGAGAGATCGCCCTGCACTTCCGTGGAGCCGAGCTGCGCGGTCTCACAGCCAGCCAGGGTAACCAGAGAGACGTCCGTCAACGGCCACGCCGAAAGTTGCTCTTCGCGCATCAGACCGGCGCCGCCCCCTTGCGGCGCCAGCAAGATGAAGGGCTCGCCGAACTCGTCGAGACCGGCGTGAGTCGCCAGATGGAGAACTCCCACGCCGGGAAGCAGGGCGGCGACGCTGTCCGCCGTGGCGCTCCTTCCCAAGAGAAGTCGTCCGGCAGGCGCGGTCACCTCCACCATCCTGGCCTCGGCTTCCGCAAAGGGCAGCTCCGGCAGTCGCAGACTTCGCGCCGCGCTGCCCCCATCGTAGCCCACCGCGAGCAGCCTCTCGTCTCCTTGAAGCGCCCTTCTGTTTCGCAAGGCGCAGCGAATACTGCCGCTGAGTTCGTAGGAAACGGCGTGGCGCTGAAGCAAGTACTGCCCATCCAGTTTCAAGAGCGCGAAGGGTACGCGGCTCAATGGTGCGTTGGCGACGATGATCAAGTGCTCACAAGCTGCCAGTTCGCCGGCCGCCGGACCCAGAAGGAGGGAACCGAGCTGTGCCCCCAGCTCGGTCCGCAGACCTCGTTCGATACCCTCACGCCACTGGGAGATTTTTTGCGCGAGTTCATCGGCGTTCTGGGTGATTTCCACGAAGCGGAGCTGCGTGGAGCAGAGTATCCACAGATCGATGCCCTTCCCGTGGACGCGATACTGAAGGAGAACCTGGTCGTGCTTCAGGCTGGATTGCACCTCCGCGGCGCTGCGAAGCTCGGAACCGTTGACACGCCCGCTGACTTTCTGCAGGAGGGCCCGAGCCCGCGCGCGCTCGTCGACCGCGTATGCCGCGCCAGGTTCGTGGAGCGGGCCTCGCAAGAGCGAGATTGTCTCCTCGAAAACTTCGGAGGCCGGTAAGAGAAAACTCGCGCGATGCTCGGCGTCGTTGATGTGTTCGCTGATTCCCTCCAGACCCGAAAGGGCGGCCTCGTAGCTGCGCGCCGCCGCGGAATAATCGCCCTGCAAACTCTCGTAACGCGCCTGGAGAGCATCGATTCGCCAAAGACCGTACCGATAGTCGTTCTTGCGGGCGAGCGTACGGGCAGAGCGAAGCGACTTCCGCGCGGCATCGAGATCCGTCTCGGCCAAGAACTCCTCAGCCCGAGCCAGGCGGATATGAAGAAGCTGAGCGTACTGTTCCTGACCTCGCGCCGATTTTTCGGCCTTCTCGTACCACTTCAGCCGCTGGGGATCATTCGAAGGCAGAGCCCGGCCCAGGTCCAACATGGCCCAGGTCCGCATCGCGGAAATAGTCTCTCTATACGATGGAAGATTCTTGGGGAGATTCTCCGGCTCTGTCCTCATGAGGATTTCACGCGCGTAACGCTGCACCTTCTGATTCTCGCTCTGACGGAACGCCAACCACGCCAAATTGGAAAGCGCGCTGATCGAAGTGTAGGGAGCGCCGCGACGCCGGCTCTCACGGTAGGCGTGGGTCGTGAGCCGCCAGGCCCTCTTCAGATCACCGAGGTCTTCGTAGGCCCGGCCTTCTGCAATCAGAACTTCCGCGACCGAAACTCCCGTCCTCTCGGCAAGCTCCACCAACATGGGTAGCAGCTCCAAGCGCTGCGCCTGCTTCGCGGTCTCGTCGCACACCATGAAGAGGTTGAACGCGGTCTTGGAGAGATAGGCTGCATCATCCAGCTTCTTGGCCGCTTCGAGCGCGGCTTCGTACTCGCTCAATTGCTGCAGAGGATGCCCGAGCTGCGCTTGCGCGTAGCCGCGACCCCAGTGCCAGCGCCCCGCGAGGTACCAGAGACCCATGGCCTCGCAGGTGTCGGCCTTGCCCGTCGAGACTTGGACGGCCCTCTGGCAGCGCTCCTCCCAGGGGAGATCCAGATTTCCGAATGTGCTATCGAAACGATGCAGCTCCTTCACCAGTCTCAGGGCAAGGGATCCTTCCTGCCGATCGAGCTCCCTGATACTCCTCATGCGCTTGCGCACGCCGGCATAGGCGCCGGGAAATGGTTCCTTCACTCGATTCAGAAGGGAGTCGACCGCGGAGAAATCTACCGCTTTCCCCCCCTTGCCCAGCGCAAGCCCCTCCTCGATCGGATCGTCGAGAGCTTGCTGCAAGTGGAGGAGCAAGGGACCGGGCGCCAGGCGAGCGGCGGCGGAGAGTCGAGCACGGTCGTTCTGCTCGAGCGCGCGCTTGAAATGCGGTAGCCAGCTGTCCATGGTGGATCCACAGGCGCGGACCATGGCTTCCCAGAGTCGCTGTCTGGCCTGTAGTGGAAGTTCGCGTGTGGAGTCGAGAAGTTCCTGTGCCGCCGCAGGGTGGCCCATCTCGCATGCGATCCAGGCGAGCCCGAAGCTCGCAGGCAGCTCCGTTTCAGGGTGTCTTTTCAGCTCCTGGAAAATCTCGCGGGCCCGGGCCAGGTGATCCTCTCCCACCAAGGCATCGATTTCCAGAGGCTCCACCGCGAGTTGTGCCGCGGCTTCCAGGAAATCCAGTTGCAGCTTCCCCTCGGGGGACCAGGAGAAGTTCTGTGCCCGCTTCAGAGTTCGCAGCGCCGCCAAGGGGCGACGCAGAATCAACTGCAGAATGGTCGCGTGGGTCCAGTTTTCCAGTCGCTGGGGCTGAGTGGCGGTGCGGGCGGTGAGCTCGTCCAGCTCCCCTTCCGCCTGTTCGGGACTGGAGGCGATCCAGGAGCTCTTGGCCAGGGACTCCGGAGGTAAGAGAGGGGTGAAGCGAGCGAGCTCCTCCCCGTGCGCGGCAGCTCCCGCGAAAAGGGCCAAGAGGGCGCAGATCAACGCCAAGAGGGGCCGCCCCGCAGAGGAGGGCGCAGCCCGACTGCTCAGCTTCTCGGCTTTGCTCAATGTCGGTTCCCACCGGAGTTTGAGAATTCGCAAATCCCACTAGGAAGTATCCACGCTTTTTCGTCTTGAGTGTAGAGGCAATGATGGGGGCGCGGCTTGACGCCCCCGAAGGCAGCCAGCACACTGGTTTCGTCCGGAATCGAAGAAATTCGTCTTTCTGGTGGGAGCCAGCGTGAATTGCGGAAAGGACACCCCGTTTTCGGTTGTGTACGCACTCTGTGCGACGAGCGACGACGATCGGGCCTGGTCGGAATTGATCCGCCGCTTCGATTCAGTGGTTCGGCAGGCAGTGGTGAGGATGTTTCAGGTGCAGGTGCCCGGCCGCTTCAGCCACGATGATGTGGAAGATGCGTGTCAGGACAGCTGGGCCAAACTCTGTGGAAACGGCCGAAAACACCTCCGTAGTTATCCTGATCGCAGCGAAGGCGAGTTTCACATGTACTTACGGAAGACCGCTTCGAACGTGGTTCGGGACAAGCTGAAACGGGACGGCGCGCAAAGACGCCCCAAGTATGCGGCCTTGGATGAGGAGACGCATGATCAGCTCATCGCACAGGCGCGGGACGGCGGCATGCCCATCGATGTAGAAATCGAGATCAAACAAATCCAAGAGCGCATCACGCCCGTTCTGCGAAAGTACTGGGAGAATCGTCCCACCTGCGAGCGCGATATCATCATCTGCAACATGGCTCTCATGGATGGACTATCCGCTGCGCGCATTGCCTCGATCGAGAGCTTCGGCTTGAGCCGGGGCGGCGTGGAGAAGGTGATCGAGCGGGGTCGCAAGATCCTCCGGCAGAATTTCGGAGGACCCGGCGCTCGTTCCCGTTCGGTCGACGATGGCCACCCCGAACCCGATGGTCCCACAGGGGAGGGATGGCGTGATTCCGAGGAGATTCTGGACTTCGTCTTGGGAGAGCTGGACGAGACGACTACTGCACGTCGCATGGAGTTGCTGAGCCGCGACGATGAGGCCCGCCGTGAACTGGCGAAAGTCGTCTCCATCCTGGATGCCCCTCTGGATTCCCAGCAATGGGCGCACCTCCGCCAGGAGGACATTCCGGAGTACTACGCAGCCATCCTTGAGCGAGCCAGGAAGCGAGACTCCTCGCGAATCGTCCCCTTCCCACGCTGGCCCCGGCGCCAGGCCGTCCAAACTCTGGTGGCGTGCGCGGCGGCGCTCGTGGTGCTGGTCTCTCCCCTCGTGCGTTCCCGACTTCCTTTGGGATCACTTCTGGGAGGAAAGCAGTCTCCGGCGGCCCGAGAACTTCATCTACGATATCCCAGCGGTATCGCTGCGCCCCTCCGGCTCGCACAGGATTTCTCCGCGGAGGATCCCGGAATCTTGCGCGGGAGCCAAGAAGCCTCCAGCGAGTCCCAGATGGTCGCGGCCGAGGAAACGCTCATTCTCCAGCGGAGCAAGGGCATCGATCCGGTCGGCACAAGCAATGCTCTCGCCCATCTGAAGCTCGCCCGGGGGAAATTGATACTGGCCGAAGAGAGCTACCAAACCGCACTTCGACACGACCCTCTCAATTCCGAAGCGCTCATCGGTCTGGCCATCGTGGAGTACCAGCGTTCCCTGAAATCGGTCTCGGAGAGCGAGCGCCGCAAGCTGCTCGAGCAAGCCGATGCGCTGCTGACCCGCGTCGAGAGCTCGACCCCGAATTATCTGCGGGCGCTGTATGACCAGATTCAGGTGAGCTTGGCACTGGGAAAAGTCAAGGATGCGGAGCAACTCCTACAACGCTACGAGGAATTCGCGCCTGACGACAGCTGGGCGCAATTGCTACGCACCGCAGTCCACAAGGCCCAGCAGAACTGAGAACTCCCGCCCGCCTCAGCGCAACAGCGCCATGCGGTCGCTGAGCACTTTCCCCGCATACTGCAATCGGAGATAGTACACCCCGCTGGAGACCGCATTGCCGTGGGCATCGTGGCCGTCCCAGGGGATCGAATGCGGTCCAGCGGCGAGCTGCGGCAGACTCCAGCTGCGCACCAGCCGGCCCGCGACGTCGAAGATCTCGAGCCGTACGTCTCCCACGTGCTCCAGCTCGAAGCGGATCTCGGTACGCGGGTTGAAGGGATTGGGTGCGGCCCCGAGCAGGCGCGTCTGCAGCTTCGCCGGTTGCCCCTGGGGCCCGGGCCCGCCATCGTCGGGAATCTCCAGCTTCGTGTCGCAGGCGGTGGGAAACGCCCCCATCGATCCACATTCGGCGGTGGCCGCCGGGGAATAAATGCTGAGGGTATAATCCCCCTCGCTGCGTCCGCAGAACATGGGCGCCTCGGAAATGTTGCCGTTTGTTCCGGTCACGTCGCCGATCCCGCCCCTCCAGTACTGCCCCAGGCCGTCCCAAGCATCGTTGCACGAGACCTCGATCGAGGCCGGAGCTTGGACCGCGGGACCCGTCAATCCAATGAAGAGGTTGCGCTCGATCCAACCCTGGGCGCCCGACTCGATCGTGACCAATGCCATCCGCGCGTCTGGTTCAGGTGCTTCGCAATAGATGTTGTAATCGGAGGTTATCAAGACTGGATTATCGACAAAAGTATTGCGGTAAAGATGGACCGATCCTGCCAGATGAATCCCTTCGAATGTGCGGCAATAGGCCACTTTCGTCGTCGACAAGTAGCGATCAACCCAGTACTCGGGACCACAATCCACAATCAGGTTTCCCAACATCCAAAGGGAGCCAAAGGACTGCAGAACGTAACCGTGAGAATTGCGGAAAGTACTATCGGTGATGGTCAAAGGACCGTCTGCGCGAATGGCGAAAGCTTGTTGCTCAATGATGCATTTCCGGATTTCCAGCGAAGAGTCGTGACAGTTGATCCCGCGCGGCATGGTGGGAATACTGTCCACGTCCATGAAGTTGCCTGCGAGAACGCACGAATTCAAACTCACCACGGATTTATTCACGAAATTGAGCGGGTAACGCTGGTATTGAGCTCCCGGATATTCCTCATCGGGAAAGAAACCGGACCCCGATCCCAACTCGATGAAACGACAGTCGACGAACGAAACTTGAGAATTGTCAACGATGACGCCAAGCCAGCTCGGCGATATATGATTCCAGTCGTAATACCAGTAATCAGACGATCCGAAGCGAAAGCCCTTCACTACAGAGGGTTCGGATAGATCCCAGGCAAGCAACTGTACCAGGGTGTTTCCCTGCGATTCGCGCGAGAGAAGAACGATGCCTGGTGGGAGTTTCCCGTAACCGTGTTCGAGAGTGCCCCCCGCGACGGAAATGGTATCTCCGGGAGTGGTGCTGTTCAGAGCAGTTTCGAATGTGAAATCTTCAGGAACAAGAAGCGTCGCGGCGTGAGCAGAGAAGTTAAGTGCCGCGATCAACGTGAATAGAAGAAGGATGCACCCAATACGGCGTCGGGGGAACACGGCGCGCCTCCTATCTGGCGAGTGGAAGGAGCCCTGCCAAGTCTACCGCAAATCGAGCAAAAGGGGCAACCCTCGCGCCTCCAAGGGGATTTGCTCAGCCCTAGTGTCGCCCGAACCGCGCTTTCAAGCCACCCAGGCTCGAATTCTGAGTCGATATGGGGTTCAACTCGGTGCGGAACGGGGTCGCGGGGTCTCCCAGGAGGCACCAACCAAAGCTCGCCCAACGCTGGAGAGTCTCTGAGGGGAAGCCTGGCACATAGCTCTTGAGGACGGCCTTCATGGCATCTCCCAAGAGCACGCCAGAACTTGCGCTGAGGTTTTCAAGAAATTCATCGAAGTAGTCATCGCCAGTGCTGGGAAATACCTCGCTCGTGAATCCCAGTGCGCCGGCGCTTCCTCCCGCAGGAGCGGTTACCAGATGCCCCAGCACGCAATCCCGGGTGAATGCCGCCGCGCTACTCGAAAAGGCGAGGGTGAGGAAGTAGTCCGGCGCGTTGGCCAGAGCGTCGAGTTGAGCGAGAGTGATACTGCCGTCGCCTACAGAGAAGTCGTCGGCAGTTCCGTGGCCAATGAAGCACAGAAGACCCTGGTTGCCCGAACTGAGAACGTCGAGGGCCGAACTCACGGTTAGTCTCGTGGAGCCGGGATAGGCCAACCAGTTCTCGTAGACCCGAGCAACCATCGGAGGGAAGGGATGCGTACCCAGCGCGGCCGCAAAGTGCTCGCCATAGGATGCACCGTCGAGATTAATTGCTGCTGTGCCGTCCCAATCGCTGGGGAAGAGTACCTCCGCGAGCATCGTGGCGGACGCGAGATGTGGAGCTGGATTCAGTGTATCGTACGCGAGGATGCCCTGTACAAACCGCTCTGCCTGGACAACCGTATTCACGGGCGCGCGTCCCACTGCAAGCTCGGGATCGAGATCCACATCATCACCCGGATCATCGTATGCAAGATAGGCCTCACCGAAGATGGAGTCTCCATCGGCATCCCAGTCTCCGTTCAAACAGGCGAAATAAAGATCGGATGGAATGTCCGAGAATCCTCCTTGCGGATAGAACGTGCTCCTCGCAAACCGCACCGGCATGACGCTGCTGTCCCCTCCCAAGAGAACGTACTGGAGATGACCCAGATCGTGCTGTTGAATGAGGTAGTTGCGCAGAGTCTCCGCATCGTCGCGCCCTTGGGGCGCGCTGCTCAGGACATCCTCGAGAGTCACCACACAGCTCGGCAAATCTGCGACGACAGTACGGTGAGTCGCAAGGACCTCGAATTGGGGTGCAAACTCGGCCGGACAGATGATCATATGCTCGGCCATATCCGGTGAGACTTCAGCACGGGATGTGCTCGTGAAGGCGCAGAACAGACAAGTAGAGAGAACGAGCAGTCCGGCGCGGCGCCGAATCTGCCGGGAAGGCAATGAGCCAAGTATGGAGAGTCTCCTCAAAGCGAGATCACTTTCAATCAGTGAATCACTATGAAAATATTGCGGACTTATAGATAATATCGTGTCTCGTGGCACACTGTCCAGTGACCCTGCCAGTACGGGAGTTTGTCGTTCCGCGGGAAGCACGAGTGGGGAGGGGCATTCCCGACGAGGAGGCTCCCTTTCCTCGCGCGGTCAGCCCCAACCCCAGGAGCCCAACTCTTTCGGCTGGTCGGGACCAGCACCGACTGAGTAGCGGACTCTCTATTGAGGACGAGAACCCACACGGAATCCCCCCTACTTTGTGAAAAATAGCTCGGCCTTTCCTAACGGATTGATTCTGATATGATCGCCTCCGCTCCCCATCCGTGCCCAACACCGTGATTGCGCGCGTTTACGATCCATCCCCGTGAGGAGCCCGCAATGAGGAAGCACTCCAAGAAGCGTAAGAACCCCGCCAAGCGGCGTGCCCCCGTCGGGGCCTCTCCCGGCACGATTTTTTCAGATCCCGAAGCCGCGCCCAGCAAGGTGCATCTCACCTCCTACAACGAGCAGGAACTCGTCGAGGAGGACATCACCAATCTGTCGTCATTACGCTCGCGAGTCCGCGAACGCGCGGTGACCTGGGTCAACGTGGACGGCCTGGGCAATGAAAATGTCATTCAAGAGGTGGCCAAGGCCTTCGGCCTGCACCTTTTGGCGGTCGAAGACATCGTGCACGTCAACCAGAGGCCCAAGGTGGATGAGTACGGGGATCTTCGCTTTGTGGTGCTTCGTATGCCGAGGTCGAGCGACACGCTCGAGACCGAGCAGTTCAGTCTGCTTTTGGGTCCGGGAATCGTGCTCACTTTCCAGGAGCAGATCGGCGACTGCCTCGAACCGGTCCGCGCGCGTCTTCGCGAAGGCCGCCCCAGGATTCGCGAAGGATCGGCAGGCTATCTGGCCTACGCCATTCTCGACGCCATCGTCGACGCGTACTTTCCCTTGTTGGAGTACTACGGAGATCAGTTGGAAGATCTGGAGGCGGATGTTCTGGATCACCAGAACCAAGAAACGATCAGAAGTCTCCACCAGGTCAAGCGTGACCTCGCCACTCTGAGGCGCTACATCTGGCCCCTACGCGAATTGATGAGCTCACTGGCACGGGACGAGAGCGGTCTCATCGATGAGACGACGCAGGTCTATCTGAGGGACTGTCACGACCACGCCCTGCGGCTGATGGACATCGTCGAATCGTATCGCGACGTCAGCTCCGGATTGATGGACCTCTACCTCAGCATCGTGAGCAATCGCATGAACGAGATCATGAAGGTGCTGACCATCATTGCGACCCTGTTCATCCCGCTCTCCTTCATCGCGGGGCTGTATGGCATGAACTTCAACCCTGAGAAATCCCCCTGGAACATGCCGGAGCTGAACTGGTACTTCGGCTACCCCTTTGCCTGGGGCCTGATGATCGCGGTTGCCATCGTCCTCCTTCTGTACTTCAAGAGGAAGGGCTGGCTGGGCTGAGCACCACGGAAAGTACCGCGCGCTACTTCAGTACCGCGTTTGCCACCACCAGGCGCTGGATCTGGTTCGTGCCCTCGTAGATCTGGGTAATCTTGGCGTCGCGCATGAACTTCTCCATGGGATAGTCGCGCATGTAGCCGTAACCCCCGACAACCTGCACCGCATCGGTCGTCACGCGCATGGCCATGTCGCTGGCAAACATCTTGGCCATGGCGGATTCGCGCGCGGTGTTCTTGACGCCGCGATCGATCATCCGCGCCGTGGAGTAGACCAGGGCGCGAGCCGCTTCGATCTGCGTCGCCATGTCCGCGATCATGAACTGGATGCCCTGAAAGGTGGTGATGGGCTTGCCGAACTGCTCGCGTTCCTTGGCATAGTGGATGGCCTCGTCCAGCGCGCCCTGCGCGATCCCCACCGCCTGCGCTCCCACCCCGGGGCGGGTATGGTCGAAGGTCTTCATCGCGGTCAAAAAGCCGGCGCCTTTGCGGCCCAAGAGGTTCTCCTTGGGAATCTCGCAGTCCTGGAAGATGAGCTCGGTGGTCTTGGAGGCGCGAATCCCCATCTTGTTCTCCTCCTTGCCGAAGGAAAATCCGGGGGTGCCCTTTTCGACGATGAAAGCGCTGAGACCGCGCGCGCCGCGGGAGGGATCGGTGCTGGCGAGTACGGTGTAGATCTCGGCGACCTCACCGTTGGTGATGAACTGCTTGGTGCCGTTGAGCACGAAACCGGTTTCGGTCTCCTTGGCCGTGGTCTGGATTCCTCCGGCGTCGCTTCCCGCTCCCGGCTCGGTAAGCGCAAAGGCGGCAAAGCTCTTGCCGCTGGCGATGCGCGAGAGGTACTTGCGCTTCTGCTCCTCGTTGCCCGCGATGACGATGGGCTGGGCAGCCAGGGCATTCGCCGAGTAGGTGGTGGCCACGCCGGCGCAGACCCGGCTCAATTCCTCGGCCACGATGCAGATTTCCATGCAGCCCCCGCCGATTCCCTCGTATTCCTCGGGGATGAACACCCGGAAGAGGTCGGCCTGGGCCATGGCGGCCATGGCCTCATACGGGAACTCGCTCTTCTCGTCCAACTCGGCCCGGACGGGTAAAACCTTCTCCTTGGCGATCTTACGGGTCAGGTCGCGGATCATCAGCTCGCGTTCATTGAAATCGTAGTCCATGGCTCACTCTTGACGGGTTGAGGAACTGGAGCCTTCCGCAGGCCTGCGGAGGCCAGGATCTGGTTCGCGGAATTCGCCCCACGGTAGGAACTGGGTTGCGCCCGGACAAGGAAGCGTCTCACCCGACCGAGCGCCCCAGCGAGGAGTCTTCCGAAATTTTTTGGACGGAACCTTTTCTCTGGTGCGTCCTAGTGGAGTAGATGGACACAAGCCCCGAAGTCCTGTCCCTCCAGCAAGCCCACGCTGGAGATACCGCGGCCCTGGATCGGCTGTGGAGAGAGAACCGACGCTGGCTCGCGGTGGTTCTCTTGGCGCACATGCCCCGTGAGGGCGAACTCGAAGATTTGTTGCAGGAGGTTGCCTTGAAGGTGGTGGCGGGAATTCAGAGTCTGGAGGATCCGGCGAAGCTGCGGCCGTGGTTGCGGCACGTGGCGCTCAATACTGCCCGTTCGGCGGGACGAAAAGCGGGCTTGAGACGCCGGATCCTCAGCCGCCTGCAAAGCCACCACGAGGGCGTCGCAGATACCGCGGCGGAGCGCAGTTTTGAGGCCCTCGAGGCCGGTCTCGCGGCGCAGCGGGCGCTCTCCGCGGCGCGCGAGCTCCCTCTGAAGTACCGCGAGCCTCTGCTCCTGCGTGCACTGGAGGGCATGAGCCAGAAGAGCATCGCTGAGAGCCTCGAATTGCCCGAGACCACGGTGGAAACGCGCCTGGTCCGGGCACGCCAGCTCTTGCGGAAGCAACTCTCCGCACCCCGTCCCGCCGCATCTGCCGCGTTGGCACGGCAAGGAGAATGACATGAGACACGAAGCTACCCTCATTCATCGCGTACTCAGCGGTTCGGCTGAGCCAGCCGCCTGGGAAGAACTCGAGCTCAAGGCTCAGCAGGATCCACAGCTCTGGCACCGCCTCGCACTGTCGTTGAAGGACCAGAACGAGCTGAATCTGGGGGTCGCCGATACCGCGCTCCGAGCCGAAGCCCTGGAGCTGGACGATCTCCGCGCGGCGGCCGCCCAGCGCTCCTCGACCAGCCCCGCTCCGATCCGGCGTTTCCGTCCGGGTCCCTGGATTGGCTGGGCCGTCGCCGCCTGCATCGCTCTTTTCTGGCTGACCGGTATCCCCGGCACCCCTTCGACGACGGCTCCGCCCGCGGAGGCCGCCACGATGCAGCAAGCCCTCGACCTTTACCGGCAGGCGGGCACCCGCGAGGGACGCCTGGTGGAGGAACTCCCCCTTTTGGTCGTCGACCGCAAGCCGGCGCCTCAGGGAAAGGGAACCGAAGTCGTCTACCTGCGCCGCATGCTCGAGCGCCGGCGCGTGAAGAGTCTCTACGAAGCCGCGCCCGACGAATGGGGCAACCCCGTGGTCATTCCGGCCAAATACGAACCCGACCGGCGCGAACATCTCTAGTAGCCGGGGACCAAGGGTCCCCATCTCGGCCTGCACGGCCCACCTGGGAGGAAACGACGTGATAGTCAACAAGGAACGAGTCATTCAAATCGTGGTTGCGGTGCTCTTCGTGATGGGCGCGCTGGCCCTGTGGGGAGCGTTGGCGAACGCAGCCGAGGCCAAGTCCAAGGACAAGTCCACCAGCAACATCACGATCGTCGGCGACGACGGGCAGCAACACTCCTACGTCGTGCAGAAGCAAGACGGGAAATGGAGCATCCTCGAGGATGGTGAGCCCCTGCCCGAGGACCGGATCATCAAGCATGGAAACACCCGCATCGTTCTCGATGACGATGGCCGGGTGGTCTACCAGTGCCTCGTTGATGACGAGGGAAATGTGATCTATTCCTCAACGGTTCCCAGCGGCAAGTCCCACAGCTGGACCATCGGCAAGATGAACCAGGGCCTCTACCTCGGTGTCACCATCGGCGAGGTCGACGATGCCATGACCGCCCAACTGGGACTGGACGAAGATGAGGGGATTTTAGTGCGTTCGGTCATCGAGGACAGTCCAGCCGAGAAGGCGGGATTGAAGGCCTACGATATCATCACCCGCATCGACGGCGAGGAAGTGAGTGACATTTCCGACCTCCGCAAGAAGCTGCGGGAGATCAAGGAAGGCGACACGATTACCCTGACCGTCTTGCGCAAGGGCAAGAGCATTACCATCAAGGCCAAGCCCGAAAAGAACGAGGGTCACGGGTTCTTCGCCCTCGACGGGAAGAACTTCAATTTCAACTTCAACAAGGACTTCAATTACGACGTCGATACCCCGGATCTGCCCCACACCTTCCGCTTCTACAGCCAGGGTGGGGACGATGACGGAGCAAGCGTAGGAATCATCTCGCCGACGGAAAAGGCGCTCGAGGCGTATCAGAAGAAGCTGGAGGACAAGCAGGTCGAGATGGAGGACCTGCAGAAAAGACTCGAGGCTATCGAGAAGAAACTTCAGAAGCTGCTGGAAGAGCGAAAGTCCAAGTAACGGTGAAGCGGATGGCCGCTGCTGAGTGATGCGACACCTGCTTCGGGCAAGCCCCAGGTCGATCTGGACGTGGGGCTTCTCTCTGTGTCATGGTCACCGCGGCCATGAGAACTTCGTCTCTCCCACCGCACTGGTTCTACTGTGACGCCCCCTATTTCGGAGGGGCGGAAACCTATCTCCAGTGGCACCTGGAGGCAGCCGGGCCCGAACGACTGGGCCTGATCGCCCTCGAGCGGCCCACCCTATTGCCTTGGCTCGAGAAACTGGAGAAGAACGGATTCGCCGTCCGGCGCCTGCCCGAAGGATCTTGGCGGGCGCAGTGGAGGGGGCTCTACCGCGAACTCGAAAGCCTGGCTCCCGAGATAGTGCACTTCAATTTCCCCCATCCCTACGACGGAATCTTCGGGCTGGCCCCATTGGCCGCCAAATGGGCGAAGGTGGGACGCATCGTGGCCACCGAGCACCTCCCCGGGGTGGGCAAAGTGGGAAAGCGTTACTGGGCCAAGCGCGTCGCAGTCCATGCCGTGGATGCCACTATCGCGGTGTGTGAGGCTCACCGCTCTGTCCTGATCGACACATTTCACTACTCACCCGCACGCGTATTCACGGTGCTCAACGGAGTGCCCGATAGAAATCCCCAGGGTGTGATCTGGGCCGAGGAAGAGGCACCGATGCCAGCGGATTTGGCGGCCCGCGAGCGCGGAGGCGGCCCGCGCATCGTCCAGCTGGGAGCGCTCGATCTGCGAAAGGGAGGAGACGTGCTGATCGCAGGACTCGCTCGGCTCGCGGGTCAGGGAACTCCCTTTCAGATGTGGTTCGTGGGTGAAGGATCGGATCGATCCGAGTTGAAACGCCATATCGGCGAGGCGGGGCTCAACGAGAGAATCCATCTGGCGGGCCATCGCGACGACGTGGTGGAGATTCTCCGGGCTTGTGACCTAATGGTATTGGCGAGTCGCAGAGAAGGCATGCCGCTGTCGCTCTTGGAGGGGATCTGTCAGGGACTTCCCCTGGTGGCAACAGATGTGGACGGAGTCAAGGAACTCCTGAAACACGATGAGAACGGTCTACTCGTTCCACCCACAGATTCGCGAGCCCTCTATTTCGCACTCGGAGAACTGATGGCGGACCGTGCCACTCGCATTCGCTTCGGCCGTGCAGGTAGACAACGCTACCAGATGCATCACACGCTGCAGAGAATGACATCCTCCACCTTCGCGGTACACGGGGGCGAGCGCGCATGAGTGGTCCACGCTTCGTCTTGAGCACGACCCTCCTCCCCTGGCCCGCCAACCAGGGTAGCCGGCGCTTCACTCTCGAATTGGCGCGAAGCCTCCTCGCCTTGGGACAGGTCCGCTGGATCTCACGCGCGGGAGCGGGCAGCGAAGCGGCCCGTCAGCAACTTCAGAGCGAAGGCTTTCAGATCCGCCTGGATCAGGATTGGGCCGACCTACGCGCGTTTTCGCGCCTTCGCAGAAGGTTGGATTCGTCACTGCGGTCGTGGCGGGAGAATGTGCCGCGAATCCAGATCTTTGCGTGCACGGAACGCATGCAGGAGATGGTAAGGGAAGAGGTGGCGGCCGATCCCGAGGCGATCGTCGTCGGCCCGTTTTGGTACCAGTCCGCGGCGGTGGCACTGGGCCCGGCCGGCCGACGTGTACTCGTGCTCTCCGATCTGGAGTACCAGCGCGAGGCGGCGCGACTGAACAGCGATCCCGAAGGTCCGCTTCCCCGCATCGCCGAACGTCTGCGCCGCGCGGAGAAAAAAGCTCTTCTCTCCTGCGACGCCCTGTTGTGTTTGACCGAGGATGATATGCGCCTGGCTTCGCACGCCCTGGATACCATGCCTGGCAAGAAGCGACCGGCTCTTGGCGTGTGGCCCGCGGTGGTGCCGGTCAGAACGAACCCGCTGGATCCCGCACCGAGAAAGGCCGAGGCGCCCCAACGCTGGCTCTGCTACGGGCACTGGTCAGCCAGTTTCAATCGCGATGGCCTCGTTCGCTTTCTGCAGGAGAGCTGGCCCGCAATCTTGCGCGGCATCGAGCGCCCGCCGGAGCTACGCGTGGCGGGCGCCGGTCTCGGCTCGAAGCTCAGACGTATCATCGAGAAGGCCGGTGCAGTTGCAGTGGGCTGGGTGGACGACTTGGAGAGGGAACTCGCGGCCTGCGACGCGGTCGTGGTCCCCCTGGAATACGCGGGGGGCCTGCGCTATCGCATGCTGGAGGCGCAGGCCGCCGGGCGCCCCGTCATCTGCACCCCGGTGGCGGCCAGGGGATCGGGAGCGGAGGCTGGAACTCACTATTTGCAGGCCGAGAACCCGGCCGAATGGGCGCGAGCCTGGCGCTTCCTGGAGGATCCCGAGCGTTCCAGCGAGCTGTCCGTGGCGGGCTATGAGTTCGTGCGAGCCAATTACGGTCCCGACTCGCGCGGGGAACGACTTCACCGCGTTTTGAATGAGACTTTGGGAGAAACCAAGCTCGAAGCCCCCGCCTAGCGCCCGCCCCCTTCGGCCTTCTTCTCCTTGGCATTCTCGGAAGCCTTGCTCGGCCGCTTCGACTTGGGTGCCTTGGCAGCCTCCTGACGCTCGCGCATCATGCGCCGAAAGAGATAGGGCTGCTCGAAGTCCAACTTCCCTTCCTTCTGGGCCTCCTTCGCGGCCTGCAGACACTCTGCCGCCTCCTCAGGGAAGCCGTTGTCGCCGTAATGACTCACCGTCTCGTAGGCCAGCCGCGCGCGCAACACCATCGGCGAGTAGTTTTCCCCGTCCAGGAAGAAGAAGCCGAGGGTGCGACCGTAGGTATCGGTTTGGTCGGCACGCAAGAGCTGAATGTGCTTGGCCTCAGCGAAGAGTTTCGTGGCGAATTCGCGCGCTTCCTGCCCGTGCGGTTGATCCTCGGTGAGAAAGTGGCCTTCGTGGGCGATCTCAGGGGTATCGATTCCCAAGACACGAACTCGCTCGCGATCACCCTCGGCCCAATCGATGACCATGGTATCGCCGTCGCTCACTCGAATCTTGTCGAGCGGCACATCGACCTTTTGCTTGGCAATGCGTGGCTGCTGACGGTCCTTCTTGGCTGCCGTAGCCGTAGCCGAAGAGAATAGCCCGAAGACGAGTGCGAGGACGAAGACCCGCGCGAGAGTGAAGCGTTTCATCCTATGCCTCCAGATGTGGTGCGAAACTCCTAGCTCGAAGAGTACGCGCAAAGGAAGCCATGCGCGAGCATCGGGTGAGTGGAATTGGACTTGCCCACAGCTTCGGCTGGAAATAGCTTGCCGGGGACCCTGTTTCGCGAGGAAGCGATGTGAGTGCCGCATATCTGGAATGCGTTGAAATCGAACCCCGCCAAAAGGCCACCAGCTCGGTGATCTGGCTGCACGGATTGGGCGCTGACGGCCACGATTTTCCGCCGATCGTGCCTGCCCTGGGACTTCCCGAGGACCACGCGATTCGTTTCGTCTTCCCTCATGCGCCTAGAATCCCGGTGACCCTGAACCAGGGAATGGTCATGCGAGCTTGGTACGACATCGTCGAGCTCGATTTGAAGCGTGGACACGACGAAAAGGGCATCCGAGATTCCTCGGGACGGCTCGAGGAACTCATCGTCCGGGAAAACGAGCGCGGCGTCCCCAGCGAGTGTATCCTCCTGGCCGGGTTCTCCCAGGGCGGAGCGATTTCACTGTTCACGGGGTTGCGCTACTCAGAGCGTCTAGCGGGTATCCTGGCTCTGAGCACCTATTTGCTCCTGGAGTCGAGTCTCGAGCGGGAGCGCAGTGGGATCAACGCCGACATTCCCATCTTTCAGGCTCACGGAACCTTCGACCCCATGGTTCCCTTCGACAAGGGCACCGCGGCGCGCGACCGTCTGCGGGAATTGGGTTACTCGGTACAATGGCACGAGTACCCCATGCAACACCAGGTCGTGCTGGAAGAGATCCAGGCCATCGGCGCGTGGCTGAAGAGAGTACTACACTGAAACGCGTGGGCTCGAGACTCTCCTAGCGCGCTCGCCTTTGGAAGTAGCTGCGCGTCTGGCCGACGATGACCCCGCTCAAGAGCAAAAGACCGATGAGGTTCGGCAGAGCCATCAGACCGTTCATTACGTCCGAAACGGTCCACACAAAATTGAGACTGCGAATGGCCCCAAACAGAACTGCTGCCACGAAGAGAACCCGGTAGACCGGAATCCAGCGTTCTCCGAGCAGATACTCGATGCTCTTCTCCCCGTAGTAACTCCAGCCTAGAATGGTCGAGAAGGCGAACATCGAAAGACTGATCGCCACCAGCCATCCCCCCCATTCTCCGGGAAGACCACGACTGAACGCCAGTTGGGTGAGAGGGGCGCCGTTTGCGCCGCTCTCCCAGGCGCCGGTGGTAAGAATGACCAGGGCAGTGAGTGAACATACGACGATGGTATCGATGAAAGTCTGGGTCATGGAGACCATGGCCTGCCGGACGGGTTCTTCGGTTTGCGCTGCCGCAGCGGCGATGGCGGCGGAGCCCAATCCCGATTCGTTCGAGAAGATTCCCCGGGCAACTCCGAAGCGGATCGCGGCAGCCACTGCCGCACCGGCAAATCCACCGCTGAGTGCAGTTCCGTTGAAGGCGTCGTGGATGATGAGCACCAGCGCGTGGGGAATTGCCCCGGCGAATCGAAGCAAAATGACGAGCGTCCCCGCCATGTATACGGCGATCATCACGGGCACGAAGGCAGAAGTGAACCTTCCAATACTGCGAATTCCCCCTAGGATCACCGCTCCCGCGCCAACGGCCAGCACGATCCCCGTGAGGACGACGGAGATGTTGAAGCTCTCGTGCAATGCTTGTGCAACGGAGTTCGATTGCACCATGTTGCCAATCCCGAAGGCCGCGATTGCTGCGAAGATCGCGAAGAGAAGGCCGAGGATCTTGCCCAAGGGCTGCGCGCGAATTCCCCGCGAGAGATAGTACATGGGACCACCCGCCTGCTCGCCGCGGTGATCGGTTACGCGATAGTGGACGGCGAGCAGAGCTTCGGAGTACTTGGTAGCCATCCCCAACAGGCCGGTCATCCACATCCAAAAAACGGCGCCTGGTCCACCCAGGGCAATCGCGGTGGCCACGCCTACGATGTTCCCCGTACCGACCGTAGCGGCCAGTGCGGTCATCAGCGCCTGAAAGTGCGAGATGTCCCCCGTGGCACCCTTGTCCTTGCGGACGATCAATGCCAAGTACAGGGCACCGTACAGCTCCTTGAACTGCAGACCCTTGAGGCGCAGCGTCAGGTAGAGGCCTGTAAAGAGCAGCAGAGGAATGAGCAGCCACGGACCCCAAATGAAATCCGAAGCCTGCCTCAAGAGGAAGGTGAGCTGCGCCATGCGAAGTCTCCTGGGCTGAGGAACAAGCCACTAGGAGACTTCCTACCATGCCTCGGCCCCCTTGCCTAGCAAACTGTGCAGGCGGAAACGCGGCCAAAAGACTCCGTCCTAAGCCCTTGGCGGATGGAACCTTGGCTTGCGCCCACCCCTCCGCCGCTGTAGATCTTTTGAAAGGGACGTCCCTTGGTGCCTTCTCGTTTGCGCCCGCTCAAGAGGAGTTCGTATGAAGAAGATCAAACACCTGTTGAAGAGCAAAGGCTACGAAATCTATCACATCTCCCCTGACGCTACGGTCTACGAGGCCGTCCAAATGCTCTCGGAAAAAGGGGTCGGTGCCCTGCTCGTGATGACCGACGACAAACTCGTGGGTCTGCTTTCCGAAAGAGACTACGCGCGCAAGGTCATTCTCCAGGGAAAGTCCTCACGCGAATGCAAAGTCGAGGAGATCATGTCGACTAAAGTCCTGTGCATCCCTCCCGACGCTCCGGTGGAAGAGGCGATGGCCGTGATGACAGAGCGCCGCATCCGCCACCTGCCCGTCGTGGACAGCGGCAACGTGGTCGGAGTCATCTCCATTGGCGACGTCGTGAAAGCCATCATCTCGGAGCACGAATTCCACATAGAACAGCTCGAGAAATACATCATGACTGGCTGAACCCGGGGCGACAGGCTCGGGTTGAGGGGAAGCGATAGTTCTTGGCCCCCTGCGCAGCCAATGCTAGCCTCCACGCATGAGTCGTCCGACATTCGTCAAGGCAAGCGTGCTCGCGATCACTCTCTTGATCACCGCGCTCTTCTTCGCGATGGTCAAGCATTTCCTGGTCACCTTTCTCTTGGCCGCCATCTTCTCGGGGCTGTCTCAGCCGCTCTATCGAGGTCTGGAACGACTGTTCCGGGGAAAGCGTAGCCTCGCCTCCCTTACCACTCTCCTCATCGTTCTGCTGATCGTGATCGTCCCCTTGCTGTTCATGGTGGTGGTCGCGGCGAATCAAGCCATCGAGGTGAGTCACACCATACGGCCATGGGTGGAACAGCAACTCGCCAAACCGGATCCCTTGGCCCGAGTTTACGATCTACTGCCGATTCTCGATGACATTGGCTTGGATCGAAAAGAAGTGCTGACCAAAGTGATGGCGATCGTGCAGAGTACGGGTCACTACTTCGTCAGCGGAGTTGCAGGGGTCACCGGACGCACCGCGAACTTCCTCTTCCACTTCTTTCTCTTCGGCTACTGCATGTACTTTCTGCTCAAGGATGGGCAGAAGGCCCTGGACAAGTTCCTCTACTATCTTCCGCTTTCACGCGATGACGAGATGAAGATGATCAGTCGCTTCGTGTCGGTGGGCCGAGCCATGCTGCGCGGCACGCTGGCCATCGGGCTCTTGCAGGGACTTCTCGGCGGAATCGGTTTTTGGGTCGCCGGTCTCCACGGTCCGGTCTTCTGGGGGGCCCTCATGGTCGTGCTCTCCGTGGTTCCGGGAGTGGGCACCGGCCTCATCTGGGTACCCGCTGTGATCTATCTGGCGGTGGCTGGACACTTGACCACTGCGATCTTGCTCTCCCTGTGGTTCCTCTTGATCGTGGGAGCCGTCGACAATTTCCTGCGGCCCTTGATGGCGGGGAAGGACACCCAGATGCACCAGCTCATGATTCTCTTCAGCACTTTGGGGGGTCTGAGTTTGTTCGGCATCCCCGGACTTCTTCTGGGCCCCATTCTGGCGGCGGTGTGCCTGACGCTATGGGAGATCTACGGTCAGGTGTATCACGCCGAACTCAAGGCTCAGTGATTCAACCAGCGTAGAGCCTCGTCCTCGTCGAGAAACACCCTCACTTCCAGCCCGGTGTTCTTGGCCACCGTCTCCAAAAAGCGCAGGCCATCCTCGGCGGGAGTCCCACTGCTGGTCAAAAGGGCGATCCGTATGCCCCGGGGCAGATTCGAGGCGATTTCGTAAAGCTCGGTGATCGAGGGGGGTTGGTCCTGGGTTCGCGCATCGACCAGGGTCTTGTCGAGGCCTTCCTCGGCGAAGATCGCCTCCACTGCCTCGATGGACGCACGAATGTCGGCCACACTGACGGCGCCACGGGACTCGACCAGGATGATCCCCCGCTCGCGATCGATGCGCAGGTTCTCGGGCATGGCTTCACTCGGCTTTCGAGCTGTAGGAGCACTCCGCGCACTCCCCGCGCAAGGACCCTCGATCGGCCACAGAGAACCAGCTCCGGCGTGCAGCCAGGCCTCCGTGTCCGCGGACTCCTTTTTGCAGTGGGGGACGCACAAAGTAAGTTTGCGTCGGCCACTGGGCGCGGGCCGCGCAGACTTAGCTTCCAGATTAGAGCCGCTCTGCCAATTTGGCAATGCGCCCTCGCCAGCCTACCTATCCATTGTCTTCGAACCTTCTACGCGAGGATGCCTGCCATCGAGAACCGCGGCGAGTACCGGCACACGCGCGCCGAGGAACGCGCGCACGTCCTCACCCACGGCCTGGGCGCCCTTCTCGCGCTCGGGGGGCTTTTGGTGCTGGTGGTCGATGCCGCAGAAGGTGGCGATCCATGGCGGATCGTGGCAGCCTCGGTCTACGGCACGAGCCTCTTCCTCCTCTACCTCGTCTCGACTCTGTACCACGGCCTGCCCCCCTCGCGGGCAAAGAACGTCTTCCGCGCGCTCGACCACAGCGCAATTTATCTGCTCATCGCCGGGACTTACACGCCTTTCACTCTGGTTACGCTTCGAGGCGCATGGGGCTGGAGCCTGTTCGGGGTGATCTGGGGGCTGGCCCTGATCGGGGTGGCCCAGGAAGCGGTGCTCCGGCGGCGCTTTCGCTGGATCTCATTGGCCCTGTACCTTCTCATGGGATGGCTCGTGGTGGTGCCGGCCCGGCCCTTGGCGACGAATTTACCTTCGGGCGGCATTCTCTTGCTCGCTGCCGGAGGGGCGGCCTATTCTGGAGGAATCTACTTCTACCTCTCCCGGCGCGTTCCCTACCATCACGCAATTTGGCATCTCTTCGTGCTGGCGGGCAGTGCTTGCCACTACTTCGCGGTTTTGCGCTACGTGCTGTAATTCCGGGCCTTTGGCAATTCCCTCGCTGGCGCGAATCGGATAAAATCTACTGCAGGTCGAAATTTGGCAAAGGGCGCGGCATGGGTGTCCGGCTCTCGCCGCCGGAGGAACCCGAGCATGTCAGGAGGTGCTCAACGCAATGGCGAAACGGACCAACTATGGCGTGGAGAAACGAAAGAAGGAATTGAAGAAGAAAAAGAAACGAGAAGAAAAACTGGAGCGAAAGCGCCTGAAGCGTCGCGGCGGCGAACCCGAGCACCCTCGGGACGAGTTCGAAGAAGAAGACGAGGACTTCGATGAGTTTTAGCCGACGGATTCTTGCACCACCAACCCAACCAACTCATTCGGCGGGCGGGCTCTGATTCCCCATATCGACCAACACTCTCCACTGTCCATCGACTGTCTTCCGCCATACGTTCAGGTATTTTCCCTGACTCGTCGATTCGCTTCCGTCTTTCTGGGGCATTTTGACGGTATAGATACCCCAGGTGTAGGCCATGTCTCCCGACGCCGCGACCGCGCCGTCCTGTGGTTCCCAACTGAGAGTATAGCTCCCGCTGCTCTTGGACATTGCCTCGTAGATGCCCTTCCGGCCGTGAATGGGAGTCTCCCCCGCTGGCAGCTGAAGCGCGTCCTCCACCAAGTACTCCTTGAATGCTTCGGCCGCGCCGTGCAGAACGGAATAGGCGGAGAACTCCCGATCCGTCTGAAGGAGAAGGGCGCGTTGGTCAGCGATCCCGGGCTGCTTTCCACATCCGCTCATGAGCAACATCATACCGACTAAACTGAAGTAAATTCCACGCCCAAGAGTTTTCATCCTCGTTCTCCTTCCAAGGGCCAGGTCCAATTCGCGTTCAGTGAAAATCTGCCTTGATAGTCGAGCGACGCATCCTTCTCACCTCGTTTTGATGGATTCGACGTCTGCGCAACAGCGCGGCCATGGGGTTTCACGACTCCATCTCGGCACAATGCACGAGCGCTCCCGGATCTTGATGCTGCAGGAGGATCCGCGCGATTTTCTCCACTACCGGCTCGAGCTTCTGCACCTTGCCACTCCGCTGGGCTTCCTTGAAATAGGGCGCCATCTTGAATTCTTCATCCGATTTGGATCGCGCGGTGACCTGCATTGCGGTTTCCACCATTCCGGGATTGATGGAAACCGTCTCGAAGCCACCCTCCTCTTGGGTCTGCTCGAGTCCGACACAGCACGCGAACATGGTCAAACCGGCTTTGGTGCTGCAGTAGGCGCTTGCGTCGGGCATGGCCTGAATGGCGGCGCCGGACGAGATGAACGCGACCTTCTTGCGGCAGGGAAGATGCGCAAAGGTGTGAATGAACTTGGAAGTGAGCACCATCGGTGCGATGAGTCCTATTTGGACGTGAGCTTCGAGCTCGAAGCTCGAGCACTCTTCGATCGCCTTGAGGGGTTCCAGGCGCGCTGCGTTGTTGACGAGACAGAGGAACGCACAGCTCTTCTCGTCGACGAGCGATTCCGCCTTCGTCACGATCTGACTGGCCGCAGAGGTGTCCGCCAAATCGCATTTCAGGTGATGATATCGTTCCGACTCCAGGCTCTCGGGGTTGGATCTCGAGACGCCCAGAACCAGGTGTCCCTCGCCAAGAAGACGGCGCGCCAGAGCTTCGCCAATTCCGCGCGAGCTTCCTGTGATGAGAAAAAAACCATCGCTCATGGATCCACTTCCTTCGCAGCATACAACAGCATATGACTCTAGAGTCTCAGATCCAAGCTGTCACGGTCTCCAGATATCGTGCTCTTAAACTCTTTTCTTCGAACACTTTGCAAGGTTTCGTCCTTGACCATCGGGGAGGAGCAGGAATAGCCTGCCCAAGTCGATAACGAGCAGCTCGTCATCGACGATCGTCATGTTTCTTCAAGCTCCGTTCTCACTCTTTCGTCCTGTCCATGTATCCATCTACAGGACCTGCGCGTTGCGAAGCCTCGCCGTCGCAGTCCTGGGGGCCCTGTCTCTGCTCGCCGCTCCTCTGAGAGCCCAGAACCTCGAGGAATTGGGCCAGTCTCGGGATGTAAAGATCCACGGCACGATCTCAGCCGGCCTCGCCTCGTATGGCGTGGACGGCCGGCCCGCGACCCGTGAGGCGAACTCCTGGTTCCTCCGCGGCAACCCCACCCTCGAGCTCTACGGGTTGACGGTCCCCTTTGCTTTCACGCTCACCGAACAGAATCGTAGCTTCCGGCAGCCGCTGAATCGCTTCGGCGCCAGCCCGTATTACCGCTGGGCCACATTCCACATGGGATATCGCAGCCTCTCCTGGTCGAGATTCACTCTCGCTGGTCACAGCATCATGGGCGGGGGCGTCGAGTTGTCCCCCGGGCTGTTTCACTTCGGATTCATCGGCGGACGTCTACGCCGCGCCATCGAGTCCGACAGCACCTCCACCGCGGGCGCGGTTCAGCCCGTGTACAAGCGCAACGGCTATGCCCTGCGCATTGGAGCTGGCAATGAGAAGGACACGGCCTCCTTGGTGGTGGTTCACGGTAAGGACGACGAGAATTCGTTGAACATAACACCGTCTGCGGTCAACGCCTTGCCGGAGGAGAACCTCGCGGTGGGACTGGTCACGAAGACCCGGATTACGCCCCGCCTCACTTTTCACATCGAGTGGGCCCAGAGTGCCTACACGGAGAACGCGGATAGTCCCTTACAGGGTGACTATCAGGGACCCTTGCTCAAGGCCTTCGGATTTTTGATGGATCACCGGGAGAGCACGCAGGAATCGAATGCGATCGACGCGGCATTAGACTGGAAGGACAAGTGGGGCGGCGCGAAACTCCGCTTCGAACGTATCGATCCCAAATACCGTTCGATGGGCGCCTACTACTTCAACAACGATCTCCAGAAGATCACCCTCGAACCTACCGTCATCGCATTCAAGAGGAAACTCCGGGGCAGTGCGAGCCTCGGCCTGCAGCACGATAACCTCAGTGCCAACAAGAACCTCCAGACCGATCGTATCATTGGTTCGACGCGACTCGACTGGACTCCGTTGCCTCAGTATAGCGCCGGCGTCTCCTATTCGAATTATTCGATCGACCAAAAGCCCGGCAAGAGCCAGATCGACAGTACTTCTACCAAAATTGCCCAGGCCACCAACAATCTCGGCCTGACGCAGACGCTCTCGTTGGTACGCGAGCGCACCGCGCACAATCTTTCTCTGGTGTGGTCGCTTCAGGACATGCAGGACAAGACGGAGAACGGACTAGTCGACCAGAGTTATACGTCTTCGCAGCTCAACGCCTCCTACGTGTTTACCTGGATTCCCTGGAATCTGAGTTTGACCGGGGGCTTCAATCGTTCAGTTTACGATCTCTCCACGAGCAAAACGGAAGTCGCGGGGCCACTGGTGGGGGCGAATCTCGCCCTGATGCGACACAAGCTCACCCTGGGGGCTTCTCTGGCGTTGAGCACGACCTCTGTCGACGGAACTGATACGGACGACACGAACACGTTTCAGCTCAACGCTTCGCTCAGGGGAGGCAAACGCGAGCGGGTAACGGCGCGATTCTATGTGCATGACAACACTGCAAAATCCTCGGGGGCTACTTCCTACACAGAAAGACGCGGGGAGGTTTCGTATGCGGTCTCCTTCTAGAAGTATTGTGGCCGCGCTCATCATGGGAGCGGTCGCGCTACTGGGAGCGTCACGGGCGTCGGCGCAGTACGATCTATCGGTCATGGCGCAAGTTACCGGGACGGTTACGAACGATCTCTTCTCTATCTCGGACCACACGCGGGTGACCTTGGTTGCCACCAGCGCCGACGGTTCCGCGGAGAATTACCTCTCGTTGCAAGTGCTTGGGGACAACGGTATCGAACTACGGACTCCACCGGGATTCGATCCGGGTCCACCCTTCCCCCTCGCGGTCAGCACACCGGTCACCCTGACCGGCGCCGATCTCGCGGCCCTGTTCGATCCCTCGAACCTCCTCTTCAGCGGAATGACCCGGGATCAGTACTACGACAAAGGTCTTCCTCCCGGCAGCTACCGCCTGTGTTTCCAATCGATCTGTCCGGCATCCATCTGCGGTAGGGAGATCGTGCATTCCCCACCGCCACCGGCGGGCTGCAGCAACACCTTCCAGATCCAAGCGGCCGAACCGCCCTATCTGATCGCTCCCCCCTGCGGCGAGACGATTACTCCGCAGTCGCTCCAGGCGCTCACCTTCTCCTGGTCCCCAGCTCCCGGAGCGCCCCCGGCCACGACCCGCTACGAGCTCGAAATCGTAGAGATGGTTGATCCCGACATGGCGCCAGAGGATGCGATGCGGAGCGCCACGACGCCCGAATTCTTCGACCAGGAGGTTTCTGGAACCTCGTTTTTCTACGGCCCCACGCAACCGCTCTTCGAAGCGGGACGCCGCTATGCCTGGCGTGTGACGGTACGAAATGACGAGCGAAACATTCCCTTCGCGAATGACGGGCACAGCGAGGTATGCTCGTTCACTTGGGTGGATTCGCGGTCCCTCCTGCCTCCCATCACGGTGAAGCCGACCGGGAAAAAGAGTGGTCCAAGCTTCAACCCTCAAGCTCCCACGAACTTGCCCAACTCCCCCTTCAGCACCATACAGGGCACGCTCGCCTACAAGTTCAAACCTTACGGCGAGAATTCCAGCTCGAACAATCGGGGAGCCCTCAGCTCTAGCGCGGGTTCGGCAACCATCGGCAATCAGCATTTCAATCCCGATCAGACTTACTACGAATCGGGATTCATCGACCCTGCGGGCTCGGAAGCTCTGGGCGGCGTAAGGGTGAGTCTCGTCATGACCTACCGCATCTTGGGTGGCCACCTGGGCGACTACGGCGCAAAAGATCAGGACGAGATCGTGCTGTCGAAGGATGCGCTGCTCAAACAAGGTTATTCGAACGGCGACATCAATTCGATGTTTCCCGAAATTGACAAGGTGATCGCCACCACGACGACGAAGAGTGATGGAGGATTCTCTTTCACCTTCGAGCAAGGATTCAAAACCGGGGTCTTCGAAAAGAATGTCAGCCAGTTCGTCGACAACAAATACAATCAGCAAGGTGGCCTCAAGGACGAGCTTTCCGCCCAGAAGATCACGCGCACCCTGCGACTCATCGTCGACAGTCCGTACTATTGCAGCCCTGACAAGGACATCGTGATCCAGCCCTGGGGTAACACCGACTTGGGCACGATGGTCTCCTGGGTCAAGACCTACCTTTTCCGGCTGAAAGTTGTGCCCGACATCTTCAAGCAGAACCAACAGGCTACCGGGAAAATCCCCGGAGCCAAGGTGTTGGTACTCCGCAAACATCCCCGCAACCCAGAGATCCCCCCCGACGAGGGGGACCCTAGCGCGCACCGTAAAATCACTCTCCCCGAGGGCACATTTTCCGTAGTCGATGAGCAGCTGACCGATCCGGATGGCTTTGCGAAATTCTCGCGAGTCGTGCGTCCGTGGAATTCCAACGACGTGTATTACTTCTACGTCTCGACTTCCAAAACCAAAGGCAACTACAACTACGAACCCTATCTCGACTACTGGGCCTACCCGGCGAAGTACAACACCCATCCCCTTTTCAACAGCCGACTTTCCTACAAGGACGTCTTCCAAACGGCCGCCTTCCTGAGACCCTTGAACCCACGCATCTTCGGCCGTGTCATGGACGCATCCAACAAGAACACGCCGATTGCACAGTCGCAGCTCGTGCTTCAGAGCGAGTACAAGGAAACCGGCGGAAATGCTTTCTCCCAACTCTTCTCCGGTGACAGCGGCGAAAAGCAGTGGCCCTGGCTATCCACTCAGAGCGGCTCGCAAGGCTACTTTCACTTCAACCATCTCGACGTACAAGAGGACCAGAGTGGGGCCCTGGTGGGACCGGATCGAACGCTCTACGCGCACAAAAAGGGCTATTCTCCGCGGAAGAAGAATCTGGGCATCCTGGATTGGGGACGCCAAGTCGATCTCAGCTCCGAGATCAAACTCGAGCCCGACGGGAAGGTCTACGGTACCGTGTCAGACTTGGAGACCGGAGCCGGCATTCCGGCTGAAGTCCATTTCTCGAGCGGAATTTCCACCTCGACGAATTGGTTCCAGGGTGCGCAGATCTTTCACCTGCAGGCACCATCGGGTAAGAACCAGCAACTCACCATCATTCCCAGCAACAAGGACTATCCCACCAAGAGCTTCACGGTGGACATCCCGAAGTCCAAGAAAGCGGTGAATCTCGGTAAGTTTCAGTTCGTGCGCAGACGTCATCGTGTTCGCATCACGGTACTGCGCGGAAGAGACGCGCACTCCTTCGCTCGCAGCACCATGGTGCCCACGCTCAAACCCCTGGCGGGAGCCAGCGTGGAGCTCTTGGGCCAAGTCAAGAAGACCGATCCGCGAGGGCTTGTCACCTTCACGTTCGACAATCAGGCAGTCAACTTCAAGGCGAAGGTCACGCCACCCGAGAATGCTGACTACGTCGCGCGCTACTACAAATTCTTCAACCTGACGAATACTGCGGCAAGCGATTACAGTTGTGTTCTGGACCCGGCCGCGCACATCTCCGGTGTCATCACGGTGGGAGATTCCGTAGTGGTCGCTGGTGCACGCGTGTTCGCCGACGTGGGTACGGGCTCGAATGTCATTCCGGTGGAAACTGTCAGTGGCCAGGGGGGAAACTACACTCTACACGGAATTCCACTGAGTCCCGCCGACGTTACCATCCACGCCACTCGATCCTCGAATACCGTCACATACGTGGGCGACTCCAAGTCGATCACGGTGCCCACTGACCAGCCGGTGAATTTGAATCTGTCGATCTACAACGACATGGACATCACGCAGTTGCTCGGATTTCCCATTGAAATTAGTTCGCTCAAGGAATCCGGAAGCGCGGTGACCATCGATGGCGCTTTCGTAAACCTGCCCGAGAACTCGAGCTTCAAAGCGAAGGAATCGAAGCTAACCCTGCCATTTCACGACCTGACCTTACAAAAGGGCGCGAAACTCGACGTACAGGGCGTTCCCTACGCCGTACCACAGAATCCTCCCATACAAACCATGGTGTCCAAAATCGACTTGAAACTCTTCGATGCTTTCGATGTCACGCTTCTCCCTGCAATCCAGGGGGGGATGGTGTCGGTCGCGCCACGAAGCGATGGAGGCGGAGAAATTCGCGGTCAGGTCCGCATTGCACCGTCGAGCTTCTCATTTTCGTCAAACGTCATGGCTCCCGGCATTCTTACTCTAGCTCCACGGAACGATGCCAGCCAAACGACAGTAGTCGCATTTGCCTCAGAGCCGGCGCAGGTGAACGCAGGCTCCTACACAATCCGCGGGAGTGAGACCCACGGTGCCCTGTCGTACACGCTGCATGGTTTCACGGCGACCGCTGAAGTCGGTGGAGCGTATGTCCGTAAGGACACGCTCGCAATCGATACCACCCTGCACGCTAAGCTCGACAAGTCAGCTCCCAATCAACTCTCGATACCCGCCGGATGGGTGCGTGCCCTCCCCACCAGCGTTCCACCCATCGAAAATCCCGGTACGCTCACGCTGAAACTCGAACAGTGGAAACTGAACGCCACAAAATGGAAGCTCTCCAGCTCCACCAACGGTCTTCTTTTCGAGACGGCGACAATCAATACCGGCGCGATCAGCGTTCCGGCCAAGAGCCTCCACATCACGCCCGCGGACTTGAAAATCGACCAAGTCGATCTCCAGGATATCTCGCTGGGCGGCGTAGCCCCGCTCCAGGTTCTCACCCAGAATGCCGGCTTCGGCTATGATCCCAAGGTCGGAGAAGATCGGAAGGGACACTGGAAGCTATCGCTTTTGGCGGATGGCGGAACCCCGGCGGCAAAGCTCGCCGGTCTCCCCGGAATGAAGAAGGGCGCGGCATTCACCCTGGAGTCCATCGATCTGTTGAGCAATGGCGAGCAGTTGCTCGGTTTTGGCGCGAACTCGCCTCCCGTGACGTTCTATGACGTTTTCACTCTCGTGCCGGGCAATCTCATCGCCTACGACGACTACTTTCAAATCTCGGGAACTGTGGACCTCGGCGTCCCACGGCTGGCAAGCAGCTACCAGGCGACGCTGACCTTCCGCGAAAAGGCGGGGAAAACCGCCCTGGACCTCTCGCCGATTCCCTTCGCCTTCGATGCGCCGGGCAAGGTGAAGTTCATCGCGCACCAGAGCGAAGGAGCGCAAACCCTCGGTACGGACGGCTTCTTGGCCGAAGGGAAGATCGAGTCCAGCGAAGGTGTGGTATTGAAAACAAGGCTGCACCGGACCACCAAGAAGATCTGGATCGAAGTGGATCCTTTGGGGCAAACGCTACCGATCGGAAAAACGAAAACCAAGCTCTCCTCGGTCGAAGGCGAGATGCACGTTGCATCAAGCTCCAACGATTGGAGCAAATTCGTCTTCAGCGGCGATATGCAAGGTGCGAAGGGGATGCAGGGGGACACGCGAAAGACCTTCACGGTTCACGGTGACATCACCGCAGACAACCAGGGAGTCGATGTAAAGAACATCCCGACTCCCTTTGGCGATATCTCGATGACCTACGATTACCCCCATGGAAGGATGACGGGCACGCTCGACATCGACCAGACCTTTTCGGGAACGCACTTCGTAGGAACGGCAAACATGTGCGTCGACGGTGACGGGTGGTATTTTCTCACCGGTGGCGCTGTCACGATGTCGGGATTTGGGAACCTCAAGGCGGGAATGTTGATCGGTGACTATGACACCATGCCCGCAGAGGTCGCCAAGACCCTCTTGCAATTCGCCTATGACAAGCACATTCCGGTGGCCTTTCAGCACGGTGTCTCGGGCTTCTTCTTCACTGGACGCAAGAACATTCCCCAGTTCAGCATCCCGGACACCGGATTCAATCTGGGCGCGGTGTCTGCACATCTCGGCGGTGAGACCGGACTGGACGCCCGGGTCTGGATGAGTTTCGCCGGGCCGGGCACCGAGCTGGGGATCGGCGCCATGGGCTTCATCCACGCCTACTTCATTCTGTCGAGTGTCACTTGCACCAAGGTCAGTGGAGAGGTATCTGCCGAACTGGGGGCGAAAGGCATTCTCAACACCAATGGCCAGTTCGACCTCGAGGGATGCGCGAGCATCTCTTTGGCGGGAGAGCTCCAGCAGTGCATACCGACGCTTTCCCTCGACGGTGTCTCCTGCGAGTTGTGCGCCGGGTTGTCGGTGCAGAAATCACTCAAAATGACGATGGCCATGGGCACGAGCGGTTCTGATGCTTCCCTGGGACTCGGAACCTGCTCGGGCAACGAGGCCGGACTGAGTTCGGGGTGGTAAGCATGAACGGGATACGAAATACAGCCCTATGGGGGCGCTCCATTTCCACGGTCGCGGCGCTGGTCCTCCTTCTAGGCGCGTTCGGTGCGCGGGCACAGAATGAAGCGTCGAAGCGACCCCATGCGATGGCCGTGGCATCGCCCCGTGGCATCTGGATCTTTCTCGGAAGCGCGATCCCCAAGGACGAACCGTACCTGGTTTCTCGTGAGGCCAGCGGCCAGAAGCCTTTCACGCGTAGCTCCGCGCCAGCTTCGCGCGAGGAACTCGCGAATCGCATCCAGCATTTCGCCCCCTATTTCCAAGGACTGGCCCAGGTCGATTCGGCTGGCATCGACCGCCTCTGGAGCTATCTCCAGGCGCACGACGACGTAAGCAGACTCCCCGCCGTAAACATCCCTCTTTCGCATCTCGCGCTGGGAACGGCGGTGCTCGACACGGCTGCAACCGGAGCCAAGGATGGCGCTAGTTTTCGCTATCACATTCAGCTTGGCAACGCGAGTGAGGAGACGCAGAGCGTGACCTGGCCGCCGCACACCTCCTTGCCCGCACCGAAACTTGTCAAGTCCTTGGAGGGGCGCTACGACGGAGCACGGGTCCGTCTCCGCTGGCTGGTTCCAGCGGACAGCGAGCCCGCCGGCGTTCTCATCCGACGCCGAAGCGAGATGAAGGGCGATTTCGCGCCAATTCCAACGATCAGCGGCTTTCATGCCCTAGGAGATACGGTCTTCGCCGTGGGACGCGACGATCAGGTGGTGCCCAACTCCGTGTACGAATACACGGCCTCGCTCGTCGATCACTTCGCCAATCCCGGGCCATCATCGGTGCCGGTGACAGTCTCGACTTTTCCCGCAGGAAGCGTCCCTACGGTGGCTACTCTACACGCGCGGGCGCTAGGTGAAAATCACCAGGTTCGACTCGAGTGGGAGCTCGTGGGACAGTCCTACTTGCGAAGCATCGAAATCGAGCGCAGCGACAGTTTCGACGGACCATTCCAGCGGATCGCCACCCTATCGCCCGAGACGCGCGAGTTTCTCGATGTGGTTCCCACTGCCAACGAGAACGCTTACTACCGGATCATAACTTCGGGGGCCGATGAGTCTGCAATGAGCGCGGTCGTAGCGGCCATGGCGACCCAGGGAGACGTTCCTCTTCCGCCCCAAGGAGTACAAGCTGAGTCTACCCACGAGAGCATTCGAATCTCGTGGCGGGGATTGGGACCGCACATTTTGGGATATTACGTCTACCGGGCATCCGAGGGACGCGACTGGAAGCAGATTTCTTCTCTTATTCAATCCGATTCGACTTCGGTGAGCTACGAGGATACAACGCAGACTCTGGACGGTCGCACGACCTATCTGTACGCGGTTCGCACCGTAAGTGATGGCTATGCCCTAAGTGAAATTTCCGAGAGCGCCTCGGCGCGCCCCCCGGCTGACTACACGCTTTCCACTCCCATGAATCTACGAGCGAGGGTGGCAGCGGATCGCGTGCAACTGTTCTGGGACGTTTCGCTCCAGCGCGATCCAACTCTGGCAGCTTACGCGGTCTTTCGCCGGAATCTTCCCGACGGAGAATTCGCGAAGATCTTCTCATCACGGTCCTATGCCCCCCACCAAAACTACGGCACCGACTCCACGGTAACGGCCGGAGCAAGTTATGAGTACGCCGTCCAGGCAATCGACGTAAACGGAGTCAAGAGTGCGCTCAGCTCACCTCTATCGATCCAGATACCCAAGCCCGGCACTTCACTGCCATCGCCCTCTGGAGTTCGCGCTACGGGGGTCGCGAAAGGCATCCAGCTTTCATGGTCCCAAGTCTTGGACGAGCGTGTCGTGGGATATCGCGTCTACCGACACACGGCAGGCGAACCGGCCGCGCTCATCGCGAAACCAGAACTCGCTTCGGGGTCGTGGATGGATACGACGGCGAAGCAAGGCATCACCTATGTTTATGCAGTGACTTCGGTAGACGCTGGGGGTTCGGAGAGCCTCCCAAGCGAGGCGGTATCCGCCTACTGGCGGTGAGGCAACCCACGAGGGAACTCGTAGCGCGAGCAAACTACTTGATCATGTGCCGGCGAAAAAAATCGACGGCGCAGCGATCCCGCTCTTCCCCCTGGTTCCTCAGTATGTGGTTCGCCCCGGGGAAGACGATGACCCCGAAGTCCTTCCTCTCCTTACTCAAGGCAGTGGCCAGACCTAGCGTCTGGGCCACGGGCACCGATTCGTCCTTGCTACCGTGCATCAGCAAGAGAGGGAGATTCAGCCTCTCTGGCCAGTGCATTGCGGAACGACGCTGAATGATCTGACTCCGCTCCTCGTCGAATTGGGGCCAGATGGACACCGCCAGGGAATGCCCCTTCTCACCGCCCACCAATGCTTCGAGATTCGTGAATGCTCCATAGGTGGCGGCCGCCCGGGCTGGAAAGCCATCTCGAACCGCCTGGAATACCATCATCCCCCCACGTGACTCTCCGTAGAGGAAGACATTGCGCGTGTCGATCGAGCCCAGCTCCTCGAGCACAGCCGGGAGGTTCATGAGATCGTCGAGATCGGCCCCACCCATTTCGTCGTGCCCCTCCCCCCCATCACTTCCGCGGTATAGAGGAGCAAGCACGGTAAAGCCAGCCATCGCCAGGCGGTGCAGCATCACGACAAGTTCCGGAGCGATCTCTCCCCGAACGTAGCTTCCTCGATTGAATACGATTGCAGGACGCTTCTTGTGGCTCGAGTTTCGCGGCGCATAGAGGTAGGCGATCACATCGAGACCATCGCTCGAGTAATGGAGCTTCTCCAGCCGATAGCTCGTATCCGTGACAGCGACCTCATATTCTGCTTTGTCAGCATAGCGGTCGACGTCGGAGGAATTCAGCGCCTCTTCCCAGGATGGAAAACTGTAGTCTACACGGCGATTGATATACGTCTCTGCGCGTGAAGTTGAAGACCATGCGCACAAACAGAGGACCAGAACCGAGATTGATCTATTCGACAACAGCATTGCGCTCCTGATTTCAGGCGATCACAGACCGGATCCGGTCCACTGTAATGCATCCACCCGCTCGCGGAAGATTCTCGTCTTCAGTTCGGGATAACCGTTAACCTCCACCATCATCTCCCAGGCGCGGACCAAACCATATTGCAGGTCATTCTTGACGACATGCGCGCATTTTCTCCCGCCCAGGGTGTTCTTAGAAGATACCGTTACGGAACTCAGGGTCCGCACTTCCTCCATCGTTACCGAGCCGGCATCCAACGAGGAATGATCGACGAGGATATTGGCCGACGGTCTCTCTCCGCATAGCTTGGCGATGCTTTTCACCATATCGACGAGTTCATCGACATCCGCTGCCCCGGTCGTGGTAACCTCGATCGTATCGGAGTTCGAATCGTATTCATATTCGCAGTTCATAGCTTCTCCCGCGTGCCTAGAGGCTGGAATCTCTGGAACAGCACCTGCGCAAGCGCCCTCCTTCATCGAAGTGGAACATCACATACGTGCTTCAACCTACGCTGTGTGGCTTTCAGAGATACCAGAGCGTAGCCGCGAAATGCTAGAACATGGATTCGAATCTCATACTACGGACCTCGCATTCATGAAGTTTCAATGCCGCCCGGGGCATCGGAACCGCCTCGCTTCCTGCAACTCCGCCTGATCGGCCTAACGGCGCCGTTCCGTAGGCTCCGCCAAGCAAGGTGCCATGGTTGGCATGCCCGCTGGAGGTGCTGGCGTTCCCGGAGCAGCCGAGATAGGCCATGCGGCCATCGCCGGCGATCTGGGGCGCGGGTGAGGTGGGGTCGTCGTCTCCGCAAGCCGAGAGAGCGAGGCTCGCGAGCACGAAAAGTACTCTGGAACAGACGAATCTGGACATCGGTCCACCCGTTGAGTTGTTCCTTTGGGGGAAAATGCTGTGCTTCGGCAGACTCTGGGAGCCACTCTTGGGAGTGAAAGTCCAGAAGGAGCCCAGCATATGGCGCAAGGTCCAACAACGCCGGCTTTTCTTTTATCTTCGCCAATGGGGTCTTTTGCCTATAAGGCCGCCAATTTCCTGGCACTTAGGTAGTTCGACTGGCTTGACCGTGGGCCTGACGATATCGTAAGATCGTGCTGGTATGGCTCCGGAAAGGTGGAGTTCCCAGTAAGCAAGAAGGAGAAAGAGGCATAATGAAGAAGCTAATGATTCTCGCCACGACTCTCGGCATCCTCGCCATGGCTTCCATGTCGTTTGCCCAGAACATCGGTTTGACGTTCGACGAGGCCGGGACGACCACGGTCATCGACGGCCGCTCGGAAACCATCCCCAATCCTGACTTTTTCAACCTCCCCTCGGTCAACGTGTGGGTCGTCGCGTACGACCTTTCCGAGCTCTTCGGGTACGAGTACAATGTGTCCAGCTCGGACGCTACGGCCAACGCCGCCACTCCGGTCGTCTACCCCTCAACGGCGCAGGACTTCGGCAACCATTCGATCGGTGACGTTCGTGCCGGTACCGGGGTTTGCTTCCACCAGGGAGATGCCGAGGCGGGACCCGATCCCACGCACATCCGCCTGGCGAAGCATACCTTTACCTGGGGTGCCCTCCCGACGGTGGACGTGCTCTACTGCATCGGACCCTCGATCGGTTCGGGTGCGAGTGTTCCGCAGTACGCCATGTGCAATCAGGACGCGACCAAGGGACCCTTTGGGGTCGCAAACATCTCCCAGGACACCTGCACCCCTAACGGTTGCGCGGCTGTCGTTTTCGAGTGGGACGATGCCACGACTCCTACCAACTGCCAGCGTGACGTTGTCGGTTCGCAGGAGAAGAGCTGGGGTTCTTTGAAGTCCAGCTTCTAAGCTAGATCTGAGCGATTCTTCCTCATCGAGGAAGCTGACGCGGCCCCGAGAACTCGGAGCCGCGTCTCTTCTTAGTGCGGGCACTCCTGAATTTCGATGGACACGTGAACGAGTCCCAGTGTGTCGGGAAGCCGCGACTTGTATTCAGCTGGGGACGCCGGATCGTACGCTACCACCGAGATGAGCGCCGAGTAAATCTCCGGCCCGATTGCCCACACATGCAAGTCGGTAACCCGGGTATCTCCGTCCGCCTCCAGTGCTGCCTTGACGGTATTGCCCAGTTCCGCCGAGGCCTGCCTATCCAGCAAAACGGCTCCCGTCGTTTCCAGTAAGCCGTACGACCAGCGAGCTACCAGAAGCGATCCCACGAGTCCCATTACCGGATCCATCCAGACAAAGCCGAAGTACTTGGCGCCCAGCAACGCGAGAATGGCGGTGATCGAAGTAAGTGCATCCGCCATTACGTGAAGATATGCGGACCTCAAGTTGTGATCGTGCCCATGATGATCGTGGGATTCGCCCCTCGCACCCAGGATCATCGCCGAAATCCCGTTGATGACCAATCCCACGATCGCAACGAGAATTGCTTGGTTGAAGCCGATCCGCACAGGGTGAAGCAATCGTCCCACGCTCTCGATGGCCATGAAAAGCGCAAACACGGCCAAGAGAACCGCCCCGGTGAAACCGCCCAGCGCATTGACTTTTCCGGTTCCGAAACTGAAGCGTGGATTTCCTGCATTGCGCCGCGCATAGAGGTAGGCGAATGCAGTGATGCTCAGTGCCACTGTATGCGAGGCCATGTGTAATCCGTCGGCGAGGAGCGCCATGGATCCGTACTTCAGGCCGGCTAGAATCTCGATCACCATCATGCTGGCAGTGATGACAATCACGATTTTCGTGCGTGGCTCTCCTGGCCTCTGCAAGTCCTGCGCAAAGGTGTGATCGTGGCGCCACTGTTCCAGTTCACGGTCGTGCATTGCTTGTTGGTTCCTGAGAGAGCTGGAATTCGTTCGAGCGATCGGGGGATGCAAGTGCAGGCACTGAAGGAGGAAAGCTGGCCCGCGCTTGTACCTGCAGAGTTGCAAAATTACGCGCCTGTCGCAAGCGCTGCTTGGCGCTCCCTTGCATCAGCGGCGAAAATGGCATAGAATCGATCTTAGATGGCTTTGGAAGGACGGCTTCGCCATGAAGAAGCTCTCGATTATTTCGCTGATCCTGAGCACTCTGCTCCTGGCCTCAGTATCCTCCGCTCAGAAAATCGGTGTGGCGTTCGATGAGGCCGCGACGCGTTTTGTTCTCGACGGCCGTCTCGATCTCGTCCCCAACCAAACTCTCGGAGACCTGCCTTCGGCGGAGGTGTATGTGATTGCCTTCGAGATCGCAGAGCTTTCCGGATATGAGTACAAGCTCTCCTCGACCGACATGACGGCCGTGGAGGGTACTCCCGTCATCTATCCCTCGACCGGAGTGGACTCTGGCAGCGCGCCAGGTGATGTCCGGGTTGCTACCGGGGCCTGCTTTCAACAAGGAGCCCTTGAAGCCGGCCCGGATCCCAATCAGATTCGTCTAGCGAAGCACGTGTTCAGTTGGCTCACCCTTCCCAGCACTGACGTTTTGTATTGCATCGGACCTTCCATCGAATCGGGGGCCTCGGTTCCGCAATATACGGAATGCGAGGTCTCTCCCACATCTCTGTCCTTCGAGATTTATGATCGCTACGCCGACAACTGCCTCTCCGATGCCTGCATCAAAGTGTATTTCGAATGGGAGAACGCAGTTACCCCGGCAAACTGCGTCCCAGTTCTACACAGGGTTCCCTCGAAGGCCTCGACTTGGGGAGCCTTGAAAGCGGCCTACTAGATAAGAACATCGCCTGGATTCCGTAATTCACAAGGAGGAGCCGATCATGAAGACACTGACCATGGCCGTGGCAACGCTGACCATTCTTGCTGTGGCCTCCATGGCGTCCTCACAGAATATCGGCCTGTCCTTCGATGAACTCGGCACGAATCCGTGCATCGATGGTCCTACGGAACTTGTCCCGAACCCTGATCTCGGGGGTCTGCTTTCGACAGAGGTGTACGTCGGCGCTTGGGACCTCCCTGAGCTGTTTGGGTACGACTACTGGCTTGGCTCGAGCGATGCGGCGATCATCGCCGAAACGCCCGTCTTCTATCCTTCCACCGCCGTGAATTCTGGAATCAACGGTGATGTACGGGTAGGAACGGGGGTGTGCTTCCACCGGGGAGATCCCGAGGCGGGCCCGGATCCGGGGCATATTCGCCTGGCAAAGCACGTTTTTTCCTGGAGCGCCGTTCCCAATGAGGACGTCCTATTCTGCATCGCACTCTCTGTTGCTTCGCAGAGTACTGCTCCGCAGTACCTCGAGTGCGTGGACAATCCCGTTCCGATGACGTTCGGTGTCCACTCGAACCTCGCCTACGGTGCTTACGTCCCAGATGGCTGTATTATCATCCTCTTCGATCCCTACACACCACCTGAGACTTGTAGCGAAGTCGTCGCGATCCAAGACCGAAGCTGGGGCGCGTTGAAGGCGGCGTACTAGCCCTTCTTCGAAGCTGAAAACTTCTCGGCCGTGAGTTCGTACACCCAGATCTCCTCCCCCTGAGAGTCGGTGGTCTTCTTGGTGAAGACGCCGCCGATTTTCTCCACCGCTTTCTGGGACCGGAAATTCTCGGGACCGATACGGAAAATGACCCGCTGCACGAACTGAAAGGCGTGCTGCAGCATGAGCCGTTTCATCTCGCCATTGTAGCGGCCGCCCCAGTAGTCACGTCCCAGGAAGGTCCAGCCGATTTCCACGACACTCCGCTGGGGATCGTAGCCGTGATAGCGCGAGGAACCGATGATCGCACCACTCGATCGTGCCAAGGCCACGAGCGCCCCGCCGGATTCTAGCGCATCCGCAAAAAAGCGCCGGAAGACCTTTTCTTGGTAGCGATTGCTCTCGGGATGCTGCTCCCAGAGGAGCGGGTCGGAGGCCACGGCGAACAGGCCTTGGAAATCGTCCGCTTTCAAGGGCCGCAGCTCGAGAAGATCCCCCCGAAGAGTTGGCTGACGATCGAGAGTCATCGCTTCCTTCCTAGTCGTAGTGCTTGAGGCGCGGCCACAGGCCCGCGGGGGAGATCTTCATGTCACGGGCTACCCAAAGAGTCTGATCATTCTCACTCGGCTGGCAGTCCTGACAATGAAACTGCCCGGCTTCTTCCACAGTAGCGAAGAGACTTTCCAGATCCGAGCGCTCTTCGCCGAGGACGATGAGGACCTGGCCATCCCAATTCCCCGGGCCCCACAACCAGTAGTTGTTGTGGTCGCAGATCACCGGCGGCAGAGCGAAGCTGGACCGGAAGAAGTCGATGGCACCAGCTTCCCCGTAGTTCGAGGCATAGACGTAGGCGTGTTGCTTGTCGGTCTCGGGCAGAGCTTCAAAGACTTCGCTCACCGATGCCGCCAGCTCGCGCCAACCGTGCATGTCGGCGAAGAACTGTGGGAGTCGGCCAAGCTCGTGCTTCTCATCCGATCCAGGAGCTACGCCCAGGGCAGCCGCGTAGCGGACGTAGGTATCTTCTTGTAGGAGAGGCTTGGCAAGCGGCGCGAGTGCAATCCCCGAAAGCACGATCAGGACGAGGCTGGCCGGACGCAACCATCCAAAGTGCCGCCCTTTCGCCGCCCTCTCCAGCACGACGGCCCCCGTCGCCAGGAAAACTGGATAGATGGGAGTGAGATAGTACGGCTTGGCATGACGCAACACCATCACGACGAATATCGCGAGGTAAGCGATGCCCAGGGCTCGGAAGGATTTAGCGGACTTGGCAAAGAGCAGATACAGCAGGCCTCCGAACCAAAGCGGCAAAGCAATGGGATTCATGATCATCGCTTGCCGCACAAAAAACTCGATCGGCGACAGAGCCACGTTCTTGGTCTCGGTGGCGCTCTTGATGAACTCGAGAGTCGGCCAACCGTGTGCCACTTGCCAGAGGATGTGGGGCAAGAAGAGAAGACTTGCGATCACCAGTCCCAACCAGAGGTGGCGATCTCGGATCTGCTTCCATTCCCGGGCCGCCACCAGGCCCACCGCGATGCCGAAACCCAGAAAAAGGACACTCAGCTTGTTTTCGAGTCCGATGCCCGCTACGAGCCCGAACACGAGCCAAAGCCTCGGATCGCCATTCTTTAGAATCAGCACCACGATCAAACAGAGTGCCGTCCACACCACCAAATCCAAGGCGTTCATGGAGTAGATCGATACCACGCCCAGAAACTCCGGCGCCAACGCCACCGAGAGCGCGGCAAGGAACTGCGCGAAGCGACTGCCACCGAGGTGACGCGCAATGGTGCCGCTGAGGAATACCGTGATCCCGGCGGCAATCGCCGGCAGGAGCCTCAGAGCGTGGAGAGAGGTGCCCAGAGTATGACGGAGGAACCAGGCCCCCAGCGCCACCAGTGGCGGTTGATCGACGTATCCGAAGGCGAGGTGTTTGGAGCACGCCAGGTAGTAAAGCTCATCGCGGAAGATCCCGTAGCCCTTGGCAGTTAGGATGCAAAGCAGGGTGATCAGCAGCGCAAGAATTGCGGTTTCGCGACCGGTCCGCAGCACCTCGCGGAGCTTCATCGCTTCGTCCTGACGCGATGACATCGCAGGTAACCGTTCATTCCTTGGTCGATCCCCTTGGCGGCTCCCACAACTCTACCCGATTCCCGTCGGGATCCATCACCCAACCGAACTTCCCGAATTCCGATTCCTCTGTCTTCTCGTCAACCTCACAGCCTTCCGCTCTCAAGGCTTTCAAGACCGCATGGAGATTCTCCACCCGATAGTTGATCATGAACGATGCCTCACTGGGATCGAAGTAGGTGGAGGATTCGTCGAAGACACTCCACACTGTTGCCCCATCTTGATCGGGATTCTCCGGCGTTCTCCAGTGAAACGTCACACCACCCCATTCCTGAATGTCCATTCCCAAATGTGTCCTGTACCAGGACTTCAGTGCTTCGGGATTCTTGGACTTGATGAAGACACCCCCGATACCAACCACGCGTTTCATGGGATCCTCCGATTTTCGCCTGGGTTCCTCGATGGAGCTTAGTGCCTCGCCGCCATCTAGGGAAGCAGCAGTACGGAAAAGAATGTTGGGATTTTGCGAACTGTCCTCAGCCTCAGTCCTCGCCTGAGCCTCCCCGCTTCAGGAAGGGCACGAACATGGGGACGCGCTGCCGGTAACTCTTGTATTCGTTGCCAAGAAAGCGCATCAGATCGCGTTCCTCGAATTGGATTCCCACCAGAATGTACAGCGTGGTCGCGATCGCGAAGAGCAGATGCCCTCCGGTCATGTGCGGCGTTGCCCAAAATGCGATGATGAAACCGAGCATGATGGGATGTCGCAGGTGGCGGTATAGGGCGGTCGTCTTGAATTTGACGTGGTGGTATTCCTCGGAGCGAAGATGCTTCCAAATCTGCCGGAGCCCAAAGAGGTCGAAGTGATCCACCATGAAGGTGGAGATCAGCACGAGGAACCATCCCAGTCCATAAAGGGCCCAGAGCAGAGTGCTGGCAGCGCCCGAGTTCACGTTCCAGATCACCGTTGGCAGCGGGCGCCACTGCCAATAGAGAAGAAAGAGTAGAAGGCTTGCGGCGAGTACGTAAGTGCTGCGTTCGATGTGGACCGGGACCATCTTGGTCCAAACTCGCTTGAAGCCCGGTCTCGCCATGACGGTGTGCTGCACTGCGAAGAGCCCCAACAAGAGGAGATCGACGAGCAGAGCTCCAGGGAGACTGGCCCGGGGTCCCGCATCGATCGTACGGGGCACCAGGAAGTTCCCCACAAATGCGACTGCGTAAAGAAAGGACAGAAGAAACACGCAATAACAAAGTAGTCCGTAAAGGAAGGACAGAGCCCGGCTCATGGAAGCACTCCTTTCAGTGGCTGGCGTGGGAGGGGGGACCGCGTCAAGGGGGGTACGGGCAGCCTAAGGAAACTTCGTCCAACCCACAATGATGGCCTGGGAAATCGTACAGAGCTATCCAAATGAACCTGAAAATAAATCAGAGAATTCGCACCAGTTGTCGATTGCGGATCCCGGGGGTGAGTGCGAGCCCTCCACCTCAATCAATGTAGAGTTGCCCGTAACGCGCCAGATCACGGGCGCTCATCCGCATGTGGTAGGCCGGGTGCATCGACTTGTCCAGTTCGTACTGGTAGAAGCAGCGGCCAGGAAGGTAGTCCTCCATGCCCAGGGGTTTGGCGATGCGCTCTTGGAACTCCTCGAAGATGCCATGCCCGACCTGCTGTTCGAAGATCGTGCCCAAGACGTTGAAATCGAAGTTGGTGTAGTAAAAGTAGGTCCCCGGAAGGTGGCTGCCTCGTGATACACGCCCGAGCGCGACTGCAGGAGCTCCTGCACCGTGGCGGTCTTTTCGGTATCGCTCAGGCTGGGAGGAATGTCGTCGACTCCCAATTCCCCCAGTGTGCTCTGAAGATCGATCATGCCGGTGTCCACGAAGATTCCGTACAAGGAATTCAGGAGAGCCTTCCGAGACGAATGGACCCAGAACGCGGTGCCAGTATCGCCCCACGCATACATCACTCGGCCATCGTACAACATCACGATGGCGGAACACCCAATGGAATCGGCGTAGGACGACATAAGCTCCAAACCCGAGCTGGACCAGCCGGCATCCGCCGGGCTTACCGACTCCCACTGGTCGATGGGAGGCGCCAGTGGACTCTCGTTCTCTGAGCAACTCGCGAGGAGCAGCATCAGGGCCAGAGCCGCAAGTATCGACGACAGCCCCCTGCCCGGGTCGCGCACCTGGGAGAGGGTTCGTGCTGAGAAACTTCTTGCTACCTGGCGCCTCCATTCCGCTTGAGTCAAACCTCCTCGACCCAATCCAGAAAGGCTACGCAGTTCTAGCTCTCGAGCTTGCCCCGTGGCTTCTCCCGGATGGGATTCTTGTTGTAGGCCTCGGTCCCGCCCGGTGGAATGCTCAAGTAGCGCCAATGCTTGCCACGGATCTCCTTTGCGAGAAAGACGAGCTGCCCGACGTGGTAGCTTGCGTGAGCCAGCGAGCGATGGAGCGCCGCGAGAACCGTATGCTCCACCCCGCGAATCGTCACGACTTGGTCGAGATTGCCATCATCCAGTGCGCCGAGAGACTCGAACAGAACCGTCCATCCTGTTTCCCACTTCTCCTGGAGTGTTTCACGCGACACTTCCCGCCGGTCGAACTCGGTGTCACGATGCCTCCACGGTTTCTCTCCGTCGGTAGTCAAGAAATCGCTAAAGCGTGATTCGAGGTTGCCTGCGATGTGCCATACGATCGTTGCGACCGAATTGCCGGTGACACTGCTGCGATGGCACAATTCCGTCTCCGAGAGCTGTCCGATCGCCCCTTCGGCAAGGAGCTTGTGGCGGCGATACTCGGCCTCGATCGAATCCAGGACTCTGCGCATATCTCCTCCTTCATTGCAGTTCCTCGTCAGAGAATCTTGCAGGCCGCGTCGAACTCGGGTCGTGGTGCGCGCGGATAGAGCTTGGATGCATCGCCGTAGCCGAGGTTCAGCAGAAAATTCGACTTGTAGCGGCCATCGGGGAAGAACTCTTCATCGAGCTTTTCGTTATCGAAACCCGACATGGGACCAGCGTCGAGCCCGAGGGCCCGGGCAGCGAGGATGAGGTAGGCCCCTTGCAAGGAAGAATTGCGAAAGGCGTGTACCCGGGTAGACTCCGCATTCTCAGGCTTGGCAAAGTGCTCTCCGATTTTAGGATTGTGCGGAGAGAGCTTCGGCATGAGCTCGAAGAAACGACTGTCCCAAGCCACGATCGCGCACACTGGTGCCGCCATCGTCTGCTCGACATTCCCCGCGGACAAGCTCGGCTTCAGACGCTCTTTGGCTTCCTTCGACTTCACGAATACCAAGCGCATCGGGCAGATGTTGGAGGAGGTCGGTCCCCACTTTGCCAGCTCATAGAGTTGTCCGAGAAGTTCATCGCTCACCGGCTGGTCGACCCACTTCCGATGTGTGCGAGCCTTACGCAAAATGATGTCCAGAGCCTGATCGTCGAGCTGTGCCGACACGAATCCTCCTTTCAGGGGGAATACACGAGAGTACAGTACCTCCATCTAGCGGCCATTCTAGAAGATCCGCAAGTTCAGGACGGGAAGTGGATTATGGTCTCGCTAAGCGAGAGATGGAACCTGTAGCTTAGAACTGGTACTGCGTGCGGACGCCAAAAATCGTCTTGGTCCCTGCGAAGAACTCGTTGTCGAACGAGGTGCGTCCGAGGTTCAGTTCCAACTCCATCGGAAGGGATTTCAAGAGACGATCATCGAGCAGGATCCCGATCCCCCAGCTGTCTCGCCCGCCGGCAAAGCCAGAATTGTAGCCGTAGCGCAGGGCCAGAGCGTGGAAAAGCAGGGCCTCCGCTCCCATGTGGTCGGAATCTCCGGAGAGGTACCTTCCCAACTCGAAATCGCGGCTGTAGGTCAAGGTGAACGCCAATGGAGCGACCTGGCTTCCCTCATTCGTCCAAGCGGATGTAACAGACATTCCGGCGCGAAGGAATCTCCTTAAGTGAACTCTGTGTCCATAGATGTGAAAGACATTGTCGAAGGCATTCTGTAAAATGAGAGCGCCCGAAAAGACTGTCCACCCGCCTGCATATTCCGAGCGCTGACTGGCCGAGGTTCCCAGATCGAAGGAGTTTGCCGTCCCGGGATCGAAGGTACCTGAGCCGGCGTAATTGTGCCAGGATGCACCCGCAGACCAACGCATCTTGGTCTCCGGCATGAGCAGGGAGCTCAGGTTATAGCTCAGGCCCACGACTGCCATCCACTCGCGCGTTTCAAACGTCCGTCCCGTGCCACCAGGCTGGAAGGCGGTGCGTTCCGGGGTTGGACCGGAATGCACCTCCTGCACGGCTATATCAACAACCCAGTTCTTGTGAGCGACGGCTGCAGCGTAGGTATTGAAGGAGAGATCGAGAAAGTAGTCAGCGTGGTCGAAGCTTAGATTCGCACTGTCCCTCTCGATCAGGGGCGCGGGATTGACCAACACCGCGGCGGGACCGGGATCGGCCACATCCTCTCCTCCCAACATGTCCAGGCGACTGGACCGAAAAATTTCAAAAGCGGCGTAGCTCGACCTGATCCTCACGAAAACGCTCTGGGCATAAGCGGTGGAAGCGATACTCAAGAGGAGGCAGACGAAGGCGAAGCGGAGTTTCAACGACATCTTCAGTCCAATCTGTCAGATTTACCAATCCGATTCGTCACAAGGCGGCTTCGATTTTACCTCGATCGCAACAAGAGTCACCCTCAATATGAGCCTCTCGGCGGAAACGTATCACCCGCCAGGACTGAAGCGAGGGAATGCCTCAGGGAGCTTCCTGCAGAAGCTTCTTGATTCGACCCTCCAGCTTCTTCTCCCAACTACCTTTGTAGCCGTAGCCGTTTCGGCAGTCCACGACCCGCCCGCTCCGATCGATCAAGATCTCCACTGGCAGGCCGTGCACCTCGTCGATCATTGGCAGAGTCTTGGAGAACGATTCCGTGGAACCTCCGTCCAAGATCAAGTAGATAATTCCATGCTTCTTTACGAACATGCGAAGCGTTTTCTTCCAGCTCTCCGCGGCTGGTCCGCGGTCGAAGGCAATCGCCACCACCACGAGACCCTGGTCTACATACCGTAACTGGAGGCGATTGAAGGTAGGAATCTCGCTAATGCAAGGAGGGCACCACGGACCCCAGAGCGTGACCAGAATAACTTTTCCTTCGAAACTCTCGTCGGAGGAGCTGATCAGTTCGCCCTGTAGATCGGGCAGCTTGAAGCTCAGCTTGTCGCCCAGCACGTGGGGCTGCTTCGCGGCGGCGGATGCTGCCCCGAGAAGAACGCAGAGCGCAAGTAGCGCGGGCTTGAGTCTGGTCACATGCATGCGGGTTCCCCTTCCGTGATCCCACTGCTTTGGACGCCTAGGACGATGGATGCTCAGCGCAGGAACCAGGCCGCGAGCACCATACCAAAATCCGCCAAAATATGCGAGACGATGGGTACGCCGAGGCTCTCGCTGTGACGAACCATCTCGCGCCACAGAAAGGACGCTGCCGTCAGAATCGCAAAGCAGAACAACAGCCAAGGGGCCTCGAGCAGCGTGAAGAGAACCAGCATATGGTATGCGGCGAAGGTCGGGTGTGCCCACGGGGTAGCGCGGCGAAGCGGTTCCCAATGCATCTGCTCCAAAATGGGGTGCACGAATCCATAGTACGGAATCATGAGCATGAAGGAGAGGCCCGAGAGATGGTGCGCCAAGAGCCAATCAGAAAGGCTCATTTTCAGGAGGAAAGGAAGAACGAAGAAGGTCAAGGGACCCGTCAATACGGTAGGTAGGGCAAGGAGTAGCTGGGGCTTCGAGATTAGCCTGAAGCCCACTCTCTCCGTCCGGAAAGCCCAGTACAAAATTTGCGCGTGATAGGCCAGGATGGTGAGCCAGGCGTTGGACAGACCGATCCAAAATACGGCAACTGCGAGATACGGCGCGAGCAGTCTAGGCAGGATCGATCGCTTCACGGGACCGCTTCCAACGAAGCATTGATGCCTTCCGCGTAGGGAGTCGCGTGCAAGCCGTAGGCGGATTCGACTTTGGAGCTGTCGAAGCGATAGTCGCACTCGAACTGGTACATCATTTCGTCGTTCTCACGCAAAACCGGGATGAATATCCCCATCAACTTCAGCAGCCAGCGCGGGACGACTTGCAACTTGAAGGGTCTGCCTGCCTGTCCACACGCCAGGCGCGCGAAGTCTTCCCCCGTCAACTCCTCCTTGCTCGTGGGCGAATGCCAGGTCTGGCCGTAAGCTTCGGGGGATTGCGCCAGGACCGCTACCGCGTGGCTCGCATCCGGCGTATAGCTGAAAGTATGAACTGTCTTCGGGTTCCCGATCCACTGGGGTGACTTGCCCGCCCGCAGTTTCTCGAAGACCGTGGAGTGGGTCAGACTCAAGAGGGCACCGGGACCATAGAAATCGGCCGCCCGTACGATCATAGCCTCTACATTGCCCGCTTTCATCTCCTCCAGCAGCGTCGTGGCAATCTGCGCCCGCACCTCGCCCTTCTTGCTACAAGGATTGAAGGGGGTCTCTTCGGTCATCACACCGTCCACCCGGCCATAGGCGTAGACGTTGTCGAAGAACACCAGGCGCGAGCGATGTTGCTTGCAGGCGTCGATCACGTTCCGCATGATACGGGGCCATTGCTCACGCCATACTGCCGTGCTGTATTGCAGGCCTGCCACCAGATAGGCGACTTCGCTGCCCTCGACAGCGCGGGCCGTCGCCTTGGCATCGAGGAGATCCGCGGCAAGAGTCTCGTCGGTGGGATTCGCCTTCGCCGGATGCCGACTTACCTGCCGGATTTTCATCCCCGTCTCGCCCAACTCGCTCGAGAGTCCTTGTGCGATGACGCCGTTGGCGCCGAGAATGGTGTGCACTACTGCTCTCCTTCCTTTCACTGTCGGAACCGCTGGATTCGGTGGGCCGTCCCAATCACAAAACCTATCGAGTGCAACGCCCTCACTTCGATCCGCGCTTCTTCGGCGATGGCCGCCTCGACAGGAACTGGGGAATCCTCACCCCTTGCCTCGAGCATTCGACGAGCTGATCCAACCGGCGCAGTCGCGTCTCCTCTCTCTTGGCGCTCACGATCCACCAGCTCACCGCTTTGCGATATGAGGGTGGCTGCCCCTGAAAGAACTCCCAGGCCTTCTTCTTGCGCTTCAGAAGCCCCGCGTAGGGCTCTTCCAGCTGTGGCTTGCGCTTTTCGTAGGAGTAGATGCCCGACTTGTTTTCCTTGCGGCACTTGTAGGCGGCCAAGCCGGCCGCCTGCATGCGCCCTTCCTCGATGAGGGCTTCCGCCCGCGTGATGTTCACTTTGCTCCAGATGCTTCCCGGCCTGCGTGGTGTGAAGCGAATGCTGTAGCTGGAATCGTCGATGCGCCTACGGATCCCGTCGATCCAGCCGAAGCAAAGTGCCTCGTCGACCGACTGGGGCCAAGTGATACTGGCTTCGCCGGAGCCCTTCTTGTGGAAGCCGACGAGCAGTTCCTTTTGAGTAGCGTGATTCTTCTGAAGCCATGCGCGGAATCGCGAGGGCTCGCGAAAGAACTTGGGTTCGCTGCCGCTCATCCCGTTCCTTGTGCGAAAGCGGATGCCTTCAGGATCTCATCCCGCAGACTCCAAGGGGATTTGGTCCTTGTGCTGAGAGAGCCACCCCTTCAGGTCTTGCAACTCGGGATTGAGGCTCCGCGTCACCTCCAAGTCGCGCGCGCCGCAATACTCCTCGTTGAAGTCGCGTTTGAACTGAAACATGTTGCCCAGTTCCTCTGCCCCGGGAAAGGCAAAACCACGATAGACATCGGCTGGCACGGCGTTATAGCGCACCTCTTGACCCAAGGCCTCGGTGAACGCCTCTGCCATCTGCCTACCCGTAGGGTGCTCTCCCGCGATTCCGACCGTTTTGCCGACGTAAGAGGGGCCTTCTCGAAAAATGCCGTAAGCGGCCTTGCCGATATCTCCGACCGCGATGCCGGGCAACTTGGCGTCGCCCATGGGCATGGTCAGAGCAAGCACACCATCGGGTCCAGGCTGAGGACCGGAACCAAAGCTGATGAAATTCTCCCAGAAGAACGAGGTCCGAAGGAGGGTCGTCGGTACACCCTCGTCGAGGAAGTATTGGTCGGCCTCGCCTTTGGCGTCCAGGTGAGGCACGTTGTACTTGTCCTGCAAGACGGGCATCCGATCGTCGCTGATGGGAAGCAGCTTGCGGGTGTCCTCCAAGGTGGACCAGATCACATGCTGAAGGCCTGCCGCCTTGGCGGCCTTGGCCAGATTCTTGGCCTGCTCCTTTTCCTTCTCCGCCGAAAAGTGCTCCCAGAAATTGGTGACGCAGAACGCTCCATAACAGCCAGAAAATGCCTTCTTGAGACTCTCGGGATCGTCGAGATCAGCTTGCACGACTTGGGCGCCCATCTTGGCCAAGCTCTGGGCATTCTCGGAGTTGGGTTTGCGGGTGATAGCCCGCACGGAAAAGGGGCTTTCTGAATCGCTCAGGATGGCTCGGGCGAGGCCGCCGCCCTGGGCTCCGGTGGCTCCGACGACGGCGATGATCTTGGGTGTGGCCATGGCATCCTCCTCGACATCTGGATTTTTGGGGATGCACAGAATCTAAGGGAATCCCGATTGGCCCGCATTCTCAGCGTCTCATCGCAGTTGCCGCGCGATCTCCTTCGCTTGGGCCTCCGTGAGGTCTGCCGTGATCACGGCGCGGCCCCCGCGAATGGGATCGAGAATCCGCGGCGAGGACACGAGTTTCCCGTTCAGGATGATGCAGCATCGCTTGCCCACATTCTGCTCGGTCACCTCCGCCAGCCTCTGGGCTGCTTCCGGTTTGAGCAAAACTGCGATTCCGGTCTGCCCTTCCAGGCTGATTACGGCGGTGGAATCGACGTCGGCTTCGCTGATGAACGACTCGTGGAGATAAAGAGGGGTGCTAGAAGACTCAGCGGTGAATTCTGTCAAACCCGGACCCGGATTCTCTTCGGCGATCCGAAACTCAAGTGTTGCGCGATCCTCACGCGAACAGCCCCCCAGAGCAATCAGCACAAAGGCAAACAACAAAGCGAATTGCTTCACGCTTGGCACCTCGCAGATTCTAGTGCCAGGAAATCAGGCAATGGAGGATGGATCCTTGGGCTTCTTGCAGGTAGATATCCCCAGGGGCAAGTACCCTGGACAATGACCCATGAGACTGGTCACCAAGAATATCGCGGCCACGATCACCAGAATCACTCCCAGAACACCCTCGACTCTTCCGGTGAAATACAGCAGCGCCGCAACCAGGGCGATGAGTACGCGAACGACGCGATCCGTGGAACCCATGTTCTTGATCATCGAGAATCCCTCCGCGTAGGACTGGTAACTCGAAACTGCCGCGAGTATGGCACGCCAGAAGACCCGCGACAACAAGCAGGGGGTTGCCTCAGGCCGGAGGACCGTCCAAAGGGAATATTGGCGGCCCCTCGCCCACCCGCACCACGAGCAATCGATTACGCACGGTCCCTGGATTGACCTCCCGATGGGGAGTTCCAGGAGGAATGATGTGCAACGAGCCATCGGCGGTGGCTTCCAGCCGTTGGCTACCTCCCGGTCCGTGTTCGACGATGGCCTCCCCTTCTAGTACGTAGGCGAAGGTTTCGTACTGGCCGTGATGGTGCCAGGGAGACATGCGCCCTGGCTCGAGAGTCACGATTCCCATCCATATGTGCCCATTGTCGAACATCTCTTCCCGAATGAAGGGGGCGTCTTCGGGCCCGGGCAGTATCGTGCGCTCGCTCGCCTTGACGCTGTGGATGCTCTGCTTACTTTCAAACATGATCGGATCTTCTCCCTTGTTTCTCCGCGTCGAGCTGCTCTACTGCTTGGTGATGGTGAGCTTCAGTTCGTACTGGTTCTTAGCTTGCTCTTTCGCGATCGGCGTCACACTGGCAATTCCGAGCCACTGCGACCCGTCTTCATCCGTGAACTGCCAATAGCTCTTGGTTTCGTTGCTCTGCACTTGCCCCGCGCGCTTCCAGCTCACCGGCATCTTCTGATAGGTGTGATTCGTCTCCAGGGTCTTGTCCATGATCGCCAAAATCTCGCTGGCAGACTGCGGCATCACAACGGTCCAGCGGTTCACCCAGTGATTCTCGTTCCCCTTACGTTCGATGGGAGTCCAGCCTGAATCATCGAAACCCTGGAAATCGAATTTCATGTATTGATCCGCCAAATCGGCGCGCGTCCAAGTACCTTCTGGATCCCAGTTATACTCCAATCCCAAGGCCCGGGTCTCCGCCACACCGCGGCCGTAGATGCGCTCGACGACATGCAGCGATGCATCCATCCCCGCGGTCAGTCCGGCCGAAGTGATGATGTGCCCGTTGTCCACGAACCGTTTGTCGTGTCGTACTTCGGTATTGGGGAGACTCTTCTGGAGCATTGGAATCAGGGGAGCTGTCGTCGTCGCCTCCAGACCATCGAGCAAGCCGGCCTCCGCCAGACCAAACGCGCCATTACAGACCGACATCACGATCTGACTTTCCTTTGCCGTGCGGCGAATCCAATCGGTGATCGCCGGATCCTGCGCATAGGGAAGACCGCGGGCAAAGGGACCTTTGTTGTCGGGATAGCGCTTGCCGCCACCGGGGATCACTAGGATGTCCGGCTTCGGCATGTTTTCGAAGGTATAGTCTGGAATGACCTTGGTGCCATGAATAGTGGTGATCGGACCCGGCCTTTGTCCCACGGTATAGGTATTGAAGAGACGACCGGTTCCAAAGACTTCCAGAGGAGCCGCGTAGTCGATCGTCTGGACGTTGTCGAACAGAAAGATGGCCACCTTGGATGGCTGCGTGGGCTGGGCCTGAGCGGCAACGGCGGTCAGCAGGAGTATTGAAGTACAAAAGAAAATGCGTATGGAATTCACGCTTCCCCCTTCCATCGGGATCAAGAAAAGAATGGTACAGGACTCTCGCTATGCAAAGCTGCGAGGGGGAAAGCTCAGCCTGAAGCATACAGATCCGTCGAAAGATATTTCAACCCACTGTCGCATGTGAGGGTCACGACGGTGCAGCCTGAGCCGAGGACGGCGGCCAGGCTCAATGCCACTACGAGGTTGGCACCGGTTGAGGTTCCCGCGAAAATAGCCTCCTCCTTGGCGAGCCGCCGAGCCATCTCCTGGGCCTCGCTACTTGAGACCTGGGCGATCTCGTTCGCAAGTTCCGGCTCCCACAGTGGCGGCACGAATCCGGGCCCCACTCCCTCGATCTCGTGGGGACCGGATGACCCGCCGGAGAGAACCGGCGACTCAGCTGGTTCGACCGCCACGATGATGATCTTCGGATTCCTTGCGCGCAGGACGCGAGCCGCTCCTGTAATGCACTGCGCGGTTCCGACCGATTGCACGAAAGCATCCACGCTCCGGCCCGATTGCTGCCAGATCTCCTCGGCCATCGGTGCATAGCCATCGGCGGCATCGGGATTGTTGAACTGGTCCGCCGCGAAGGTGTTGGGCTCCTCGGCCATTTCGCCCGCCTTGGCGATCATGCGCTGGATGAGTTCCTTCGTCGTGTGTCCCCCCTCGCTGGCTATTTCGATGACTTCCGCGCCCAGCGCCCGCATGTGATCGCGCTTCTCTCGGCTGAAGGCATCCGAGCTCACGAGGGTGATGGGGTAGCCCATAGCCGCACAGACGAAGGCCAGCGAGGTTCCCGTGCTGCCCCCGGTGTATTCGACGACTCTCCCTCCCTGGGGCAACTCCCCGCGAGAGATCGCTCCCTCGATGACGGCCCGCGCCATGCGGTCTTTCATGCTGCCGGTGGGGTTCTGGCTCTCGAGTTTCAGCAGAACGCGGGCGGATCCGGCAGGAACGATCTTGCGCAGTTCCACCAGAGGGGTTCTGCCGATCGAGCCGAGAATGTCGGAGCTTTGGGCCATGGCGTCCGTCCTTCGAGCTAACTAGTTGCCGTGATTCTTCGGCGTCGGCTTGCCGCGTGGAACGAAGGTCGGGGTGAATTTGGCGAGTTCGTGGATGCCAAATTCTCGTTCGATTTCCGCGACCCGGTCGACGACCTTGAAAAAGCCCTCGGAGCCAAAGAGTTCATCCTCTTTCCGCTCGAACTGTTCGCCAAGCTCACGGAATTCCGCCTCACTGACTACGCTTCGAAAGGCAGGAAAGAGCACGGTATCCTCGCGAGCCTCGTGTGGGCGGTACATACGAACGAACTGGCGCAGAGTGTCGGCGAGTTCGCGGCGATCATCTTGATTCTCGAGCGCCTTTGGGGTGACGAGGCGAATCGTTACATCTGTCAGACCGCGTCCTGCGCGATGCTGTTCCAGGAGAACGTCGACCAATCTGACGAGCTTCTTCGCCTTTCGAAAGCGGGGAAAGAGGTGCTCCTCCTCCAGCCTCTCGTGGTAGTCCTCCACGAATTCGCGCACAAGGCGGGCTGCGGCCAACAGCGGCTCTTGGGGCAGAGAGTCCTTGGCCTCCAGGCGGTGCAGCGCCTCTTCGTAGATCAATAGGATTCGGTTCAGGACCCCATGCTCGCGCATCAAATCTTCGGGTGGCGAAATCCCCTCTTCGGGAACTTCGTCCTCCTCCTCCGCCCAAACGGGACGACTGAGCACAGAGGCTGCGAGCACCATTCCACCGCGGGCAAGAAGCATTCTCCGACTGAAATGAGTCTCATCCATGTGAATTCTCCTCTCCGGTTCGCAAATCGCTCAAGCAGAGTGAAGTCGAACGTCATTCATCGCCAGGGATGCGAAGGCGTTCGACTAGGCATCCAGTCGAAGGACAAGATACTGGCAGCTGACATATCGACCCTCGTGCTGAAGGTAACGGGGCTCTTCTCCCCACGAGCGAAATCCCATGCTTTCATAGAGTTTGCGCGCGCCCACCGCCACCTCGGACACGCCTAACTGAAGCTGAATCACACCGGACAAGCTGCGACCGTGTTGGACAGCCTCCAGCAGAAGTCCGCGGCCGATACCCCGGCGACGACAATGCTCCGCGACATACATTCCCCAGATGTGCGCTTTGTGCGCCGCCTTCAACTTCGGCTCGCGATAAATTCCAACCGATCCCACCAGCTCATCCTCGAATGCACCAAAGACGACCGAGAGTGGCGCTTGCCCGAGTCTCTTACGGAAGTCGTCGGCATCCGCGGTGAGATCATCCTGCGGCGAGGAAAGGAACGCGAGCGGCTCCATTTGTAGGGCCTGGCGACGGTGTTCGATGTAGAGCGTGGTATCTGCGGGGGTTAGTTGACGGATTTTCATTCTCATCGCGATCTGGGGGGTACCAGGTAGACTTTCTGGTTGGCCCAGTATAGATAGACCGCATCGATTCCATAGACCACCAGGGCGGGAATCAGCCACTCAGTCCCTTCATAATAGAGCAGCATGGTCACCGCCAGAGCCACCACTGCCAGAACCAGGAAGATGGCCTGTCTCCTCTTGGTTGCGGAGTCTACGGTGAAGAGCCCTCCACAATGAGGGCACTCGCGCTCGCTCTGGAACAGTTTTGGGCGCTTTACATTGCGCAGATTGACCTCCTGTTGGCAAAGAGGACAAGAGAGCATTTCTGAACAACTCCTGAGGGAGGTGAGCGCAGTTCTCCAGGCTTTGGGGTCAGCTCGCCTTGCCGGGAATGGGAAAAGCCCCAATCTGTTGCAACAGCCCCA
>CAVSGG010000016.1:0-26582 GCA_963727455.1 Candidatus Krumholzibacteriota bacterium | reverse complement strand
CTGACCTTGGACTGTCAAGCGGACGGCCGGTTCGGCGCAGTCGCGCCGCGGCAGGATGGGGAAGGATCGAATCGTCAGAAGAGGTCCAAAGCGATTCTTCAGCTTCTGGTTTTGCCCAGATTCCCTTTGGGTCGAGCCAACGATAGAGCCCCGGCAGAAGGAAGAGCACGATCGGCCCCGAGAGGGTGAAGCCGCCGATCACCGCGATGGCCAGCGGCTGGATGAGCTGGGCGCCTTGCCCCAGGGCCAGAGCCAAGGGCGCCAGAGCGAAGCCGGTGGCGAAGATCGTCATGGCCATGGGGCGCAATCGTCGGCGAGCAGACCTGTGCCAGGCCTCTTTCGACGAGAGTCCTTCCTGCAGTCCCAGTCTGGCTTCGTTGATCGCGAACATTACGTTGTCGCCCACCAATCCCACCATCATGATGGCCCCGACGTAGCTGGAGACGTTGAGGGTCTGCCCGGTCAAGCGGAGCGCGCCCAGTGCGCCGGCCAGGGAGGTGACGGCAGCCAAGGAGCTGACCAGTGGTGCGCGCCAGTCCCCGAAAGAAACAGGATGACCAGGCAGACCAGAACCAGCCCGGCGAGCAAAAGGTAGAGCAAGTCGCGAAAAGAGTTCGCTGTTGCTCGTACTGATCCTCCATAGCCAATGGACATCCCGACTCCCAGCTCCAATTCCCGGTCGATTCGACGGCGGATTCGCAATCGTGCTGCCCAAATCACTACCCTAGATGCGGGCAGTCACTCCGATGTAGGTCTTGAGATTCTCACGATCGATCTCCGTTTGGGTAATCCGGCGCGGGCGCAGGCGACGTCGTGGAGAGGGAGGAGCGCGGTTCCGGCTCGGATGCTCAGATCGCTCAGGGGTCCATCGTGCGGCATGAGCACCCGGACATCGTGCATCCGGTCGCCCACCTGGATCTCCCCGGCCACCGTTCCCAAAATGGCAGGTTCGACTTCGCATGAAGATCTTGCGTCGTGATGCCGTAGCGCGCGGCCGCCTCCGGTTTACCCTGATCTCCAAAGCTGGTCCGGCGATGACGATACCGTCGAAAGTGTCTTCGGTACCACGCACGTCGGCCACGATCTCCGCGACCTTTTTCGCTTTCTGCTCCAGGAGAACGGGGTCCTCCCCGAAAATCTTGATGTCGATCGGCTGGGGCTCTCCGCCTGTCAAATCGCCGATGTCATCTTCCAGAATCTGGCCGAAGTCCGTGTGCACCGCCGGCTCTACCTGGGCAATGCGGCCGCGGAGATCGTCGACCACGTCGTCCAAGGATCGGCGTTGTCCACGCGGCTTGAGGTTGATCACGTAATCTCCGGAATTTGGCTCGGTGATGAAGAAGCCGAGCTGAGTTCCGGTGCGCCGTGAGTAACTCTCGACGTCGGGAGTGGCGAGAATGACTTTTTCCACTTGCTGGAGCATCTCGTCCGTGTCGGTGAGGGATGTCCCCGGCGGCGTCCAGTAGTCCAAAATGATCGAGCCCTCGTCCATCGCCGGCAAAAAATCGGTTCCAATGTGACGGTAGAGCAATACGGTTCCCATCAAGAGCGCAATCAATGTGAAGGCCGCGACCCAACCGTGTTCGATGAACAATCCCGCGACTCGCGAGTAAGCAGACTCTAGCTTCTGACCCAGCCTCCGCTTCGAGTCCGATCCGTGATCATCCTCCAGCTGATCTTCGAGAGGATGCGAAACCGGAGGAGAGCTGCCATCTCGTTCCAGGATCTGAAGGCCCAGTGGCGCCGCGACCGCTGCGATGAAAAAAGAGATGGTCAGAGCGAGGGCCATGGTCATGGCCAGCGGCTTGAAGAAGGCGCCGGTGATTCCGGGCAAGAGAGCAAAGGGAACGAAAATGATGACGGTGGCCACGCTGGAACCGATGAGGGCGGGCAACAACTCGTGAAGGGAAGTTCCCACCGGGTCAAAATGCCCTGCATCCCGGTGCCTTTCGACGTCCTCCAGCACGACGATGGCATCGTCCGCGATCAAACCGAGCGCGGCGGCGATGCCGGCCAGCGTCATCAGGTTGATGGTTTGATGGAAACCACCGAGTGCGAGACCCATGATGGCGACGGTGACCGGGATGGCCGCGGAGGCCACCAGGGTACTGCGCCAGCGCCGGAGGAAGACAAAGAGCACTACCGCCGCGAGCAGGACTCCGATGAGAATCGCGGACTCCGTGCCCGCGACCGAGTCGGACACGAAGCGGGCCTGGTCGTAGAAGGGGGTCCAGCTTACTCCATTCGGCAGAAGCTCGGGATGATCGTGCAGGAGCTGACGAATGCTCTTCTCGATGGCGACGGTGTTGGCGGATGGTTGCCGGATCACGTTCAAGAGAACCGCGGGCTTCCCGTCGGCCGTGGTGCGAATGTAGGAGATCTCGTTGGCGACCGAGAGTTCGCCCAATTCGGCAAGTGTCACCGGCGGACCGTCCGCAATGGGAATCGAAATGCGAGAAAGGGCCTCGAGGTCGTGCACTCGACCATTCACCAGAGCCAGATACAGTTCGTGGTTCTGTTCGACGAGACCAGCTGAAAGCACATCGTTGTTCTCGCGCACCGCGTTCACTACTTCGGCGGCCGAGAGGCCCCTTCCCTCAAGAGCGGCTTCGTTCAGGCGAACTTGAAATTCACGGCGGCGACCGCCCTGAACCTCGATACGAGAGACCCCTTCGATGTCCAGCAAGGCCGGCTTGAGAGAGTATTCGGCCAGGTTCCAGAGCTGAGACTGGGTCAGGCTATCGGAGGTGATTGCATAGCCCAGAATCGGGAAGATGGCGGTATTCATCCACTCGACTTCGACGCGAGTATCCGGCGGAAGATCGGGTTTGATGCGTTCGGTCTCACCCCGCATGCGCTCGATGGCGGCTCGCATGTTCGTGCCCCACTTGAATTCCGCGGACAATTCCGAGGACCCGCGGGAGGTGATGGACCGCACGCGGATGACCCCGGGCACGCGCCGCGCGGCTTCTTCCAGGGGGCGAGTGACGGTGGGCATCATTCGAGCGGCAGGCTCTTCCCCGGCATCCGCGATGATCTTCACCAGAGGAAATGTCACCGAGGGGAAGATTGCCGAGGGGAGCCGCGTCAGCATGAAGACGCCCGCCGCGGCCAGAACCAGCAGTAGCCCGAATACCGCCGCGGGACGGCGTCGCAAGCTTCCGTAGGCGTTCAATGCGTCACCTGCACGTGCGCACCCTCGGGAAGCCCCACCTGTCCCTTGGTGATGACCTGATCTCCCGGATTCAGAGGAGGACTCAGGATCTCCACCAAATCGCTCCGAACGATGCCCGTCGAAACGGAGACCCAATGGGCGGTCCCCTGGTGCACCAGAGCGATCTGGTCCTGTCCACTGATATCGTCGCGTAGTAAGGCTGACAGGGGGACGACGGTGGCATTTTCGTGGCGATCGACCACGATGCTGGCGGTCCCAAACAATCCGACGGCGAGCTCGAGCTGAGAGGAATCGAAATCCAATCGTACTGAAGCACTGAGGTCGCTGCTCGAGGCGGTGGGAAGGACACCGTGAACGGTGGCATCCAAGGGTTTTCCGGCCGCGGGTATGTCCACCTTGCAGGGCTCCTCGGGTTTGATCAGGGCCAAGTCACCCTGAGATACCCGAGCCTCGAAGAAGACGGCTCCCTTCTCGGCAATCCTGAGCAGCACTTCGCCTTCCTCTACGTAGTCTCCGGGCACAGCCGAATGCGACAACACGATTCCGGCGGCCGGTGCGGTCAGCTCCTGACGAACTTCACCCTGTTGCGCCAGCGCGATGGCACGCCGCGCGTCGATGGAATCTGCCGAGCTGATTGCTTCCGCGAGCATACCCTTCGCTCCACGGAGCGCCGCCTCGCTGTTCTTCGAGAGAACTTCCGCGACGACTTGCCCCGCTTGAACGCGGTCACCGTCCAAGGTTTTCAGCGAAACCAAGCGCCCGGCAAAGGGCGAACGTACGCGATCCTGCCGCAGAGCTTCCGTGCGACCGGGAGCTTTCACGAGCACATCGAGATCGATGCTGGCCACGGGCTGGCTCCGGACCGGAACCGCGGTTGGCGCTGGGGTCTGGGATGCGCCGTCCGCGTTTGCTGGGTCTTTCGCTCTGTCCGAGCAGGCCATCAAAGTCGCCAAGAAGCCCAGAAGGAGCCCGAACACCATCAGTTGACTTTGCCAAGTCCTTTGCGTAGCTCGACTCACGGTTTCCCCCAACGCTGAAGTTCTGCCTGCGCGAGGCGATAGGCGTAGATCACGTCCAGTCGGTCTTGTCCGGCCTGGATCCATGCGTCGTAGGCGTCCAGGACCTCCAGGGCGCGGCTCTGACCGCCCCGGTAGAGGCTCTCGGCCTGTAGGTAAGCGTCGCGCGCGACGCTCACGGCCTCGTCCCGGGCCTGCAATTCCGCGTAGAGATTGCGCAGATTGGAAAGGGCTTTGGACCAGGCAAGATCTGCCGAGTGTCGAACGACGATTTCTCGCTGCTTCGCCTGCTGAAGCGCTGCATCGGCCTCTTGCATTCGACCGGCGTGAACGCCGCGGTCCCACAGCGGCAGGTGAAACCAGAGCGTGATCTCAGAACCCCAGTCTCTGCCCGTATTGAGTGGCGCATCAAAGGTACCCAGCACCGGCTCCGCACCCGCGTTGGCTTCGAGTTCGAGGTGTGGTCTCCGCCCTGCCCGTGTCGCATCGAGCTCGCTCTGTGCCGCACGCACTTCCGCGCCCGCCTGTTGCAGATCGGGAGCGCTTCGCCAAGCTTCCTCGTCGTATTCCGGTGGGGGCGTGGGCTCCGGCAAAGGAGCCAAAGTCAGAGGGGCGCTCGGTTCGCGCCCCAGAAGGTCGTTGAAATTCAGGCGCGCCTCGTCGAGATCAAGAATGACGGTGGCCGTGTCCCCGCGCGCACTCGCCAAGCGCTGCTTGGCAAGAAGCGCTTCCGTGGCGATCCCCTGTCCTGCAGCGAGGCGAGATTCGACCTGCGAGAGATAAGCGCGAAGACGCGCTACTGCGTGGCGTCGAAATTCGAGGGTAGTTTCAGCTCGCACGATGCGGGCGAAGTCGACTCGCACCTCGAAATCCACGTCGCGCACCGCCATTCGGTACCCAGCCCCCCGTGCGTCCACGAGTGCTTCCGTTCGCGCGCGCTCCGCTCGTAATGCGCCGCCCGCGTAAAGGGGGACCCGCGCAAATACGGCCAGGAGTGCATCACCACTGGCGTATCGTTGGGGTGTGCCGTCATGAATGTCGCCCTCCAGAGAAAAGCTGGGGTAGAGGCCTCCGCGGGCCTGCTTCGCCCTGGCTTGGGCCGCGCTGAGGTCGAAACGTGCGAGAGGGAGCTCACGGTTGGCCCGGTGCGCCTCCTGTAGAGCCTCGTCCAAAGTCAAAGGGACCGTCGCCTTCTCGGCGGACTGCGCCTTTGGAATCATGCCGAGATTCAGCGACATGACGATTGCGACGAGGACGCCGGTGATCGGCGTACGTGGACTCCATCGCGTGCTCTTTGGTCTCATGAGACGGTCTCCAGAGGGAAGCTCACGATCAGACGAGTTCCACTCCCGGGCTTGGAATCGATCGTGATCGTGGCATGGTGCACCTGGGCGATCCACTGGGCGATGGACAGCCCCAGCCCAGCGCCTTGCGCTCGACTCCGAGCGCTGTCGCCGCGGTAGAAGCGGCCAAAGACATGGGGAAGAATCTCGGGATCGATTCCCGGACCATGGTCCTCCACCGTGAGCAGAGCTCGCTGCTTCGCGCGTCTGGCGGCCACGATCACTCGTCCATTTTCGGGGGAAAACTTGATGGCGTTGTCCAGGAGAATCATGACGAGCTGGCGCAGAAGATCCGGGTCGCCTTGCACTGGCAACTCGTCGAGGGACGCCAGTTCCACGCTAATTCCCTTCCCTTGCGCGACAACTTCCGCATTGGCGGTGATGTCGACGAGCAAGTCATCCAGGTAGAGTGATTTCAGGTGCACCGGCCAGGCCTGGGCGTCGGCCCGAGCGATCGTGAGAAGATTTTCCAGGATACCACCGAGTCGCGTCGCCTCCGCGTGGATTGCGGCAAGCACTTCGGCATATTCGGCGTTCGTCCGTGAGCGACGCAAAGCGACTTCCGAGTGTCCTTCCATCACTGCGACGGGTGTGCGCAACTCGTGCGCAGCGTCGGCCATGAAATCGCGCATGCGCTGGAGAGAATCACGAATGGGCTCGGTGGAACGGCGGGCCACCAGCCATCCTCCGAACCCTACTGCGAAGAGAGCGACCAGTGCGGCCAGAGGTGAAGGCCAGTAGCAGACCGGAGTATTCATCGTCGAGTTCGACAACGTTGGCGCTGATCACCGCGACATAGTCTCGTCCGCCGGGGAGGGAGAAAGGGCGGGCCAAAGCACGCCAACTCACCTCATTGGGAAATTCATGTTGCTTGGCGAGGCTTCCCCGTTCTTTGGCTGTTTTAGCCAGCGATCGGATCCATACCCCCGCAGTGTCCGGGTACACCAGGGCTCCGCGCAGATCGAAGAGATACAGGCTACGACCGGAGATTCGCAGACTGGCGAGGGTATCGGCCAAGGCGGCATTCTCATCATCTTGCAGGCTTTTCTCACTCACGGCTCCGATGAGCTGCTCGGATGCCTTGCTCAGGGATTGATCCAAACGACGGGAAATTTGGTGCGTGAGGACCGAGAAGAGAGCAGCACCGAAGGTCAGCAAGACGATGGTGAAGACGCCGATGTACCAGGCCGTGAGCCGGACTCTGAGTCGTTTCAATGCCTCCATTACAGGCCCAACCTATATCCGGCCCCGCGCACGGTATGAATCAGCTTGGGTTCAAATCCATCGTCGATCTTACGCCGCAGGCGTCCGATGAGCACTTCGAGAACGTTGGAGAACGGGTCATGATTCTCATCCCATACGTAGGCGGAGATGCTCGCGCGGTCGACCACGGTATCGGCGTGCCGTACGAAGAACTCCAAAAGATCCCATTCCTTGTTGGAGAGTCGGATCGGCTTGCCGCCCCTTTCCACGCGCCGGCTTTTGAGATCGATCCGCAGATCCTCCAGCATGAACACCTCCTCCGCGAGTGCCGCAGGGCGACGCGCCAGTGCCCGTACCCGCGCAAAGAGTTCGCGAAACGCGAAGGGCTTGGTGAGGTAATCATCGGCCCCCTCTTCCAACCCCCTGACCCGATCATCGACCGCGACGCGAGCCGTGAGCATGAGGATGGGGGTAACGATGCCCTCTGCTCTCACATGCCGGCAGAGATCGAAGCCGCTTCCGCCGGGGAGCATGAGATCGAGCACGATGACGTCGTATTCGGCCAGAAGTGCCCGCGAAAGTCCTTCATCGAAATCGCTCGCCACGTCCACCTGGATACCCTCGTCCTCGAACCCCCTTCGCAGGATGCTCGAGAGTTGGCTGTCGTCCTCGATTGCCAGGATTCTCATAATTCGCAGCTCAGGCGAGCTTGTGTGGTCCAGGTCCGGATGCGAAGACTCGATCCCGTACAGGAGAAACGTGAAGACCATACTCTTCGCTTCCTGACAGGAATATAACGGTTCCGTGGCGAGCGCCCGGATTTGCCTATTTACGCAGCCGCCGCCCTGTTAGGCCTCTGTCAGCTTCCATTCCGTAGATTGGCGCCCGATCGAGAGCAAGAGATCCTTGCTGAAATCTTTGAAACCCGAGTCTCACGGAGGAGACCCATGAAGACCATACTGTGGGCTGCACTCGGCCTGCTCCTGTTGGCTGGCCCGGTACTGGCGCAGAGCGAGTACGGAGAGGCGAACGAGTCGCAGGAAGAGCATGAGTCCGAATACGTACGAACTCCACCCGCCTACTACGCTCAGTGGCTGGTGGACGACATGGTCGCGACCCATCTTGCCGTGCAAGCCGGAGAAATGGCAGTCGTCCTCGACGACACCTGTCGCACGATTGCCGCCACGGACAAAGAGGATCTGGGCGAACGGTGTGGTGATGACGAGCTGGAGGTCATGAGCGGGCAGGAGCCCGAGCTCGAGGCTCCTTCAAAGGATGAACCAATCTACGAGCTCACGCTGGCGCTCCACGACGCCAAGGGCAATCTGATCGGAACGCTCGGAATGGAACTGGACCCCAAGGACCTGAACCGGGAGGGCGCAATTGCGCTGGCGCGGAAGGTTCTCAAAGAGCTGGAGGCCAAGATCCCAGCCAAGAAGAGCCTGTTCGAGGAGGCGCCCCCAAAGGGAAGCAAGTAGGGAGCGGCCGCGAAGCCGAGGGGGACTCTAGTCCCCCCGGAACTTGCTCTTGAGCGCTTCCAAAGCGTCCTCGAAGGGCATGTTCGTCAGATCCTGCTCCGGCTCGGAATCTTCCTCTGGCGAGGAGAAGCGGTGATGCTCGGCGCCGTCACTTCGGCCCTGTCTCGCTCCTGAGTGGCGATCGCCTCTGTCCGAGCCCGAGCGCTCGCTGCGCGCAGGTCGCGCGTGCGCCTGCTCCGATTCTTCCTCGCTCAAGAGACTGAGGGAAATGCGTCGCTGCTGCGGATCGACATTGATCACGCGCACCTGCAGCTCCTGTCCGCGTTGCAACTTGCTGCTGGGATGATCGACGTGTTCGACCGCGATCTCCGAGACGTGAATCAGGCCGTCCACTCCCGGCTCCAGCTCCACGAAGGCGCCGAAGTCGGCCAACCTGACCACCTTGCCGGTGACGGTCGAACCCTCGGGATACTTTTCGGTCACTTCGTTCCAGGGATCTCCCTCGAGCTCCTTCATGGACAGACTGATGCGTTGCTTGCTGCCCTCACCCTCGATCTTGATGACCTTGACCTTCACTTCTTGACCCAGGCTGAGCACGTCCTGGGGATTGGTGACGCGTCCGTGCGAGATCTCGCTGACGTGAACCAGGCCGTCGAGACCGCCGATGTCCACGAAGGCGCCATAAGGTTGCAGCCTGCGCACGACCCCTTCGAACACGGTGCCGACTTCGATGTTCTCGAGCAGTTTCTTGGCCGCTTCCTTGCGCTCCTGCGCCAACAAGTTCTTGCGGCTCACGACGATGTTGCGTCCGCCGCGCTCGAAGGTGACGATGAGGAAGGGGAGACGTTTGCCCACGTACTCTTCGGGTTTGTCGCAGTATCCCAATTGAATCTGACTGTAGGGACAAAAGGCGCGCACGCCGTGCAGATCGACCTCGAATCCGCCCTTGTTCGTCGCCTTGACCTTGCCTTCCATCGGGATCTTTTTCTCGAAGGCTTCCTTGGCCTTGCCCAGATTCGCGGGAACGCGGCGCCGGCCCACGGTGAAGATGGGGGTATCGGCAACTTTCCGTACCACCGCGCTGATCTCGTCACCGATGTTGTACTTCAGTTCTCCCTTTTCGTTCTTGAGTTCGCTCGTGGCGATCGTTCCCTCGCTCCGCCCCCCGAAGTCGACGAAGCTGTCTTTCTCCGCGATCTGCACCAGAGTGACCTTGATGCGCTTGCCCGGCCGCAGTGGGGGCTCGATGCGCGCCGCGCTTTCCTGCAGGGCTGCGGCGAGTTTGGGATCGGGCTCTGACGGCTCCTCCGGCTCGGACTCGGCCGCTGCGGGCTTGGGATCTTCGGACTCCGCCGCCAGCTTCGTCTCGGATGCGGTCTCGGCTTCCTTGGTCTGGGGAACCGGCTCCGCTTCCGGCTCGACCGCTGCCGCCTCGGTCGCAGGAGCTTCCGCGGTGGGCGCGGCCTTCTCGGGCTCCGGCGCGCTCATCTCCACCGAAGGAGTCTCTGGCTTCGCGCTCTCCTCTTTCTCCTCGCTCTTGGCAGGCACATCCGGCTGAGTCTCAGCGCTCTCGCTCGTCGTTGAGTTTTCCTTCTGGACGGCGGAGTTCTCCGAGCCCTGAGTCTCGTTGTCTTGCGGGGTCATAAATACTGCTTTCTCGAATCCGCGGGATTCTCATGTGTGAGGTCGGACAGTGGCATTCCCTCGTGTGGTTTCTCACGGGGAACAGAGAGTATAACAGGATTTGACCCGGGATTGGCAAGGCTCGGACCCCTAGTTCTTGTTCAGGAAGCGAACTACCGCGTCCACCGCCGCGTTTTCCATCCCCTGGAAAAGATGGCCCGCCTTGGGCACGAAATGTAAGGTTGGCGGCCGGGGCAGGCCCTTTGCGAAGCGTCGCACCGCCGCTTCGTCGGCAAATTCGTCCTTTTGGCCCTGAACCAGCAACAGCGGCACGCGGATCTCCCGGAGTTTGGCGAAATCCATGGCGAGCGAGAGGGGCAGACCGAGACCGACCAGCGCGCCAGCTTCCACCGGCAAGCGGCGGGCGATCCGATACAGGACCTTGTTGTGCATCGTACCGCCGTAGAGCGGATGCGGATGGCAGAGCAGCACCGCGCGCTTGGGCGTGATTCCGTCGGGCACCGGGCTCAGAAGGGCTTCCAAGGCGCCGGCGGGTCCGGGCAGCTGCATTTTCTGCTGTCCCATCGAGAAGGGAGGGGTCGACTCCACGCGATCTCTTTCAGTCGAGAGCTTCGTCCTCTTGTTCGAAGTTGATTCCAGCCTGCGCGAGTTCCTTCAGGGCGGGCTCGTAGATCGAGGGGTGGGTGGGAATGTGGGTTCCCGTGAGATGCAGCTGATCGGTGAGAAAGAGTTTCACGCCGATGGCCGCCGGCAATCCCACCGCCTTGGACATCGCGGTGAAGCCGCCCGGCTCGCCCTTGGAAATCAGGGTGGAGATCACGCGGCGGTCGGGCCGCTCATCCGGATACTCCACGTCGACCTGGTGCTTCAGCACGACCATGTCGCGCTGGGCGGGACCCAAGGGGAGCTTCTCGCGCAGGATGGAAACCATCATGTCGGCCGCGGTGTCGCCGGAACAGCCGCAGGCTTTCGAGTCGAAGAGACCGAGCCAGCGCAGGTGCTTCATGACGGTTCCGGTGAGGGAGATTCCGAGATAGCGCGCCGCGCGTTCTTCGGTTTGGACGTCCCCGTCGCTCAGGTTCAAGGGCAGGAACATCTCGACCACTTCCTGCGGACTGCGCTGCGCGAGATTGGGAATACGCAGGGTCTCGTTGGGCAGCCCCAAGTGCACGATGGCTGACCAGGTCTCGCTCCAACCCGGATAGCGCAGGGTCCCGCGCACCATGGTATGCACGTCTTCCAGACCGTAGAGCTTCATGTAGGAGAGCGCGTCGCGGTTGGCGTAGGCTTCGAGCGTTCCTAGACCTCTGACCTCGACGGGCCAGGTGCGATCGAAGACCTTGTGGTAGGGAGTGAGCTTGATACGGCCGTCTTCCAAATACTGTGCGCCGGCCTCACCCGCCATCACCACGTTGCGAGGATTCCAGGTGATGACGTAGCGAAGGGGGTTCTGTTCCTGGTCCGGGGCGGGGATTCCGCTGCCGTAGGAACAAAAGCCGGTGATTTTACCGCCCTCGTCCTGAATGGATTGAATGAGGTGCATGGCTGACATGTGATCGATGCCCGGATCGAGACCCATTTCGCAGAGGATGAGAACGCCGTGGCGTTCCGCGTCACGTTCGAGGTCTCTCACTTCCGCGCTCCGGTAAGAAGCGGAAATCATGGAACGCTTCAGGCGCACGCAATCGGTCGCGAGCAAGGACTGGAAGATGGGGGGCATCATGCACACCACCACGTCCGCTTTCTCGATGAGAGTCTCCCGCAAATCCGCGTCGCTCATGTCGAAGTGAACTGCTTCCGCGCGTTCGTGGCGGCCCACTCTCGCCTGTGCCAGATTCACGTCGAGATCGCCGACCGTAACGAACCAATCATGCTCGCTGGCATTCTCCAGCAGAGTGTGGATCAAATACGGGGCGCTCTGACCCGCTCCCAGAACCAGGATCTTCTTCATGTCGGTCCACCCTTCCTGCGCCACGAGGGGCGAAGGCTCAGTTCTCGTCCTGAAAGAGCAGATTGCGCGAGAAGGCTTTTTGGTCGTAGGGCGCTTCTCCGCCTCCCAGGTACTTGGCGAACCAGGCCAAGTGCTCGTTGTAGTAGAAGGCCATTTCGTACCAGCTGGGCCAGTGTCCCGCTTTGGCGAATACAACCAGACGGCTGGGTACGTTCTGCCTCTGCAGAGCCGTAAAATAGGAAAGGCTCTGCGGATAAGGAACCCGAAAGTCCTTCTCGCCGGTGATGACCAGGCAGGGAGTCTTGAAATTTTTCTCGAAATTGGATGGAGACCATTTCTGGTAGAGATCGCTGTTCCAGGGCATGCCCTGCAAGTCGCGCTCGGGGAACCACAGCTCCTCGGTCGAACCGTACATGGAGTGCAGGTCGTAGACCCCCATCATGGAGGCCGCGGCCTTGAAGCGGTCGGTGTGCCCTTCCATCCACATGACCATGTAACCGCCGTAAGACCAACCCATAAGGCCCATGCGGTCCTTGTCCACGTAGGGCAGTTGGCTCAGGGCATCGGTGACTTTCATCAGGTCCTCATAGGGACGCCCGCCCCAGTCGCCGCCGATCGCGTCGGTGAATTCTTGCCCGTAGCCCGTGGAGCCGGTGGGATTGGGCATGGCGATGACGTAACCCTTGCCCGGATACACCTGCCAGTCGCCGCGCCAGTTATCCATCCACTCTCCCTGGGGGCCGCCGTGCACGTTCAAAATGAGGGGATAGCGCTTGTTGGGATCGAAGCCGTGCGGCTTGATGAGCAGGATCTGCACCTTGTAGTCGCCCGCGCCCTGCACCCACATTTCTTCCGGCGGGCGCAGGTCGACTTCCTCTTGGAGCTTCTCGTTGAAGTGGGTCAGTCGTTCGTTCTTCTTGCCCTTCATGTCGATGCGGTACATCTCGAAGGGGCAATCCATGGCCTTCTGGTTGAAGACGATCGAGTGGGTGGCGGGATCCAGCTCGAAGCCGCCGATCACGTGTTTGCGATAGATCTCCTGCACCTTGCCACTGGAAAGCTCCACGCGGAAGAGCGCGTTGCGCGCCGGCACCTCGCCCACGAAATAGATCGACTTGCTGTCGTTGCTCCAACGGAAGTCGCTGATCCAGTCGTTGAAATTGCCATGGTCGGTGAGGTAGCGGATCTCGCCGCTCTCGCGGTCGTAGAGGGCGAGCCGGTAGAGGTCGGACTCGTAGCCCGGGGTCTCCTGTGAGAGGTAGGCGATGTAGCGCCCGTCAGGGGAGTAGAGGGGCGCGGAATCGTGTCCCCGATTGGCCACGGTGATGTTGGTGGCTTCTCCCTCTCCCTCGAGCGGCTCGATCCACAGGTCGGCGTTGGTGGAGCTCGCGGGATCCTCGTCGTGATTGCTTACGAAACAGATCTCGTTCTTGTCGGGGGCCAGTGCGTAGCCGCGTCCGCCACCCAGCATGAAAGTGGGCGCATCGTACTCACCGGGAGTGAGGTCGCGCACGACTTCTCCGGTTTCGGCGTCGATGAGCATGATGTGGCTGTAGAGGCCGTCCCTCCAGCTCGTCCAGTGGCGATAGAGGAGGTGGTCGGCAACGTGGACGTGCAAGGGCCCGTCCTTCATCGCGTCGGAGATCTTGGTGTAGCAATCGGGGTCGGCGCCGCACTCGGGATACACCTCACTGGTGGCGACGAGATAGCGGCCGTCGTAACTCCACTCGGGATCGGAGAGTCCGGCCGGAAAATGAGTGAGCTGGAGCGCTTCACCGCCCGCCATCGACATCAGGTAGAGCTGATCCTCGCCATCCTCGCGGTCACTCACGAAGAGCAGGTGCTTGCCGTCAGGTGAGAAGCGCGGATGTCCATCCGTCTTCTTCAGGTGCGTGAGTTGGTGGGTGTGTCCGGACTTCAGGTCGAGTGACCACAGATCGGACCACTTCTCGTGTTTCTCCAAATTGGTTTTGCTCAGGGTGAAGACGGCGGTCTCACCATCGGGACTCAGCGAGGGGCTGCCCACGTTTTGACTGCGGTAGTAGTCGGAGATTTCGAAGGCGCGCTTTTGCTTTGCCTCCTCTTTCGCGCCGGCGGCTTGCGTCAGTGGCACCAATAGGAAAAGTCCCAAGAGGGTGACGATCGCCAGCGAAAGAGCGCGCGCGGCGCCAGAATGCTTCATGAGTACTCCTAGCAGGGGAGAGCCAAACTCGAGGAGATTCACGCTTGCGGAGAGCGAGTTCTACGCGCGGGCATGGTAAGACTCCGAGCCGATTGCGGCAAGGGAATGCCCCGTGCGAGCGGTGAGGCCCCATTTAGGCCGATTCGCGCTTGGAGGGCCGCCACCAATCGAAGAGGAGAAGCCGCAGGGTACCCTTGACCGGATCCAGACTGGAGTACATGACGGGCACGATCACCAGGGTGAGAAAGGTCGCCACCGAGAGTCCCCAAATGACCGCGACGCCCATGGGTCCCCACCATTGACTGCTCTCTCCGCCTAAAACGATGGCGCGGTTCAGGTGTCCCGAGAGGAGCTGGTCGAAGTCCAGCGAGAAACCGGTGGTGAGAGGAATGAGTCCCAGGATGGTGGTGACCGCGGTGAGAATCACGGGCCGGAAGCGCGTTTTGCCCGCCTCGATCAGCGCTTCATGCTTGTCCAGCCCGCGATGGCGCAACTGAATGACGTAGTCGAGTAGAACGATGGCGTTGTTCACCACGATCCCCGCCAGGGAAATCACTCCGACACCGGTCATGATGATTCCGAAAGAAGTGTGCGTGAACATGAGGCCCAAGAAGACCCCCATGAGGGAGAAGATCACGCTGGCCATGATCACCAGCGGAACCGTCACCGAATCGAACTGCGTGATCAAAACGATGAAGATGAGCATGAGCGCGATCAGGAAGGCCTTGCTCAAAAATGCGGTGGACTCTTCCTGATCCTCGTTCTGACCCTTGTAGACGATGCTGTAACCCTCGGGCAGATCGATCTGGCTCACGCGGCGCTGCACCTCCGAGAGGAGCGCGATCGCGTTGGTGCCGGTGGCGGCCTCTCCCAATACGTTGACCACCCTCTGCCCGCCAATGCGCTGGATCTGGCTGACTCCACTGCTGTAGGTCACTCTGGCAAAGGCGGTGAGCGGAATGCTCTGTCCCTCGTAGAACACGGTCAAATCTTCCAGTCTCTCCAGATTGCTGCGGGAAGGCTGGTTGTAGCGCACCACGATCTCGTACTCGTCCTCCCCATGGCGGTACTTGGAAACTTCCACGCCCTTGATCGCGGTCTGCACGGTGGAGGCGATGTCGAAGGTGCGCAGACCGTAGCGTGCCGCGCGATCCAGATCGGGTACGATGAGGATCTCCGGGCGCCCTCGATCGAGATCGTCGTGGAGATCGACCAGGCCGGGAATGTCGGCGATGAGTTCTTGAATTTGCTTGGACAGATCGGAAAGGGTGGCGAAGTCGTCGCCCTGAATCTGCACGTCTACCGGAGGTCCGGTCGGTGGACCCTCTTCCTGTTTGTCGATGGTGAGCTTGGCGCCGGTGAAGGTTTTCAGCGACTTGCGCAGACGCTCCAGATACTCGCGGGAGCTTCCGTGGCGATCTTCCGAGCGCACGAACTCCATGTCGAGCCGCGAGCGATTCGCTGGGGCGTTGCTGGGATCTCCGAAGCCCGAGGACTCCACTCCCACGCCGGTGATGTAGGCCTTCAAGTCGGGGAGCTTGGCGATTTCCTTTTCGATCTGCCGGGAGTACTGGTCGCTGAGCTCGATGCGCGTCCCCGAGGGAGCGTTCACGTCGACGTAGGCCAGGGTGGGATCGGTGTCGGGGAAGAGCTCGGTTCCGGCATTGAAGATGCCGAAGGCCACTAGCACCGCCAGAAAAAGCAGCGACATACCGATCATCGAGAGCCCACGATGATCCAGCGCCCAACGCAGGGTTGGCTCGTAGGTGGAGAGGCCCCAGTCCAGGAGGCGATCGCCCAGCCTCACTTTCTTCTTGCTGGTGTCGACGCGCATGAAGCGCGCGCAGAGGACCGGATTGAAGATGAGCGCCACCAGGAGCGAGGCTGAGAGAGTGATGATGACGGTGATGGGCAAGTAGCGCATGAACTCGCCCATGATGCCCGGCCAAAAGGCCAAAGGCGCGAAGGCGCAGAGGGTGGTGATGGTGGAGGCGGTCACCGCGCCGCCGACTTCGTGGGTTCCGAACGCGGCGGCTTCGATCTCGTCTTTCCCCAGGTGTCGGTGACGGTAGATGTTCTCGACGATCACGATGGCGTTGTCCACCAGCATCCCCAGAGCGAGGATGAGACTAAACAGAACCACCATGTTCAGGGTGATGCCAAAGGCCTGCAGTACCACGAAAGAAATGAGCATGGAAAAGGGGATGGCCAGACCGACGAAGAGCGAGTTCGTGAATCCGAGGAAGATCAAAAGCACCGCGATCACCAGAATCAGACCGCTCAAGATGTTGTTCTCCAGCTCGTTCACCATGTGCTTGATGTCGGTGGACTGGTCGGCGACCACCGCCACTTCGGTGCCCTCGGGGAAGCCAGGTTTGGCATCCTCTACGATCTGATGAATCTGCTCGGCGATGCGGATGATGTTCTCGCCGCTGCGCTTCTTCACGGATAAGGTCACCGAGTCGCGCCCGTTGAGGCGGCTGATCGTGGTGGGTTCCTTGATCCCGAAAGAGACCTTGGCGACATCCTTGATGTAGACGGGGTCTTGCGCAGCCGGATTGAGGACGATGTCGTTGATGAGCTTGTAGTCTTCGAGATCCCCGGGCACCCGCACCTGGTACTCGTAGGTGCCGATGGAGATTTCCCCGCCGGGCAGCGTGATGTTCTCGTCGGCGATGGCGTCCCTGACGTCCTTCAAGCCCAAGCCGTAGAAGCGCAGCCGATCCGGATCGACTTCGACTTTGACTTCACGTTCGACTCCGCCCAAGAGATCGACGCTGAGCACACCCTTGACTTGCTCGAGTCGATCTTGCAAGTCTTCCGCGACCTGCTTGAGCGCCACCGGATCGTAATCGCCGGCCAGAACCACGCGCATGATGGGCCACTGATCGGCGGAGAGCTCCCGCACCACCAGGTCGTCCTTGACGTCCTGGGGTAGGTCCGGCTTGGCCATCTCCACCGCGTCACGGACCTTCTGCAGGGCATCGGACATCTCCACGTCGGGAGTGAACTCCAGCACCACGGTGGAGTTACCCTCGTTGGAGTAGCTGGTCATTTCTTTCAGCTTGTCCAGGCTCTTGAGCTGCTTCTCCAGCTTGCGCGTGACGATGTTCTCCATGTCCTGCGGCGATGTGCCCAGGTAGGGCGCGCTCACGATGACATAGGGAATCTTCACGTCGGGCGTGCTCTCGCGGGGGAGGCCCAGGTAGGACACCACGCCCAGGATGCTGACCACCGCCATGAGGGCGAGCGTGGTCATGCCCTTGCGGATGGCCAGCCGGGTGATCTTCATCGGCTGGCCCCGTGCGGCTGCTCTTGGCCCTCCTGAGATTCCCTCAGGTTCTGGACCGAGTTCTCTCGCACCACGCCGGGATCACCGGGCACGCTGCCGTCGGGACGAGTGGATCGTTCTTGAATGGCAATGCGCGAGCCGTTCACCAGATCGCGCTGTCCCCGCACCACCAGGGTGTCGCCTTGCGCCAGGCCGCTCTGGGCGATGACCATCGCGCCCTCGCTCGCGCCCAGCGTGACTTCCCGTTGCTCGGCGCGCTCTCCCTTCACCACGAAAGCGACGAGACCGCCGGGATGGTGAACCACCGCATCGCGCGGAATGACGATGGCGTCGTGGTGCACGCGCTTGTTGACGCGCGCGTTGCCCACCACGCCGGGCCGGAAGCGCAGCTGCGAGTTGTCAATTTCAATCTCCACCTTGAACTTCCCCGCGTCGGGGGAAGCTTCCAGTCCAACCCACGCCACTCTGCCCGGCGCCGTGGCCTCGTTTCCCTCGAAGGAGATCAGCGCGGGTGCTCCCACCGTCAGGTAGCTAATCTCCCTTTCGGTGACTCCACCCTCGAGTTTGAGGGTGTAGGGATCGACCAGGCGCGCCACTTTCTGACCCACGATCACCAGGGCGCCGGGATCGACGAAGCGATCGCTGACCATGCCGTCATACGGCGCCTTGATCGCAGAGCGCTCGTAACGAATGCGCGCCACGTCACGCGCCGCTTCCGCCTGCGCCAATTGTGTGTGGGCCAAGAGCATCTCCTGCTTGCTCACCGAGTTGTCCTCGTAGAGCGAACGCGTGCGGTCTTCGTTGTAAGCTTTCAGCTGGCAGTCCGCCTTCGCGGATTCGAGCTGGGCCGCCAGGAGATCGCGGTCCAGAAGGACGATCGTCTCGCCTTCTTTCACTTCGCTGCCCTTGTCGTGGGCAATCGACTGCACGGTGCCGCTCTCCTGGGTGCTCAAGTCGGTGGCGCGCGTACGGACGCAGAGGACCGGTCAAATTGATGTACTCGTGCAGATCGCCGCGAGTGAGGACGAGCACGCGCACGTTCTTCGGCGGCTCCTGCTTGTTTTGCTCGTCGCTTGCTCCACTCCGCGCGCAGCCGGATGCACTCAGAGCCAGAAGGAGAGTGACGAGATACAGGATGCGCTTCATGGCTGGATCTCCTCGATTTCCGAAAGCGGCCGGGTGGGACGAACTCCCATGGCTCGTTTGAGCGTGGCGGTCCAGGCCAGCACGTCGTGATAGGCCTGGATGAGGTTGCTGCGGGCGGTGAAACGCGCAGCCTGCGCGTTCAAGACATCGAGGTAGCCCGCCTTGCCGAGTTCGTAACGGCGGTTCATCTGGGTGAGGGCCTCTTCCGCCTGCTCGCGATTGAGCTTGGCCGCGCTCAGGTTTGCGCGCGCGATCTTCAACTCACCCAGCGCGGAAATCACCTCGGCCTCGGCGTCCTTGCGCAGGCCACTGGTCTGATGCTGGGTGCGGCGTATCGCGGCGTCGCGCTCGTGTACCCGCCCTTTGGTGAGAAAGCCGTCGAAGAGGGGAACGGTCAAGGAGACGCCGGTGCTCCAGAAATCGTGTCCGCGGTTGGTGAATTCGCTCAGGTCGCGCGTGACGTAGCCGTAGGCCGCGTTGAGGCGCAGATAGGGATGCATCTCGCTCTTGAGGGTGTCACGCTCGTGGTGCAGGTAGTCCTCGCTCAGCTCGGACTTGGTGATGTCGGGACGCTTCAGGGCCAGTGCCACCGCTTGATCCAGGTCGACGGGATCGCTTTCGATCTGAAATTCCTCGAGAATTTGCAGCGGGGTGTGCGCGTCGCGTCCCATCTGGATGTTGAGCTGCGCGCCCGCATCCTCGACGTCCTGCTGCGCGCGCCGCAGTTGGGGCACAAGGTTCATCAGGCGCACCCGCGCCTGCAGAGTGTCCAGGCCGGTGGTCAAGCCCAGGAAGTAGCGGCGCCGCGAGATGTCCAAAAATTCGTGCCGGGCGTCGAGTTCGGCCTGCAGCGAGCGCACCTGGGCCTGCGCGGAGAGCACCGAATAGTAGCGCTGCATCGTGTCCTCGATAGTGCGGTTCTCGGTGTCCTGAATGACGAGTTCCTGCTGCTCGATGGCGATGTTCGCCGCCTTCAGGGCATAGATCACGCGCGTGGGGTGCAGTTCCCAACTCAGGTCCGCGCTGGCGCGCCAGAAGGTCTGGGCGGGGATGTTCTCCGGGGCGGGGATGAAACCGCCGTTGTCGCCGGCAAAGAGCTGACCCATCGCTTCGGTAAAGAGGGAGTCGAAGGCGGCGTTCCCCGTGCTGACCGGCCCGAAGCCGCCGCCGTTGCCACCGCCGCCGAAAGTGGAATCCAGCGCGAAGCTGGGATCGCGCCCGCGGGAATAGTTGCCCACCAGGTCCAGACTGGGCAGTCCGTCGGCGCGGGCCTGCACTTTCTTGGCGTGCAGTTCGTTCAAACGTTCGTGTTCGACTTGCAGTTGGTCGTTGGCCCGCATGCTCTCATCGACGCATTGCCTCAGGGTGAGCGCGGAATCGGCCGGGCCCTCGATGACCACGAGCAAGCTGTCCGTACCGCCGTAGAGCGTCGCGGAACGCTCGCTACGGTCCGCGCGCGACGAGCCGGCCTCGTGCTCTTGCGCGTAGGAGGGTGGGGTGGCCAAGAGCAGGGCCAGAAGCAGGGTGGCGAATAGGGTCATGGGTCGGGACGCATGCGGGAGAGATGGTAAGATCAGGTGGGGGAGAAATGCGAACATCCGCCCCCCCACCTGCGAGCAAGCGGCGGATCAACCTACGGCAAGAGGTCCGCCACAGTTTCACGTTCTTCTTGGAGCTCCGCTACCGAAGCCATCAGGCGTTCCTTGCTGAACTCGTTCAGCTCCACGCCTTCCACCAGCTTGGGCACGCCGCTGCCGTCACAGCTGACGGGCACCGAGCAGAGCAGGCCTTCGGGAATGCCGTAGGCACCGGTGGAGGGGATGGCCATCGAGGTCCAACGGTCCTGGGGAGTGCCCTGGAAAAGCTTGCGAGCGTGCTCGAGCGCGGCGTTGGCGGCGCTGGCGGCCGAAGAGTGGCCGCGCGCTGCGATGATCGCCGCCCCGCGCTTTTGCACCATGGGAATGAAGGTCTCCTTGAACCAGGCATCGTCGATGAGCTCCTTGGCCGGCTTGTCGCCCGCCATGACATGATGCCAGTCGGGGTACTGGGTCGAGGAGTGGTTGCCCCAGATGATGACGTTCTTGACCTCGCGGCTCTGCACGCCCGCCTTCTTGGCGATGGCACTCTGAGCGCGGTTGTGGTCGAGCTGAGTCATGGACGTGAAATTCTCGCGCGGCACCTCCGGCGCGTTGGCCATGGTGATGAGACAGTTGGTGTTACAGGGGTTTCCCACCACGACCACCCGCACCTTGGAAGAGGCGACAGCCTGGATGGCGGCGCCTTGGGAGGTGAAGATGGGGCCGTTCTCGCGGATGAGATCCTTGCGCTCCATGCCCTTCCCGCGCGGCTTGGAGCCCACGAGGAGGCAGAGATCAGCGTCCTTGAAGGCGACTTTGGGGTCGTCGGCCAGAACGATGTCGTGCAAGAGAGGGAATGCGCAGTCATCCAGCTCCATGGCGACGCCCTCGAGGGCCTTCATCACGGGGGGGATTTCCAGACATTGAAGGATCACCGGCTGCTTGGGTCCGAAGATTTCGCCGGCGGCGATGCGGGGGAGAAGGCTGTAGCCGATCTGTCCGGCGGCGCCGGTTACCGCTACGCGCATGGGCCTGTCCATGGTATGCTCCTGCCTGAGGTTCTTGGGTCTATTCAGCTTCGATTGCCAGATCCTGTCGCTGGCGGTTTTTCCATCGGAGCGGCACTGCGGTGCGTCGGCGAGGCGCATCATGCCCGCTGTCGATCGCCAGTTTCAACACGGCCGCGATTCCCTCATCGGGAAGCTTGGGGCGTGGGGCGATCGTTCACGCGATGGTGAGGACTCACGGCTCCAGGATACTATCCGAAGATCCTCTGGGCAAAAAAGTTGCTGCGATCCCCCCCTCGGGGGGCGAGCACACCGCCCGGGAGCTGACCATGGGACGCATTTCGAAGGCCATTGCCTTCACTCTTCTTTTCTGCGGCTGCGCGAGCGCCAACCGAAACGCCCAAACCGATCCTTCCGCCTCCGGCGGCCAATCCGAGTCTCTGCCCGGAGTGACCAGCGACTACAGCATTCGGCTGTCCGAGATGCCGAATTACGACGCGCTGGCGCCCGATTCCGTGATGCGGGAGGGCCTGGTGGCCGGCGACAACGCGCTGCACGTGGCCGTCGCCGCCTTCCGCGTGGGCTCCTTCTATGGTCTTGATCTCATCGTGACCAACCGGGAGGACAAGGAACTGGAGATCTCGCGGGACGACCTGCGCATGGTCGATTCCAAGGGACAGTGGCTGGAAGCGGTGAGCGACTTCCACGGGGCCGATCTGTGCGGACTGCGCGGCAAGAGCGCGCGGGAGAACTCGAACTACGCGCACGACAACCTGGGCCTGGACGGCCCCGAGTACAGCGGAGACACCCTGGGCTACGCGGGCGGGGTCTCCACGGGCAAGGGCGAGGTGCAGGCGCCGGTGAGCAGTCCCTCCTGGAAGACCCAGGGCAGCGGGGTGACCCCCAACGACTGGTCCACGGTGGCTCCGGTGGCGCCCTATCGCCTGGAGGTGCCGGCGCAGGAGGGCCGCGCCTGGTGGGCCTACTGGCGCGCGGACCGCGCGCCCGCCTTCCCGGTGACCGCCTTCGTGACGGTGGAAGGACGGCATCTCATCTTCGTCTTCGACGAGCCGGGGGCGGCGCACTAGCGCTGCCCGCCGGCTGGCGGAAATTTCCCCCCGCGAAAACTCGTGATCCCTAGTACTCTGCTCGGGTTCCCCCTGACCGTAGGCAGGCCCGATGCCCTCCGTATCCGTCCATTCCGAAGTCGGACGACTGCGCCGGCTGCTGATGCATCAGCCCGGCCGCGAGGTCGACACCATGGTGCCGACCATGATGGAAGAGCTGCTCTTTGACGACATCCTCTACGGGGATCAGGCGCGCGAGGAGCATCTGACCTTCCGCCGGGTGCTGCAGAAGGCCGGCATCGAGGTGCTCGAGGTCTTCGATCTTCTGGCCGAGGCGCTGAAGGACCCCGAGGCGCGGGAGTGGGTGCGGCGCGCGGTGCTGGAAAATCACTCGCTCGGCGCGCAGGACGATCCGCTGGCGCTGGCGCAGCTGGTGCTCTACGGATCGCGGCTGGCCGGCGGCTTGCCCGCGCTCTCGGTCGACGGGCTCTTCGAACTCTCCCCCGCGCCCAACTGGTGCTTTCAGCGCGACCCCTTGATCGCCCTGGGCGAGGGGGTGCTCTTTGCCTCGATGGCCACCGAGGCGCGCTGGCGCGAGGCGGTGCTCAGCTCGGCCATCTTCCGCTTTCATCCCACTTATAAGGACACGCGGGTGTGGCTGGATCCGCTGGTGACCCAGGACGGCGGCCCCACGCTTCTGGGACTGCACCGGCCGCACTACGAGGGCGGAGACGTGATGGTGCTGAGCGAGGAAGTACTGGCGGTGGGCCTGTCCGAGCGCACCAACCAGACCGGGATCCGGCGCCTGGTGAAGGCCTTGGGGCGGCAGGAGGGCGCACCGCGCTATCTCGTGGTGGCGGTGCTGCCGCGCAGCCGGGCCTACATGCATCTGGATACAGTGTTCACTCCCATCGACCGCGACGCCTGCCTGGTGCACGCGCCGGTGATCATGGCCGGTGCCTCGGAGGAGACGCACGTCTACGAGTTCGACCTGCACGAGGAGCATCCGCATCCATCGGCGCGCTCGAGCTTTCTCGGTGCGCTTCGTGAGCGCGGTCTCGACCTGGAGGCGATTCGCTGTGGCGGGACCGATGCGGTGGATCAGCAGCGCGAGCAGTGGACCGATGGGGCCAACGCGCTGGCCCTGGCACCGGGAGTGATCACCCTGTACGACCGTAATCCGCGCACGATCGAGGAGTTCGAGCGGCACGGCTTCGCCATTTTGACCGCGGAAGAAGTGTTGGAGAGTCCTGATCCGCTGGATTTGGATGGGGGACGCAAGTGCGTCCTGCTCCCGAGCCACGAATTGAGCCGCGCGCGCGGCGGGCCGCACTGTTTGAGTCAGCCGCTGGTGAGGGACAGAGTTTAAGGCGTCTGCCGTGCCTGCGCGGTCATCTGCCGCGCCGGGATGCCACGCCGCCGTCGTGCATCTACTGTGGCCAGACGAACTCCACCGGGCGCTCGACCTTTTCGGCCAGGCTCTGGTGGACCGGGCAGGTGAGGGCGGCGCGTTCGAGGATGGTGCGCTGCTTCTCGGGAAGTGCGCGGGGCATGGTGACGATGCTGCGCAGGCTTTTGATGCGGCGATGGGGATCGTTGATCATCTCCTTGAAGACCTTCACGCGGGTGCCCGCGATGTCGATCTCGCGATCCATGGCGGCGATGCCCATGAGGGTGAGCATGCAGCAGCCCAGCGCGGTGGCCACCAGATCGGTGGGGGAGAAGGAAGTGCCGCGCCCGCGGTTGTCGACCGGCGCATCGGTGTTGAGAGTGACGGCGGAGGGTCCGTGGGTGGCTTCGGTGTGGAGTTCGCCTTCGTAGACCACGGAAATTTCGACGGCCATAAGATGAGTTTCCTTTCTGCGCTTGTGCGGGGATTGCCCGTCGGGAGAAGATAGCGCAGAGGCGAATGGAAGTCAGGAGACGAATTGACACGCCGAGAACATCTAGCCGCGCTGCTCGACGCGCACGAGCCCGAAGATGCGCGCGAGCAAGAGCATCTGCGGCGCATGCGCGAGCTCTTGGAGAATGCGAACGATCCTTTCGCGCGGACGCTGTTTGCGCCCGGTCACTTCACGGCCAGCGCCTTCGTGCTGGATGCGCGGCTGGAGCGAATTCTGTTCATTCATCATGCGAAGCTGGGACGCTGGTTGCAGCCCGGCGGGCATGTGGATCCCGAGGACGGCGACGTGGTGGAAGCGGTGCGGCGCGAGTTGCACGAGGAAACGGGGCTCGAGGATCTGGTGCGTCTGGGCGAGGGACTGCTGGATGTCGACGTGCATGCGATTCCTCCGCGCAAGGCCAAGGGGGCGCGGCCGGCCGAGCCGGCGCACGAGCACTTCGATCTGCGCTTCGTGTTTCGCGCTCCGGGCGGCGAGCTGCGGGCGGGCAGCGATGCGCTGGATGCGCGCTGGGTTGCTTTTGACGAAGTGGCCGATTTGGAGTCGGACGATTCGGTGCACCGCGCGGTGCGCAAGTTGAAGGAGCGCCGCGCGCGCTATGCGGTGTGTGCGCTGGATGATTCGATGAGCAATGCCCCCCGCCGCGGGGCGAAGCATTCCCCCCGAGCAGGGGCGAGCGATTCCCCGGATTCTGGAGAGTAGTTCTCGATGCCACCCTCTCGCACGCGCGTCGTGTTGGCGTTCGCCGCGGTGTACCTCTGCTGGGGTTCGACCTACCTGGCCATTCGCTATGCCGTGGAGACGGTGCCGCCGTTTTTGATGGCGGGGACGCGCTACATCATTGCCGGTCTGCCCATGTACCTGTGGTTGCGCCGCAAGGGCGGGCCCCGGCCTAGCTGGGCGCACTGGCGTTCGGCTCTCATTCTGGGCGCGTTCATGATGTTCGGCGGCAACGGACTGGTGAGTTGGGCCGAGCAGACCGTGCCCTCCTCGGTCGCGGCGGTGATGATCGCGACCCTTCCGCTGTGGATGACGCTCTTCGATCGCTTCTTCTTCGGCGGACCGAGCCTGCACGGAGGGACCATCTTCGGTTTGCTCTTGGGTTTCGGGGGAGTGGCCTGGTTGATGGCGCCCAGCGGGGACGAATTGGCGCGAGTGGATCCGGTGGGCGGGGGCGTGTTGATGCTGGCGGCGTTTTTGTGGTCGATCGGTTCGCTCTTGTCGCGGCGCGTGCCGCGGCCTTCTTCGCCCCTGGTGTACGTCTCGATGCAGATGTTCATGGGCGGACTGGTGTTGATCTTCGCCGGGACGGTGAGCGGGGAGTGGGGACGGGTCGAGCTGGCGCAGATCACTACCAGGTCGCTGATGGCTCTGCTCTATCTCTCGGTGGTCGGTTCGCTGATCGCGACGACGGCCTATATATGGTTGCTCAGCGTGCGCAGCGCGCCGGCGGTGTCGACCTACGCCTTCGTGAATCCGGTGATCGCGGTGGTGCTGGGCTGGAGCGTGGGCGGGGAGTACCTGACCCCGCGCATGATGGCCGGCGCGGCGGTGATCGTGGTGGCGGTGGCGATCATTTTGGGGGTGGCGCACGCGCGGCGGGCGAAGCCGATTCCGCCGCCGGCGCCGGCGGTGGAGCCGGTCGAGTAGCGCGCGCTCAGGAAGCGCTCGGATGCGCCAGAATCTGCGCCACGCTCTTCGCCATCGGCGTGGTGGGCCTTCCAATCAACTTCGAGAGCTGGCGGCCGTCGTCGAAGAGCGCTCCTTCGGCGGTCGAGATGTCCCATCCCGCGAAGATCTGCGCCATCTCCTCAGGCAATCCCGATTTGATGAGGATGGCGGCATAGTCTTCCTGGGGGAGATCCTGGTAGGGAATGACCTTGTCCGACTGCCTGGAAATCTCGGCCGCGAGTTCGTGCATGGTGTAGGACTCGTCTCCGGCGAGTTCGTAGGTCTTTCCCGCGTGTGTGTCGTCGAGGACGGCGACGGCGGCGGCTTCGGCGTAGTCGGCGCGTGCGGCCGAGGAGATCTTTCCGTCATCCGCGCTCCCGACGAGCATTCCATTGGCGCGGCCGCGGTGATTGCGCTGGCGTAGTTCTCGGTGTACCAACCGTTGCGCAGGAGCGTGTGCGGAATCCCCGACTCCTTCAACATCGCTTCCGTCTCGAGATGCTCACCAGCCAGACTGAGAGAGGAAGTATCCGCGTGCAGAAGGCTGGTGTAGACGATGCGCTTGACGCCCGCTTTCTTGGCGGCGTCGATCACATTGCGGTGCTGCCGCGCGCGTTGCCCGATCTCGCTCGCCGAGACCAGGAGCAGGGTGTCGATGCCGGCAAGAGCGGGGGCAAGGGTTGGTGGTTCGTCGTAGTCGGCTTTGCGAACGCTCGCTTTAGGTCCTTGGCCTTGTCGGTGGAGCGGGCCAGGGCAAAGATCTCGTTCTTCGAGTTTTTCTTGTTCAGCGCGGCGATGACCAATCGGCCAAGATGTCCCGTGGATCCGGTCACTGCGATCTTCATGCTCGTCGTCCTTTCATTTCGTCTCTCCCCAGGATAGTGAGATCTCTTCAGCTTGCCATGGGCTGCGGAGTGAGCCGGGTTTCA
>CAVSGG010000015.1:0-117958 GCA_963727455.1 Candidatus Krumholzibacteriota bacterium | reverse complement strand
CCCTGGAGAATCTTTTCGACAAGATCCAGGGAGGCGAAGCCCAGGAGCTCAACCTCTTGGTCAAAGGCGACGTAGCGGGATCGGTCGAAGCGCTATGCGACTCTCTCATGAAATTGAGCACGGAAAAAGTTACGGTGAATGTCATCCGCAAGGGGGTGGGTGGGATCACCGAAAGCGAGGTGAACCTGGCCGCGGCCAGCGATGCCATCATCGTGGGTTTCCACCTGCATCCTCCCGCCGGGGTGCGCGAAGCCGCAAAGCGGCAAAACGTGGAAATTCACACCTACAACGTGATCTACGAGGCGGTGGACGAGGTCAAGCAAGCCATGAGCGGTCTGCTCAAGCCGGTGGAGAGAGAAGTGGCTTCGGGCGCGGCCGAGGTGCGCGAGACCTTCAAGGTTCCTCGGGTGGGGGTGATCGCGGGCTGCATGGTGGTGGAAGGCACGATCAAGAGAAACAGCCGGGTCAAGGTCATCCGCGACCAAGTCCAGATCTACGAGGGCGTGATTTCCTCCCTGAGGCGATTCAAGGATGACGCGCGCGAGGTCCAGGCCGGCTTCGAGTGCGGGATCGGGGTGGAGGGTTACCAGGACGTCCAGGTGGGCGACACCTTGCAGACCTACGAAATCGAAGAAGTGGAACAGGAGCTCTAGTCTCTCCTTCGCCCGGTCCGAAAGTGAGGCCCCCGGCTGAATCCCGAAGGGCGCCGGATCTCCTCGGGCACACTAAGAGCCGATGATCGTCGCATCCCTGCACCTTTTGCTCCGTCTTCAGGCGTGCAGCTCCCTCAAGGAGAAGCGAAGAGTGATCTCGAGCGTCAAGACGCGGCTCTCCAATCGTTTCAACTTGAGCATTGCAGAGCTCGGCAATAAGGAAAGCTGGACCGAGGCCGAGCTGGGAATCGCGGTGGTGGCGGAGGAGAAGGCGCTTGCGGATCGTGTTCTGGAGCAAGTGACTCGTTTTCTCGACGCGGATGTACGGCTGGAGCTCGTTCATCGCGTGGTGGAGTATTTCTAGGAGAGAGTCCATGCGCGAAGGACATCTGGAGGAAACGCTGCGACGCATCATTGCCGAGGCCCTGAGCACAAGGGTAAAGGACCCGCGTATCGGTTTTGTCACCATCAACGAGGTGAGACTGAATGGTGATAAGACAATCGCGCGCGTGTTCTATACTGTCATGGAAGAGGGCGAGGACCGGCGCAAATCTCAGGCTGGTCTCAAGAGCAGCGCGCGCTTCCTTCGTGGAATCATTGGCGATTCTCTGCGCCTGAGGACGATCCCGCGGCTCGTGTTTCTCTACGATGAGAGCCTAGATCGGTCCTTCCGTTTGGAGCAAATCCTCGAGGATCTCGCGCCCGACGCGGGCGAGACCCCGCAAGAAGACGATGCCAGGGGTAAGAAAGAGAGCGAGTAATGAGTTTCACGCCGTATCCGCCGCCTAAGGTCCTCACCGATCTCTTGCGCGAGAAGCGGAAGTTCCGCCTGGCCACTCACGTGAATCCCGATGCCGACGGCCTGGGGAGTTTGTTGGGTCTGGGTCTCGCGCTGGCTGAGGCCGGCAAAGAAGGTCGCGATGATTCGACATGAGGACGGTCCCGCGGCTTTCCAGCACTTGCCCGGGTACGCCCGTGCCGAGCAGGTGAGCGAACTCAAGGAAAAGGCCGAAGTCCTGATTCTCTTCGATTGCCACGAGGTTTCGCGCATCGGCCCCGCGGCACAGGGGCTGACGGGCGACGAGATGATCGTGGTCATCGACCATCATCTTACCGAGGATGGCGGAGGAGACGGTGAGCTGGAGTGGTTGGAACCGCGTGCCGCGGCCAGTGCGGCTCTGGTCCACTCTCTCGTGTCCTCGATGAAGGAACTGAGTTGAGCCGCGGAGTCGCAAGCTGCCTCTACGCAGGGCTGATCACCGATACTGGTGGCTTTCGTTTCTCGAATACCGATGCCACGACTCTGCGGGTCGGCGCGGATCTGGTGGAACACGGTGCAGACGCCGCGTTCCTCGCCGACGTCTTCCTTCACCAGAGAACCCCCGCCACCTTGCGGCTCTTGGCCCGAGTGCTGGATTCCTTCGAATATCTCCTGGAAGGACGCGTGGTCTTCGCCCAGATGACCAGGGCGATGTGCGAGGAGACGGGGGGACGAATGGAGGACACGGAAGGCTTCGTGAACTTCGCGACCTCGGCCAAGGGCGTCAAGCTCGTGGCTCTCTTCAAGGAAGAGGCTGAGCGGTAGCTGGAGGCTCAGCCTGCGCGGAAACGAACCCTTCGACGTGAGAGAACATCGCGAAGCTCTTCGGGGGTGGCGGCCATGCCCGCGCTGCGGGATGCACCCTTCAGGGCGAGCTTTAAGAAGTACAAAACGCGTCGCCGCCGCTTTCGGCGAGGAACTCGCGCGGGCTGGAGAGCTTCGGGGTGAGTCGCCGCGGACGCACGGGTCCTTCGAGGATCGTCCTTCTGGACAAGCCGGAGGGTCCCACGAGCTTCGATCTCGTGCGCACGATCCGCACGAGCAGTGGATATCGCAAGGTCGGCCACGGAGGAACACTCGATCCCTTTGCCTCCGGATTGCTCGTCTTGGGATTGGGTCCGGCCACTCGCTTGATGCGTTATCTCAGTGAAGGCGAGAAGAGTTATACCGGAACCATCCGCTTCGGCTCGTCCACCGACACCGATGACAAATCTGGCAAGATTCTTCAGACCGCCATCCCCCGCTTCTGCGCTTTGCAGCTCGAGTCGGCCCTCCGCGAGTTTCAAGGCACCATCGAACAGCTTCCGCCCATGGTGAGCGCGCTCAAGGTCGCTGGAAAGCGCGCCTACGCGCTCTACCGCGACGCGGGGACGATCCCCGACTTGAAGCCGCGCAAGGTGGTCATCCACGAGATCAATCTCTTGGACTTCTCAAGGAATACGCGCGCGTGCGCGTCCGTTGCGGAGGGGGAACCTACATCCGCGCCCTGGCCCGCGATCTCGGTCAGCGCCTTTCCTGCCCGGCGCACCTTTCATTCCCTGCGGCAGGGAGAAGGTGGGGGCGCTCGAGCTGTCGCAGGCAGTCGGCCCCCGAGCTTCTCTCGCGAGCGATTTCGTCGACGACGAAGAGCATGGGGTCTTTCCGCCGCTGCTGGCGGTCGAGGGACTGGCCCCGTTTGCGCTGGACGGCGAGCAACTTCGTCAAGTTCGCAGTGGGAGACAGCCAACCCTGCAGTGGTGGCAGAAGCGTGAAGCGAGGGGCGCTGGGCCCTGCTGAATCCGGAAGGGGGCTCGTGGCGCTGGCGGAAATCCAGGGCGACCACCACGCCTGTTGATGGTGCTTCCCGAGGACTCGAGTGAAGATCTATAGAGGCAGTTTCCTGGAGCTTGGCGAGCTCGAGGGCTCGTGGGCGGTGACTCTGGGCACCTTTGACGGGTTCCACCTGGGGCACGCGGCGATCCTGTCGCGCGCGTTTGAGCTGACGCGCAGTGCAGGGCCTGACCGGTTCGCTCGCCATCACTTTCGGTCGCCATCCGCGCGCGGTGCTCACGCCGAGCCAGCGACCTCGACTTTTGACCACACTTGCAGGAACGGATTGCACTGCTCGATGCCGCCGGCCTGGACCGGCTTTATGTACTGGACTTCGAAGAAAACTTGCAGCGCATGGAGTACGACGAATTCGTTCGCCAAGTCCTGTGCGAACGGCTCCATATGGCACATTTCATCCTGGGCCACGACATCCATTTCGGACGAGGTCGCAGGGGCACTTCCGACTCGTTCGCGCGCGCTCGCTACAGAACTCGGCTTCGTCTTCTCGCAAGTGGAGAGCGTGGAGTACGCGGGCGAGGCCGTCTCGAGCTCGCGTATCCGCGAGACGATCGAGCGGGGGGACCTGGCCGAGGCGACGGCCATGCTGGGACATCCCTATCTCGTTGTGGGTCCTGTCGAGAGCGGTCAGCAAATCGGACGGAAGCTGGGGTTTCCCACCGCGAATCTAGGTCTCACCCATCCCGCCAAGCTCTTGCCGCCGCATGGGGTTTACGCCGCCTGGGCGAGAGTGGTGGGGGAGAACTCGTGGGCAGGCGGCCGCCGTCAACCTGGGACTCGCTCCGACTCTGAAGTCCAAGAGCGCGGTGGAGCTGGAGGTCCATCTCCTGGAATCTAGTCCTGATCTTTACCATAAACAGCTGGCGGTGGTCTTTCGGGCCGCGGCTGCGCGCGCAGCAGCGCTTTGCCTCGGCCGAGGAGTTAGCCCGGCAGATCGCACGAGACGTGGCGCGCGTGCCCGAGCTCCTGAAAGCGACGCTCCCGCCACAACGGCCGCAGGCGCTGGGTTCTTCGCTGGGATCCGCAGCGAGGCCCTGGAAGAGACCGAATAGCTCTTGACAAGCGCAAACTCCCTAAATAACGTACCTTGCCGTTTGTAGAAAGAAGAGAAAAAAGACAAATCCAGTGGGCGCTCCACCGGCGTCTCCGCGAATCGAGCTGCGGAGAATTGCTGGATGGTCCAGCCTGCGACCATCGCGAAGCCGGCCCGCCCGGCAGAAGGAGCGACGATGGCCCTGAACAGGGATGCGAAGGAAAGGATCATCAAATCCTACCAGAAGCACGAAGGTGACTCGGGTTCCCCCGAGGTACAGATCGCGCTTCTCAGCGAGCGAATCGCCACCCTCACGGAGCACTTCAAGGTTCACAAGAAGGATCACCATTCCCGGCGTGGGCTTCTGAAGATGGTGGGGCAGCGCAAACGTCTGCTCAACTATCTCAAGACCAAGGACCTCGAGAGCTATCGCAAGCTCATCAAGGAACTGGGTATCCGCGGCTAAGCCGTGTTCCAAAGAGATTTGGCCGGTCGTTCGGCGACCTTGCTCAGTCTAAACTCTTCCCCGTGTTTTGTGGCGGCGCAAATCGTTGCGCCAGCCTGTTTCAATGCAGTCGTCAGTCGTAGGGAGAAAAAGCGTTGTTAAATCGAAGTATCAGCGTGTCGATGGATCTCAATGGAGCACCTTTCAGCATCGAAACCGGCCGCTTCGCCAAGCAAGCGGACGGCTCCGTCATCGTACGCCATGGCGATACGATGGCCCTCATCACCGCGGTCGCTTCCAAGAGAGAGAGCGACCGCGACTTTTTGCCCCTCTTCGTAGAATATCGCGAGAGGACCTATGCCGCGGGAAAGATCCCCGGCGGGTTTTTCAAGCGCGAGTCGCGCCCGGCAGACCGTGAGGTCCTCTCGTGCCGACTCATCGACCGGCCATTGAGGCCCCTCTTTCCCAAGGATTTTCGCAGTGAAATCCAGATTGCCAGCCACACTCTGAGTGCGGACGGCAGTCACAGTGCCGACACCATTTCCATCAGTGGTGCCTCGGCCGCCTTGGGACTTTCGGATATTCCCTTCCCGGAAATCATCAGTGGAGTCCGCGTGGGCCGAGTGGAGGGAGAGCTGATCTGCAATCCCACCTTCGAGCAATTGGACGAGAGCGAGTTGGATCTCGTGGTCGCGGGAAGTGACGAAATGATCGTGATGATCGAGGGCAGCTGTGACGAGGTGTCCGAGGATGAACTTCTCGACGCTATCGATTTCGCGCACAGCTGGATTCGCAAGATCAACGCGCTGCAGAGGGAACTCATCGAAAAGGTGGGAGCGCCCGAGAAACGCATCGTCAAGCCTGCCGCGATCGACGAGTCCCTCGTGGCCAAGGTCAACGACCTTGGGGGAGCGAAGATGGCGCAGGCCATCCGCATCAAGGGGAAGATGGAGCGACAGGATGCGGTGGATGCAGTCAAGTCGGACATCACGGCCGCGTTGGTTCCCGAGGAAGATCCTGAAGGAATCGGAGGCCGAGGTAGCCAAGATCTTGGGCAAGCTCGAAAAGAGCGCGATGCGAGAGATGGTCTTGAGCGAGAAGAAGCGCGCCGATGGTCGCGCTCTCACCGAAGTTCGTCCCATCGAGATCGAAGCCGGCGTCTTGCCGCGGGCTCACGGTTCAGCTCTTTTCACGCGCGGAGAAACCCAGAGTCTGTGTGCCTGTACTCTCGGCACGCAGAAGGACGAGCAGAAGATCGATGCCCTGGAGGGTGAGAGCTACAAGAGCTTCATGCTCCATTACAATTTCCCTCCCTTCAGTGTGGGCGAGGTTGGCTTCTTTCGCGGCGCGGGCCGGCGCGAGATCGGTCACGGAATGCTGGCCGAGCGTGCCCTGGAGCCCATGGTTCCTGCCAGTGAGGACTTTCCCTACACGATCCGTCTGGTGAGCGACATCCTCGAGTCCAACGGCTCTTCCTCGATGGCCTCGGTCTGCGCGGGAAGTCTTGCCATGATGGATGCTGGAGTGCCGATGCATGCGCCGGTGGCGGGAGTCGCCATGGGACTCATCAAGGAAGGCGATCGCGTGGCCATTCTCACCGACATTCTCGGTCTGGAGGATCATCTTGGAGATATGGATTTCAAGGTGACGGGCACCGAACAGGGTATCACTGCCTTCCAGCTCGACACCAAGATCGCCGGGCTGTCCCGCGAGATCATGAACGAGGCGCTGCGCAATGCTCGCGACGCTCGTCTTCACATCTTGCAGAAGATGTCGGAAGTTCTGCCGCAGGCGCGCAAGCAGCTGAGCCAGTATGCGCCCAAAATGTCCACGATTCAGATCCCCGTCAGCAAGATCGGAGCGCTGATTGGACCGGGGGGCAAGATCATCAAGAAGCTGCAGGAGGACACCGGAGCCAACATCGAAGTCAACGATGAGGGTCTGGTCTTCGTCTCCGCGATGGACCAGGCATCGGGTCAGGCCGCCATCGATCTCATCGCCGGGATGATGGCCGAACCCGAGGTCGGCAAACGGTACAAGGGCCTGGTCAAGCGTATCACCGACTTTGGCGCTTTCGTGGAGATCCTGCCCAACAAGGAGGGATTGCTCCACATCAGCGAACTCGACAACCAGCGGGTGCGCGCGGTGACGGACGTCATTCATGAGGGGGAAGAGGTCGAGGTGGAGGTCCTGGAAGTGGACCAACGCGCCGGCCGCATTCGCCTCAGCCGCAAGGCAGTGTTGAACGGCCAGTAGAATCTGCGCTATTCTTCTGCGCTCTTCGAGGGCGGATCCCATCGATCCGCCCTTCCTTTTCTCGAGGCCAAGAGCCCCTCCTGGAGGTGATCGCTTGAACCTGCCCCCTATGGAAAAGGAAACGGCTCCGGCCCGTCGCGTGCTGGACAACGGCAGTGTGCTCCTCACACAGGCGACCCCCGGCGCGCTCGGAGTTTCCTTTGGGCTGTGGGTTCGCAGCGGTACGCGGCACGAAGACCCCCAGCTGGGCGGGATCAGTCATCTCCTGGAACACATGGTGTTCAAGGGCACCGATCGACGCTCTGCCTTCCAGCTCAGCCGGGACATGGAGGCGCTGGGCGGCAGTCTCGACGCCTTCACCACGAAGGAGATGACGGCCTACACTCTGCGCGTGTTGCCGCATCAGCTCGAAGAAGCGCTGGCCATTCTCTCGGAGATGCTCGAGCGTTCCACCCATCCCGCCGGATCAGCTCGCGCTTGGAGAAGGAAGTCGTCATCGAGGAAATCCTCTCCAGCGAGGATACGCCCGACGACTTCGTGCACGAGCGCTTCATGGAGCACTTGCTTCCCGGTCATCCTCTGAGCCGGCCCATCCTGGGCACCGTGGAGAGCGTGAAAGCGATCAGCCGCGAAAGTCTGCTGGATCGCATGCGCGCGGTGCATCGCGGGGAAAACGTCGTGCTCACCGCGGCGGGCGCGGTCACCGAAGAGCGGGTGGAGCAGATCGCCCGGGCCTTCCATTTTCCAAGGGGTTCCGCGGAAGCAGGCGCCGAGCTGGCAGTTCCCGGCCCCGCTCCGGGACTCTTCCGTTATCCCAAAGATCTCTCGCAGCTCTATCTGGAGATCGGGATTCCCACCGTGGGGATCGATCATCCCGATCGAATGGCCCTCTTCCTGTTGTCCAACCTCTTGGGCGGGGGGATGAGCAGCCGGCTCTTCCAGAGAGTTCGAGAGGAGGAAGGCCTAGCCTACAGTATCTACTCTTGGGCGGAGTTCAGCGCCGATGCCGGTGCGATCGGCACCACCTTGGCGGCGACGCCCGAGAAGAGCGAGCGAGCCTTAGCCGTCATCGCGGCTGAATACGAGAATCTGCGCCGAGGACAAATCGAGCAGGATGAGATCGAGCTCAATCGCAATCAGGTACTGGCTTCGATGATCTTGGGACTCGAGGGATCGATGCATCAGATCTCTCGCATGGCACGCAACGAGATTTACCACCATCGTTTCGTGTGCGTCGAAGAGCTAATCCGAAAACTCTACGCCGTCACCCGTGACGATCTCGTGCGCCTCTCGGAAAGCTATCTGGTGCCCGACCGGCAGACCGTCGTCGGACACGGGCCCGCCCTTCAGCTCTCCTTTCGCTGAGTTCCCTCGCGTGATGAGCCCGCGCGCAATTTCAGCGCAACGACGCGCACGAAAAAGCAACCCGACACTCCTTTGATTCGCTGAGATTTACAATCAATAGCGAGACTTGCCGGAATAGGCTCTTGCGGTTACTCTAAGCCCCGTTCTTTGTCCGGTCCCGCCGCGAACCGGAACCAAGGAGCCAGCCGCCGGTGTTCCCCCTCGTCCGGTGTCTGGGTCTGTGCGGCTACTCGTCGCTCCATGCCGCAGATTTTCAACCGTTCCTCCAACGCCATCGCCCGCGCAATGATGTTCGCCGGCGTTGTCGTGTTGATTTTCCTCATTTGGTTCTTCGCGATCTTCGTGCGTTCGTCCTATTCGACCCGTCAGCGGGTGGTGCTCACGCAACCGATTCCCTTCAGTCACGCTCACCATGTCGCCGACGTGGGGATCGACTGCCGCTACTGCCACACTTCGGTCGAAACATCGTCCTTTGCGGGAATTCCTCCCACTGCGACCTGCATGAATTGCCACAAGCTGATCTTCAAGGACAGCGACATGCTGCAGCCGGTGCGCGAGAGCTACCGCACCGGGAAGCGGCTGCAGTGGGTTCGTGTTCATGACCTACCGGACTACGTCTATTTCAATCACAGCATTCACGTGGCCAAGGGCGTGGGCTGTGAAACCTGCCATGGCCGCGTGGATCAGATGCCACTCATGTACAAGGCGAACACCCTGCTCATGAGCTGGTGTATCGATTGCCACCGCGCGCCAGAGCTCCATTTGAGACCGCGCAGCGAGATCACGACCATGGGCTACAAGCCCGCCCGTCCACAGAAGGTGCTCGGTCCCGAGCTCGCCGAGAAGTATGACGTGAAGAGCCTGACCTATTGCTCCACTTGCCATCGCTGAGGAAACGAGGACGAGATGGATCGTCTCCCCACTTCTGAGACACCGGCAAACCAGACGGACGAGTCCCGAGAGGCCGACCTGTCCAATATGGATGCCCTGCGAGCCAAGCTGGCCGAGTCGAAGGGCCCCAAGTACTGGCGTTCCTTCGAGGAACTTGCCGATACGCCGGCTTTCAAGGAGCACCTGGCCCGGGAATTCCCCAACCTGCTCTCCGTGGGCGACCTTTCCACTTCCCGCCGGCGCTTCCTGCAGCTCATGGGCGCCTCTCTGGCGCTGGCCGGACTGAACGCTTGCGGGCGGCAGCCCCTGGAGAAGATCGTTCCCTACGTCAAGCAGCCCGAGGAGATCATTCCGGGCCGAGCTCTCTACTTCGCGACCTCGATGCCACAGCCGGGGAGCGGTCTCTCGATGGGTCTTCTCGTCGAAAGCCACATGGGTCGTCCCACGAAGATCGAGGGCAATGGGGAGCATCCGGCCAGCCTGGGGAGCACCGATCTCTTTGCCCAGGCCTCGGTGCTCGAGCTCTACGATCCGGACCGCTCGCAGATCGTGGTTCAGCTCGGGATTCCACGCAGCTGGGATGCGTTCTGCGAGGATATGCAGGAGCCACTGAAGGCACTCCGTGCCCTGAAGGGTGAAGGACTCGCCGTGGTGACCCCCAGCTTTGCTTCCCCGACTTTGAGGCGCCAGCTCGAGCGCTTGAAGAAGACTTTCCCCAAGGCTCACATCCTCCAGTGGGAGGCCGCGGGGCGGGACGCGGTCTATGAGGGAACTCGTCGTGCGTTCGGGACCGATCTGGAGCTGAGCCACGATTTTTCGCAGGCCGAAGTCGTACTCGCTCTGCAGAGCGACTTTCTCACCCAGGGTCCCTCGAACGTGCGTGATGCCCGCGATTTCATGTCGCGACGGCGAACCCGCGAGGGTGAGACGGAGATGAATCGACTCTACCTTGCCGAGAGCTCCCCCAGCTCGACCGGCACGGTGGCGGACCACCGTTTCAGCTTGTCCCCGAACGAGGTGGAGGCCTTTGCTCTGGCCATCGCAGCCCATCTGGGGGTGAGAGGGCTCTCAGCGGCCCCCGATGGCAACGAGGGTTCGTGGACACAGGAGCAGGCGCGCATCGTCGCCGAGGACCTGAAGCGTCATCGCGGCAAGAGTATCGTGATTGCAGGGGAATACGCTCCCAGCGCTCTGCAGGTGCTCGCGCACGCGATGAACGAGAGTTTGGGCAATTTTGGGACGACGGTTCTCTTGAGTGATACACCGCTCACGGCGCTCGGCAATCCGCACACCGAGCTTGCGGAACTCACGAAGGCCATGCAAGCCGGCGAAGTGGAGCTGTGCTTCTTGCTGGGAGTGAATCCGGTCTTCGATTCGCCGGGAGATCTCGATTTCGCGCAGGCACTCTCCCAAGTGAAGACCCGGGTTCATCTGGGTATGCACGAAGACGAAACCGCTCTCCATTGTCACTGGCAGCTGCCGATGAACCACTATCTGGAGAGCTGGAGCGACGGAGTGGCCTTCGACGGAACGCCCTCCATCGGGCAACCGCTCATCGAACCACTCTACGAGGGTCACAGCATCGCGCAGCTACTGGAGTTGCTGATCAACGGCGACACCTCGATCGAGGACATGGCGATCGTACAGACCACCTGGCGCGAGTCGCACGGTAAGGACGGTTTCGAAGCCTGGTGGCGCAAGGCGCTGCACGACGGACTGGCCGGCGAGGCCAATCGCAAGCACCGGACCAGATCGCTTCAGGCCGGAGCGGTGGAGCAAGCGCGTAAGGAACTCGCGGGGCCCTCAGAGCTCACGGTCCTTTTGCGTCCCGACCCCACGATCTTCGACGGACGTTTCGCCAACAGCGGTTGGTTGCAGGAATGTCCCAAGCCCATCACCCGCTTGACCTGGGACAATGCGGCGCTCATGGCTCCAGAACTGGCGCAAGAGCACCAGCTATCCAACGGAGATCGCGTGCGCATCGAATACGAAGACCGTGCCATCGAGATTCCGGTCTGGATCGTGCCCGGACACGCGAAAAAGGCGGTGACAGTGCATCTGGGCTACGGACGGACTCGAGGGGGTCACGTGGCGAAGGATGCCGGTGTCGATGCCTATCCGCTGCGCAGCAGCACCGCGCCCTGGATCCTCGGCGGGGTCAGCCTGAGCAAAGTTCGCGGTAGGGTCAAATTGGCCTGCACCCAGGACCATCAGACGATGGAAGGCCGCGATCTCCTGCGAATCGGCACCCTCGAGCAGTATCGCGAGGATCCCGAACACGTTGCGCATGCCCACGAATCGGAAGTGGACAGCAGCAAGTCGCTCTACCCCGGCTGGGACTACTCCAAGGGCTATGCCTGGGGCATGGCCATCGATCTCACCGCCTGTACTGGATGCAATGCCTGCGTGATGGCGTGCGTGTCCGAGAACAATATCGCGGTGGTGGGGAAGGAACAGGTTCTCAATGCGCGGGAAATGCACTGGATACGTATCGATCGCTATTTCGTGGGGGATCTCGACGATGCCGATGTGGTGAATCAACCCGTCGTCTGCATGCAGTGCGAGCAAGCGCCCTGCGAGCCGGTGTGTCCGGTAGGGGCCACCTCTCACAGCGCCGAGGGTCTGAACGACATGGTCTACAATCGCTGTGTGGGCACCCGCTACTGCTCGAACAACTGCCCCTACAAAGTGCGACGCTTCAACTTCCTGGCCTTCGGAGACCACGAGAGTGAATCCCTCAAGATGCAGCGCAATCCCGACGTGACGGTACGTATGCGCGGCGTGATGGAGAAGTGCACCTACTGTGTGCAACGCATCAACGAAGCCAAGATCGATGCGCAGCGCGAGGATCGAAAGGTCAAGGACGGAGAGATCATCACGGCCTGTCAACAGGCCTGTCCGACGCGGGCGATCTCTTTCGGAGACATCAACGACAAGGACTCCGAGGTCAGTCGTTGGAAGGGCAATCCGCTGGACTACGGTTTGCTCACCGAGCTGGGCACACGACCCCGCACGAGTTACCTGGCCAAGCTCCGTAACCCAAACCCAGAGCTGATGGACGTTCATCATGGCTGAATCCACCCCAAAAGGCGCGGCGGTCGATAATCCGCTCTTGGCCTCGGGTCACACGCCGGGCTCGGTGACCGACAAGATCAGTTCTGTCGTGCTCTCGGGCATCCCCAAGTGGTGGTACGTGGTCACGGCGTTCACCTTCGGCCTGGTGATGATGCTCTTCTACGCGCTCGCCGTCCTTTTGGTGAAGGGTGTGGGAATCTGGGGCATCAACATTCCCGTCGGCTGGGGTTTTGCCATCGTCAACTTCGTCTGGTGGATCGGGATCGGTCACGCGGGCACTCTCATTTCGGCCATTCTCCTCTTGTTGCGGCAGGATTGGCGCAACTCGATCAACCGTTTCGCCGAGGCGATGACCATCTTCGCAGTAGCCTGCGCGGGGATGTTCCCGCTCATCCACATGGGCCGTCCCTGGCGTTTCTTCTGGATGTTGCCCTATCCCAACACCTTCTATCTCTGGCCCCAGTTCCGTTCGCCTTTGATCTGGGACGTGTTTGCGGTTTCGACCTACGCCATCATCTCCATTCTCTTCTGGTACGTGGGCTTGATTCCCGACATGGCAACGCTGCGCGATCGCACGAAGAACAAGATCGCCCGCGTGGCATATGGGGTCCTGTCCGGTGGCTGGCGTGGCTCCGCGCGGCACTGGCACAATTACGAACTGGCCTGTCTGCTGCTGGCGGCGCTGGCGACTCCATTGGTGATTTCCGTTCACTCGGTGGTGTCCTTCGACTTCGCGGCCGGGATCATTCCGGGCTGGCATACCACCATCTTCCCGCCCTTCTTTGTGGCGGGGGCGGTGTTTGCCGGATTCGCCATGGTGGTCACCTTGGGAGTGCCGCTGCGACAACTCTTCGGTTTGCAGGACTTCATCACCCCGAAGCACCTGGACAACATGGGTAAGATCATGTTGGCCACCGGTATGATCGTGGTCTACGGCTACGCGGCCGAAATTTTCTTCGCGTGGTACAGCAAGAATCCCTTCGACATCTACATGGTCCTCAACCGGATGGAAGGTCCCTATCGCTACGTGTGGTTCGCGCTGATCCTCTGCAATGCGGTTTCGATTCAAGCTCTGTGGTGGACAAAAGTTCGCACTTCGGTAGTAGGAATCATGATCGTGTCGATGTTCGTGAACGTGGGCATGTGGCTGGAGCGCTTCATCATCGTCATCACCAGTTTGCACCGCGACTTCATGCCTTCTTCGTGGGATATGTACTATCCCACGCGTTGGGACTGGGCCATCTTCATTGGATCTCTCGGCCTCTTCCTGACCCTGATGCTCGTCTTCATCCGGGTGCTGCCCTCGATCTCCATCTTCGAGATCCGCATGCTTTTGCCTGGAGCGAAGGGAGGGGAGGAATAGCATGGACATGCGCAATGCGCGTCTGGCCGGAGTCATGGCGGAGTTCGACGGGCCGCAAAAGATCCTCGCGGCCGCCAAGGCGGTCAAGAAGGAGGGATATCGGCGCTTCGACGCTTTCACACCCTATCCGATCGAGGAACTCAACCACGTGATTGCCGGTGATGAGAGCCGTCTTCCCTTGATGGTTTTTTTGGGGGGGCTCTTCGGCTGCATCGGGGGCTTCTCGCTGCAGTACTGGATCAACGTCTACGCTTTCCCCATGAATATCGGCGGACGTCCCTTGAACTCCTGGCCGGCGTTCATCGTGCCCACCTTCGAGATGACGATTTTGTTTGCGGGGATCACCGCCGTGTTGGGCATGTTCGCCCTCAATGGCCTGCCTCATCCGCATCATCCCGTGTTCAACGTCGATCGCTTCGCTCTGGCGACCGACGACAAGTTCTTTCTCTGGATCGAAGCTGAGGATCCGCAGTTCGAGCTGGCGAAGGCCCGCAGTTTCCTCGAGGGCCTCTCCTCGGTTGCAGTATCGGACGTCTACGATGACTGAGCTGTTGCGCATGCGTTCTAGAACCTCCCCACGCCAGCGTGTGTGGGGGATTGGCCTGCTGCTGTTGGTGTTACTGGCGAGCGGTGGCTGCACCCAGGACATGAAAAACCAGGCCAAGGAGCGGCCACTGCGCGAGAGCGCGTTTTACCGCGATGGCGCGTCTTCGAGGCCGCTGCCCGAAGGCACGGTAGCGCGCGGGTTCTTGCGGGCCGACGATGTCTATTATAAAGGCATCGGCCCCGACGGAACTTTCGTGAAGGAATTCCCGGTCACGGTGGACGCCAAGCTGCTGCAACGGGGGCGTCAGCGCTTCGAGATCTTCTGCACCCCCTGCCACGGACGTTTGGGCAATGGAAGGGGTATGGTGGTGCGCCGGGGATTCAAGCAGCCTCCCAGCTATCACATCGATCGTCTGCGCGGCATGCCTCCCGGCTATTTCTTCGATGTGATCACCAATGGCTTCGGCCAGATGTCAAGCTATGCCTCGCAAGTTCCACCCAGCGACCGCTGGGCCATCGTGGCCTACGTCAGGACTTTGCAGTTGAGCCGCCACGTCGAACTCTCGAAGTTGGGTTCCGCCGAGCGGAACCAAATCGAAAAAGCCATCGCGGCGGAGGATGAGAAAACCAAACACGAGTCGAGCGAGCATGATGAAGGTCACTGAGGGAACGCAGGCAGCTTACTTCTCTCCTCCGGAGAGCATTTCTCGTTTGGGCCGCGCCGGCCTTCTCATCGGCGTGCTCGGGATCGTGTTGACCGGAGTTGGCGCCGTGCTGTCTCCGGGAGCGTTCTTCAGCTCCTATCTGGTCGCCTTCATCTGGGTCGCCGCGATTCCGCTGGGGAGTCTGGGTCTGCTGATGCTGTATCATCTGGCCGGAGGCCGCTGGGGTTTCATGATTCGCCGCGTGCTGGAGGCCTCGACGAGGACGATTCCCCTGATCGCCCTGCTCTTCGTGCCCCTGCTCTTTGGACTCTCCCGCATCTACCCTTGGGCCGACGCCTCGATCCTGGCCAGTGACGAGGCCATCGCCGCGAAGGCGAATTACTTGAACCCGCAGGGATTTCTCTGGCGGGGGATTCTCTACTTCGCGCTGTGGCTCGTCTTCGCGTTCATTCTGGACCGTCTTTCGGCCAAGCAAGACGAGGGGCCGGTTGGGGAACGCGACAAGCGGATGGCATCGTTCAGCGGGCCGGGGATCATCATATGGTGCCTGGTGGGAACCTTCGCCAGCGTGGACTGGCTCATGTCGCTCGATCCCAAGTGGTACTCGAGCATCTACGGGATCTACTTCTTCGAGTCGATGGCGCTGGCCGCTCTCGCGTTCACCGCGCTCATTGCGGTGATACTCTCGCGCTCGAAGTCACTCGGTGAACTCTTCACGAAGCGGGATTTCCACGACTACGGCAACCTGCTCCTGGCCTTCATCATGCTGTGGGGCTACTTCGCCTTCAGTCAGTTTCTGATCATTTGGTCAGGCGATCTTCCCGAGGAAATTCCCTGGTATCTGGAACGGATCACACCCGAGTGGAAACTGTTCACCACTCTGTTGATCGTGGCCCAGTTCGTGATTCCATTCCTTCTGCTCTTGACCCACGCGGTCAAGGGACGGCCGGGACGTCTCGTCTTCGTGGCCTTGCTTCTCATCGTGGTGCGCTATGCGGATTACTTCTGGCAGGTCATGCCGCCGCTGCACCGGACGACGCTCTCCTGGCTGGATCTGGCCAGTCTCGGAGGACTTGGCGGCATCTGGCTGGCAGTCTTCTGTTGGCAGCTCGGTCGCCGGAATCTGCTCGCGGTGAACGACCCCAGATACCAGGAGGTCGTGGGCAATGCCTGATCCGAAGTGGGGCTACGAAGGTGAGGGAAAGCCGCTCGATCAGGAGCTGCAGAAGAAGGCCCTCACCGGATTTCTCGCAGTGATCGCGCTCCTATGCGTGATCGTGGGTATCGTGGCAATGGTCTATTATGGCTTCTTGAGAAGAGAGTTGGAGTCCAAGGACCCGCCCGCCCTGCCGGTGGCCACCACTGGCATGCGAGAGTTGCCGCCGGAGCCTCGGCTCCAGGCCAATCCCCATGCGGATCTCCGCGCAATGCACGCAGAAGAGGATTCGATCCTCACCAGCTACGGCTGGGAGGACAAGCCCGCACAAGTGGCACGCGTCCCCATCGAGGAAGCTTTGAAAATGGTCGAGCGCGATGGCGTGCCCAGTTGGCCCCAGCCAGCTCAGAGTACCGCGCCCAAAGGTACAGATGGAGCATCTTCCCAAGGAGGAAAGTGATGCGGAATCAACGGCGTGGTCTGCGCATACTGTTCGTCCTTTCGATCTTGGGCGCGAGCCTGATCGCCACTCAGGCTCGAGCGGACAAGCCCATTTTGCAGAGGAGTCCCACCAAGGACGTCTCCTTCGAGCAGCACTTGGGCGAGCCGGTCAATCTCGGCTTGCAGTTCCAGGACGAGAACGGCCAGGAGATCCACCTGGGAGATTACTTTCACGAAGGCAGGCCCGTCATCCTCGCTCTGGTCTACTACGAGTGCCCCATGCTCTGCACCATGGTGCTCAACGGAGTGGTGCGCAGTCTCAGGCCCCTGTCGCTCTCACCTTCCAAGGACTTCGAAGTGGTCATCGTGAGCTTCAATCCCAAGGAAGGTCCCCAGCTCGCCAAGAAAAAACGCGAGGGCTACCTCGAGACCTACAACCGTCCGGGCACCGAAGACGGTTGGCATTTCTTGACCGGTGAGCCTGCTGCAATCGACTCACTCACCAGCGAGTGCGGATTCCACTACGTGTACGACGAGGCAACGGGGCAATACGCTCACGCTACCGGCATCATGGTTCTGACCCCCAAGGGCGTACTCTCGCGCTATCTCTACGGAATCGACTATGCACCGAAAGATCTACGTCTCTCGCTCGCCGAGGCAAGTGACGGAAAAGTGGGGGGACTGGTGGCTCAGGCCCTCCTGTTGTGCTTCAAGTACAACCCCGCCACTGGTAAGTATGGAGCCACCATCATGTTCTTCATCCGTTTGGCCGGGGTCCTCACGATTCTCGTCATCGTGGGCTTCATTTTCTGGAGCCGTCGTCGCGATCGCCGCGCGCACCACCAACAAGCCGGGGGTGTAGCCTAGGCATGCTCGCGTCCCTTCGCTTCTTCCCCGAGCGAGCTTCCACCATTGCGGGTCAGGTGGATGCCGTCTTCCTGTTCACCCTGGCGGTGGCGGTCTTCTTCATCGCGCTGATCTCGGCGGTGATCGTCTTCTTCATGATCCGTTACAAGAGGCGGCGCGAGGACTCCATCGGAAAGCCCACCCGTGAATACGCGGTTCTCGAGCTGACCTGGACCATCGTCCCTTTGGTCATTCTGCTCTTCATCTTCGCCTGGGGTGCGAAAGTGTTCTTCGCCGCCTCGCGACCGCCCAGCAATGCCGTGGAATACTATTGCACTGGCAAACGGTGGATGTGGAAGTTCCAGCATCCAGAGGGCAACCGGGAGATCAACACTCTGCACGTCCCGGTCAATACCCCGATCAAAGTGTCGATCACCTCGGAGGACGTGATTCACTCCTTCTTCGTGCCCGCGTTTCGAGTGAAGATGGACGCGGTTCCCGGCCGCTACACCACGGCCTGGTTCCAGGCCAAGAAGGTTGGAACCTACCATCTCTTCTGCGCCGAATATTGTGGGGCCGGCCACTCCAAGATGATCGGCCACATCATCGTAATGGAGCCACACGACTACGAGCAGTGGCTCCAGGGCAACCTTCCCGAGACCAGTATCGCCACCAACGGCAAGCAGCTCTTCTCGGACAAGTCGTGCATCACTTGCCACCGTGCGGATACCAATGCGCGGGCACCGTATCTCCAGAACGCCTACGGTAAGGACGTGAAGCTGACCAACGGCAATGTGGTGAAGTTCGACGACGGATACATCCGTGAGTCGATCATGAATCCTCAAGCGAAGGTAGTGCAGGGCTATCAGCCGATCATGCCTACCTTCAAGGGGCAACTCAGCGAGGACGAACTCCGAGAGCTCATCATGTACATCAAATCCCTCAGTGACTCGACGGCGACCGAGAACAAAGCGGGAAACGGATCCGGGGAATAGACCATGACGACGATCGCAACCGCGCCTGAGGCGCAAAGAGAACAGCCAGATTATCTACACGATGGCTACGGCGTGAAGTCGTGGTTGCTCACCACAGATCACAAGCGGATCGCCATTCTCTACCTTGTCTCGGTGACCCTCTTTTTTGCGTTGGGCGGAATCATGGCCGCGCTCATTCGCATCGAGCTGGCAACGCCGCAAGGGGATCTGGTGGAGGCTGCGGTGTACAACCGCCTGTTCACCATGCACGGCGTGTTGATGATCTTCTTCTTCCTCATACCTGCCATTCCCGGCGTATTCGGCAACTTCTTCATGCCAATCATGGTGGGGGCTCGGGACATGGCCTTCCCCAAGATAAATCTCTTGAGCTGGTATCTCTACATGGCGGGCGGGATCTGCGCATTCTACAGCATGGCGAGAGGAGGAGTCGACACCGGCTGGACTTTCTATGCGCCCTTCTCCACCGGGTACTCCAATTCCTACGTGGTTTCCACTGCAGTGGGGGCTCTGCTCGTGGGGTTCTCCTCAATTCTCACCGGCCTGAACTTCTTGGTGACGACGCATCGTATGCGGGCGCCCGGCCTCAGCTGGTTCCGTCTACCTCTGTTCGTATGGGGACACTACGCCACCGCCCTCATCATGATTCTCGGTACCCCGGTGCTGGCGATCACCCTGATTCTGGTGGCCCTGGAACGGGTTTTCCAGCTGGGGATTTTCGACCCCTCGATCGGGGGCGACCCAGTCCTCTTCCAACACTTGTTCTGGTTCTATTCCCATCCAGCGGTGTACATCATGGTCCTGCCGGCCATGGCGATCATCAGCGAACTCATTGCCAATTTCAGCCGGCGGCGGATTTTCGGTTACCGCATCGTGGCTTACTCCAGCGTGGGGATCGCAATCTTGGGCTTTTTGGTCTGGGGACATCACATGTTCGTGAGCTCCCAGTCCGTCTATGCCGCTACCGTCTTTTCGATTCTCACCATGTTGGTCGCGGTGCCATCGGCCATCAAAGTGTTCAACTGGACCATGACCCTCTACCAGGGGAGTATCTCCTGGGAGACTCCGATGCTCTATGCCATCGGCTTCATGGGACTGTTCATGATCGGTGGATTCACCGGCGTCATGCTCGGGACGCTCGGAATCGACATGCACGTGCATGACACCTATTTCGTGGTCGCTCATTTCCACTACGTGATGGTGGGAGGGGCGCTGATGGCCTACCTGGGAGGGTTGCATTACTGGTGGCCCAAGATGTTTGGAAGGCTCTACCCGAAGTTCTGGTCCAAGGTCGCTGCGATGCTCGTCTTCGCGGGCTTCAACCTCACCTTCTTTCCCCAGTTCATCCTGGGGTACATGGGGATGCCGCGGCGCTACCATGCCTACCCGCCCGAATTTCAGGTTCTGAACGTGCTCTCCAGTGCGGGCGCCACCATTCTGGCCGTGGGCTACATCATTCCGGTAATCTACTTCGCCTGGTCCCTGCGTTTCGGCAAGCAGTGTCCACCGAACCCCTGGGGCGCGGTGGGCTTGGAATGGCAGGAAACCTCCTCGCCGCCGATCAAGCACAACTTCGATCATCCGGTGATCGTCGACTACGAGGCCTACGATTTTTCCCGCTCCCCCGCGGTGTCCTCCGGTGAAGAAGGAGCCTGAGTTGACTGCCATAGATCCAACCAGCTCTCACCGAGGAGCAGAGCCAAAGGTCCGCTACTATTTCTGCGACGCCGAACAACAAAGCCAAGCGGTTCAGCAGGGCATGTGGATCTTCATCGTCCAGGAGATCATGTTCTTCGGTGGGCTCTTCATGGCCTACATTCTCTATCGAACCCTCTTTCCGCACTCCTTCGCGGCGGGTAGCTATCATCTGGACGTCCGTCTCGGCACGGCGAACACTGCGGTGCTGCTCATCAGCTCGTTCACCATGGCAACGGCCGTACGCTGTACCCAATTGCGGCAGCAAGCGGGAACGGTGATTTCTCTCCTGTTGACGGCGCTTCTCGGCGTGGCGTTTCTCGGTATCAAGGGCCACGAGTATGCCGTGAAGTTCCACGAGCACTTGGTGCCTGGACCGAACTTCGTTTGGCACGGCGCGGGCAACCCGCATCACGTGGAGATGTTCTTCAATCTCTATTTCGCGATGACGGGGCTTCACGCCTTGCACATGGTGATCGGAGTGGGCCTCGTGCTCGTTCTAGTCGTGCGCGCGATGCGAGGCACCTTCAACGAGGGCTACAACGACCCGGTGGGAGTCGTCGGACTCTATTGGCACTTCGTCGACCTGATCTGGATCTTCCTCTTTCCCCTGCTGTATCTGGTGGGTAGGCATCACTAGGAGGGAATCATGATTCACCACGTAGTATCGGGAAAGACGAACGTCCTGGTTCTCTTGGGGCTCTTGACGCTGACTGCGCTGACGGTTCTCGTCGCTTACCAGGACCTCGGCGCCATGAACAACGTGGCGGCGATCGGTATCGCCTGTCTCAAAGCGGCGCTTGTCATGTGGTTTTTCATGCACGTCAAGTTCGCGAGCACACTGGTTCGCCTCGGCATCGCCACCGGGCTCGTCTTCATGCTGATTCTCTTCGGTTTCACGATGGCCGACGTGCTCACGCGCGGCATGCTGGGCGTTCCCGGCAAGTAATTGCCGGCTCCTAAGTGCCCTCTAGCGCCCGACTCTCCGCGAGTCGCGAAAGACAGGCGTCGATTCCGGCTTCGTCCAGACAGACACTGAGGCGCACGAAGCCCTTTCCCGAGGGTCCGAAGGCGGAACCGGGAACCATCATGACTCCGCTCCGCTGGAATACCTCTTCCTGGAACCCGAGGTCGTCCTCGCCCCATCGGGTGGGGATTCTGCTCCAGAGGAAAATCGTCGCAGGGGACGGCTGAACTTCCCATCCGAGCGAAGCGAGTCCCGCGCAGAGTCGGTTCTGCCTTCGGCGCAAGGATTCGCGCTGCTCGGCGAGAAACGAGTCGTCCCCGAGATAGGCCGCAGCGGCTGCCTTCTGCAAAACGAACGCGGGGTTCGTTCCCAAGTGGCTGGCCAGGTTGCTCAGCGTTTCGATCCGCTCCGCGCTGCCGGCCAGAATCGCGGGCCCGAAGTCCCAGAGCCGGTGGCTGCAGGCGAAGGTGGAGATTTCCAGCGCGCTCTCACGCGCCCCCGGGAGTTCGAAGATGGAACTCGGCAGGTGTTTCTCTCCCAGCGCGAACTCGCTCCAAGTGATCATGGAGAGGAGAGTAGTCTCGTGATCGCGGCAGAGAGCCAGCAACTTGCGCAGATGGGAGATCTCGCACACCGCGCCCGTGGGATCCTGAGGATGGCCGAGACAGAGGAGCTTGGCGCTGCGCAGAATCTCTTTCTCCAGTCCCTGAAGCTGCGGCAGCCAGGCGTTCTCCTCAGAAAGGGGGAGGAACTCGACACGCGCCCTGGCGCATTGCGCCGCCGCGGTCCAGTCCGGAGGACACAGCGCGGGGAGTACGACAAGATCCTCCGGTTCCAGCAGAGTTCGCATCACGAGCTGGAGTGCGTCGAGTTCGCTACAGCGCACTAGGATCTCCGACTTGGGATCGAGGTGCACGGTGAATCGTCGCTCGTACCACTGGGAAACTGCTTCCCTGAGCTCCGTGAGGCCGCGGGACCGGGCCACAGCTTGCGCCGAACTGGGTCGCGGCTCCAAGCAATCCTGCATGGCTTTCAGCACGTGCTCCGGGAGCGCACCCGCGGGGCAATTGAGGCTCAGATCGAAGACTCTCTTTCCTTCGGCCAGGGCGGCGGCGGACCTGGCCCGAAGGCGTTCGAAGGTGCTCGGCGAGAGGGGAAGGGGAGTAAAGGGACGCGCATGCATGGCGGAATCCTCTTGGGGCGTGAAGGACGGCCGAGATCCTCTTCGCAGCCTAGCATACGGACCGCTGGCGTCAAACCGTCTCCTTTGCTCGCTACCGGGATTCGTGATAGGATACAAGCGAGATATGCCCTGGGCGTATCAAGTCACCGCTCACTCGTGAACTGTGCTCGGTCCTCTCGTTTGCCAGGGGAGGGGGGTACAAGCGGCTCTTGATCGGTGCTGAAATTGAGGCTCCCTAGATGAGGTCGAATCCGGATCGCCCCGCGGCCGAGCCAAGGCCGTCGAAGATACCCACAGTCCTCGCCTGTCCCCGCGTCGTGGATCACGCGGGACTCGCGTCCTCTTGCATCTCCGCGTCTCAGCTGGAGAGGATCCTGGACGATTTGCTCGCTGCGAGGCGGCGCTTCCTGGATTTGGATGAGTTCTGGGCCGCGGCGGAGGGCCTGAGCGAGGCCCCTGACGGTCTCTTACTCAGCTTCGATTACGATGGGATGGACTTCCTCGATTCGACACTCCCCATCCTCAGCGAACGCAAGATACCCTCGGTGTTGTTCTTGCCCATCGCCTCGGTGGGACGGGTGACGAGCCGGGGATTTGGGCCCCTCCGTCAACAGACCAGGCATCTCACATGGTCGCAGCTGCGCAGCGCGATGCGCGCGGGCGTCCGCGTGCAATCCGCGGGCTTCGAGGCGGTAGGCCTTCAGAGGGTGACTCCAGAGTTCGAATTTGGAGACCTCATTCGTTCGCGCAGGGAGCTGGAGCGGAGACTCCAGGAGGAGGCAGTCGCCCTGCGCTACCCTCAAGCGGTGACGGACGAGCGCATGGCCGATCTCGCGCGCCGGGCCGGATTCTCCCTGGCCTTTGGCGTGGTAAAGGGGGCAAGGGGCGTCGATCCTCTCTTCGCGTTGCGGCGGATTCCTCTACGGCGAGGCGATTCCATCGAATCCATCCTGTGTCGGACGCCCGACGCTGGCCTCGGTTCCAAGCTGAAGCGGGCCTCCGCTATTTTTGGTCTTTGAAAGCCAGCGTGTAGTGATCGACTCCGCTGCGCGTGTAGCGGAACTGGGCCAGCTCCTCGGAGTCCAGCTCGAGAGTGAGGGGTTTCCGAAGTGCGGTGAGGCTTGCGGGGTACTCCGACTTGTCTGCGTGATAGAGTTCGAGCGCGTGCTGAACGCGGCTCTCCAGTTCGTCTTTCCTGTAGGCCTGCTCTCGCTCCACGGCAGGAGTCTCGCGTTCCGCGTAGGAGCGCATGGGCATGAGCCACCAGCTCGTTGCAAGTACACCCAGAGCGAGAAGCACCAGGACTATCGCGGAAAGTGAGGTTCTCCGAGCAGAGACCTCGGGGACGACGGGCTCGTCCTCGTCCGCTGCGGCCTGGGGGAGGTCCAGCACCCGGATGAGTCCCAGGTCCCGCACCATCTCGAGGGTTTGCAACACGTCGAAATGAGAGATCTTCGCCCGAGCTTCCACGAATCCGACGGTAGCTTCCTCGCCGATGATCTGTAGCACGTTCAGCGGACGATGTCCGAGGGGCAGACCTTCGGCACTCTTGTCAGTTCTCTCGACCCTGACCTCAGCATCGAAATAGCGCTCTTCGAGAGTCGCGATCTCGTCGATGCGGCGAGCGGCCTCCATGAGAAGGCCCTCCACTTTGACCCTGACGCGTGCCCGAATCCCGTGGAGCAACTCGCGGCCGGATTGGAAGTGATAGCGCCCGTCCCGCAGGAGCATGCCCTTGAAGATGTGTTCCTGCGCCACGTCGTGCTGGACGCGCAGTAATTCCTCCGGGGTCATGTGACCTTCGTTGATGATAATCTCGGTGAAATCGAGGTCGCTGTTGCTCTGGATGAACTTGAGATGCTCCCAGTTCTCAGCTGTGAAGAAGCCGTAGCTCTTTAGATAGGCCTGGAGAGGATCGGGAGCGGCTCCACGACGATCCCGATAGCCGACGAGCTCCCCGCTCTCGAAATAGAGCACCATGGGGTAGGAGGCTTCGACAGTCAACACTCCGGTCTTCTGTTGAAGCGAGATTAGCTGGAGAATCTCTTCCAGCGTAAAATCGTTGAGACGGCCTTCCAGTGCCATCGGTCCTACCTCGTCAGGCTCTCATCTGCTTCTCGCCGCGACTGTCCATGAGATCGGCCAGTCGCACCATGCTCGCAGGATGAAGGTGGAAGCTCCGGCTGCGCCAGCTCGAGCGGCCGAAGCGGGAATAGAGGTACAGGAGCAACAGACCGGCGACCCCGAAGAGCCTGGGCAGCGCCAGCAGGGGAAGTTCGGCGACGGGACGCCAGAGATCGTTCAAGAGTCCGGAGGGGAAGGACATGCCAAAGATGCACACGGCGCTCAGAAGGGTGAGCACCACGCCGCGCTTTCTCAAACCGGAGTAAAGCTCCCCCGCACCAATGGACCAGGTGTTGAGTCGGCGTACCCTGGAGCGGAAAGTAAATTCGGTCGACCGGCGACGATTTCTCAGCAAAGTACTGAGAACCATTTCGGACCTGGCCCTGCGGGCAGTGCCAAGACAGGCCGGGCAAAACACGTTCCCCTCGTGTTGGCCGCTGCATCGAGCGCAGCTCAAGCGCCCGCAGTTTGCACATTCGTAGACGAGTTTCTCGCGCGGGAAGATCTTCATGAGCAGCAGGCTGAGCATCAGAGTCACGCTCAACCAGAGATGAACTTGATCGGGGGGAACTCCGAGCCACTTGCGCCACGGAGCCAAGAAGTCCATCACCCGCAGCTCCTTGTTTTCGTGCCAAGCCATGATCCATGAATCCCAAGTGCCGGGCGATTGGTAATACACTGCACCGGTGGGTAGGCGTACTCCTCCGGTTCCCAACTCGAAACCCGCTCGAGAAGCCAGCTGCATGTGTTCTCCGCTCTCCTTGAAGAAGAGCTTCTTGATGTACGCCTGGGCAAGGTTGTAATGCGTCGAGCCCTGCAACGAGTCCAGCGCGGCACTGTGTTGGTATCCCGCGACCGCCCGATCGTAGTCCCCACGGAAATAGTGGTCGTTCGCCAGGTTGTTCACGGCCTTGGGATCATTGGGGCGCAATTTGAGGACGCTCTGGAAATCCCGCGCGCTCTCGTCGAACCGTGCCTGCCGTGCGTACAAAAGGCCGCGTGCGAAGAGCAGATCGGCGTCCTCGGGATGATTCGCAAGCGCGCGGTTCAGCTCGCTCTGCAGCGCGGGACTGGGGCTCTCGTGGGTCACTCTCTGGATCAAACTGCTGCGGCTCGTCTCTCTCAGGCCCACCAGCGGAGTGGAGAAACCGCCCAGATATCCCTGAAGCGAGAAGAAGAGCAACAACGCGGCAACCACAACGCGTGCCCGCCGCCCCCCGTAGAGCCAGACGATGAGCGATCCAGTACAGAGGCTGGGCACCACCCCCAGGCCCAAAAGGAGGGGGGCCACCGCCGGGATCCAGAGCAACCGTCCGCTACCTTCCAGATGGCCCGGACCCTGGGTCAGACCGCGGATCTGGTGGTGCAAGAAGGGCAAATAGCGAAGAAGGAGGATGAAAAGGATCCAGGCGAAACTGCCCGCCAGAATGAGGTCTGCGCTCAAGAGTAGATTGGCCGCCAAACGGCTCTGGTGCCGAAAGCTATGCAGACTGGCCTGGCTTCCTTCGAGGAGGTCCGTGAGGAAGGTAGGATTGGAATTTGCCAGGTGAACCCGGGCGAGAGCGAACCAGGCTGCAGCGTTGCTGGCGTCGGCCAGAGTCGCGCGATCGAGCCTCTCCTCCGCCACCGAGTTCTTGCCCGCTTCCCGCGCGAGAACCCCCTCGCGCAGCAGCAGATGCGATTCCATGGGTCTTTGAGCCCAGGCCTGAATGATGGGTATCCAGTCGGGCTGGTCCGGCGCGTCTCGGGACGAATCCGCTTGGACTGGCGAGTTTTTGTCCGACGCTTGCGCAAGCTGAGGACCTACGAGCAGCAGAATCAAGAGGAGACAGCCGAGCGCCCCTCGCAGTCGATGGTCCGTTCCCAGACGTCCAGAACTCCCCAGGGATCGATTCACGTGCGCGCCTCTTGGCTGCGTGGTTTTCGAGGGATCCTCGTTGACACGGGTACCTTGCGGTTACTCCGCAAGGATTGTGCCGTCTCGCAGGGCAGCCCAGCGGGCCCCGGAGGCTCAATTCCGCCGTCTCAGCGGACCGCTGGCTCGCAATTCGCGCAGCCAGGGCCGCCGGCAGGAGGGGCGGTTGTCGCGGTCGGGGCAAGGTCCTATACTCCTGCGTTCCGCGCAGAGGCGTCCGGCCGGCGGGAAATCCGGGGGAGGGCATGCAGATGCAGGATCAGCGTTGGATCAGTGAGATCGCCAAGAGCGAGGGCCAAACCGCCCTCGTGAGGGGTTGGGTGTACCACCTGAGAGCGATGAAGAAGCTGGTGTTCATTGTCCTGCGCGACGGAACCGGCCTTCTCCAGGTGGTGGCTGCTAAGGGAGATTTGCCCGAGGAGCTTTTCGCGACCGCACTCAATCTCAGTCAGGAGACGGCGGTCGAGATCGAGGGAAAGGTCACTGCCGATCCGCGCGCCCCCGGCGGCTTCGAGATGCAATTGAGTTCGCTGAAAGTCATCGGCGAGAGTGAGAACTACCCGATCACTCCCAAGGAACACGGCACCTCGTTCCTCATGGATCATCGACATCTGTGGTTACGCAGCAAGAAACAGCACGCGCTCATGAAGGTGCGTCATAGCGTCATCACCGCGATTCGGGATTTCTTCGACGGCCAGGGCTTCACCCTCGTCGACGCGCCGATCTTCACGCCCAACGCGTGCGAGGGAACGAGCACGCTTTTCGAGACCGAGTACTTCGGTGACAAGGCCTATCTCACGCAGAGCGGACAGCTTTACATGGAGGCGGCGGCCGCTGCATTCGGCAAGGCCTATTGTTTCGGACCCACTTTTCGGGCCGAGCGCAGCAAGACGCGACGCCACCTGACGGAATTCTGGATGGTCGAACCCGAGGTCGCATTTGCCCACTTGGACGAAGTGATGGAACTCGAGGAACGTTTCGTCTGCTACGTGGTACAACGAGTGCTCGAGGAGAAAGGCGAGTTGCTGGCGGATGTGCTCGAGCGTGATCTGAGCAAGCTGGAAGCAGTGAGGGCCCCGTTTCCCAGGCTCCATTACGACGACGCAGTGAAAATGCTCCAAGCCGGTGGAATCGAATTCGAGTGGGGAGGAGACTTCGGAGCACCCGATGAATCCTACTTGGCCGAACAGCACGACCGACCTTTCTTCGTGCATCGGTTTCCCGCTGCCATCAAGGCGTTCTACATGGCACCGGACCCGGCCGATCCCCGTCTTTCTCTCTCGGTGGATCTCCTGGCTCCCGAAGGCTATGGAGAGATCATCGGTGGAGGCGAGCGGAGCGCGGATCTGAGCTTCCTATTGCGGCAGATCGAGACCCATGGCCTTCCGCAGAGCGCGTTCGAGTGGTACCTCGATCTGCGTCGCTATGGCAGCTTCCCGCACGGTGGATTCGGTCTGGGTTTGGAACGCATGGTTACCTACATCGCGGGCATCCCGCACTTGCGGGAGACCATTCCCTTCCCGCGGCAGATACATCGACTCTCTCCCTGAGACGCTTGGCTGGAGGACTCATGTCTTCGACCCTGTCCATCAGAGCAACCGGTCTGGTCAGTGGCTTATTGCTGCTGTTTCTTTCCGCCCCTGCTGCGGTTGCGCAAGTTCCGGCTCAGAACGGTGCGCCCGCCGCCGATCTTGCGAGCCAATCCCAGAGTGGCGGTCCCACAAACCTGAACGCCGATCGCGATTGGCAGTTTGTAAAGAAGTTACGCGACGACGGCATGGAAGACGTCGCCGCGCGCCAGCTACTCGAGTTCGCGAAGAACTATCCCGAGGATTCCCGGGCCGCGTCCGCCCTGCTGCAGGCGGCGGGTATCTACCGCCACTTGAGTCAGCCGGTCGGGGCCCTGAAGGCCTACGATCAGCTCCTTCAGCACTTTCCTTCCTCCCCTGAGGCTCCCAAAGCGCTTTTGGAAAAGGGAGCGCTGTTGGCGGAAGGCCACCGCGATCAAGAGGCGGCCGAAGTGTATCGCAGTTTGCTCAGCTCCTTTCCCGCGAGCGATCAGGCCGATGCCGCGCGCTTGGGTCTGGCGGAATCCGTGATGGCGCAGGGTCAAAGCGGGCAGGCCGAGGGTCTGCTCCGTGCCTTGGTGGGAGGCCGCGCCGCCCCTCCTCTGGCGGCTCGAGCGCGCTTCGATCTGGGGGTGCTAGCGCAGAAAGCGGGAGAGGACAGTTTGGCGATCGCGCACTTCGACGCCGTCCATTCCAGCTATCCCGGTGAGGTCGTGGGGGCCTTCGGCCTCCTTCGTTCCGCGGAGTTGCTTCGCGCGCGCGAGGCGCCCAAGGCCGCGCGGGAACACTACCAATTGGTCATTCAGAAGTACTCGGACCCCTATCTGCATGCGCGCGCCAATTTGGGACTGGCCATCCTGGATGAGGCGGCCCAGTCGTGGAAGCAAGCAGCGAAGCGCTATCGCGAGGTGGCCGAGCGCGGCGGAACGCCCGAGCAGATCCAGCGCGCGCTGCTGGGGCTAGGTGAGTGCGAACTGAGGGCAGACAACTACGACTCGGCAAGAGACGCCGCGAACGCCTACCTGGAAAAGTACCCGGACGCCCCGGGGAGCCCGCGCGCGCGATTGCTCTTGGCACGCGCCGACGCCAAGCAGAACAAGGAGGGGGCCAAAGATGAGCTGCTCTCGCTCGCCTCGAGTCCGGATTCCACCGTGGCCTACAGCGCACTCTCGAGCTTGGCCACTCTGGTAGAATCCTCCAGGCAAGTAGATCAGAAGGGCCACGAACTGGCGCGTGTGCTCTGGCAAAAAGCAGCCAGCGCGGCTCCCAGCGATTCCCTGGGCGCGTTGGCCTGGTCCAAGGCGGCCCAGATCACTGCTGGCCCACTGGCGCGCCATGCCCTGGCAGCGGACCTCTACCGGGAGGCTGCGGCATCCGCACCCGAAAGTGAGATGCGGGCCCAGTATCTCCTGCTCTGTGTGCATGAGTTGCGGGCGGCGGGACAAGAGGATGAGGCCAAGCAGGTGGCCGAAAGCGTCATCCGTCAGTACCCCACGAGTGAGCAGGCGGCGGGCTTGCGTCTCGAACTCGAGCTCGCCGCGCGCCGCGTGCAGAAGGAGCCTGAGGAGGCGGTGCGTCGCTTGAGCCAGCTTGCACTCGCTCCCGACGAAAATGAAACCGTCCGCCGCATGAAAGTGGGAACGGTGCTGCGGGACCTCGCCGGCGATGCCGCGGCCGCAGCGAAAGTGTTCGAGGACCTGAGTGCGGAAGCGTCAGACTCGCTCAGTGTCGCCCGAGCCTCTCTCGAGTTGGGCAGAAGCCGCCAGCAACTCGCGCTCGAGGCCAGGCTCGACTCCGCAACGGATTCGTCCTGGAAAGAGCAATGGAGCGCGGCACGCAAGGCCTATGCGCGCGCCGTCCAGCTCGCGCCGCCGGGGGCCACCAAGAGCGCGGCCCAAACGGCCCTGCTGAAGCTGGCACTTTCCCAGAGGGCTCAGCCTGCCGCGCCGCCGCTCTTCGATGCGGAGCAAACGCCTCTCTTGGGTGGCTACGGCGCGCAGGAAGGGCTCGATCTCAGCCAATCCGCCTGGACCGCGCTCGGTGCCGAGATGCGCGTTTCTTTGAAGAACACATCCGAAGGCGAGTCGAGAGCCTGGCTCTTGTGGCGCGCTGCCGAGCTCTCCACGGACCTTTCGGACTCCCAACGCATCGTCTGGCTGAAGGAAGGGCTGGCAGGGAAGCCCTCACCGATGAGGGAGCGGACCCTGCAATACGCCCTGGCGTGGCTCTATCATCAACAGCAAAAGGACGATCTCGCCGCGGCCGAGTTGAGACGAATCATGGACGCTCAGGACGCGGGGAACCTGGCGGTGGCGTCGCGCTACTTGATGGCGGAGATCCAACGCGCGCAACAGCATTTCGCAGCCGCGAAAACTCTCTACGAAACCTACGCCCGAACATTCCCTTCGAGTCAGCTGGGACAGCGCTCGTTGCTCCTTGCCGGTGACATGGCACTGTACGGGGGGGACCCTGACGCCGCAGCCACTATCTATCGCACCCTCCTCCGGCGCTACGAAAATGGTGTCTACACCGACGACGCCAACTATCGCCTGGCGACAGCTCAGATGCGCAGGGGCAGGGTCGAGGATGCTCGGCGGCGGTTTCAAGCGCTCGCTTCGCAGGAATCGAACAGCCGATACGCCGGACGCAGTTTGCTGAAGATCTCCCAGATGGAGAGCAGTGCGGGTCATGACAGCCTCGCGACCGATGCTCTCACTCGCTTGAGTGAGCTGGATCCGCAACTTGCCCAGAAGGAGGACGTCTTTCGCCGCCTGGCCGAACTTCAGCTCGAGAGGGGACGGCCGGAAGCGGCGCTGCGCTGGCTGGATCGCTTCCAGGAGGACCCCGCCACCGCACGGACTCTCGCTCTCAGGATCCGAGCTCTCGCCCAGGCGGCAAAGCTCAAAGCTGCCGCAGAGGAGTTGAAAAAACTCAGCGAGGGCTATCCGGAGGCAGGGTTCCTGGTGCCGCAAGCACGCCTCGATCTGGCTGACGCCGAGCTGGAAGCGGGCAAGGCGGAGGTCGCTCTGGGGCTGTATGAAATGGTGGAGAAAGAACCCGTGACGAAGGAGCTGCTGGCGCGCGCGAAATATGGCGAGGGAATGTACATGCTGAAGGCGCAACGCTTCGAGGACGCGAGTACGGCGTTCAAGAGCGCCGCTGCCACGGGATCGCACAGCGAATGGTCCGCGCAGGCCCTCTTCAAGGTCGCAAATCTCGCAGCCAGGAATGGTGACGACGAGGCAGCACGCAAGGCCTATCAGCAACTCGTCGACGAATACCCGCATCACTCTCTCCGGGTGAAGGCAATGAAGGGCTTGGCGATGAGCTGGCGTAGGCTCGAGCGCTACGACAAAGCGCTGGAGGTCTACCATTCGCTTTTGGAGCAAGAGGCCGATTTGCCGGACGCCGAACAGATCCTGAGCGACATCGCCTACTGCTACCATGAAGCGGGGCGCTACGAGTTGAGCATCGCCGCTTACCAACGAGTCATGCCTCTATTGAACGATGAGGATCAGGCCTACGGTCAATTCTGGATCGCCGATTCTCTGGAGAAGTTGCGGCGTTTTGAAGAAGCGGCGGCAGCCTATCTCAAGATCCCCTACCTCTATCCCAAGAGCGGGCAACTCCCGGTGACGGCGCAGCTCAAGGCAGCCGAGGTCTATCAAAAAATGAGCGAATTGGACGCGGCCAAGCGGCTCTACGAGAAAGTGATCAAACAGCACGGCGCCAACAGCCAATGGGGGGCCGAGGCGGTGCGTCGTCTCGATGCCTTGCAGAAAGAGGCAAAGAGCAGTGGCTCTTGAGCACATGGCCATTCACCTGAAGGGCGTTCGAGAGCACAACCTCAAGAACATCGAGGTCCGGCTTCCCCGGAACGAACTCGTCGTCATAACCGGGCCCAGCGGTTCGGGGAAAAGCAGTCTCGCGTTCGATACGCTGTATGCGGAAGGACAGCGCAGGTACCTCGAATCCCTCTCCGCATACGCGCGCCATTTTCTGGAGCAAGTTCCCAAGCCGGATGTGGATCGGGTGGAGGGACTGAGTCCTTCCCTGGCGATTCAACAGCGGGGTCTCGGACGCAATCCGCGCTCGACCGTCGGAACCATTACCGAGACCATTCCTTTCTTGCGTCTGCTCTACGCCCGGCTGGGCGAGCCCCACTGCCCCAAGTGCAAGACCAAGGTCGCGGCCGGACATCCCTCGCTCATTCTGAAGGAACTGCTGCATCTCCCGGAGGGGACGGCTTACCTCGTCCTTGCCCCGGTACTCAGAGGCAGACGAGGCGAACAGCGCGCTCTCTTGGCCGCCCTGCGCAAGAAGGGCTACGCCAGGATTCGCGTCGATGGGGAGGTCCTCGCGCTCGACGAGGTGGAAGGGCTGAAGAAGGGCGCGCGCCACGATGTCGACCTCGTGGTGGATCGACTGAAGGCGGGTAGCGGATCCCAGCAACGCCTGACCAGCAGCGTGGAACGGGCGCTCGCCGAAGGGAAGGGCAGCCTCATCATCTCTCCACTCTCCCGCGGCAAGGAGAAGGTGTACAGCGATCGGCTCGCCTGTCCCCAGTGCGGAACCGGCTTCGCGATCCTTGAGCCCAGGCTCTTCTCCTTCAATTCTCCGGCCGGAGCGTGCCGGAGTTGCCGGGGCTTGGGGTCCACGCGCAGTATCGCCGAGAACCTGCTCATTCCCGATCCCTCGTTGAGCCTGCGCGATGGCGGGCTGGCTCCTCTTCGGGGCAAGAACCAGAGCTTCATCCACGAGCAAGTCGACTACCTGGTGCGGCGACTCGGCTTCGATGAAGAAGCTCCCCTGGCCGAAATGTGCGAACGGCTGAGACGGGCACTGCTCTTTGGGACGATGGGCAAGGAGTTCGAATTTCTGCGCGAGGGAATTTCCGGCCACGAGCGCTTTCTGGCGGAGTTCGAAGGGCTGGTGCCGATGCTGACGCGCCGCGCCCAGGAGACCAAGAGTCAGAGGATAAGAAGGTGGTGCGAGGAATTCATGGAAGAGAGGCAGTGTCCCGAATGCCACGGGACGCGCTTGAGACCCGAAGCGCTCAGCGTGGAGCTCTTCGGTCGTGATCTGGGCACCCTTTCCGAGCTGCCCCTCGTCGACTTGCTCTCGGAATTGGAGGAGTGGCATTTCTCTGGAACGGAAGCCCTGATCGGAGAGCCGTTGAAGAAGGAGATCGCATCACGGCTGGGATTTCTGGTGCAGGCCGGTTTGGGTTACTTGAGCCTGAGTCGTCCCACGAGTTCACTCAGCGGTGGCGAGGGACAGCGCGTGCGGCTGGCGACCCAGGTGGGAGGAAGGCTCACCGGCGTGCTCTATGTTCTGGATGAACCCAGCGTGGGATTACACGCGCGCGACAACGCGCGGCTCATCGAACTCCTGCGACGTCTGGTGGATCGAGGAAACAGCCTCGTGGTGGTCGAGCACGATCGAGACATCATTGAAGCGGCGAACCACGTGGTGGATCTAGGGCCGGGAGCGGGCGATCACGGAGGCGAGGTGGTCGCGGAGGGTACGCCGCGGGAAATTGCGCGCTGCGATGATTCTCCGACTGGCCGATGGTTGGCGCGGCCGCTCACGATTCCCCGCAAGCGCCCCGCCTCCGATTCCCAGAGCGCGCTTTTGATTCGCGGAGCGCGTGCCAGAAACTTGCGCAGCTTCGATCTGAGCCTACCTCTGGGCAAGTTCATCGCAGTCACCGGAGTTTCCGGCAGCGGCAAGAGCACTCTGGTGCACGAGATCCTGTATCGCGCGCTGGCCAAGGAACTTCACGGGGCGCTGGCCAAACCCGGAGAACATGACGGCATCGAGGGAAGCGAAGCCCTGGACAAGGTCATCCTCATCGATCAACAGCCGATTGGACGCTCTCCCCGGAGCACTCCCGCCACCTTCACCGGTCTTTACACCTATCTGAGGAAGATCCTGGCGCAGACGCCCGCGGCCAAAGCTCGTGGCTTCGATCAAGGCCGCTTCTCCTTCAACACCAAGGGCGGACGTTGCGAGGCCTGTGACGGGGCCGGGGTGCGCACACTGACTATGGATTTTCTGCCCCAGGTGCGGGTAGTCTGTGACGTCTGCGGAGGCCGCCGCTTCAATCGACAGACCCTCGAGGTGAGCTACAAGGGTCGCTCGATTGCGGATTATCTGCAGATGACTATCGAGGAGGCGACGGGGCTCTTGGACCCGGTTCCCTCGATGAGGCGCATTCTGGGAACTCTGCAGGAGGTCGGGCTGGGATACCTTCGATTGGGCCAGGCGGCAGACACCCTCAGCGGCGGAGAGGCTCAACGGCTGAAGCTGGCAAAAGAGCTCAGCCGGCCCTCCACAGGGCGCACTCTGTACCTCTTGGACGAACCCACGACCGGACTACATTTCCAAGACGTGGAAATGCTCCTGGCCGTTCTCGCGAAATTGGTCGACAAGGGCAACACGGTATTGGTGATCGAGCATCATCCGGAGGTGATTCTGGCTGCCGACTGGATCGTGGATCTTGGACCCGAGGGCGGTCAGCAGGGAGGGGCCATCGTGGTGGAGGGAAATCTGGACACGGTGATGAAGTGCGAGGATTCGCACACCGGACACATGCTGAGGCGGCAGCTGAACGCGGCTTGAGCTCAGCTTGAAACCGTGGATGAGAAAGCCACGGCGAGAACCTGCGAGAGGGAACGAAGAATGAGTGAGCCACGTCGCACCCCACTGAGCTCTTGGCACGAGCAGCACGGCGCACGCATGGTGGATTTCGCCGGCTACTTGATGCCGGTGCAGTATGAAGGCGTGCTGGCGGAGCATCGCCGCGTGCGCGCTCAGGTGGGGCTGTTCGACATCAGCCACATGGCGGAATTTCACCTGCACGGGGAAGCTTCACGCTCGAGTCTGGATTCGCTGATCACCAACAACCTCGATCGTCTCGAGCCCGGGCGGGTTCTTTACACTGCGCTGTGCCGCGAGGACGGTGGCGTGTTGGACGATCTTTTGGTCTACTGTCTCGCCGAGGATCACTTCCTCGTGGTGGCCAACGCCGCCAACCGGGACAAGGTCGCCGCCTGGTTAAAGGACCGCCTCCCCTCCGCCGTCGAATTCGTGGATGAAAGCGATGCCACCGCTCTCATCGCCATTCAAGGGCCTTCGAGCCTCGAGCTTCTTTCGCGCTGGTCCCGCACGGCCACCTTCCAAGAGGAGCTGCGCAGCCTAGAGTACTACCATACATTGCAGCCCGCGATCGCAGGCCAGGAGTGCATCCTCTCGCGCACCGGTTACACCGGGGAGAAGGGCTATGAACTCTACTTGCCCTCGAAGCTGGCTGTGTCCTTCTGGGAGGAGCTCCTGCAGGCGGGAGAAGAGCTCTCGGTGGGACCCGTGGGACTGGGTGCGCGCGATACCCTACGTCTGGAAGCCTGCTATTCCCTTTACGGTCACGAACTCGACGAGGATCACTCGCCCTATGAATCGAACATCGGCTGGGTGGTTCGCTTGAAGTCCCCGATAGAATTTCCCGGCAAGAAGGTCTTCGTCACGCAGAAGGAAAAGGGAGTGGGCAGCTGCATTGCCGGCTTCAAAGTGCAGGGAAAAGCGATCGCCAGACAAGGTGCGCCGATCTTTGCCGCTGGCAAAGAGGTGGGGCAGGTCACCAGTGGTAGTTTTTCCCCGACTCTTGAGTGCGGAATCGCGCTCGCCCGCTTGGAAGTTGAGGCCCTTCAGGGCGAACTCGAAGTCGAAATCCGTAACAAGCGGCATCCGCTTGCAAGGGTGGAAATTCCCTTCGTACCGCTGCACGTGAAGGATTGAGTGCCCGACGATTGGAAGCGACAGGACTCGGATCAAGGAGTTGCGAATGAGACCCACGGACATCCAGTACACAAAGGAACACGAGTGGCTCCGCATGGAGGGGGATCAGGGAGTCATCGGCGTTACCGATTTTGCCGCCTCAGAACTGGGAGACATCGTGTACATCGAGCTTCCCGGCACCGGCACCTCGATCAAGGCGGGTGAATCTCTGGGCAGCATCGAGACAGTGAAAGCAGTGGAGGATCTTTACTCTCCAGTGAGTGGCGTCGTGGTCGACGTCAACGTAAAGCTCGAAGACAACCCGGAGTTGGTGAATGAAGATCCCTTCGGCGACGGTTGGATGGTGCGTCTTCAAGTGGAGAACCTCGAGGGTGCCGAGTTGTTGAGCGCGGAAGAATACGCCTCCGAAATCGGAGAGGAATGACAGTATGGCCTACGCGCCACACACAGAGCACGAAGTGAATGCGATGCTGCAGAAGATCGGACGCCCTTCCGTCGAGAGCCTTTTTTCGAGCATCCCCGAGGCTCTGCGGCTGAAGTCCGGATTGGATCTTCCTGACGGTATCAGTGAGGCGGCGCTCCGTCGTGAGTTTGCCCGCATGGGACGCGCCAACCGGAGCTCGGAGGACCTCGTGTGTTTCGCCGGCGGGGGGTGCTACGACCACGACATCCCCGCCATCGTTCCCTATTTGGCCCTCCGCAGTGAATTCGCCACCGCCTACACGCCGTATCAAGCGGAAGTTTCCCAGGGAACCCTCCAGGTAATCTATGAATTCCAGAGCTACATCTGCCGACTCACCGGATTGGACGTCAGCAATGCCAGTCTCTACGACGGCGCCACCGCACTAGTAGAGGCCGTGCTCCTCGCAGTGAACCAGACGAGAGGCAAGAAGGTGCTGGTTCCCCAGACTCTGGGATCCGGATGGCGCCGGGTCCTCACCACCTATCTGCAGGCACGCGAGCTGGAACTGGTCGACATCGCACGTTCGCAGGATGGGCGCCTGGATCTTGCGGATCTCGACGCGAAGTTGGACGAGGACACCGCCTGCGTGGTTCTGGTTCAGCCCAACGGTCTGGGAATTTTGGAGGACGCGCGCGCAGTGGGAGCAAAGATCGATGCCAGCGGCGCACTGTTGATCGCAGCGGTGAATCCCACCACTTTGCCCCTCTTGGATTCGCCGGGATCCTACGGGGCGTCCGTGGCGGTGGGGGAGGGTCAACCCCTGGGCTTGCCCATGAGCTTCGGTGGTCCGGCCTTCGGTTTCATTGCGGCGCGCGACGAACTCAAACGGCGGATGCCGGGGCGCATCGTGGGGGAGACGGTGGACAGGGACGGCAAGCGAGGGTTCGTTCTGACTCTACAGACGAGAGAGCAGCATATTCGCCGCGAAAAGGCCACTTCGAACATCTGCACCAATCAGGGTCTGGCCGCCACCATGGCGACCATCTACATGTCGACCTTGGGTAAGCAAGGCATGATCGCTGTGGCGCGGGCGTGCCATGCGAAAGCGCATTACCTGGCAGCGGGCCTCAGCCGCATCCAGGGCATGCAACTTCCCTTCGACGGGCCGTTCTTCCACGAGTTCGTACTGAGGACACCCATCCCCGCTCGTGAATTCTTGAAGTCCTGCGCGGCCGAGAACCTACTGGCAGGAATCGCTCTGGGGGACTTGAGTGAAGGAGCCGACGAACGCGATCTTCTCGTCGCGGTGACGGAATTGCGGACCCGGAAGGAAATGGACAGCTATCTCGAGCTGGCCCAAGGAATTGTCAGCGGGTCCAGCGCAACTACCGTGAGGGGATCGTGATGAAACAGCAAGAAGTTCTCACGGTTTTCGAGCGCTCGCGGCAAGGAAGGGTGAGTTACAAAGCTCCGGAACTGGATGTGCCTGCCGCCCCCTTGCCCGAAGATCTGTCCCGACAAGATGTGCTGGATCTACCCCAATTGTCCGAGAGTGAAGTGGTGCGACACTACACGAATCTCTCGGTGAAGAACCACCACATCGACCGCGATCTCTATCCGCTCGGCTCGTGCACGATGAAGTACAACCCGAAGGTGAACGAACAGATCGCACAGATGCCGGGATTCGCGAAGATCCATCCCCATCAGGATCCGCAGCAGGTTCAGGGCGCGCTGGAAGTGATGGTACGTCTGAAGGAGGTTCTGGCCGAGATCACGGGAATGGACGAAGTGAGCCTCCAGCCGGCGGCTGGCGCGCACGGAGAGTTGTTGGGAATGATGGTCACGCGCCAGTGCCATCTCGCGCGCGGGCAGAAGGATCGTAGAAGGGTTCTCATTCCCGATTCCGCGCACGGAACCAATCCAGCCAGCGCCACTCTCGTCGGCTTCACTGTGGAGTCCGTGAGCACGGAAGCCAACGGGAAGTTGCGGATCGAGAAACTAAAGGAGAAGCTGGGCGACGATCTTGCGGCGCTGATGATTACCAACCCGAACACGCTCGGTCTCTTCGAGCCGCGGATCGATGAAATCTCCGAGTTGGTGCATGAGGCCGGCGGACTGATGTACATGGATGGCGCCAACATGAATGCCATCATGGGCCAGTCGCGCCCGGGGGACATGGGCTTCGACATGGTGCACCTGAATCTCCACAAGACCTTCAGCACCCCACACGGTGGCGGTGGGCCGGGCTGCGGCCCGCTGTGCGTGGTGGAAGAACTCGAACCCTTCTTGCCCTATCCGCGCGCTCTGCGTGGGCCCCAGGGATTCGTTTGGCAACTCGCCCCGCAAGACGGCGGTGTTCACCAGCGCATCCATGGCAGCTATGGCAATTTCCTAGTGATGGTCCGCGCGCTCGCGTACATCCTGCGCAACGGCGGAAACGGGCTGAAGCGGGCCAGTGAGATGGCGGTGTTGAACGCGAACTACCTGAAGGCCCTTCTTGCAGATGCGCTTCCCATCGACTACCCGGAGGGAACGCTTCACGAGTTTGTCGCAAGTGGCCGTGGCTTGAAGTCCTCGGGGTTGCACACTCTGGATCTCGCCAAGCGACTCCTGGATTACGGCTATCACTCACCCACGATCTACTTCCCTCTCGTCGTCGAGGAAGCTCTCATGATCGAGCCGACGGAGACCGAGACCAAAGATACGATGGATGCGTTCGCTGCGGCCCTGCTGTCCATCCTGGAAGAGGCGCGCGAGAATCCGCAGCTTCTTCGCGATGCGCCGGTATCCACGCCGGTGCGCCGGCTCGACGAGACCAGGGCCAACCGCGTTCCCCAGGTGTGCTGGGGCGGAAGCTGCGATTGAGCATGGAGCTTCTCCTGCGCTGCGATGGAGTCCTGTCCGGCGAGCGCAACATGGCTCTCGATCGCGCGCTCTTGAAAAGCTATCAGAACGGGGATTTGCAGTCTCCCACGCTGCGCGTCTACCGCTGGAATCCTCCCGCGCTCTCTTTGGGCTACCATCAATCCGATGCGGAGCTCGATATCCGACGCCTGCGCTCGGCCGGGATCGATCTCGTGCGACGTCCCAGCGGAGGAGGCGCGGTTCTACACTGGAGTGAGTTCACCTATGCCGTTGCAGGACCTCTGGGCCTGGCCGGATTCGGCGGTAATTTCCGCGAAGTCTATGCCTCCTTGGCCTCGGTGCTGGTGGAGACTTTGAACCGGCTGAAGATCCCCGCGCGCCAACTCGGGGAGAGCGGCCCCGAGAATTTCCTCTGCTTCGCCTCGCTCCGAGGACACGAGATCTCGGTCGGAGGCCGCAAGCTGGTGGGCAGCGCCTTTCGGCAGACTCGACGCGCTTTCCTGCAGCATGGCTCTCTTTTGACCGGTCCGCAGCACCTTTCCATCGTCGACTTCATGGGAACAGGAGAGGAGAGTGAGCGCGCCGCTCGCAAAGAGAGTCTGCGGAGTCGCACCACGAATCTGCAGGAACTCGGTCACGGGGACCTGACTCTCGAGCGCTTCGCGTTCCGCTTCGCAGAGGCGCTGCTGGAGAGGACGAAGCTCGAGCTGAGGGTGCTGGATGCCTATCCGGAAGCCGTGCTGCGGCATGCCGCAAGCTCGAGGGCCGCTGGCAACTCCGAGAGCATTCTCCCTTGACCGTCCGCCCGCACTGCTTGCACTTTGAAACTTGCACACCAACCCTGCGGCATGTTCATGGCAGCATTCGTCCTACGGCGTCTCACCGGCTCCATTCTCCTTCTCTGGGGTGTGGTCACGCTCACCTTCGTGCTCTTGCAGGTGGCGCCCGGCGATCCCATCGATGCACTCGTCGACCCCTCCTTCCGTCCCGAGGACGTGCAAGCGATCAGAACGCGCTACGGCCTGGACGAGCCCGTGACCATGCAGTACCTGTCCTGGCTGTCGGGACTCGTTCACGGGGACCTCGGGATCAGCCTGCGTCAAAAGCGGCCCGTGGCAAAAATCATCGCCGAAGCCGTCCCCAACACTCTCCGTCTGAGCGTGGTGTCGTTCCTTTTGTGGCTCTTGGCCGGAACCACGCTCGGAGTGTGGTCCGCGGCGCGCCGGGGTAGCGCGAGTGAGCGAGGAGCGACCCTTCTCAGTCTGCTCGTCTACAGCCTGCCCTCTTTCTGGCTGGGGTTGATGCTGCAGCTGGTCTTCGTGTGGAGGCTCCACTGGCTGCCCTCGGGGGGAATGGCCGCGGGCACCTTGAGCGAGCTGGGGCTCTGGCCCTGGCTGCTCTCCTCCTGCCGGCATCTGCTGCTTCCGGCCGCGGTGCTGGGTCTTTCCGGGGCGGCCGGACTCGCGCGCTATATGCGCTCCTCGATGCTCGAGATCCTCTCGCAAGACTACATTCGAACCGCCCGCGCGAAGGGTCTGAGTGAGCGCGCGGTTCTCATGAAACACGCCCTGCGGAACGCCGCAATCCCTCTCATCACCCTTCTAGGCCTGAGTCTGCCCTTCCTCCTCAGCGGTGCGGTCGTGGTGGAAGTCATCTTCTCGTGGCCGGGCATGGGTCAAGTCGCGGTACAGGCCCTGCTCGGACGCGACTACCCCGTGATTTTGGCCACGACTCTGCTCTCGGGGAGCATGGTCATCGTGGGGAATCTCCTGGCGGACATCGCTTACGGACTCATCGATCCGCGCATCAGGTTGGGTTGAGATGGAAAGTGCCGCGCGCAGAATCGTGCCTTCGTTCCTCATCTTTCTTCCGCTTCTGCTCAAGGGGCAGATGGCTTACGGCTGGTTGACTGGTAGCGGGAGGGGCGCCGACGGTGCGATCGCCTCCTGGTGTTCTCTGCTCTTGGCTCTGATCGTGCTCTTCGCTCCCGGGCCCGACCCACGCGGCTTTTGGGCCAAAGCCTGGGCAGACTCCTCCGCTCGCATGGGCCTTCTCCTCATCGCACTCCTGCTGTTGATCGCACTCCTGGCTCCTCTGCTCGCCCCCTACGATCCCACCGCGCTGGGAACGCCGGTCATCTCCCGCTTTTTGCCACCCTCGGCGCGGCATCTGATGGGTACCGATCTCTTGGGTCGGGACCTCTTCAGCCGGGTGGTCTTCGGCGCGCGCATTTCGCTCTTCATCGGGGTTGCGAGCGTGCTGACTTCGGTTCTGATCGGACTCTTGGTGGGCGCGGCGGCCGGCTTCCTGGGAGGAGTGGTCGACAGCGTACTCATGCGATTCACCGATTTCATGCTCGCCTTCCCGCGGCTCTTTCTCATCCTCGCCCTGATGGCAGTGTTCTCTCCCTCGAGCTGGCTGGTGGTCCTGGTTTTGGGCACCACTGGCTGGATGGGGGTGGCGCGGGTGGTCCGCGGCGGAGTGTTGCAGGTGAAGGGGATGGACTTCGTCGAGGCGGGAAGCGCCCTGGGAATTCCCCGTCCGCGCCTGCTTCTTAGGCACGTGCTACCGGCGGCCATGGCGCCGGTCATCGTCGCGGCCACCCTGCGGGTGGGGAACGCCATTCTGGCCGAGAGTTTCCTGAGCTTCTTGGGGCTCGGGGTTCAGCCGCCCGCCGTGAGCTGGGGGCAACTGATCGGCCAGGGCCGCGATACCCTCTTGACGGCCTGGTGGATCTCGACCTTTCCTGGTCTTGCCATCACCGCGACCGTCATCGGATTCAACCTCTTGGGTGACGGCCTGCGCGATCTCAACGATCCCCGCCTGATCGTGAAAACGAGTTCGAGGCCATGAACGAGACACTACTGGAAGTGCAAGACCTGCAGACCGCTTATCTCGGCGAGGATGGGCCGGCGATGGCGGTGGATGGCGTGAGTCTGCGCGTGCGTGCAGGAAACACTCTAGGTCTGGTCGGAGAATCGGGTTGCGGCAAGAGCGCTCTGGCTCTGTCGATTCTGCGCCTCTTGCCCGCGCCCCAGGGAAGAATCCTGCGGGGAAGAGTGCTCTTTGCCGGGAGAGACCTCCTACAGCTGAACGATGCGCAGCTGCGCCAAGTTCGGGGCAAGCAAATCGGCATGGTCTTCCAGGAGCCCATGACGAGTCTCAACCCGGTTTACCCCTGCGGCGAGCAGGTGGCCGAAGTGCTCCGTCTCCACGAGGGACTCTCGCGCAAGGCGGCGCGCAGCCGCGCGATCGAGCTCTTCCATGCGGTGGGAATCCCCGACGCGGCGAGCAGGGTAGACGACTATCCCCATCAACTTTCGGGGGGAATGCGGCAGCGCGTGATGATCGCCATGGCCATCGCCTGCCGGCCACGTCTTCTCATCGCCGACGAGCCGACCACCGCGCTCGATCTCACGATCCAGCAGCAAATCCTGCAGCTTCTGGCATCCCTCCAGTCGGAGCTGGGCATGAGCCTGCTCCACATCACCCACGATTTGGCGGTCCTGGCCGAGAGCGCGCACGAAGTGGCGGTCATGTATGCCGGACGCCTGGCGGAAGTGGGGCCGGCGGCGCGGATCTTCGCGCGCCCGGCCCATCCCTATACTCTCGGACTGCTGGCCTGCCGCCCCGAATCGGCTCTGCCCTCGGGCCGTTTGCGCGTGATCGGCGGGAGTGTCCCCGATCCACGGGAGCGAGCGCGTGGATGCCGATTCGCCCCGCGCTGTCCCTTCGCCCGGGATCGTTGCCGCAGCGAATCCCCTCCGATGAGCTCGGTGGCCGAGGGGCATGAGGCCGCCTGCTTCGAGTCCGCGCGGGTTCTGCAAGAGGGGAGGTGGCCGGATGCACAGGCCAGCTGAGAAGGCCAGCTTGCTCGAGGTGAAGGGTCTCACGAAGCACTTCGAGCCGCGACGGGCGCTGTTCTCCAAGAAGCGCCAGCCACTGCGCGCGGTCGAGGGAATCGACTTGAGCTTGAGGGCGGGGGAGACTCTGGGACTGGTGGGAGAGTCGGGTTGCGGCAAGAGCACGACGGCGCGCTGCATTCTGCGCCTCATCGATGCCACCGCCGGTAGAATCGAGGTCAACGGGGTCGACGTGCGGGCGCTTTCGGGGCGTGAGTTGCGGCGCTTCCGCCGTCACATGCAGATCGTCTTTCAAGATCCCTACGGCAGCCTGAATCCGCGTCTCACGGTGGGTCAGACGCTCGACGAGGCGCTCCTCGTGCACGGTATGGGTGAGTCCGGTGAGCGGCAGGAGAGGGTGGCGTCGATGCTTCAGAGAGTGGGGCTCGCCGCGGAGCATGCGCGGCGCTATCCCCACGAATTCAGCGGAGGGCAGAGGCAGCGCGTGGGGATCGCGCGCGCGCTCATTTTGAACCCCGAGCTGGTTATTGCCGACGAGCCGGTATCCGCGCTGGATCTGAGCGTGCAGGCCCAGATTCTGAATTTGCTTCAGGAGCTGCAGGAGGAGAGGACCTTGGGCTACCTCTTCATCGCACACGACCTGTCGGTGGTGCAACACATGAGCCATCGCGTGGCCGTGATGTACGCGGGCCGTATCGTCGAGGAGGGAAGGACCGAGGAGGTGCTCCGCGCGCCGCAGCACCCCTATACCCGTGCCCTCTTGGCAGCGGCGCCCCGGCTGGAGCGCAGTCCGGCCGCAAAGACGCCGCCGGTCGAGGGGGATGCGCCGGGAGTCCGCGAGCGTCCCGGCGGGTGTCCGTTTCATCCGCGTTGCCCGGAGTTCCGGAGCGAATGCGCGCGTTTGCGGCCCGAACTGTCCTCACATGGAGGGTCTCACCGCGTCGCCTGTTGGATCTATGACTCCCCACCCTCCTCATCAGTCTCCCAATAGAGTGTCCTGTAAGAGCTTAGCTCGCCATCCGCGGGGTTGACTCGATTCAACCCGCCCCGTATATTTCGCACGTCACATCAGAGGTGCCTGATGTCGCGGCTTTTCCTGATCCCCTGGACCTGCCGGGCCTTTCGTGCCCGGCTCGTGCTTGGGATTCACGGGTGGAAGCTCCACTCAGCCGGATCCTTCAGGTGGAGTCGCGGATCAGGGGTGTCGTCAAGTTCAACCCCGCTCTATGTGTTTCGCACCCGCACCGGCCCGGGTGTCAGCGCGTCCGCGCGACGCGCTATTGAGTTGAATGGGTCGTGTGCTGGGGTGTGTGGCGCATCCCCACGCTGGACTGTGGAGTTGTTCTCTCGCGAGAGAACAGCAAGGAGTACCGTCATGTTACATCGGTCTCTCGGTCGCGGGTCGTCACTCGTCCTTGCACTCGTACTCTTGGTATGCGCCGTTCCCGCTTTCGCACAACAGCAGACGGGGGGTATTTCGGGGACCATTCGCAATGGAAAAACCGGAGAACTTCTGGACTATGCCAACGTGGTGGTGACGCGGGACAGCGACAAGTCGCAGTGGGGAACCATGTCCTTGGGAGGCGGGCGCTTCTTTTTGCGCGATCTCCCAGCCGGAAACTACACCATCAGCATTCTCTACCTCGGCTACAAGAAGGTGACCCAGCCGGTGACCGTTTCGCCCGGCAAGTCCACGAATCTGGATTTCAAGTTGGAAGTTACCGTGGTGAAGACCTTCGACGAATTCGTCGTCGAGGGGCAGGCGGTCATGGTCGAGGTGAAGGAGACCGAGTTCACCCAGACCGTACACAGTGAGGATCTCACCGACTACGCCGTGGACTCGGTCGAGGAAGCGGTGGCACAGCAGGCGGGAATCGTGGCCCGCGGCGGCGAGCTCTACGTGCGTGGCGGCCGTTCCGGCGAGCTCTCCTTCCGGATCGACGGCGTGGCGGTGGATGACCCCCTTGGCGGAGGGTCGATGGGAGTGGGCAGCCTCGGTGTCGCCAACGTCGAGACCGTTACCGGCGGACAGGATCCCGAGTACGGAAATGCGCTCTCCGGAGTGGTGAACGTCACCACGCGTGAGGGCGGAGATAAGTTCGAGGCGCGCTTTCGCTACCTGACCGACGATTTTGGTCGCCAGGATCGCACTTATACCAATTTCGACCGTTTCGAATTTGCCTTCGGCGGTCCCACCGGCATTCCGCGCCTGACCTACTTCGTCAACGGCGACCTTTCGTTCTCGGACAACGAGAACTACAACCGCGCCTATCGGCCGGAAAGCGAGGTCAAGTTGCTCGGGGTGACTCTCTGGAAGTGGCGTCGCCGGCAGACCAACCAGGGACGTGGCTCGCTCAAGCTGGCCTACAAGTTCGACGATGCGGGGGCCCGGAAGGTCACGGCCGAGATCACGACCAACTTCACCCGCAGCGATCCCTATCTACCCAACTGGGACGTGCAGGGTTACGCCCAGAAGATCCTCACCATGCCCGAGATCGAATCGGTTTCCGGGAGCTACCGTTTCACTGGCCGCACCCGCCGAGTCTACTACGGGCCGTGGGTGCAGAACATGCAGCGTCTGGCGCACACGGTGCGAGTGGCGGTCGATCGTGGTGAGGGCACATTCTACGAGCCCATGCCGGTCCTGCAGCTGCGCGACACGAGGGGGAGCACCTTCCTCGCGGCGGCGCAGCCGCAATTCGAAGGCTTCCAGTACCCCGTGTCCCGATTCTCCTCCGTGCAGGAGGACTCCTCCTACGTGGACTTCAATTCGGCGAATCGCGGGCCGGAGTCCAAGCGCTGGAGTACGCAGGCGAAGATCGTGTGGCGGCACGCACTCAACGACACCGATTTCTACACTCTCCGTCTGGCGCGCCTGGAGTTCAATCGCTTCAATTCCGTGGCCGGAGATCTCTTGCCGTACGAGTTCAATCACGGAGGAATCGACGCGCCCGGGACCTTCTTCGACACCCAACCCTCGTATCCGCTCAACGCCGATTTCGCCACCGATCAGGACAATCCCTTCCTGGTGACCTCGGGCGACTACTACGTGTTCCGTGACCAGAAGACGGTCCAGTACACCTCGAAGTTCGACATCACGAGCACTCGCTACAAGGGTCACAAGATCAAGAGCGGGTTCAAAATTCTCTACAACGATTTAAGGGACAAGAGTCTGACTAGACCGGCGATCGAGCGCCTGGACCGACTCACCGGGGAGTATTCGCAGGGTAGCAACAGGAATGTTCTCCACAGCTTCAACCCCGAGGCGTCCTACTATCTGCAGGACCGCTGGGAGCACGAGGGCATGGTGGTCAATGGCGGTTTCCGCTGGGACATGTTCTCTCCGGGCTCCGCCGCGAACATCCTGCTGAGTAATGAAGGCGTGGATCGCAACGTTTTGAAATACAAGACCGCGTTCAGCCCACGTATCGGCTTCGCGTTTCCCATCACCGACCGCGACGCCTTCCACTTCCACTATGGGCGCTTCATCCAGTTTCCCGAGCGCGACGTGCTTTTCGCCAGCCAGGATCCCATTGGGAACCAGGGCTCGCTGGGGAATCCCAACCTCCAGTCCATGCTGACCATCGCCTACCAGGCGGGAATCCGGCGTCAATTCAACGACTACCTGGCTGGCCAGATGGTGGTGTACTGGAAGGACATCTACGGCCTCGTCGCCACCACTACATATACCGACGAGACCACCGGCAACACCCTGCGCCGATTCGTGAACAAAGCCTTCGCAAACGCGCGCGGCGTCGAGTTCACTCTGGATAAACGCTATAGCAACCGCTGGAGCATGAAACTGGCCTATACCTTTGCCTTTGCGGACGGGGTTGCTAGCGATCAGACCTTCGGTTCGAATCCCGAGGGCCTGCAGTTCATTCCGAACCAGGAGCTGCCGCTCGATTGGGACCGGCGACACAGTCTGCACTTGGGTCTGCGCGTTCAGGAGCCGGACGTCTGGGCCGCCAGCATGACTTTCGACTACGGAACGGGTTTCCCCTGGACCCCCATCTTCCGCTTCGAGAAGAAGGTTGATCCGCTGCTGGAAAACAGCCGTCGCCATCCGGACGAGTATGACTTGAGTCTGCAGGCCGAGCGACACGTGAACATGTATGGCCAAAAAGTGACGCTCTTTCTGCAGGGCCTCAATCTAATCAATCAGGACGTCGTGACGACGGAGGCGCCGTTTGTCGCACCAGTCGCCCCGAACGCACAGGTTGCGTATACGCAGTATCTGACCGATACCGGCAAGTACGGCGGGGCGCTCCTCTACGACGTGGACGGCAGCGGCCGGAACGACTACGTCCCGGTGAACGACCCGCGCGTGTTCCAGCAACACCGTCTTTTCCGCGTGGGTATCGGATGGCAATTCTAACTCGACGAGAGGGTCGCCGAAGGAGGCTTGTGGGCATGTGGTTCCTTGCCACTCGTGAAAAGTTCGACTGGTGGCGTCTGTTTGTCTGTCTCCTGGTGTTTGCTAGTGGTCTGGTCAGCGCCAAGGTGGCGGTGGCCAGGTACGATGGACCCGCGATCACAACTCTCGGGAAGGATGCCCAAGGAAGCTATACGATCCTGGGGAACTTCGTGATGAACGTGGGACAGGCCCAGCTCAACATCACAAACTTCGGACTCATAGGCTCACAACCGGGCACGCGCCAGAGCTACTCGGACGCTCCGTCGATGATGTGGCCCGCGGGTAGTGGTGTGGACTATCTCTGGTCAGCCGGTCTGTGGTTCGGCGCCATCAAGAACGGCGTGCCCGCCGTGTCTACCGGGCAGTACGAACTCGAGTTTCGCCCCGATGCGCAGGATCCACTGGCGACGATTTACACCTCGCGGCAGGGAGAGCCTGGAGGCGCACGTTATCCCGACCCCAATTTCGATGACGACAAGGATGGTCTGGTCAACGAAGATCCCAAGAACGGGAAAGACGACGACGGTGACGGGAAGATCGACGAGGATTACGCGGCCATCGGAAATCAGGATTTCCGCTGTCTTTACACCGACTATTCGCCACAGGCAATCGAGGCCTATCCTGATCACGAGCCTCTGCACATCGACGTAGTGCAAGAGACCTTCCAGTGGGAGGACGAGGCGGTCGACGACTTCATCGGCTTCCAATTTACCATCACCAATACGGGTGTCGCGCCTCTGGATGACATCTACCTGGGCTTCTTCGCCGATCCCGACTGCGGCCCTCGCGGCGGCGTGCAAATCGCCAACGACGACTTGCCCGGCTATTGGTCGGGTACGGTTCGCGCCCAGGACGGGTCGTATGTCCCTCTCTCCATCGCCTATTGTTACGACGCAGATGGTGATGCAGGAGTCACGACGGGCTACTTCGGCATGTTCATGCTCAATCACGACACCGATCCCACCGGTGAAACTGCGCCGAAGGCCGTCGGAATCACTTCGTTCCAGAATTTCAGCGGAAGCGCGACCTTCGATCGCGGCGGAGACCCAACGAACGACTCCGAACGCTATGAGCTCATGTCGCGGCATGCATATGACAGTTTTCCTCAGCCGGGACAGGGTCGAGGCAACGACTACCGTATCCTCATAGCGACCGGACCGTTTGCGGGCCTCGAGCCGACCCAAAGTCTCGAGTTCCAGGCTGCCTTCGTGATGGGCGAGGGTTTCGAGGGAATGCGTCGTAATGCAATCCAAGCCGCTCTGACCTACTATGGGGCCGATTTCGATCGCGATGCTAATCCCGATACGGGAATCAAGGGACGGGAATCGAAGATCTGTATCGACGACTTCGGTCCTCGCGGCGCGTCGAATCCAATCTTCAGCCTCTTCGTCGACTGTACCGACAGTTTGGCCATCGCCCAAGGAAGGGCTGTCTTCATCGAGCCCAAGGACTTGGACGATGACGGCTGTATCTACATCGACGCCGACTGTGACTTCGAACGCGCGCGTACGGGGCAAGATATCCGGGGTCTCAGTGAGAGCCCCTGCTTGCAGGACGGGGAGGGCGTCGACAACTCTTACCTCGCCGGCTGTACCGGGGTCCTGGGGAAGGAATACAAGGTCCCGTGGCTCGTGGGACTCGCGCCCTCGGCCCCCACGATGCGGCTTTGGCAGACTAACAATCGCGTACACGTGTTCTTCAATAACAAGAGCGAGTTGGAAAACGACGTTCGCCTGCAGAAGAAGGACTTCGAATCCTACCGGATCTGGCGCGCGGACAACTGGGACCGGCCCTACGGCTCCTCGGTGAACAACGGACCGGAATCCAAGCTCTGGCGACTCATTGCCGAATACGATCTCGTCGATAGTTTCACCACTGTCCGCTCGATCAGCGGCGGCCTCGACGAGGTGACGGAGAGACTCCCTCTGGGCCCCAATACCGGATTGGATCCCATCCGCTATACTCCCCTGGTCAACCGGCCAGGCTCGTACGAAGCGGCGAAGTACAAGGATCTCGCGGCGCTGATTGATCAGATCCTGAACGAGAACAGGCAAAAGCTGAATCCGAGCACCTTGCTCCGGTATCGGAAGGCCGACGGCACCATTACCGATATCGGGATGGCCTATCCCCAGCTCGGGAACTGGGAGTGCTGCTACGATCAGGTCGACACTCTCTACTGGTCCAAGCTCGATCCGCAGGTGCAGTTCTACGAATACGTCGATACGGACGTGCACAACGGGATCTACTACTTTTATGCCGTCACCGCCTCGGACTTCACGGTGGATCAGTCCAAAACCGAGCTGACACCGACTGGTCCCGGCCTGGTGGGAGATCCCCAGAGCAACTTCGCCTTCGCGTCTCCAAAGTCGGTGGCGCAGACTCCGGAAGATCGCAAGGCGAACGGAGCCAACATCTACGTGGTGCCGAACCCGGCGACGCGACAATCGCTTTCGGAGTTCAGTCAACTCTATCCCAACTCCGACGACCCAACCGGAGTCCGCGTAGAATTCCGCAATTTGCCGAGATCGAAGAACACGGTGAAGATCTTCACCCTGTCGGGTGATCTCGTGGCGGAAATCCCGCACGATGGTCGAGATGGCGATGGTTCGGTGTCCTGGAACCTGGTATCGCGAAACGGTCAAGAAATCGTGAGCGGAATCTACCTATTCTCGGTGGAATCCGATGACAACAAGTTCAATCGGGTGGTGGGCAAGTTCACCGTCATTCGCTAGAAGCTCAAAACGGGGGGCCTGGGTTTTTCAGGTCCCTGACCTGCTCTTTCGGAGCGGAGGTTGATCGATGAAGCTGCGGAAAGTCCTCGTTCTATCTGCCCTGGGACTCAGCCTCATGGCCACGATTCCCACTGTGGCCAGCGCGGCCGAGGTGTTCGAGAAGGTAGGTACCTTCGGGGCCCAGTTCTTGAAGATCGGCGTGAGCGCGCGGGCGACCGCACTCGGTTCGGCCTTCACCGCAATTGCCGATGATGCCACCGCGGTCTACTGGAACCCCGCGGGGATCGTGTCCATCCGGGGCAGTGAGCTGACTCTGAATCAGACGATGTGGCCGGCGGACATCAAGCTCAGCTATGCGGCATACGTCTTCAATCCCCGGAGTATCCCAGGCACTTTCGCCATCAGTGCGCGGGCGCTCTGGATGGACCCTGAGCCCGAGAGAACCGCATTCAAGCCGGAGGGGACTGGACGTACCTTCGACAATGGAATGAGCACCTTGGGACTCACCTACAGCCGTTACTTCACCGACAAGTTCTCGGCCGGATTCACCGGGTACTACATGCACAGCGGTTTGGCGGAGACTTCGGTGAACTCCTTCCTTCTGGACGTGGGGATCCTCTACCGGGTAGGGATTCGCGGCATGAAGATCGGGATGATCATTCAGAGTTTGGGCGGCGAGGTGAACTATGACGATCGTCCCGCCCGGATGCCGACCACCTTCAAGGTGGGCGCCAGCTTCGTGCCCATTCGAACCAAGCGCCAGAGCGTGCTTGTCTCGGGCGAGTTCCAACATCCAGCGGACAACGCGGAACGCGCCAATTTCGGTCTGGAATATGGCATGGACGAGACTTTCTTTTTGCGCGGCGGCTACAATCTGAACTACGACGCAGAGACTTTCTCCGCCGGCGCTGGATTTCGAATTCACACCGGAGAGCGCAGCGCTGCCGCCCTGGATTACTCCTATGTGGACATGTCGAGTTTGGGCGGTGTCCATCGTGTCACGGTCTCTTTCCGGTACTAGGAGGTTCTGGGCCGGGCGAGACTCCCACGGGGCCGTGAACCAATGGCAAGAAAAGGGACACGCGAGGCGCTTCGGTTGATTCCGGGCCAAGATCTTCTTCTCGCGGTCTTCTCCGCAGTTCTCCTTCTCCTCGGGCTCAGCTCGCTCGCGAGCGCCGGGGTTCCCTTGTCTCTGCACTCCGACGGGGATTTGAGCTTCAGCGCGGACTTGCCAGTGTTCTTCGATGCCGAAGGCGCGCGCCTGGATCTAGCAGTCGTCGTTTACCACTCGCAGCTGCAATTCCAAGAGCAGCCCAGTGGCGGCTATGAAGCCAAGGCCAAACTCCACCTCAAGTTGGCTCGGAAAGGGGAGGTCTCGGTCGATACGGAGCAGATGTTCGTGGTCGACGCCGAGGATCTCCAGCAGACACAAGATCCTCAGCGTTTTGCTCTCTTCGAGCTCAGCCGCCACGTCGGGGCCGGCCCATGGGCGGTGACTCTCGAGCTGGACAATCTGCAGAGTGGTCAAGGGCTCACGGACAGGGAGGGCAGGGCCACGGGGATCCTGGTCGTTCCGTCGCCGCAAGCAGGCGGTTGTTTCCTGAGTGACCTCGAGTTCCGCTGGAATACCGTTCAGGGACCGCAGCTGCCCAACCCAGGGCGTCTCTACGGGATCAACCAGGACACGCTTCTGGTCTACTTCGAGCTCAACCGCGCTCTCAAAGAAGCGGTTCCCCTGTCGGTGCGGATCGAGGATCCGCTGAGCGGTTTCAGCCAGGGGGATACCATCCAGGTGGTGGGCGAAGGAGAGCGACGCGCCGCGACCTATTCCGCTCCGCTGGCGACCTTTCTCGAGGGAAGCTATCGCCTGACCATCGTTCCGATGGAGCCGGGAGCTGAGACGCGCCAAGGTGAGTTCGTGGTGGCGTGGAACATGAACCATCTACTGGGAGATTCGCACCTGGTGGATCTGGAGATCGAGCTTCTGCTCCGCGGAGAGCAGAGGGAACGTGTGAAGAGCTTGCCCCCCACGGCAAGGGCGGCGGCGCTCGACAAGTTCTGGGCGGCACACGATCCCACGCCCGGGACCAAGGCCAACGAAACCTACGACCGCTTCAAAAGACGAGTGGATTACGCGAGACGCTTCTTCGGGGAACAGGGAACGCCGGGGCCGCTGACCGCCCGCGGGCGCGTATACATTCACTACGGTCCTCCGGCCCAGAAGCAATTTGACGTCGTGCCCAACGATACCGAAGAGGTTCAGGAGGCGGTGGCGAAGGTGCACGATCCCACGCAAGTCGATCGTCAGGGAAGGACGATCAAGTCCGTGGTACCTCTGGACCGAACGCGCTTTGAAACCCAGCAGGACCTATCTAGATTGACTCCCGGATCATTGAATTCTCTCGCCGCGTTCGAGCTGTGGATCTACAACCAGGTTGGCGATCCCCTCCTCGAGAGCGAGGCTCCAGAGTGGTCAGAGGGGACGGATCTGAGGTTCCTGTTCGTGGACCAACTCGGCACGGGGGTCTATCACCTAGAAACCTCCAATTCTCCATTTCGCAAGGACTAAGGGGTTGTTTTGATGCGGAAGCAGGTCTTGACAGTGCGAAAACGCGCTCCTTATACTACTGCCTGTTTTTCGGATATTTCCGGGTCGGGGTCGACGCTCTTTTCGTCATCTGCGGCTCCAAATAACCCGCGCAATTCTTCACCCGAGGAAAGGACAAGGCAGCCAATGGCTCGCAATGGTCTGTTCACATGCGCCCTCCTGTTTGTCGCGGCTCTGACCCTGGCATTCGCGCATCCGGCCGTGGCTCAGGATGCCACCCCTCCCGATTCCCTCAACTTCGAGGGAGTCATGAACACGGCGGACTCGCTGGCGTGGTCGCTCTCGGACTCCAGTGACGAAGTCGTGGTCGTCGAAGCTCCCGTGGGCGGCTTCATGGGGTGGTTCGAGCGGGACATGCCCTGGCTCGCCCGCAGCGGCGCCGGCCAGCTGTTCATCAAGGGTGGCAATTTCATGCTGCCTCTCTTCCTCTGCGCAGTCGTCATGATCGCGGTATTGATCGAGCGTTTCGTCACCTTGGCGCGCGCACGAACCAACACCCGACGGCTCATCGGAACCGTAATTACCACTCTGCGCAGCGACGGCGTGACCGAAGCGGCGCAGGTTTGTGAGCGGACACGAGGACCGATCGCGGCGATTCTCCACAGTGGATTATTGCGCGCGGATCGCGGACCCGAGGCCGTGGAGAAGGCCATCGAAACTTCGGGTACCATCGAGATGTCCTTCCTGGAGCGCGGGCTCGTGGCTCTTTCCACGGTGGCGAACGTCGCGCCTCTGCTGGGCTTCCTCGGGACCGTATCCGGTATGATCAACGCCTTCGAGGCCATCGCCAACGCCGATCAGGTGAACGCGAAACTGGTGGCGAGCGGTATCTCCGAGGCCCTCATCACCACCGCAGCTGGGCTTGTAATCGCCATTCCGGCCAGTATTGGCTACAGCTTCTTTCTCTCAGTGATCGATCGCTTTATCATTGAAATGGAGGAGACCTCGGCCGAGCTAGTGGAAGAGCTGACGCAAATCGGCCCGCCGGCTTGAGACCCGGGGAACTCGGAGTCAGCGACGAGAGTTGAAGCGGAGTAGTAGATCATGGCTGTGAACTTGAAGCGCAGGAAGCAGGGTGTCGCCGAGATCAACATGGCGTCGATCTCGGATATCGTCTTCTTGTTGCTCATCTTCTTCATGGTCGCAACGATCTTCAATCAGGAGCTCGGGCTTCCGCTCATTCTTCCGGCCAAGACGGATTCGACGGAAGAGGTCAAGGTCAAGCAGTCGAACGTCGCGGATCTGAAGATCGATGCGTTCAATCAGGTCACTCTCGATGGCGTGCCGATCCGGGTCAACCAGATCAAGAACGAGCTGATTCGCAGGCTCAAGGCCAATAGCAAGCTGGTCGTCATTCTGAGCACCCACCCCGACGCCGATTATGGCGCAATGGTGTCAGTTCTGGACGAAATCCGTCTGGCCAAGGCTCGGCGCATGGCGATCAAGATGTTGAAGACCTAGAGGAATCCGACGTGAAGTTCGAAAAGAACATCAAGTCCAGCACGAGCATCCCGACCGCCTCGATGGGCGACATCGTGTTCATGCTGCTACTCTTTTTCATGGTGACCACGGTCTTCAAGACCGAGGACGGTTTGCCGGTCGATTTGCCGCGAGCCGAGTCAGGAGTGGAACCAAAGCGAGAGCTGGTGAGCCACATCTGGATCGATCGCAAGGGCAGGATCTCGATCGATGACAAGATCGTGAATCTCGATTCTGTGTATCCGATCATGCTGCAGAAATACAAAGAGAACCCGCTCATGATCGTGGCCTTCCAGACCGACACCCGTGCCAAGTACAAGGTCATGGATGATGTGATGGAGAAGCTCAAAGAAGCCAATGCGGTTCGCGTGAGTTTCAACGACAAGTTCGAATCCAGGCCCGGTCCGAAGTATTAGAGGCAGCCATGGCGCACGCACACGTAAGAGACCACGCACACATCGAGTTCGGTGAAGCGGTATTTCTCAACGAAAACCAACGCTTCAAGTCGCGTTACGGCGTTTATCTGCGCCGCTCCACCTATGCCTCGCTTCTGATCTGGCTTCTGATCTTCCTCTTCTCACCGGTATACAAACCGACTCCGTATCATCTCCGTGAAGACAAGATCGAGATCCTCGACATTCCCGACGCCATCGACATCCCGCCCCCCCCGAAGGAAATTCCCCGCCCGCAGGTGCCCATCGAGGCTGCGCCGGACGCGGAAGTGAACGAAGATGTCGATTTGGCGGAGACCCTGCCGGACAACTGGGATACGGCGGCGCTCCCGACGGGTGGGGGTTCGGCCAGCACCGGGAACACCTTCGTGGCCTTCGATACCAAGCCCGAGATTGTGAAGTGGGTTCCGCCCAAGTACCCCGAGACGGCTCGCGACATGGAGTTGCAGGGGACCGTCATGGTCAACGTGCTGGTGGGCACGGACGGGCGGGCCAAGCAGGCCGAGGTGGTCAAGAGCGTCCATCCGATTCTGGATGCCGAGGCCCTCAAGGCGGCTCTCCGCTGCATTTTCAAACCGGGAAAGCAGAGAGACTTCGCGGTGGAAGTGTGGGTGACTCTCCCGTACCGATTCAAGCTCTATTAGTAGTCGACGCGAGATCTTGACTGCAACCTGCTCGGCACTCTTCCGTATGATTGGGGGGGTGCCGATTCGTATGTCCTCAGATCCACGGCAACCGTTTCCCGCTCGCCCCCTCACCGAGGGCTTGCTAGTGGACTTCATGATGGCCAGTCTTCATCCTGGTGGTAGTATCTCCACTGTGTCTCCCTAAGGAGTGTCGTTTCATGAAGAGATTGTCCTTTGCCCGGACCGTATCCTTCGCAGTGCCGCTGTGCTTGCTTTTCCTCGCGGCGGCTTCCAGTCCTTGCCATGCCCAGCTCGAAGTCAAGCTCCAGCAGCTGCAGGAATCCATCAAGGGGCTCTACGACGGAAGCCCGGTCACACTCGACGAGTGTCTGAAGGTGGCCAAGGTCGGATCCACCGCACTGGGAGTGTACGAGGAGAATCTGGCCGCGGCGAAAAGCGATCGGACCGCCGCCAAGGCCCAGTGGTTGCCGGATCTCTCCGCTTCCGCCAGCTGGAATCGCTCCGAGCGCACGGACTTCGATGTGGCCGACTACACCAATTCGACCGTCATCCCCGGTCAACCGATTGTCTACGTGGATCAGAACGGGAACCTACTGCCGCTGGACATCAATGGAACACAGGCCTACGAACCCACTCTGGCTGCTTCGGGGACGAGCAACCAGACCATCCTGCAGACTTTCAAGTCGGCCAGTCTCAGCACCAACTGGACCGTCTTCGATGGCTTTGGCCGGATCTCCAGGATCAAGGAAAGCAAAGCAACGGTGCGGGCTGCTGAAGCCGACTTGGGCTACCAGGAGAAGGTTCTCGTGCAGGACGTGAGTGAGGCGTTCTACAACGTTCTTCGCGCGCAGAAGCAGGTCGAGGTTGCCAAAGAGACGCAGGACGTGGCCAAGCAGGAGCTGGATCGCAGCAAGACCTATTTCGACGTGGGCATCGCCACCAAGAGCGACGTACTGCAGGCGCAAGTCCGCTACAAGCAGACTCAGCTCGATGTGGTCCGGGCGCGCAACTCGGAGCGGCAATCCTTCGTGCTCCTGACACATTTCATGAACATTCCCGGTGCAGAGCGCTTCGAGCTGGCCGATGATCTGCCCGCCGAAATCTCCTCGATCGAACTGCCCAAGTTCTCGGATCTGCTCCAGGAGGCGCGTCAGGATCGGCTCGATCTGAAATCTGCTCAGGAGAATCTTCAGGCAAGTGGGTACGCCATCACCCAGGCGCACTCGGGTTACTTTCCGCAGCTCGCCGTTTTCGGCCAGGCATCCCTGAGCCAGAGTGAGACGCCCTATCGCTTCGGGGCGCAGAAGAACCGGCAGTATAGCTGGGGTGCGCGCCTGAGTTGGAATCTCTTCGATCGTTTCCAGACGAGGAACCGTTCTCGTCAGGCTTTGGCCGCGAAGCGCCGCGCCGAATACAATCTTCGCCAGTCCGAATTGACCATGGAGAGCGAGTTGAGCGGGTTCTTGAACAACCTCATCGAAGCCAAGGAAAGTTTTCAGGTGGCCAGCGAGACGATCGACCAGGCCGAAGAGGATCTCAGGCTTGCATCGGAGCGCTTCAAAGTGGGAGCGGGTACCAGCCTGGATGTGATCAATGCTCAGCAGAGCCTGGCCCAGGCACGCGGGGACGCGGTGAATGCGGTCGCCGACTTCTACATCGCGCGCGCGAAGATTGATCGAGCCACCGGCCGCTGAGCGGCAGGAGCGTGGATTTGCTGATTCAGGTCGAGGACGTGCACAAGATCTACCAGCTCGGCGTCCACCGGGTTCACGCGCTGAGGGGAGTTACGCTCTTTATCCAGGAGGGCGAGTATCTCGCGATCATGGGGGCGTCCGGCTCGGGGAAATCGACTCTCATGAACATTCTGGGCTGTCTTGACACCCCTACCAGCGGATCGTACCGTCTCAAAGGGTCGCAGGTCGATCGGCTGGATGACGATGAATTGGCGGCCATTCGAAACCGGGAGATCGGTTTCGTATTCCAGACCTTCAATCTGCTTCCGAGATCGACCGCGGTGCAGAATGTCGAGCTTCCGTTGATCTATGCCGGTCGCAGCGCAGCCGAGCGGGAGAGTCGGGCGCGAGAAGCCCTCCAGGCAGTGGGTCTTCAGGAACGAATTCATCATCGCCCCAACGAATTGTCGGGAGGACAGAATCAACGAGTGGCCATCGCTCGAGCTCTCGTCAACAAACCTTCCATTCTCTTGGCCGACGAACCCACTGGCAACCTGGACTCCAGAACCAGTGATGAGATCATGGAGATCTTGGATGCCCTACACGCGCGGGGACATACCATCATCATCGTCACGCACGAGGAGGAGATCGCTGCGCACGCCAGACGTATCGTTCGTCTGCGTGATGGAGCGATCGAATCAGATCTTGCCGTGGATACCCCCTGAATTCGTGCGACGCACTTCCTCAGCTCTCTTGGCGCTGATGACCATCCTCTTGCTGGGCTCTCCTTCTGCCCATGCTCAACGCAAATTCGAGGATGGCGATTGGGGTGGTGGACCGCACGGTTGGTATGACAGCGAGGTCAAGGCCGGCTTCGATGATACCGGACGTCCTGAAGCAGTGGTGACGATCTCGGTACCTTACCGCAACCTCATCTTCCTGAAACAGGACGACGGGAGGTTTCGCGCGGGGTATCACCTGAGAGTGGTGCAGCGCGATGAGGAGAAGAAGGCCCTGCGTTCCCAGGAGTGGGATGGGGAGGTCTTCGTAGAGGACTACGATCAGACGCGGGCCTCGACGGTTCTCAAACGAGAATTGGAATTTCCTCTGGCGCCCACTCCAGCCAAGACAGTCCTGGTGAACGTGCGGATGGACCTGGAGGGATCGCGTCGCTGGGGGAAGCGGGAATTCACCCTCGGCCGCCCCCACGTTCCGCCGGGGGGGATCGCCCTGGGAGATGTCGCCCTCTACCATCCTCGCGATCCCGCGAGCGTAGCGGCCATCGATACGAATTTGATCCCTCTGCAGTCGGGTCAGCTTGCCAAGACCTTCACCCGTTCTAACTACCCCCTCTTCGATCTCTCCTCGGGAGATCCCTATGTGCTGGTGCAAATCTACGATTTCCGGCCCGCAAGCGAACGGGATTCCTTGAGCCTCGGGTTTCAGATCAGGGGAGACCGCGGGAACGGCAGAATCCGCTGGTCGCGGAGGGTCCGTTTCGCAAGCCAGGTGAAGGAGCGTTCGGTTCTGCTGCGGCTCCCTCCGCGAGCCTGCGCCGAGGGAGAGAATCAGCTCAAAGTGCTCCTGGTCGGAGGGGACGAGAGGAAGCTCGAATTCCAAAACTACGGTCTGGACACGAGTTCGGACAAACAGTGGGAATCCAACCTTCGCGTCATCGAGGGAATCGCGAGCGACGAGGAACTGGAGAGCCTGCGTCAAACGCCCGCACCAAAGCGGCGCGAGGCCTGGAAGGCGTTTTGGCAGCGCCGCGATCCGGATCCAGAATCTCCAGGAAATCCCCGCCTGAAGGAACATTACGAGCGCGTCAGCCACGCCCGGGAGAATTTCCGCGATGGAAGTTCCGATGGTGCCACCAGCGATCGGGGGCGCGTCTACGTGAGATTGGGACCTCCGGATAGCATCGAGAGCCAGACGATGTTGCAGAGCAGCAGCGCGGAATATGAACTGTGGCACTACCTCGATCGGGGCGAGACCTACTACTTCCGTGACGACGATGGATTGGGTCACTGGACATTGGTCTGGCGGGAACAGGATTGAAGGGGCAAAAGCGGTGATCGATCCCAGACTTGCTCACTCGCTCCGCGAAAAAATGGCCGCCCTCGCAGTCGATTGGCGCAATGCCTACCTCGGATTCGACGCGCGGGGCAAGCCCTGCGCTTGGCCCGAATCCGCAGCCGAGTTGGCCGGGGTCTCAGCCATCGTTGCTGGGGACGAATTCCTCGTACAAACGCCGCTCGAAGCCCTGCGGGAGGCCCCTTCGCACCACGCACAGCTCTTGAGCGAAGTGCGGATGGGAGAAATTCTCCAACACATCCTGACGCACGGCGACTGGCTCCTGGTGGCTTCGGAGGACGGCTACGTCAGCTGGCTTCGATCCTGGTCCTGCCGCACCCTGGCTCCCGGAGAGAAGGACGAACTGCTGTCGCAACGAACGGGACTGATCGAAACTCCATTCGCGACGCTCAAAACGGAGCAGGGACATCCTCTCGCCCTCATCGGCGGTACCCCGCTGCTTCGTGTGGAGGAGCACGTCTCCGATTCCTCCGAGTTCTCCGCGGAACTGCCCGACGGCACCCGCGGGACACTCGCGCGCGAGCTGGTTCGCAGAGTACCGCTTAGCCCCGAGAGATCGCGCCTGGTGCCCGAGGCGCGCCGGTACTTAGGAGCGCCCTATCGCTGGGGGGGACGAAGCGCACTGGGCGTGGACTGCAGTGGTTATCTCCAGCTCGTCGCGCACTCCTGCGGATACTACCTGCCTCGTGATGCGGTGCAGCAGTCGCGCTGTGGCAAGCCCGTCTCGGTGCGACAGGATTCGTGGGAGCCGGGAGATCTCATTTTCTTTCACGAGCCGGTAGACCATGTCGCGTTCTATGCCGGCGAGGGCGCCATCCTGCACGCGCGGGGTAGAGTCCAGGAGCAAGAGTTCGGGCTGGTTGAGGAGCTCATGCAATCCATCGTGGCGGTGCGACGCGTGGATGTCGCGGACCGCCTCTCCCGCGAGAGCTTGTGGTCATGGATCGCCTGAGGGCGGTTCCTCAGTGCTTCAAGAGCAGTTGGTGAAGACTCGCGAGCCAGGCCGAACCTTCCGCCTCGGGCACCACGAAAGCTCGATGGTGCGGCCCGTGGAAGGTAAAGAGAGGCGGCCCCAACTGTGCCCCGGTCTGTTCGACCGCAGTCGTGGCCTTTCTCGACGAGACTCCCTGTCCCACCATCGTCACGCGACGTCGGTCGCGCTCGAGACCGATGGTGACCGAACTCTCCTCGCGTAAGAAGTCGCCTAACTGGGCCGACAAGGTCTCACCGTCCATCTCGGGAACCTGAATGCTCATGCACAACTCATCGGGCCCCCGGTAGAGCGCCGCATCCAGAGGCAGATCAGTACGGTCCAAGAGCGCGGTGAGTCGCGAAAGTGTCCCGGTATCTTGGGGGAGTCCTTCCAGGGTGAGCAGACAAATGGGAGGGGAGAGGCAGAGGCTCCACACCGGATGCGGCGAGGGAATGGGCCCCTCGGTGACCAGAGTGCATCCGCCACCTTCCCGGAAGCTGCGGAGTTCGAGTTCGAGCCCGTGTGCCTTAGCGATCTCCAGGGCCTGGGGATGGAGTATCGGAACACCTGCCTCGGCCAGGTCGATCATGTGCTCGTAGTCCAAGCGGTCGATTCTGCGGCCGCGCACCGGCAGCATCTTGGGATCGACGCCGTAGATTCCGTCCGCGTCTCGATAGTAGACGATCCGATCGGCCTTGAAATGTACTCCGAGGACCGCGGCCGTGATGTCAGTGCCGCCGCGCCCCAAGGTGGTAATGCGTCCGTCCTCGGTCTTTCCCTGGAAGCCGGCGACTACTGGAATCTCGCCGGCTTCGAGCGATGCAGTGACCGCCGCCGCGTCCACGCGCAGAACGCGCGCGCGACCAAAATCGTCGTCGGTGATGACACCCGCCTCCGGCCCGGTGAAGGAGCGCGAGGGGAGTCCCCGCTTGGCCAAGGCGATGGCGAGGAAGGCAGCGGACTGCATCTCACCGGTGGCCAAAAGGCGATCCAGTTCGCTCCCGGGTGCCTCAGGGTGAATACTGCGCGCGGTGGAGAGGAGACGATTGGTGGTGTCGGACACGGCGGAGACCACCACGACCGGCCGCAGCCCTCCCTCCAGTAGGCGGTGGACGCGCTCGGCGGCGGCAGCAATGAGTTCAACACCGGCAAGAGATGAGCCACCAAATTTCAAAATTCGAGTGATCACGTGCACCTTCAGGAAAGATTTCGATTGCGCCTCGGCAGGGAATCGCAAGGATCACGCCGTCTTTGGGGAGGCTTCATCCTCGGCTGCGGAGAACTTACCCCAGCTACCGCTCTTGTCCAAATAAGTGTTGCCCCCGCCGGCGAAGCTCTGCTATCTTGCATTCGCAGTTGGCGGTTAGAGTGTTTTCATGCAACGACTTACGAGCCTGAGCGCCGTCGCGAAGCCCCCACTGGTGGACGCCCCCCCATTTTGCAGTGAGATCGAGTTCCATCGATGAGGTGGTAGATGCGAGAGAGCGCTGTCGGCGATGGGGCCCCTCCGCTCTCTCAGCTGTGGAACTTCTGGCCCTCGTCCTGGCCAGAGGAGGCTCTTCGTGCCAGGCTCTCGAGCTGGCGCGATCAGTGCTGGCTCGATTCGGCGACCTGCGGCATCTTTCCCGTGCCGAGGCCTCTGAGCTCAGCCGGCTGGAGGGGGTCGGACTCGCTCGTAGCACGACTCTGAGCGCAGCGTTCGAACTGGGACGTCGCGCGGAGCAGGGAGAGGCGGAATCTCTGGAGCTGATCGAGGGACCCGAGAGCGCGGCGCGGCTTCTACGCACGGTTCTGGGAGGACTCGAGCAGGAGGGAGTCGCGGTACTTCATTTGGGAGCCCGGCATCAAGTCCTGCGCGTGCAGTTGGTTGCTCTGGGTACTCTGAACTCCGCGAACGTAGAAGCGCGGGAAATATTCCGAGGAGCCATCGCGGTGGCCTCGGCGGCGATCGTGCTCGGGCACAATCATCCCTCGGGTTCGCCCGAGCCGAGCCAAGACGATTTGCGTCTCACGCGCCGCATCGCCGGCTGCGGCGAGACTCTGGGGGTGACTCTCTTGGACCACCTGGTCCTGGGCGAGGGAAGCTACGTTAGCCTGCGAGAGCGAGGAGCGCTCTGACGCGGGCGCCGGAGGAACGATGACGAGCACGAGCACGGGTATGCGTAAATTGAGTCTCTGGAATCGCTTCAACAATCTCTTCACTAACGATATCGCGATCGATCTCGGAACGGCAAATACCCTGGTCTACATCAAGGGTAAGGGTATCGTGCTCAACGAACCCAGCGTGGTCACCGTGGACAAGTCGAGCCGCAAAGTTCTGGCCGTCGGTTCGCAGGCCAAGGCCATGTTGGGAAAGACCCCTGACAAGATCGAGGCCATTCGCCCCCTCAAGGATGGCGTGATCGCCGACTTCGAAGTCACGGAATACATGCTGCGCGAGTTCATCAACATGGCGCAGAACAAGCGCCACTTCATTGCGCCCCGAATCATCATCTGCGTTCCCAGCGGCATCACCGAGGTCGAGAAGCGCGCGGTACGGGACTCGGCCAAACACGCCGGTGCGCGGGAAGTCTTCTTGGTGGCCGAACCCATCGCTGCCGCGATTGGAGTGGGTCTGCCGGTCGATCAGCCCAGCGGCAACATGATCATCGACATCGGAGGGGGTACTACGGAAATCGCGGTGATCGCCCTCAACGGTATCGTGTGCGATAAGTCCATTCGCGTCGGTGGAGACGAACTGGACGAGGCGATCGTGGGCTACGTGAAGAAGAACTACAATCTCCTCATCGGACTTCCCACTGCGGAGGCCATCAAGAAGGAGATTGGCAGCGCGTATAAATTCGACGAGGAGATCGAGTGGGAAGTGAAAGGGCGCGATCTGGTGGCGGGCATCCCCAAGACTCTGAGGATTTCGAGCGACGAGATCCGACAGGCGCTGCAGGAACCGATCGACCAAATCGTGGAAGCGGTGAAGGAGGCGCTCGAACACACTCCCCCCGAACTGGCGGCGGATATCGTGGACCGCGGTATCGTTATGACTGGCGGAGGAAGTCTACTCAAAGGTCTCGATATGCTTCTCAAGGAAGCCACGAACCTTCCTCTCAACATGGTGGATGATCCTCTCTATTGTGTCGTCCTGGGTACGGGAAAGATCCTCGACAACGTGAGTTCTTATGAGGACGTGATCATTCACTCCGCCAAGGATTGAGATGGCCAGACTCCCCGAGGGCCTCTCGCGCTTTCGCGATCAGATCGTGCTGGTCATCTGCGTGGCGCTTTCGCTATGGGCAATTTCCCTGGACAACCCCACCCGTCTGGACGTGGGCACCCGCTTAGCTCACCGCGTGTTTACGCCAGTGGAGTGGATTGCTCGCGTCGTCGACGACCTCGGCACCTTACGCAAGGAAAACGAGGAGCTGCGCGGGAAGATTGCGGCGATGGAGTTGGATGCGGTACAGATTGGGCTGCAGCGGCGCCGCTTCGAGGAACTCGAACGTAGAGCCGGATTCTTCGAACATAACCGCGGCAAGTTGGCCCCCGCTCTCGTGCTGGAACTGACGGTGAACCGCATTCCGGTCCAGGCCAAAATTCGGATTCAGAACGAGGACAGTCTGCGCATCTGGCAGCCGGTCGTCACCGAGAGCGGACTCGTGGGAAGAGTTCGGGAACTCCTCGACGCGAAGACCGCCCTGGTGGAGCTATTGACCGAAGCCGACGCCAGAATCAGCGTCGAGTCGGTATCCAGTGGAGTGACCGGCCTTTTGCGTTACAACGGTCGCATCTTCCTCATGGATCACGTACCTCAGGGGGATCCCATAGCGGTGGGCGATGAGATCGTCACGAGCGGTTTGGGGGGGACGGTGCCGCGCGGAATTCCGGTGGGGCGCGTCTCGCAGGTGGAGCTTTCCAAAGTCGAACTCTTCCAGCACGTGGAGATCGAGGCGGCGGTCCACTTCAGTGCCCTCTCTCAAGTCTATGTGATCACTCGACCCGGTCCCTGGTACTCGCGGCACGACGATAGTGTGCTGCCACCAGAGATCGACGCGAGCCGGGGAGCGAGGCATTGAGTTCTCTGCGACTCACACTCACCGCAATGCTCGCGCTGGTTCTCCAGCTCACCGTCATCGACCGGATGGCGCTCTTTGGAGTACGACCGGATCTCACCGTGCTCATCGTCGTGATGCTGGGATTGCGCGGGGGACCCTTGACCGGCACCCTGGTGGGTTTCTTCCTGGGACTGGTCCAGGATCTTCTGACCCCCGCTACCCTGGGCATGAGCATGTTGGCGAAGACCATCGTCGGGCACATCTCCGGTCGACTGAGTTCTAGCCTGGTGTTGCCCGCCCTGCCCCTCTACGCCCCGCTCTTCGCCGTTGCGGTGCTCACTCACGACTTCATCTATCTCTTGGCCTACACTCGGCTCGAGCCGGGCCGCTTCTTGCGGATCTTCCTCACACAGTCCCTGCCCACCGCCCTTTACACCGCGGTCGTGGGCGTCCTCCTTCTCTTTCTGAGCACGCTGTTGGGGGGCAGCGCATTCGGCCAAAGAAGGGAGGCGGGAGGTGGCCATTGAACTCAGTGCGCGTGAATCGCGAGCCCATGCTCTCGTTCGCGGGGTCCTTTTGGCCTACGGAATCGTCGTTCTGTCTCTGATCGCCACTCAAGTCGTTCGCAACGAATACTACGTGGGATTGGCCCGCGAGAATCGCCAGACTACGATGCGGATCGATGCCCCTCGCGGAATCATCGCGGACCGCAACGGAATCGCGCTGGCGGACAACGTCCACCAGGCACGGTTGACCATCTCGCGAGGCCGCGCGCACGAGGGAGACAAGTCCCTCGAGGCCTTGATCCGCCTCCTTGGCCTGGACCGCGACTTCATTCTGTCTCGGGTGGAAGACTCCGGCGAGTCCAGCCGGGTTACCATTCTGCGTCACGCCGATCCCAAACAGATCGCAGTGGTGGAGGAGCATCGCGCGATTCTCCCCGATGTTCAACTCAAGGTGGAGCCCCGCCGCCGCTACCATTTTGGTTCGCTAGCCGCCCATCTTTTGGGTTACGTCGGCGAAGTGAACGGTGCCGACATGAAACGCGACCACCGAGGATTCTATGAGCCAGGGGACATCATCGGGCGTAGTGGAGTGGAGAGCTTGGCGGAGGAGCAGTTGCGCGGAGTCCATGGGCGTCGGGTCGTCGAAGTGAATGTCGCCGGTCATTTGGTGGGTGAGGTGCCAGAAGGTTTCTCACAGGCCATACCGGGAGTGAAGCTCTACCTCACCCTGAGCCAGCCTCTCCAGGCGAGGCTCGAGGAGCTGCTCGAAGGAAAACGAGGAGCCGGGGTGGTGATCGAGGTGGCCACCGGCGACATCCTGGCGATGGCGTCGTCACCCAGCTTCGATCCCAACGAGTTCACCGGAGGGATCAGCAAGGAACGCTACGGCGAGCTGCGCGACGACCCGGGCAAGCCGCTGTTCAATCGCGCTCTACAGGGGACCTATCCGCCGGGCAGTCCCTACAAGCTGATTACCGCGGCCGCGGGGCTCAAGTACGGGAAGGTCACCCCAACCACTCGCTTCGAACCCTGCACGGGAGGATACCGACTGGGGAACCGCGTGTTTCGCTGCTGGAAGCCCGGAGGGCACGGCAGCCTGAACCTGAAAGAGGCGATCGCGCAGAGCTGCGACGTGTATTTCTATCAATTGGCGGAGAAGCTGACTCTGGAGGAGCTGGACGAGACGGCGCGCCGCTTCGGATTGGGTCGGCCAACCGGGATCGAATTGAAAGGCGAGGCGGCGGGACTCGTACCCGACAAGAAGTACTATGACAAGCGATTCGGGGCCCATCACTGGACGCGGGCGGTGCTCCTGAACAACGGTATCGGACAGGGAGAGTTGCTCGTCACGCCTCTACAGATGGCGCGCACCTACGCAGCCATCGGTGGTGACGGCTATCTGTACCGTCCCCACTTGATCTTGGCCCGCGAGAACGCGTATGGCGTCATCGACAAGAGACTGGTCCGAAGAGAGAACGAGAAGATCTGCTCGGACAAGACCCGGCATTTCCTGCAGAGTGCCCTGGTCGACGTGGTTGCCACCGAGGAGGGAACGGGCGGCTTGGCCCGCATCAAGGGGGTTGACGTGGCGGGAAAGACTGGTACGGCCGAGAATGCCTCCGGAGAAGATCACGCCTGGTTCATCGCCTACGCGCCGGCAGAGGACCCCGAGATTGCGGTCGCGGTCATTATCGAGAATGCCGGCCATGGAGGCTCGGTGGCGGCTCCGATCGTGGGCGAGCTTCTCGATACCTACTTCAACTGGCAGGATCAAGAGACGCCGTCCGATCCCACGGAGAAGGTCCAACCATGAGACGGGGATTCCAACTCGTCCCGCGCATGGATACCGCCGCCCTCAGTGCGTGGTTCGCGCTGATGTTGATCGGCCTGGCTACTGTCTATTCCTGCACCCAGCCGCTGCCGGGAGGCTCTGAAGGGGTACACCGACTGATCGGCGTCACGATCGTCTACAATCAAATGATATGGCTAGTGCTGGGAGTTGCCGCGGCCCTGCTCTGTCTGTTGGTACCGCTTCGCTTCTTCGAAACCTTCGCTTTCGTGTTCTACGGCGCATCCATCCTCGCGCTGCTGGCGGTCTTCTTCGTCAGCCCCGAGCGAGCCGGGACGCATCGTTGGTTGAGCTTGGGGCCGTTTTCCCTGCAGCCCTCGGAGTTGGCGAAGGTGGCATTCCTCTTTACCCTGGCGCGTTTTCTCGCGGTGCGGGAAGGAAAGGGCCCCTTCTTCACGGTGGTGGGCGTTTTCTTGCTCTCGCTGCCCCCCTTCCTGCTCGTGCTCAAGGAACCCGACCTGGGAACCGCGCTCGTATTTCTCATTCTCGGCGTTCCCATGATGTTCTGGTCGGGAGTACGCGCGTCCTTTCTACTCGCGCTGTTCTCCCCGCTCTTGAGCGGGCTCGCCATGTTCTACGGGCAGCAGGTGCTCCACACGGACTGGCCGTGGGCCATCTACGTGGTCGTACTGCTCTTCGCGCTCTTTTACTCGCGCCTCTACATGTTGCACAGCGTCCTCTTGGTGGTGGCGAATCTAACGACGGGTCTGGGAATTCCCCTCATCTGGGACAAGTTGCAGAGCTACCAGCAACAGCGAATACTCACCTTCTTCAGGCCGGGAGAAACGGACCATCTCGGGGTCGGCTATCAGGTCTACCAGAGTAAGGTGGCGATCGGATCCGGCGGTATCTTGGGGAAAGGTTACCTTCACGGAACGCAAAAGGGTCTGGCCTTTTTGCCGGAGCGCCACACCGATTTCATCTTTAGCGTACTGGGAGAAGAACTTGGACTCGTGGGAGCGCTGCTGGTCATCGGCCTGTTCCTGATCATCTTCATTCGCGCGATGCGGATCGCGGTCAAGGCGAAGCGGCCCTTCGCGAGCTTGCTTGCGGTCGGCGTGGGCAGCTATTTCTTCTTCCAGTCCTTCGTGAACATCTCCATTACCCTGGGTCTGTTGCCGGTCACAGGTCTGCCGCTTCCCTTCATCACCTACGGGGGATCTTCCATGCTGGCTTCCTGCCTAATGATGGGTCTCTTGCTCAGCGTTTCGGCTCGCTGGTCGGAGGTCTGAGTTGGACGCTGCCTCAGAGGATCGCAGCGCGGGGCCTGAGCCTCTGAACTTCGGGAACGGGGTTCTCAAGGGTCCGGACGGGAGAGAACGAAGCTGGCCTCTGCTGGCGTTGCTCGGAGAGCCGATCGCGCACAGCCTCAGCCCCGTGCTTCACCAGGCCGCCCTCAAGGGCGCGAAGATCGCGGGGAACTATCGCTGTGTGCGCGTATCGTCGGCGGAGTTCGCGAGTTGCTTGCGCGCGGCCGAAGTAGCAAGGGTCGCGGGATTGAACGTGACGCTTCCTCACAAGCAGCTCGCGCTGAGGATGAGTCTGCGGCATTCCGCCATGGCCGCTCGTGTTGGCGCTGCCAACACCCTCGTACCTCTCGCTGAGGGATGGGAGGCGCACAATACCGATGTAGGCGGGCTGCAAGACGCCCTGGCGCAGCATTTCCCGGGGCGGGACTGGCTGCGGGAGTGCGCGATCGTCGGAGCTGGTGGCGCGGCCCGGGCCGCCGTGGTTGCCCTGCAGGAACTCAAAGCGGCGCGGGTACGGGTTCTCGCACGTTCCCTCGCGCGGGCAACTTGGGCGGAGTCTCTCGGGGCATCCGTGGAGGAACTCGCGACGGCATCTCTCAGCTCGATCTCCCTTCTCATTCAGGCCACGCCGCTGGGACTCCACCCGGAGGACCCCAGTCCGATCGACCCACGAGCTCTGTCCGCTGGTTGTGCGCTGATGGACTTGTGCTACGGGCCCGTCCCTTCCCGTCTGCTGCGGGCGCACCAGTCGAAGGGTCCCGTCGCCGACGGCCGGAGCATGCTCCGTGCGCAGGCGCAGAGGGCCTTCCGTCTGTGGTTTCCCGACTCGCAGCCCGAAGCCTTCATGCAGAGCGCGCTTCCTCCAGCCTCCCACTGAGCTTTCCTGCGGAGATTTCCTTGGATGGAATTGTATGCGCGCAACCTTCGTTGGCGGCGGGCCCTGTTGGACTTGGTGTGGCCCGCGCAATGTCCCATCTGTGAAGGCTGGCTTCCACCCGCGCCCGCCGACTGTGCGGGTCCTGGAGGCGGCCCCAATTTGGGCTTGGTGCACCGTTCTTGCATGGAGAGTTTGCCCCGTCGCGGCGGTGATCCGCCCTTGCCCGGTACGAGAGCCGAGGGCTGCCCCATCTCCTGGCACTTCCAAGACGATGCGCGTTTCTTCCGGCTGCTGCACGCAGTGAAATACGGGGGCCAGTATCCTCTGATGGAGGCACTGAGCGAGTCCTTCGCGCAATGGGCCGCTCCTGTGCTCGCGAGGATCGGGAGTGCCCGTATCGTGCCTTTGCCCGACGATCCAGTGCGGCGGGCCCAACGAGGATACAGCCTTCCTGAGGTTCTGGCGATCCGGCTCTCCGCAAACGGGAACTTGCCTCTGGCCCGGGGGATACTAACTAGAAGAAAAGCGACGAGGAGTCTCGCGACTCTGCCCCTCGAGGAAGATCGCGCGGCCGCGCTGCGCTCAGTCTTCCAAGTGAGCCGTCTGGCGGAACTTCCCGAAGGAGTGCCTCTGATTCTGGTGGACGACCAGGTGACGACAGGAGCGACCCTGCGCGCCTGCGTCCCGCTCTTGCGCTCCCGGGATCACCCACTTTTGGCGCTCGCGCTCGCGGGAGCCGCTGCGGCTCCTCAGCGAGTGTGAACTTGACACTTCGGGACTTGTGTCTCTACTATGATCCGTGGGGAAGCGAGAGTATAAGTTTTTGTAAAACAACAAGATACCGCATCAGCTCCGGTCAGGGTGAGGAAGGCCAGCCCGAGGGAGAGGGCGCCGGAAGAATCGGGGAATCATGAAGAAGCTCTCAGTCCAAGACATCGATCTCAAGGGAGTTCGCGTGCTCACTCGCGTTGATTTCAACGTGCCGATGAACGAGGCGCGGGAGATCACCGACGACACGCGCATTCGGGCATCGCTCTCGACCATCGAGTTGATCAGAGCTCGCGGCGGGCAGATCATTCTCATGAGCCACCTTGGTCGGCCCAAGGGGGAACGCGTGGAATCGATGAGTTTGCAGCCGGTCGCGGATCGTCTCGCGGAGTTGTGTGGGGCCCCAGTGCGTTTCGTTCCCGATTGCGTGGGAGAGGAAGCGGAGGCCGCGCTCTCCACTCTCAAGGAAGGTGAGATCGTCCTCTTGGAGAATCTCCGATTCCATTCCGAGGAGACCGCAAACGATCCGCAGTTTGCCGCTGCTCTGGCCCGCTGGGGAGAGGTCTACGTCAACGATGCCTTCGGAACCGCGCACCGGGCGCACGCGAGTACGGTAGGAGTCGCGCAGCATTTCGAATTGCGAGTATCGGGACTGCTCATGGCCAAGGAGCTGGACAACCTGCAGGGCCTGCTCGAGCGGCCCGCGCAACCATTCGTTGCGGTCCTGGGCGGCGCCAAAGTGAGTGGCAAGATCGAGGTCATCGAGAACCTCCTGGACCGAGTCGATTCGATCCTGATCGGCGGCGGCATGGCCTTCACCTTCTTCAAGGTGCACGGCTTGGAAGTGGGCGCCAGTCTGGTGGAAGATGGACTGCAGGATACCGTGCGGGGCATTCTGGAACGGGCCAAGAACTCGCGCACCAGGATTCTTCTGCCTCAGGACGTCGTTGTGAGCAACGAGTTCTCCGAGAAGGGGGCGCTCAAGGAAGTGCTCGTCACCGACATCCCCGAAAACTGGCAGGGCCTGGACATCGGTCCTCGAACTACGAAGTTTTTCGCCGAAGAGATTGCCCGCGCGCGCACCGTGTTCTGGAACGGTCCCATGGGGGTCTTCGAAATGCCGCGATTCGCCCGCGGAACCCGCGCCATCGCCCGCGCGATCGCTCGTGCCACCGAGCAGGGGGCGCGCACCGTGGTGGGAGGAGGCGACTCCGTCGCGGCGGTCAATCAGCTCGATCTTGCCGACTCGATCTCGCACCTCTCGACCGGCGGCGGGGCGTCCCTGGAACTTCTGGCGGGGAAGACTCTCCCGGGGGTCGAGGTACTCTCGGACGTCAGTTCCTCTCCCGTGTGAGCTCGCTGCAAATCTGCGAAGGGAGTCGGCCATGAGACGGCCACTGATCATCGGCAATTGGAAAATGAAACTCGGGCGAGCCGAGAGTCTGAGTCTGGCCCGCGAACTCAAACGGCAACTCGCCGGGGTCTACGCGGGACCCGAGGTGATGGTGTGCCCTTCGATGCCCTTCGTGTCCCAGGTGATGGAAGTGTTGCAGGGAAGCGTGGTGGGAGTGGGATGCCAGGACCTCAGCTTCCAAGAGCCCGGGGCATTCACGGGGGGAGTGAGCGCCGAACAGTTAAAGGAGCTACAGGTCCGCTGCTGCATCCTCGGCCACAGCGAGCGCAGAGAGTTCTTCCACGAGACGGATGAACTGGTGGCGGCGAAGCTGCGTGCGACCTTCCGCGTGGGACTGCAGCCGGTGGTGTGCTTCGGCGAGAGCGAGGAAATCCGCTTGCAGGGGCGCACCGAGTCCTTCGTCAGCGGGCAAATTCACGCGGTGCTGGAGGGTCTGCACGCGCCCCAGGCCGCAGCCGTCGTGCTCGCCTACGAGCCAATTTGGGCCATCGGGACCGGCAACAGCGCGCAGCCCGAGGACGCGGAGGCGGTCCACCGGCTGGTACGAGGGATTCTCAAGGAGCGCTTCGGTGACGAGGTTTCCAAGAGCGTACGCATTCTCTACGGGGGCAGCGTCACCCCCGACAACATCGCGGAGTACATGCAGCGCGAGAACATCGACGGGGCGCTGGTGGGGGGAGCGAGCCTGAAGGCCGAGTCCTTCCGGCGGATCATCGAATACCAATGAGGCCCTGAAGGGCCGAATTCGCGGTCAAACCCCGCGTAGGGCTGATTTGACAGGGGCAGGGCGAGATGCTAATTTACCCTGCTCTTGGCGGAGACGGCGCTGGTGGCGCCCGATCCTCGACCTATCCCGATTCAAGGTCAATCCCATGTACGGACTCGCAATCATCGTTCACCTGCTCATTTCCATCGTGCTCTGCGTGGTCGTTCTTCTGCAGTCTTCCAAAGGCGACGGCTTGGCGGGCGCTTTCGGCGGTGGTGGTGCGGGACAAGCCGTATTTGGCGCACGCGGCGTGACGACGATCTTGCACAAAGCAACGATCTACTTGGGCGCGGCCTTCATGATCAGCAGTGTGATTTTAGTCTTTTTGACGATGAATGAAGGTGCTCCCACCACACATAGCCGACTGACTCGTCAGGCGGCGGAGAGGGTTCCCGTAGAGAGTGCACCGCTGCCTCAAAACGAGGCTGTCCCTGTCACACCCTCGGATATTCCGACCGCCGAACAATCACCCAAGGGAGTGGAGAATTCCCAATCCACCGCGCCCAGTTCTTCCAATGAGAACGCGGCAAAAGCCTCTTCTTCCAAAGAGAAGAAGCAATCCAGTGGTGGCGGACAGTAGGAGATGTTGCTCGTGCGCCCGGGTGGTGGAATTGGTAGACACGCTATCTTGAGGGGGTAGTGGCGAGAGCCGTGCGGGTTCGAATCCCGCCCCGGGCACCACGTCTCATGAGGTCTCGAACACATCGAGACCTCTATTTTTTTGTTTGACACGAAAAACCGTGATCCGAATAATCCGGATGATTTCCGATCTGGAACGTGAGTTGCTCATGATTTCCAATTCGGGAACCGTTCCGAGGGGCGTCGCCCCTCAAGGCTGCACACAAAAGCGAGGCAAAAGAATGGAAGACGGAATCATTATGGAGGCGGCGGCGAAGAAGCGCACCGCTCGTAAGAAGAAGACCACGGGTCGCAAGAAGAAGACGACGGCCCGCAAGAAGAAGACGACCCGTCGCAAGAAGAAGACGACGGCCCGCAAGAAGAAGACCACGGGCCGCAAGAAGAAGACGACCCGTCGCAAGAAGAAGACCACGGGCCGCAAGAAGAAGACGACCCGTCGCAAGAAGAAGACCACGGGCCGCAAGAAGAAGACGACGGCCCGCAAGAAGAAGACGACCCGTCGCAAGAAGAAGACCACGGGTCGCAAGAAGAAGACGACGGCCCGCAAGAAGAAGACCACGGGCCGCAAGAAGAAGACAACCCGTCGTAAGAAGAAGACCACGGTGCGCAAGAAGAAGTAGCCGCGGTTTTTCGTCTGAGTGCAGAAGAGGCGCCCGCTCGAGGGCGCCTCTTCTCTTTTGTCACGAAAGTGGAATCTCGGGCCGAGACGCGTTCGAGCGCGTAAGGCCGCGCGGCGAGGACCCTCTATCCCTTGCCCTGCGCATCCTGCGGCTTCGTCCCCTCTGGATTTTCCGGCTTCTCCTTGGAAGTGTCGTCCTGGTAGGCCTCTGGCGGGACCTCGTGCTTCCAGATGATGCCGATGCTGGCCATCGGGTACTGAACGGCTCGGTTCAGATCGATTTCATCCTGGCTCCAGCTGAAGAGGGCGGTGGAGATTCCCATCTTCAGCGCCAGTCGGTCGCTCAGCTCATAGCGAAAGCCGCCACCGTATTGAAAGTAGAGCGCGCCCACGCTGTTGGCGTTGGGAAAGCTGTTGAGCACTCCTCCCAGACCAATGAGCAGATAGGGTCGTAGGGTGCGCTTTCCGAAAATGAACACCATGTTCGCGCCGCCCTGCACCCAGGTCATGTCCGAGCGGTCCCATTGGAAGCGTCCGTTGGCCTGGGAGGGGTCGTAGAAGGGATTCTGCATGTCGACGCCGTTGGGATCCTGATATTCGCCCGTGATCTTGGCCTGCGACTGACCGTAGGCACCGATGAGTTCCAGACCAAAGGCATCGGTCAGGAAGAAAGTGGCGCTGAGCCCCCCGAAGTAGCCGCTGTCGACGCTCTTCTCGGTCGCATCGATCTGCCCCGGGTACTTGGGCTGGGCCAGGAGGTCGTCACTGAAGTCCAGGATCTGTGCGGCACCGAGATCGGTGGTCTGCGGTGCGATGGGAGGCAGACTCAGATAGGTCACTCCCCCGAACCAGCCCCCGAAGAAGGAGAGCTCGATCCGGCGGATCTGCCCCAATTTGTGCTCGTTTTCGTCCTTTTTCTTGGGTTGAGCCGACGCGCTGGTCGAGAGCAGCAGAGCGAGGAGCGCCAAGAGTACCGCAACCATGGGAATCGAGCGAGCTGGCGTACGCGAGGGAAGGCGATTCGAATGCGTGAACTGAGACATAGACCTGAAGAGCCCAGCCGCGGGGCGGGATAGGGTGAATAAACGTCGCATAAGCTACGAGCGGGAGCTATCTCCTCCCAACCCGCGGCGCGCGAGGGGAAGCAAACCGGATCATCACCCGCAGAGCTAACAGCCGGAAGAATCTATCCTCTCGACTAGCGGACTGTAAAGAAAAGACCTAGGCCCCAGGCGCAGAGATCGCCCTTGCCCGCGGCAGGTCCAATATACGGTGGCGAATTCGCGAGGGAAAGCCCAACCAAAACTGTACCTTGCGCGAAGGCGCCACGTTGACACTCTTTTGCCAAACGCGCTAGATTAGCGTGTTCTAACGCTCGACCCCGCACCGATCCCCGCGCTTTGGCGGTGTTTGGCGCTGAATGAAGCGGCGGGGACGCTTCCTTTCCCACGACCAAGAGTCGGGAGGCATCGGCCTTGAAGACCTATGAGCCCTCGAATATTCGCAATCTGGCCCTCCTTTCCCATCAGGCGGCCGGGAAGACCACTTTGGCAGAAGCTATTCTCTACAAGACGAAGGCCATCGGACGGATGGGCAGCGTGGACGAGGGAAGCAGTAATCTGGACTACCACCCCAACGAAATCGACCGCAAGACCAGCATTTATCTGGCATTGGGAGCCTGCGAATACGAAGGCACCAAGTTCAACATCCTCGACACTCCCGGTTTCGAGGATTTCCGCGGCGACGTGATGGCAGCCCTGTCGGTGGTGGAGAGCGCCATCGTGCTCGTGCGTGCCGATGGTGGGGTCGAGGTGGGAACCGAGAGCCTCTGGGAGAAGCTCGACGAGCTCAAGCTCCCCACTATGATCGTGGTGTCCAAAATGGACAAGGAACACGCCGATTTCGCCTCAGCTCTGGAGCAAATTCACAAGCAGCTCAGCTCGAAGGCGATCCCGATTCAGCTTCCCATCGGCGATGGCGAGAATTTCAAGGGCGTGATCGATGTGGCCCTGGGCAAGGCCTACCTCTACGACGACAAAGGCGAATCGAAGGAAGCGGAGATTCCGGCGGAAATGAAAGATGTCTACGAGACGACCCGTGAGGAGCTCCTCAATGCCGCGGCGGAACACGACGACGGCCTGGTGGAGAAATTCCTCGAGGAGGGCACGCTCAGCTACGAGGAAATCGTGAAGGGCATCCGTATTGGTGTCAGAGACCGTTCGTTCCTCCCAGTGTGCGCGGTGAGTGCGCACTCTCTGCGTGGGATGAAGCAGATGCTGCACTACGTGAAGGAGTACCTGCCCGCCGCGAACGCCTTCAGCGAAATCGATGCGGTCGATCAGAAGGGGGAGGCGACCAAGATCGAGGTCGGACCCGATGCCCCTCTGGCTGCGCGCGTGTTCAAGATCTCCCTGGAGAAGGAGGCGGGAGAGTTCGCCCTGCTGCGGGTCTACGGCTCGAAGCTCTCCTCGGGGGACGAGGTGCTCAACAAGAGCCACGGCCACAGCGAGCGGCTGACGCAGCTCTTCCAGCTCGAGGGAAAGAACAGGGAGAAGATCGAGGTTATCGGCTGCGGAGATTTTGGCGCCGCGGTCAAACTCAAGAATACGCATGCCGGCGACACCCTGGGCGAGAAGAGCGGCACGGCCCTCTTCAAGCCCATTCCTTACCCGGAGACGAACAGTCGGATGGCGATCCGTCCTTTAGGGGCGGGCGACGACGACAAGATGGTCAATGGTCTGCACAAGATCCGTGAGGAGGATCCAACCTTCTCGCTCGAGATGGACCCGCAGACCCACGAGATGGTCATGCAGGGACAGGGAGAGCTGCACTTCGACATCATCCTGCAGAATCTCAAGGAATCCACCGGGGTCGAGGTGGAACGTCGTGAACCGAAGATTCCCTACCTGGAGACCATCAAGGGCAAGATCGAGGTGCAGGCCCGTCACAAGAAGCAAACGGGCGGACGCGGCCAGTTCGCGGACGTGAGCCTCCGCTTCGAGTCGCTTCCCCGCGGTCAGGGATTCGAATTCGTGAACGCAATCGTGGGCGGCGCGATCCCGGGAAAGTTCATCCCGGCGGTGGAGAAGGGGCTCAAGGAATCCATGCAGAGGGGACCCTTGGCCAAATGTCAGGTCGTGGATCTGAAGGCCACGCTGTACGATGGTGGCTTCCATGCGGTGGACTCCAGCGAGGCCGCGTTCAAGACCGCCGCTTCGACCGCTCTCCGCGAGTGCTTCGCCAAAACGCAGGCGGTCCTGCTGGAGCCCATCTACGAAATCGAAGTGAAGTGTCCGGATGAGGTCATGGGTGACGTCATGGGAGATCTGAGCTCGCGGCGGGGACGGATCATGGGGACTGAGGCCCAGGGGCATTTCGCCGTGGTCAAGGCGCACGTGCCCTTGGCCGAACTCTACCGCTACAGCACCAGTTTGAGGAGCATGACCCAGGGCCGTGGCACCCACACCCGCAAGTTCCAGGGTTACGAGGAAGTGCCGGGCGAGCTGATGAACAAGATCGTCGAGTCCGCCAAGAAGGAACACGAAGAGGCCTAGAGCGAAGCAGGAGGACACGGTGTCAGGACATTCCAAGTGGGCCACCATCAAGCGCAAGAAAGGTGCGGCCGACGCCAAACGGGGCAAGCTCTTCACGCGTCTGGGCAAGGAAATCACGATCGCAGCGCGTGATGGCGGCGGCGACCTCGAGACCAATCCGAGACTCCGCACTGCCATCGAAACCGCGCGCGGGCAGAATATGCCCAAGGACAACATCGAACGCGCCATCAAGAGAGGCACGGGAGAGGTCGAGGGCGCGCGCTACGAGGAAATCACCTACGAGGGCTACGGACACGGCGGGGTGGCGATCCTCGTGTCGACGGTGACGGACAACACCAATCGTACTGCCGCCGACGTGCGGCACGCGTTCAGCAAGTACGGAGGCAAGATGGCCGACCCCGGAAGCGTGGCGTATCTCTTCGAAACGAAGGGCATCTTCAGCCTGGATGCATCGGTGGCCGACGAAGAGCGGGTGATGGAAGTCGTGATCGATGCGGGCGCGGAAGACGTGCAGGAAGAAGGGGGGACGGTGGAGGTCACCTGTCCTCGCGAGGCATTTCACGCGGTGGGCTCGGCCCTGGCCGCGGCGGGTCTGGTGACCCTCTCCGCCGAGCTCACGCCGGTTCCTTCCACCACGATTACCGTGAGTGGAGAGGATGCGCTGCGATTGCTGAAGCTGATCAACGCCCTGGACGACCTGGATGACACGCAGCAGGTCAGTGCAAATCTGGACATTCCCGAGGAAGAGATGGCCGCGCTGCAGGAAGAACTGGCATGAGCTTGATCGTCGGCCTCGATCCGGGAAGCCAGCGGATGGGCTACGCCGTGATCGAAGCGGACGGCGGCAGATTGAAGCACCTGACTCACGGCACCCTGAAAGCCCCAACTGGAAAGCCACTGCACGAACGACTCGCCTTCCTGCACACCCGTTTGTGCGAAGTCCTGGAGGAAGCCTGCCGATCGGAAGCCACGGCAGCGGTCGAAGTCGCCATCGAGAGAGTTTTCGTGGCGAAGAATCAAGCCTCGGCGTTGACCCTGGGGCAGGCGCGAGGGATCATCCTGCTGGTGGTAGGGCAGCGCGGTTTCGCTCTCGCCGAGTACGCTCCGTCCGAGATCAAAAAGGCCGTTACGGGGAACGGCAGAGCGAGCAAGGCGCAGGTTGCGAGCATGGTCTCACGTCTCTTGGGCGTCGAAGTGGACGAGCACGACCCAGACAGCACGGACGCGCTCGCCATGGCCATCTGCCACGCGGCCAATTTGCAGACGCAGCGGAGTTTGGCGGGCCGGCTCGGAGCTTGAATTCCTCTGGAGGTCCAATGTACGCATTCATCGCGGGGCGCCTGGAGGATGCCTCCAGTGAGACCGTCATCGTGTCCGACGGCGGAGTGGGTTACGGGATCTTGGTTCCCGAGCGCCTACGTCGACGACTGCCCCCCTTGGGCCACGAGATCAAGCTCTACACTCATCTCCACGTCCGTGAGGACGCTCTGACGCTCTATGGCTTCTTCAGTCCCTCCGAGCGGGAAATCTTCAAAGCGCTTTTGGGGATCAGCGGGGTCGGCCCCAAGCTCGCTCTGGCCATCTTGGGCGATGAGGATTTCGAGCTCATTCTGGATGGAGCTCGCCGGGGCGACGCGGCGCCCTTGACCCGCATCAAGGGAGTGGGCAAGAAGACGGCGGAGCGTCTCGTGGTGGAGTTGCGCGATCGCGAGATCTCCCCGATCGCCAACTACCCGGGATCGTCCCAGAGTGCGGGAAGTTCGGACGAGGAAGCGACCCTTGCCTTGCTGGGCATGGGGCTGAGCCTCGAGGCGGCGCGGCGAGCGGTCGGCAGCTTGAGCGTGCAGGAGCGGGAGAATGCGCCGGTGGAAGAAATCGTACGACGTGCCCTACGCGCGGTAGCCATCTAGAAAGTCAGCCGAGGAAGCTGTGATGGATCCGAAGGAAAGACTCACCGACCCACGTCCGCAACCCGGTGGTGAAGCCGAAACGGACCGGGCACTCAGGCCACGGAGTCTGGCGGAGTTCATCGGTCAAGAGCGTCTGAAAGTGCAACTCGGCCTATTCATCAGGGCGGCCAAGGAGCGGGGGGAGGCTCTGGACCATCTGCTCCTGCACGGCCCGCCAGGTCTGGGCAAGACCACCCTGGCTGGGATCGTGGCCAGGGAATTGGGCGCGCAGCTGCGCGTCACGAGCGGTCCCGCCTTCAGCAACGGAGCGGAGCTTCTCTCGATCCTGACTCGCGACGAAGGCAGGCAGTGTGTTTTCGTGGACGAGATCCATCGGCTGAACCGCGTAGTGGAGGAACATCTCTATCCGGCGATGGAGGATTTTCGCGTCGAACTGGTCATCGACAAGGGACCCGCTGCGCGCCACTACCAGCTGGAGCTGGAACCCTTCACTCTGGTGGGCGCAACGACGCGTGCCGGATTGCTGACCCCGGCCCTGCGCTCGCGTTTTGGGATCGTGTTGCATCTCGAGTTCTATCCGCCGGCGGAGCTCGCGCGAATCGTGGCGCGCAGCGCCAAGCTGCTCGAGATGGAACTGAGCGAGGACGGCACCATCGAGATCGCGCGTCGTAGCCGCGGAACTCCCCGGGTGGCGAACCGTATTTTGCGACGCGTGCGGGACGTTGCGCAGGTCGAAGGGCATCGCTCCGTGGATCGTGGCATCGTGCAGCGCGCGCTCGATCTACTCGAGGTAGACCATTTGGGGCTGGAGAACCTGGACCGCTCGTACTTGAGGGTGATCACCAGCGATTTCCACGGAGGTCCGGTGGGCCTGTCGACCCTTGCCGTGAGCCTGGGCGAGGAGACCGACACCTTGGAGGACGTGGTGGAACCCTTCCTCATTCAAGAGGGACTCGTGCACCGGACTCCTCGCGGCCGCATGGCCACGCCCAAGGCCTTTCAACACCTGGGGCTCCCCGTGCCGGCGCAGCAGAAAGAGCCCGATCTCTTCTGATGCCACCTGCTGACGAACTCGCTGCCTACGACTTTGTTCTTCCGCAAGAGAAGATCGCGCAACGTCCACCGGCGCAGCGCGGCGATGCAAAGCTCCTCATCTGGGAAGGCGCGGGGGGACTTAGGGATGGCACGATCCAGGATCTGAGGCATTTGCTCGAAGCTTCCGACCTTTTGGTGCTGAACGACACCAGGGTCTTTCCCGCCCGATTGTATGGGAACAAGAAGAGCGGTTCCGCGAGGGCCGAGATCCTCTTGACCGATCCCCTGCCCGACGGGAGCTGGTCCGCTCTAGTCCGGCCGGGGCGTCGTCTCGCTCCCGATGCCAGAGTCGTGCTGGAGGGTGGTGCAGAAATGGTGGTGGGGGAGTTTCTCGAGCGTGGCATGCGGCGCGTATGGCTCGAGGACGGCCGCTCCCCGCTCGACTATGCGCAGCGCTACGGACACGTTCCGCTCCCGCCCTACATCCATCGCGCGGATGATGAAGAGGATACCGAGCGCTATCAGACGGTTTTCGCGCAGAAGACGGGATCAGTGGCAGCCCCTACCGCCGGCCTGCACTTCGACGCAGAGCTTCTCGCCGCCTTGGACCGCAAGGGAGTACGGCGCGCGTTCGTGACCCTTCACGTAGGCCCGGGCACCTTTCTTCCCCTGAGTGAAGACGAACTTCGCCGCGGCTCCCTCCACGCCGAGAGATTTCTGGTACCACGGGAAACGATAGAGGCACTGAAAAGCTGCCGCGCTCGTGGCGGGCGTGTGGTCGCAGTAGGAACCACGGCCTGCCGCAGCCTCGAGAGTCTGCCCGCGAACTTGGAGGCTGAAATCTCCGGGGCGACCTCCCTCTTCCTCCGCCCGGGTCACAGCTTCAATTGGGTGGACGTGCTCTTGACCAACTTTCATCTGCCCAGGAGCAGTCTCCTGATCTTGGTCGCGGCCTTTGCCGGCGAACGCTGGCGTGAGGCCTACGCTCATGCCCTGCGCCAGGACTATCGTTTCTACTCCTACGGAGATGCCAACTGGATAGAGAGGTCGAGCGCGCCATGAGTGGATTCTCCTTCGAAGTTTTCGCCAAGGACGGCGCGGCGCGCCGCGGACGCTTGCGCACCGACCACGGCTCGGTAGAGACCCCGGTCTTCATGCCGGTGGGAACACAAGCCACGGTGAAGGGTCTGACGGTAGATCAGCTGGCCAGTACGGGCGCACGGATGATCCTCGCGAACACCTATCACCTATATCTTCGGCCAACCCACCAGCGTATCCAGAGTCTGGGCGGCTTGCATCGCTTCATGGCCTACGACGGTTCCATGCTCACCGACAGCGGCGGGTTTCAGGTCTTCTCTCTTTCGGATTTGAATCGTCTGAGCGAGGAAGGCGTGCGCTTCCGTTCCCATCTGGATGGTTCCGAGCATTTCCTCAGTCCCGAATCCAGCATGGAGATTCAGGCCGCACTGGGCGCCGACGTGGTGATGGCTTTCGACCACTGCGTGGCGCTTCCCGCCGAGGAGAAGATGGTGGAGGAGGCCGTGAGCCGGACTACCCGCTGGGCGAAACGCTGTGTGGGGGCTTTCGGGCCGCGCCGAAGACACGAAGCGGGACACGAGCAAGTGCTCTTCGGGATCATGCAGGGTGGGGTGCTGAGATCGCAACGCGAGCGTAGCGCTCGCGAACTGACGCCGCTGGACTTGGCTGGGTATGCGATCGGCGGACTCTCAGTGGGCGAGAGCAAGGAGGATCTGCACCGGATGAGCGCCTTCAGCGCGGCGCTGCTTCCGCAAGAAAAGCCGCGTTATCTCATGGGAGTCGGATTCCCCGAGGACATTCTGGCCGCAGTCGAAGGTGGTGTGGACATGTTCGACTGCGTGTTGCCCACCCGAATAGCGCGTAACGGAACACTCATGACGCACGAGGGAAGGTTGGCGCTTCGCAACGCGAGATTCGCCTCCGATGAGCGGCCGGTCGAGGAGAGCTGCTCGTGCCTGGCCTGCACGAAGCACACGCGCGCGTACCTTCGGCACCTCATCATCGCGGGAGAGATTCTCGGACCGGTGCTCTGCACCCTGCACAATCTCAGCTTCTACCAGACTCTCATGGCCGAGATTCGACAGGCCATTCAGAACCGTGCGTTCGAGGAATATCAGGCGAGCTTTCTGGCGCGCTATCAGGCGGAGAACGGCCGTGTACCTTGATGGCGGGAGGGAGTCGGGCCCTATCGCGCCACGGCGTCGAAGTCCGCTGTGAGCTTGCCTGAAAATCCACGCACACCTAGACTGAGCGCAAACCCTGTTCTGGAGGTGGCTCTTGAGCCCTATTCACACTGCGTCCCTCGCCGTCCTGGTTCCCGCGTTTTCGGCGCCTGCCCAGGGAGGACAGTCGGCATCACCCTGGTCGATGATGCCGCTCTTTCTCGCGTTCCTGCTGATTTTCTATTTTCTCATGTGGCGGCCTCAGGCCAAGCGTCAAAAGGAACACAAGGCAATGCTCGCCTCTTTGAAGAAGGGCGATCGCATCATCACCAACGGCGGGCTTCACGCGACCGTTCTCAACGTCAAAGAGGATCGTGGGATCATCGTGGCCACAATCGGCGAGGGTGTGAAAGTGGAGATCGCCCGCGGTTCGGTGGCGGGGGTAGTGACCGAGAAGAAGTGAGCATTCCCAGAGAGGGACAATGAGCGACGAACTTGAGATCTATCTCTACGGGAGCGAGATTCTGCGTTCCATTTGTCGGCCGGTGGAGCGTTTCGACGACGAGCTGCGTGAGCTCTGCGATGGAATGATCCAGGCCATGACGCACGAGGATGGGATCGGTCTTGCCGCACCCCAAGTGGGTCGGGATCTTCGCATGCTCATTGCCCGTGACGAACGCGACGGCTGGCCGCGCATCTTGCCCCTGGTGAATCCCGAATTGACCTTCCTCAGTTCCGAACGCGCTTCTTTCAGCGAGGGTTGCCTTTCGCTTCCAGGAATCACGGCCGACGTGGAGCGTCCGGTCCGGATCACCGCGGTGTATCAAGATCTGGACGGAAAAAGTTGCGAACTCGATGACGATGGCTTGCTCGCGCGCATCATCCAGCATGAGTTCGATCATCTCGAGGGGATCCTCTTCGTGGATCATCTGCCCCTGCTCAAACGAAAGCTCTTGGCCAAGAAACTCAAATCCCTCGCGCGCAAGTCGAAAGCCGGCTGATCGTGCGTCTCGTTTTCCTCGGTTCTCCCGAGTTCGCAATTCCCTCTCTCGAGGCTCTTGTCCACGCCGGGCACGAACTCGCGCTGGTGGTGACACAACCGGACAAGGCAAAAGGACGCGGGCGCGCGCTCGTTCCCACCCCGGTTCGACAGCGTGCGAGGGAACTGGGGCTCGCGGACGCCTGCCTGCGACCGAGGGCCCGCGAGGAGGCCTACCGTCACATTCTCTCGTTCTCACCCGAACTCGCGGTAGTGGTCGCATTCGGCCATCTCATCCGTGAACCTCTTTTGCACGGTCCCTCTCTGGGTTGTCTCAACCTTCACGCCTCACTTCTCCCGCGTTGGCGCGGTGCGGCCCCCATTCATCGCGCCATCATCGCGGGTGACGAAAAGACCGGAGTCTGCACCATGCGTTTGGAGAAGGGAATGGACACCGGCCCCGTATACGAGCGGGTGGAGACGCCGATTGGTCCACAGGAGACGGCGGGCGAGCTTCACGACCGTTTGGCCGAAATGGGCGCGCAACTTCTGGTGCATACGCTCGACGAGATTCAGTCGCGGGGGCTAAGTCCCCTGCCCCAAGCGAGCGAGGGAGTGACTCTTGCGCCGATGCTCCGCAAGGAAGAGGGTACGGTGGATTTCGCGCGAAGCGCCGAGGAAGTCCACGACCGCATCCGCGGACTCAGTCCCTGGCCGGGGGTGGCGGTCCTCAAGGACGGGCAGGCTCTGAAACTCAAGGGGAGTCGTTTGCTGACTGAGCTTCGTGGCGCGGCCGGGGAGATCCTGGCGATCGACGAAGCGGGAATGTGCGTCGGATGCGCGGCTGGAGCGGTCCAAATTCATTCCGTTCAACGGGCGGGCGGCCGATTTCTCAGTCCTCTTCAATTTGCGCGCGGTTTTCCTCTGCAGGTGGGAGACAGACTCCTGCCTCTGGCGGACGTGCCCGCGCGCGTGCCTGTCTGAGATGGGGGCGCGCCAGGGATCCTCGCCTCACCACTCCGCTTCTCTCGACCCGGTTCGTCTGCGCGCGGCTCGCGTGCTCTTGCAATGGCTCACCCGGAAGGGCTACGTACGCGAAATCCTGAGCGAGTTCGAAGAGGAAGAACCCTCGCAACCCTCAACGCGTATCCGCTCGGCCGAACGCCGCCGTGTCCGCGAACTGGTTTATGGTTGTGTCCGTCTGCACGGTCGCTACGACTTTCTCGTGCGTCGTCTGGCCAAACAAGCTCCACAGGCCCCCGTCCGCGTCGCGCTTTGGCTGGGACTGCACGAACTCTGCGAGCTGCGCAGCCCACCCCACGCCGTGGTGTCCCAGTGCGTCGAGCTGGCACGCGCCCTTCGCTGCGCTCACGCTGCGGGGTTCGTGAACGGCATTCTGCGGCGTGTGGCGCGAGAGGGCCCTCACAGGCATTTCCCCTCCGCGCAGGAGAATCCCCTCGAGTATGCCGTGAACTGGCTCAGTCATCCGCGTTGGCTGGTGGAGCGGTGGGCCGAGGTTCTTCCCCTCGATCAGGTCCTCGCTCTGTGCGAGGCCGACAACCGGCGGCCTCCCTTGGTCCTGAGGAGCTGCGGGCGAGATCGAGAGGAGCTCCTCCGCGCGGCGCGAGAGCTCGGGTGGGAGCTTCAACCCGGACGATGGGCAAACGACGCCCTGGTTCTGCACACCAGAGTGCCTGCCCCGCGCGTGCTGGCCGAGCTCGGAGCTATGGTGACGATCCAGGACGAGGCGGCGCAACTGGTGCCCACGCTCTTTTCGCAGGACTCGGCCCGATTGATCCTGGACCTTTGTGCGGCCCCCGGCGGGAAAGCCGCACAGTTAGCCGAACGCTTCGGGTCCTCGGCAGAGGTGGTGGCGCTCGATGCGCAGCTAGGCAGAATGCGGCGACTCTGTGAGATGCGGCGGCGCTTGGGTCTTTCGCAGCTCAGAGCCCTCGTAGCGGACGGAACGCGTCCGCCCCTGCGGCCGGCCAGCTTCGACGCCATCCTGGTGGACGCGCCTTGCAGTGGCACCGGAGTGTTGGCGCGGCGGCACGAGGCCCGCTGGCGCAGAAAGCCGAGCGATCTCATCAAGTTACCGCGCTTACAACGTGAGTTACTCGCTTCCGCCGTGGAACTCTGTGCGTTCGGCGGCATCATCGTGTACGCTACCTGCTCACTCGAGCGCGAAGAGAACGAGGCGGTGGTCGACGCGCTTCTCGAAGAGCGCGAGGACCTGGTGGAACTCGGAATCCCGGCTCGCGTTCCCAAAGAGCTCGTGCAGAACGGACGCCTTCGCGTCTGGCCGCATCTGCACGATTGCGATGGCGCGTTCGCTGCGGTTCTCACGCGCAAGGAGAGACGGTCGTGACGGTGGGACGCTTCTTCCTGACGCTTCTTTTGATCGTCGTGGCGATCTTCGTTGGAATCCTGCTGGCGAACTCGACCTTCCTGCCCTGGATGGTACACCGCCAGAAAACAGTTTTGGTGCCCGAGCTGCAAGGGCTGCCTCTCGCGCAGGCGAGGGAGGAGGCCAGGCGGCTTGGCCTCAAGGTCGAGGTGGGAGACGAGGTCTACCAGGACGGGACCCCGCCGGGCATCGTGCTCGACCAAGCGCCGCGCGGTCTCCGCTCGGTGCGAAAAGGCCGGGAGATTCGCCTGGTGCTGAGCAAGGGGGAAGCCTACGCGCGGGTCCCCGATCTTCTGGGGATGAGTCTGCGTCAGTGCGAGATCTCGCTGCTTCGGGAGAACCTCAAAGTGGGACGGGTGGCTCGCTCGTACGATCCCGTGGGTCGTATCGGCATCGCGGCACAACGCCCCCAGCCGGGCGCTCAGGTCCCACGTGGTACGGTGGTAGACGTCCTCCTCCGCGAGGAGCGCGAGAGGCAGTACTACCGCGTGCCCTCCTTCGTGGGACGGAGCTTGGTCAAGGTACGTGCGGAATTGAGCGCAGCCGGATTCGAGCTGCGCCGCATCACCTATGCCTCTGACGCGGGCGCGTTTCCCGGCACGATTCTCAAGCAGTGGCCTCTGGCGGGTTCGCGCATCGTGGGAGGAGGGAGCATTGAGCTGGTGGCTTCGAAACAGGACTGAGACAACGGTGGCGGTGGCGCCGTCGTTGCTCTCGGCCGATTTGCTGCATCTTGCCGCGGAAATGGAGGCGGCGCAAGAGGCGGGCGCCGACCTCTTCCATCTGGACATCATGGACGGCCACTTCGTGGACAACCTCAGCTATGGCCCCCATTTCGCGCGAGCCATCTGCAAGCTGAGCCGGCTTCCCGTTGACTGCCACCTGATGGTCGAGGACCCCCTGGACTATGCCATGCGCTTCTTGGATGCTGGGGTGAGCTGCGTCAGCTTTCATCTGGAGCTGGACCTCGATCACGGCAGAATCCTGCGACAGATCCAAGAGAAGGGGGGTAGGGCCGGTCTGGCCCTGAACCCCGCGAGCCCGCTGCGCGAGGCGGAGCACCGGCCCCTCTTCGCCAGCTGCGACCTCTTTTTGGTGATGTCGGTGCACCCCGGTTTCGCCGGACAGGCCTTCGACCCCTCGGTCCTGTCCAAGTTCGAGCAGCTGCGGGCCTGGCGCGAGGCGGACGGCCACCACTGCGTACTGGAGATCGACGGTGGAATCGATGCGGAAACGGCCCCCTTGGCCCGCGAGGCCGGTGCGGAGATCCTGGTTTCGGGATCCTCCTTCTTCGGCTCGAAGGACTATCAAGCTATGACGCGCAGCTTGCGTGGCGCCTGAGACGGCTGCGCGGCGATCTCCTTGTGTGGCGCGACCTTGCGCGAGACCCCTCAAGCTGCTATCGTGCCAGGCTGATTCTTTTTTGCCCGTTTGTTTCTGCGCCCGGGGGCTCTGCCGCCGGGGCGTTGGTGTGCACTTACCCCGGACGGCGTCGGGAAGCCAAGTCAGCCCGATTCTTTGACCATGTTCCAGGATCTGCAATCCAAACTCGAAGGAGTCTTCAAGAGCCTCTCCGGTCAGGGGAAGCTCAGTGAAGAGAACATGGCCGATGGCCTGCGCGAGATCCGGCGTGCGCTACTCTCGGCGGACGTGGAGCTCTCGGTGGCGCGCGGGTTCGTGCAACGCGTGCGCGAGAAGGCCCTGGGCGCCGAGGTTCTCAAGAGCCTGAGCCCCGGACAGCAGATGGTAAAGATCGTGCACGAGGAGCTCATCGCTCTTCTGGGCGGATCCACCGCCTCGCTGAAGCTGGAGGGTTCTCCTCCGGTCGCAGTGCTGGTGATGGGTCTGCAGGGTTCGGGTAAGACCACCTTCAGCGCCAAGTTGGCTCTGCACTTGAAATCGATGGGACGCCGTCCTCTCCTCGTCGCTTGCGACTTGCAGCGCCCCGCCGCAATCGAGCAGCTCGAGACTCTGGCCGGGCAATGCGAGGTAGCGGTCTACACCAACAGAGAGACCAAAGACGTGGTAAAGGTGGCGCAAGAGGCGCAACACCACGCGCTACAGGAGCTCTGCGACGTGCTGGTGGTGGATACCGCCGGTCGACTCCAGATCGACGAAGCCCTGATGATTCAACTCGCGGCGCTCTCCGAGGCGCTTGAGCCGAGCGAGCGCCTTCTGGTGCTCGACGCGATGACCGGTCAAGAGGCGGTTTCGATCGCCAGGACCTTCGACGAGAAGATTGGCGTCACCGGCTCCGTCTTGACCAAACTCGACGGCGATGCTCGCGGCGGTGCCGCGCTCAGCATGGTCGAAGTCACCGGCAAGCCGATCAAGTTCGTCAGCACGGGGGAGAAGCCGAGTGATCTCGACATATTTCACCCCGATCGAATCGCGGGGCGCATTCTGGGCATGGGAGACATGCTCAGCCTCATCGAAAAAGCACAGCAGGAAATCGATGAGGAAAAGGCCAAGCGCATGGAGCAGAAGCTGCGCAAGCAGCAATTCGATCTGGAGGACTTTCTCGACCAGCTGCGCCAGATCAAGAAGATGGGACCGCTGAAGCAGGTCCTGGGTCTGATGCCCGGGATGAACGCGAAGATGCTCAAGGAAGCGAAGGTCGATGAGAGGCAGATGGCCCGGACGGAGGCCATCATCTCCTCGATGACGCTTCAGGAGCGCCGGCGGCCCGAAATCATCAATGGCAGCCGGCGCAAGAGGATCGCAAAGGGCAGCGGCACGCAGGTCGTGGACGTGAACCGCTTGCTCAAGCAATTCCGCGACATGAAGAAAATGATGAAGGTCTTGGCCAAGCCGGGATCGATCGACCGCCTCGGCAAGGGCATGTTTCCGCGGATCTAGTCTGTGGAAAAGGAGCTCAAGCCGCTCGAACCCTACGAAGGAGTTGAAGGAAAATGTCCGCTACCATTCGCCTGACCCGCATGGGTCGCAAGAAGCATCCTTTCTATCGTCTCGTGGTGCTGGACAGTCGTGAGCGACGCGACGGGGACTACATCGACAAGCTGGGTCACTACAACCCCTTCGTCGAGCCGCGCGAAGTGAAGATCGACCATGACCGGGCGATCGAGTGGCTCGAAAAGGGTGCGGGCATGTCGGACACCGCGCGCTCGCTCCTGCGCAACGAGGGAATTCTCTACCGTTGGCATCTGAGGAAAAGCGGTCTTCCGGTCGCTGAGATCGAGAGCAAGGTGGAAGAGTACCGGGCGCGACACAGCTCGCGACTCGAGGCGACGCGCCAGAAGCTGAGCGAGTCCCACTCGGCCGAAGCGAAAAAGCGTGAGGAAGCCGAGAAAGCCTATTTGAAGGCCAAGCTGGCCAAGGCGGAAGGCGCTGAGGAAGGCAAGGAAGCCCAGGCCGCCGAGGCGGAAGACAAGCCGGCCGCCGAGGCTGCAGAGGCCTCGCCAGAGGCCGAGGCCCAAGACGCCGAGGCGACGACGGACGAGGCCGAGGGAACGGACGCGTCGTGAGAAATCTCGTTGAGACCATGGTCAAGGGGATGGTCTCCCATCCCGAGAAGGTCGAGGTCGTGGAAAACCACGCCGGCCATGTGCATCAATTCCAGGTTCGGGTCGACGAGGAGGATCGCGGCCGGGTCATCGGTCGGCACGGAGCCACCGCCTCGGCCCTCAGGACCCTGGCATCGGGCGTCGCGCGCCGCAAGGGCGTGCGCGTGGAGATCGACATCGTCGATTGAGCGCCCGCAGGTGGAAGCGATGTTCGTGAGCATGGGAGAGCTGGTGCGCGCGGTGGGACTGCGGGGAGAGCTGAAGTTTCTTCCCGACGGGGATTATCTCGCTTCGGTCATGAGGAGTCCCTATCTGCGTCGCCGTCGGGGACAGGATCCCCCCCGGGTGATTGCCGTCGAGCGCGCGCGCGTTCAGGGCGAGAGCCTGGTGATCAAGTTCCGTGGAGTGGAGGATCGCGAGGACGCGGAAGCGCTGGTGGGAGAGTGCATCGGGTTTTTGGCGGAGGATTACGACCGCCCCGATTTTCCCAGGCCCGCGGAGCCTCATCCGTTCGTCTACCACGGTCTGCGCGTGGAATTGGCGGGAGGCGAAGTCGTGGGCAAGGTGGAAGGCGTGATGGTGCTGCCCGCCAATCTCGTGTTGCAGGTTCGAGGCGAAGGAGGCCGCGAACATCTCATCCCGGTCATTCCGCCGGTGGTGAAGACTTTGGATCGCGAGGGAGGACGTCTCGTCATCGAGGCCATGCCGGGTCTCTTGAGTGAAGAGGACGAGTGAGGCCTCTCCCCGAAAGGGCCGGCCGTGCGAATCGATCTCGTCAGTCTGTTTCCACAGATGTGCCAGTCCGTCCTCGGCGCAGGCGTAGTGGGAAGGGCTATCGAGGCACAGCTGGTGGAGGTGGTGGTGACCGATCCGCGGCAGTTTTGCGAGGATCGGCACGGGATAGTGGACGGGCCGCCTTACGGCGGTGGGCCGGGGATGATTTTGCGCGCACCTCCTCTGGTCATGGCCGTGGAGTCGGTGCGGCGCAACAATGCGAGAGTGGTCTTGATGAGCCCCACGGGTCCCACCTTCACCCAGGAGTTGGCCCAGGAGTTCACCGAAGAGGACCAACTCGTTCTGGTGTGCGGCAGGTACAAGGGTTTCGACGAGCGCATCGTGGAACTCTTGGACGCACAAGAGCTCTCGCTGGGCGATTTTGTTCTCTCCGGGGGAGAGCTGGCGGCGCTGGCGGTGGTGGACGCTGTAATCCGCAGGATTCCCGGCGCCCTCGGTGATATGGATTCCGCGGATGGAGATTCGTTCAGCCGCGGGCGCGAGGGCCTTCTCGACGCGGCAAGCTACACCAGGCCGCCCGAGTATCGAGGTTTGAAAGTTCCGGAAGTTCTGCTTTCGGGCGATCACGCCGCCATCGAACGATGGCGCAAGCAAAGCAGTCTCGCGCGAACCAAGGCGAGACGCCCGGATCTTCTGGACGAGCGCAAGGACGAGTCCGGATAGCAGGAGGTTAGGAAAGTGAACATCATGGACGCCATTCGTAGGCAGGGTCTCAATACCGAGATTCCCTCCTTCTCAGTGGGAGACACTCTGAAAGTCCACGTTCGCGTGCAAGAGGGGCAGAAGACGCGCACACAGATCTTCCAGGGGATCGTCTTGGCCAAGAGCGGCACGGGAATCGAGCAGAGCTTCACCATTCGGAAGGTAAGTTCGGGCATTCCTGTCGAGCGCGTGTTTCCTCTGCACAGCCCGAGCGTGCAGAAGATCGAGCTGCTGAAGCGGGGTCAGGTGCGGCGGTCGAAGCTGAATTACCTGAAGAGCCGCATCGGGAAGTCCGCTCGCATCGCAGAGAAGCGCAATTACAAGAAGGACGCGGACCAGGCGGAGAATTGAGTTCTAGACTCAGCCGCTTCGATCGAAGGCTCTCAAAGAGCACGGGCACGCGTCGTTTGGCCGGTGTCGACGAAGTGGGTCGGGGGTGCTTGGCCGGTCCGGTGGTGGTCTCCGCGGTCGTACTCCCCTTCGGACTGGACATTCCGGGTGTCGATGATTCCAAGCGTTTGAGCGCAACCGCCCGCGAGCGCGCGTTCGTGCGCATCCTGCAGGGCTGTACCCAATGGAGCGCCGCCGTGGTCTCCGCCGCGGAAGTCGACCAGTACAACGTGCTCATGGCCTCACTCTTGGGAATGGAACGGGCCATTCGGCGGCTCGATCCCGCACCGGACCTCATCCTGATCGACGGCAACCGATTGCCCCCGAACGTGCCTCCCTCCGCGATCTCCCTGGTCAAGGGCGACGGGAGAAGCCTCTGCGTCGCGGCAGCGAGTATCGTGGCCAAGGTGCTGCGCGATCGCATCATGCGCAGCTGGCATCGGCGCTACCCCGCCTATGGTTTCGATCGCCACGTGGGTTATCCCACGGCCCAGCATCGGCAGGCCCTCCTTGCGCAAGGCCCCTGTCCTCTCCATCGCCGCAGTTTCGCTCCCGTCCGCGCCACCCTGCAAGAGAAGCTCAGAGGAACCAGCTGACTCCACCTGCAAGCGCAGGGGAACGGCTCGAACTCGAACGCAGCCTCCGTCGCGCGTCCTCCCACTGGAGCTACTCATGAGAGGCCACCAGAAAGCCGTCACCCGGGGAGCGCTTGCCCAGGAGATGGCGGCTCTCTACCTGCGCCTGCGCGGTTTGTCGATTTTGGATGCCAATCGGAGAGGTGCGGACGGAGAGATCGATCTTTTGGCCCGCGATGACGAAACGCTCGTGTTCGTGGAGGTGCGTCTCCGCGGCGCGCGGTCCTGGAGCACTGCGGCGGCTTCGATCGGTCCGGGCAAACGGGCGCGTCTTCGCCGCTGCGCACGTCATCTTCTACGCCACAGAGAGGACCTTCGCTGGCCGGGACGTCAGATCCGTTTCGACGTGGTCGCAATCGATCTCGAGGGGCTAGGCTGCCAACTCAGGCATCTTCGTGGGGTCCAGATTTGACCCCGTTGCTCTTTCCAAGCTCCAGGGGGTAGCTTATAGAGGATCGGTGCCACCCTTTGATCCAGCGGTGACCATGAAGAGTTCTACGTTCAGCTTGGTGCTCGTGCTTGCCGGACTCACTCTCTTGGAGAGTGTCGCGCAGGCCGCGGATCGTCCTCCCGACGCGGACCGGGGAGCCTGGCCCAGTCAGGATGCCAAGTCCGCGACTCCCTTGCGCGTGCGCTGGTTCTTCTCTCCCTCCGACCCCGTACTGGCGGATGCGCGCCTGAAGCAGTCCAGCAGCGTCGAATTGAAGGGAAAGCTCTCGGGGCTCTCCGGGCAGTGGATTCTCGAGGCGGACTTCGACAGCCTGCAATCCGTGGAGGCCCGTTGGGGTCCAATGGGCACTCTGGTGCGCGATCGCAGTGGGACTCCCGCGCTGTCGCGCACGACCGCCCTGGTGGGCGTGCGCCCCCGGGTGTGGGACCAGCTCGATCTCCACGGGGACATGGGTTCCACCGTGGCCATCCTGGACAGCGGCTGCGACGCGGCCGACGACAACCTGGGAGATCTGAGCTACGACAACATAGACGACCCGCCGCTCCACGCCGGCGATGCAAACGACTGGAGCGACGCCTCCGGCGGGATCAGTGCGGACACACGTATCCGCATCGTAGGGTGGCACGACGTCACCAACGACGTGAGCGGTTCGGACGGGCCCTACGATTATCATTACCACGGAACGGCCTTGGCCAGCGCGGCCTTCTCTTCGGGGCGCAACGCGGATGAGCACCGGGGCGTCGCACCGGCCGGGCGCTTCGTGGTGGTCAAGACCTACAACTTCGAGGGACGCTGGGAAGTGTGGGCCAGCGATCTACTTCTCGGGATCCAGTGGGTCCTGGATCACGTTCAGACGCACCATATCCACGCCTGTTTGATCGGCGCGGTATGGGATGAGGACTTGGGGATTTCCGACGCGGTGAACGCACTTCTCGACGCGGGGGTGGCGGTGATCGCTCCGGCCGGGAACGATCGCAACGGGAGCATGGGTTGGCCAGCCCGGCTGGACGGAGTGATTTGTGTGGCGGCCACCGATGCCGACGGAAAAGTGGCTGCGTACAACACCCCCGGCTCTTCGATCAATCTTCGTCCCGATTTGGTAGCGCCCGGAGGAGGAAGTGATCCTCTGACCGGTCCCATCGTGTGCGACGACAACGAGCCGGACGACACGTATCGCGGTCGCGTTGGCACGAGCATCGCAGCGGCTCACGTGGCGGGAGCCGTCAGTTTGATCTCGCAGGCTCTGCGCGAAAGTGGCCGGCCGTGGCGTTACGAGCGATCACAGACCCAGTGGCTTCAGGAGCTTCTCCGAGCCACTGCGGTGGAAACGGGAGCCGCGGAGCCCGGGGCGGCGGCCACGCCTCCACTGGATCGAGGGGGGCACGATCCCATCGAGGGCTTCGGACTGCTCCAGGTCGATGCGGCAGTCAACGCAGTGAGAAGATCGTTCTGGCCCGGCGAAGAGCTGAGCTTCGTTCTGGGTTCACCCGTGAACTCGTCGGCGATCTGGTCCGCGCGCATGCCACTGACGGCAGCGGACGATGTCCGCATGGAGCTCACGGTCCCCAGCTCAGCCGATTTCGATCTTTTGGTTTACCGCGAGGATTCCGACGGATACGTGCTCGTCGCCAGCTCCTGTACCCCGGGACTTGGAGTACTCGAGAATCTGGTTTTGAACGGACTTTCGACATCCAATTATCTGTTGGTCGTTAAACGCATCTCGGGGGAAGGTCAGGGTCGACTGAAATCCATCGTGAATTTTCTCGGTGACACGGCCTGGCCGATTCTGCTCTCGGACCAGGCGGCGAGTCGACCGATGCCTTACGACGCCGACGGCGACGGAGCCGAAGAGATCTTTCTGACCTACAACGTCGCGATTCTCGACACCGGTCATTTGATTTCGATGAACTCCGCCAATGGGCGGCCACGCCCGCCCTTCCCGCGCGATTTTTTCACGGCCTCGACGCGTTCGGGACAGCTGACCGGAGCCGCAATCTCGGATTTGGGAGCCGGGCCGCAGATTGTGATGGGATCACAATTCGGGTCGGTCTATGCGGTGAGCCTCGCGGGCGATTTCACCGCGCAAGCCGAAGTCACGCCAGCTCTCCCCTTGAGTGCCCCCTCGCTATGGGGAAGCGGCGCGCAGTCGCGGATCGTGGTGGGGACCACCGAGGGGGCGGCCATCCTCGATCCGCAGGGGGGAATCGTGGGTCGCTGGCTCCTGGGTGGGGCGAGCAAAGGAGCTCTCGCCCTGGGGGATCTGAACGGCGATGGGAGCGACGAGGTCGTCATCAGCGTGGGCTCGACGATCCATGTTCGGACCATGGACGGGAGTCCTCTGAACGGATGGCCCGTGGTGGAGGATCCCTCCGCGGAGCTCAGCCCTCCCGTGATCTTCGGGGGAGGGGCCGAACCCATTGTTTTCCTCGGCGAGCGCCGGGCTGACGGCAGTGCCAGAATCCTGGGGATCTCGCGCAACGGATCCGCGCTTGCCGGGTTTCCCGCCCAGCTCTCCGAGGAGGGTTCCGTGGTGACTCTCTCCGACCCCGTCGTCTCGCGCACGGAGAATGACGAGCTCGCGATCTTGTGCGCGGTGTTGGTGGCCGGAGGCGACGGCAAGATCTTCACCCGCGTCCACCAGGTGGACCTCGCGGGCCGGGACACTCCCTTCGAAGCGGTCGAACTGACGGGCCCGGTGTTTCGTGACTCCAGCTTCGAGGTGCTCAGAAGCGATCTCTCTCCGGTGTGTGTGGGAGAGATCGTGGATTCGGGAGGGCCCGAGCTCTTCTTCACTCTGCAGCTTTCGTGGCGGGAGCAGGGGCCGCAACAGTTGAACGAATTGCGCTATGGCAGTACGCGTCGACTCGTGGCCTATCATCAGGGGATGGTCGACCCCCGTCTGCAGTGGGACTTGGCCAGCTCGCATCCCATCGATGAGAACACTTCCTTGAAGTTGCCTGCGATCGCCTGGAGGCTGTCTCCCGTCATCAGTGATCTGAACGGCGATGGATACGCCGAGATGCTCGTTGATCGGGGCTTTCGCGTCTATTTGCACGAGGGAGCAGTCACAAGCTCGCCCGAATACTACTGGAGTACCCCGCGTGGCGGTCCCAAGCGACGGGCATGCTACGAATGTGGCGATCAGCCCAAGCTCGCCACCGCCACCACACCGTCCCGGCGCGCCCCATTGGAGCTGCACGTCTTACCCAATCCTTTCAACCCGCGCACGGTGCTTCAGCTGAGCAGCCAGCAATCGGGTTGGGTGCGGCTCTTTTTGGTGGATGCCAGAGGGCGGCGCCTGAAAGATTGGGGCTGTCGTCTAGAGGCGGGGGTGATGCACGAAGAGGTGCTCGAGGCCAAAGATCACGACGGCAGCAGTCTGGCCAGCGGTGTGTATCGTGTCGTGGCGGAAATGAATGGGAAGCTCGTCAGTCGCTCTGTGACTCTGGTACGTTGAGAGGGTCCGGGCCGAGCTTGTGGTCGACCCCGCCTTTCAGCTTCCGTTTGACGCGTCCCAGTAGACTGCCGCGTTCCTCGATGAGTTCTTTGATGCGAGGAGCCGACTCTTTCGCACAGTGGTAACCGACCTCGATCATATCCTCCGCGGCACCGAGATCGAATCCGCCGAATTGTGAGAGATCCGGTCGCAGCACCAAATCCGCGAGCCTTCCCGATGCGCGGGCGTTGCGGGAAGCGACGAGACTGGTGACTCGCAGCATCATGCCCAGCAGGTTCTTGGGCGCCTGACTGTAGTTCCGGTACGCCCCCAGGTTGACCCCGACGTTCACGGCGGCCTGTGCGGTGAGCAGAGTCTCGATGGGCATGTATTCGATGACACCGCCGTCGGTGTACAGACCTCCGTCGATTTCCACCGGTGCGAAGATCTGCGGAATGCTGCACGAAGCACGCACGACCGGCGCCACGCGTCCCTGACGAAAGACGGTTTTTGCTCCCGTCAACAAATTGGTGGTGACCACGAGAACCGGAGGGTCGAGGTCCTCGAAGTGGATATCGCCCAGCAGGTCCACCACGAACTCTTCGATGGGTCTACTGGAAAGCAGGCCGAGTCGGGGCAGGCCCACCGCCGCGAGCTTACGCCAGTTGAGGACTTTCGCGCGCTCCGCTAGCTCCCGCGGAGAGAGTCCCGCGGCGTAGGCCACCGCGATCACGCTGCCACCGCTGGTGGCGGAGAGCACGCGCGGCCGCAGATTCTCCTCCTCAAATGCCAAGAGGACGCCGATGTGGGCCAGAACCTTTGCGGTTCCGCCGGAGAGTGCGAGACCGAAGTCCTGCGCATCTGATCTCATTGTCGTCCCCATGTACACCTCGAGCGCGATGGGCGATGAGCTCCACGAGCGGCGCCGCGGTGCAGGATATCGTAGCGCCGGGCGAACGGCCACCATCGTCGTCTGCTTCGCTTTCCCATGCAAGGACTCAGCCGAAGCAGCGCTGCACGGCCCTGTCCGCGTATTCGTCGATTCCTTTTCCTTTGGCCGCCCTGGTGACGATGCGCTACATTTCATCACTTCACGAGGCAATTTCGAGGGCCGAACGCAGCGGGCGCGACTTGGGTCCCCAAAGGACGCCGCCGGGACCTCGGAGACCCCATCGGAGCCGGAAGCGAGAAAAGTCATGGCGGGCTATCATCCGCACGAAATCGAGGCCAAATGGCGTCGTCAGTGGGAGGAGTCAGGAAATCACTCCTCCAAGCTGGAGGAGTCGGACGACCGACCGCACTGCTATTGCCTCGTCATGTTCTCTTACCCCTCGGGCAACAAGCTGCATTTGGGCCATTGGTTCAACTATGGCCCTACGGACACCTGGGCTCGCTACCGACGCATGTGCGGTGACAAGGTCTTTCAACCGATGGGCTTTGATTCCTTCGGTCTGCCGGCGGAAAACTACGCAATCAAGAGCAACGTACATCCGAGAGTTCACACGGAGGAAAACATCGCGTTCATGCAAGAGCAGTTGAAAGTGCTCGGCGCGATGTACGACTGGAAGTACGAAATACAGACCCACACTCCCGAGTATTACAAATGGACGCAGTGGCTCTTCCTTCGCCTCTATGAGGGCGGCTACGCTTACCGGGGAAAAGCGCCCGTCAACTGGTGCGATCACTGTCAGACGGTGCTCGCAAACGAACAAGTGACGGGCGGGCTCTGCGAGCGGTGCGACAACGAAGTGCGTCAACGAGAGCTCACCCAGTGGTTCTTCTCCATCACGAAATTCGCCGATGAGTTGCTGGATGGCCTCAATCGCATCGACTGGCCGCACAAGACCGTCGCGATGCAACGCAACTGGATCGGCAGAAGCGAAGGCGCGCTGATCCACTTCCAAATCGTCAGCGGAAGCTCAGCCGCCTCAGACGAGGGCGGGCTGCCTCTCAGCGTATTCACGACACGTCCCGACACCGTGTTCGGCGTGACATATCTGGTGCTCGCGCCGGAGCATCCGCTGGTCGAGCGGATCACCTCAGAAGCTCAGCGAAGCGCGGTGGCCGAATACGTGCGCGAAGCCGCGAAGTTGAGCGAGATCGACCGCACCAGTCTGGCTCGGCAAAAGACGGGCGTATTTTCCGGAGCTTTCGCAATCAATCCGGTCAACGGCGAGAAAATTCCGGTATGGATTGCCGACTACGTGCTCTCCACCTACGGGACGGGTGCGGTCATGGCGGTTCCCGCCCACGACGAGCGCGACTTCGACTTTGCCCGTGCCTACGGATTGGAGATCCGACGCGTCATTCTCTCAGAGTCGGGGGACGCCGAGGAAGCTCTCGACGGCGCCTGGACCGAGGATGGCCCGATGTGCAGGAGTGACCGCTTCGATGGCGCACAGGGCGCTCAGGCACGTGAGAAGGTCATCGCCTGGCTCGAGAAGGAGAAGAAGGGCGAGGGCACGGTAAACTACCGTCTGCGAGACTGGTTGATCAGTCGCCAGCGTTACTGGGGGGCACCCATTCCGATCGTGCATTGTCCGTCCTGCGGTGAAGTGCCGGTGCCTCTGGCGGATCTTCCAGTGGAGCTTCCCGAAGACGTGGAATTCAAGCCGACGGGGGAGAGCCCGCTTGCCGCACATCCTCACTGGAAGCACACGAGCTGCCCACGCTGTGGAGCTAAGGCCGAGCGCGAGGTGGATACCATGGACACCTTCGTCGACTCGAGCTGGTACTACCTGCGCTATCTGAGCCCCCACCTCTCCGATGCACCCTTCGACCGGGAGCTGGTCCGACAGTGGGTTCCGGTGACGCAGTATGTGGGCGGCGCAGAGCACGCGGCGATGCATTTGCTCTACGCCCGCTTCATCGCCAAGGCCCTGGAGCGTCTTTCGGAAGTCGAGTTCGATGAACCCTTCCAGAGACTCGTGCACCAAGGTGTCATCACGAACGATGGCGCGCGCATGAGTAAGAGCCGTGGCAACGTGGTGAATCCGGAGGCGTACTTGGAAAGGTACGGCAGCGATACGCTTCGCACCTACCTGATGTTCGGATTCGAGTACACGCGTGGCGGCGATTGGGACGACAAGGGCATCCACGGAATGTTCAAGTATCTCAGCCGGGTGTTTCGTTTTGTCGAGGACCACGCCGCCGATCTCGTGAAGGCGCAGGGAAAGGACGAGGGCAAGGACTTCGAAGAACTGCGTTACCTGCGCCATCAATCGGTCAAGTTGGCGACACAGGACTTGGATCGCTTTCAGTTCAACACCGCGCTCTCGCGTCACATGGAATTCACCAACGCGCTCTACGCTTATGCGCAAGTCAAAGCGGTTGACTCCTGGGGCGCAGAAGCGAAAGAAATCGTATTCGATTGGGTCGCGATGTTGGCCCCCTTCGCCCCTCATCTGGGAGAGGAACTCTTCCTGATGCTCGGTGGCGACCACACGGTCTTCGATGAGAAATGGCCCAGCTGGGACGAGCGTGCGCTCGAGCGTGACGTGGTCACGGTAGTGATCCAGGTCAATGGCAAGCTGCGCGACGAGATGGAAGTGAAGCGGGGGACCAGCCGCGAGGAACTTCAAGCAAAGTCCCGGTCCCACGGCCGAATTCCCCAGTGGCTAGAGGGGAAAGAGGTCAAGAAGGTCATTGTTGTCCCTGACAAACTCGTCAACATCGTAGTAGGATAGCCGCGGGTCTTTTTCACTTGGCACGCAAACTCATGCTGGGCGTGATTGCATGAGCTATTGGTCTCAACTCGAGGAATCGCGCCGCTGTCTCACGGCGGGAGATTTTCTCGCGGCAGAGCGACTCTATTTCTCGGCCCGTGAGAACCACGGGCGTTCACGGCTGCGTGCGCCCCTGATGGAAAAGGGCGTGGAGCCGCTCTTGCGCGGCGTGCGCCGTTTGGTCAAGAGAGAGGAACCGCAGGAGGAAGGTCCCGCCTTCCCCGCCGCCGCGGAGCGTCTCTTGAAGGATCTCCAAGACGTCGCGGTTCTGCACGAGAACGATACTCGGGCTAGGCTGGCTGACAATTGGGAGAGTCTCGATTTGGACTCCACGGCACGGCTGGGGATCGCACTCGCCTTCCAGACAAAATCCAAGCTCTTCCACTTGAGTCCTAGCGAGCACTGGGCCACGGTACGCGCCTACCTGAATGGTTGCCTGCGCCACGCCATGGCGGTGAATCCAGAACTCCTGGATTCAGCGGTGGATGGGGGAGACGAGGGCCGCAGTTGGCTGTGCGAGTTGGTGGACGACTGGCTTTCGACCAAAGCGGATTTGCTACAGCCGATCTCTGCCTGGCTATTGATGCAACTGGGTCCACTAGCCGATCGTGAAGGACATCCTCTGCAGGGACAGGCGCTCGCGCTGCGCTGCCGCATCCTCCTCTTGAATCCACTGGGGGCCCCGGCTGCGCTCCGGGAGGGAATCTTCGCGCTGCAGGCGGTCTACCCTCCACGCGATCCCGCCAGTTTGCTCCGCATCGTGGCCGGCCTCGCCTGTAACGAAAAGAGACTGGCCGCAGCCTGGGCCGACGGGTCCACTTTGAACGCGCTCGCCCCGCTCGCCAAACACTTCGGTTTGCTCTGGCCTCCGCAAGATCTCGTCGAACTCCTCGAGAGCCGTCACCCGCCGCAAAGCGCTCCGGTTCTCGCTGCGGTCGCGTGGGAGGGAGAACCGGGTGGGAGGGTTCTCTTGCTCAAACAGAACGGCTGCGCCCCGGTCGATCTCGTCCTCCTGCGCCCGAGCGACGAATCGAGCAAGCTGGACGACCCGTTTGCGCTCTCGATGACGGAAGCTCTGGCCGCGGTCGATCGTTGGCTGCCGGAGGATTGTCTCGTGCTCTGTGGTCCCGCGCCCCCACCCTGGATTTTGTCCCTGCTCGGAGAGAGGCCGCATCTGTGCGTGGGGACACTCGAGTCCGTCTTTACCGCCGTCGAGCCGGCGCGGACACGAGCCGAGCCAAGCGCGTGGCATCCCCTTTTTTCTCAGACCCTTGACGCTCTCGGCGAGCAGTGGGCCGCCCTCACTCACGCTGCACGCGAACTCAGTCCAAGACTTCTTTCCCTGGCCGGATCCGCGGCGTTGTGCAGCGACTGGGGACTGAGGAATCTGGAGGCTCTGGGGGAGGTCGGACTCAGCTTGCCCCGACGGCTCGCGCAGGCGCTTCGAGCCCTGGATGAACCTGCTTCGTCGGAGATCACGGAACTGGATGCCTTGGGGGGAGTAGCCCGCCTGGAGTGGCCTTCTCTGGCCAACCGTCCCTGGCCGGGACACCGCCTGCCTCACATTCCCATCGAGCTGTCCGGCACCGATACGCTCATCGCCGGGCATCCCAGTAGCGGAGAGTTGATGGGCAGCGCACTCTCCGCCGCGCCGTGCACCGTGATCAGTTGCACGGAGGAGAGAGTGCTCCAGTTGGCCGCCGGCCTGGTGGGGCATATCGATGCCCGCCGCGTTGGAGTCACTCCCAACAAGCTCGTATGTCCGGAACCCGTTCTCGCACTTCTGGACAGTTGGATCGAAGAGAGTCTGGTGGACGAATCGCGCTCGCTCGACGTGCTCTGGCTGTACCATCTTCTCGCCACCACTCCCGACGGAGATCTGACTCGATGGCTCAGTACGAATGGCAGAACCGCGGCGCGCGAAGAACTCCTCGCGCGACTCGAGGAATGCACTTCGTGCGAGGGAACCTGCCGACTGGCCCCGACGCAGAGTTGCTGGGCGGAACAGGTGGCGGCGCGGCGGCGCCTCAGTCGGGTGTGGCTGGAGTGGACCGAATGTCTCGAACGCCAAGAGAGAGAGTCAGCGGGCCCACGTCGAGTGGTGTGTGACGATCTCGTCGAGATGTTCGCCGAATTGGAAGACGAACGGGCCCTGCGCGTGCTGGATGCTCTCATGGAACGCGCTGCGGCGGCTGAGACCGTGATCGCATGGTGCCAGTGTGCCCCGTTCAGCGATGCGCTGGCGCGTGAGCTTTCGCGTGGACTTCCCGAGGGTCGGAGCTTCGCCCCGGTAGTCGAGGGCGAGAGCCGTGGGCTGGCGCTGCATCTCTCTCCCGCAGGCTATGCTCCGGGATCGTGGGTGCTCGGGCAGGAATCACGCGCTCTGATCCGAGCCAGGGTACAGGCGTGGAACAAACGCTCTCGTTCCGCGCGAGCCTGGGTCGCGCCCGCCGCCGCAGTGGGCGCTTGGAAGGACCTCGCAGGCAATCACCCCCTGAGCGGTACGGGAAAGGGTTCCCACGAGGCGGTAGTCATCGCACTTCTGGGACCTCCCGGCGATCTGGATCGCGTGCTCGCACTCATGCGACTCTCGGCGGGCGCCACCTTCGCTTCCAAGGAGTTGGCCTGTGTGGACCCGCGGCTTGCCGAGCTCTTCGGCGACGCCTGGTCGGTCTCGCCGAATTCCTCCATTCTTACGGATCCCGCGCCGGTCACGGGTGGTGCCCAGCTCCTGGACAAGAGTTCGAGTCGCGCCGTCCCGAATTGGTTGCAGCCCTTCGACGCCGAGCGACTCGGGGCGGTGAGCGCGCGACTGGGGGTAGCGCGCGCAGTGTCCGAGGATCGGATTGGCTCCCTGGCCGATGCAGCGGGACCCCTGCAGCGTGGGGGAAGGCGCGTTCTGGGAGGCGCCGGGCGCGAGGACCGCGTACTTCTGGCCTGGACCGCGGCCGCCTTGGCCGAGCAGAGTCGGGATGGAGGGCCTCTGGATGCCCAGTTCGTGGTGTGGATCGGTCAAGAGGATCCCGACCTTTTTGCCGATGCGCCGTTCGCGGTCGCGGTTGCGGGTCAGGGCGAGCATCAGGGACAACAGCTCGCTTCGGAGCTGGAGACAGGACGAATTCATCTCTTGATCATTCCCCCAAATTTGCTCGGCTCATCGCAGTGGCGCAGTTGGCTAGCCGGTTTGCGCCACTGCTTCGTACTTTTCGCCGATGCCGATCGTCTCCTCGAGTCGCATCCCGCGCACGATCCCAATCTCTTGGCCACCCTCCGAGCTATCGAGTTCGACTCTTCCCTGAGCTGTCTCGCATTGGCTGATCAATTCGACGCGAGCGCGAGTGGTCCGCTCGCCGCTCTCGCCGGAGAGTTGCAAGCCCAAGCCGCGCTCATCGGTTCCAAACGGGAGCTGGAGGGGTGGAGCTGGCAGAGAATTCGACTGGAAGATCCAATCTGGCACTGCACGCATTGCGAGCGTGAACAGACGCTACCGCACCTTTTCGCCCTCTGCTCTCACTGCGGTCACGCACTTCTCTCCACTCCTTCCGATCGAGCTAAAGGCGAACAGGCTCTGCGGGGAACTCAAGTGCACTGGCTCTCGCGACAGGGATTGAAGAACGAACTCCTGGTGGTCGTGGAGAGCGCGCGCGAGCGCGACGCCCTCGCCCGTGATCTGGGAATCGTTTCACAGGACGAACTCGCGCCGCTTCTGGGGGGAACCTGGTCGGTCCGGGTGGTAGTCTTGAGGGATCTATGGGAAGAAGAACCGCCGACGGGAGAGTTGGTCTTTACCAGGCTTCCCCGGGATCCCGGGTCCCTGCGCGCGGCTCTGGCTCGGCTCAACGCGCGCGGGCGCCGTCACGGCACACTGCTCTTCATGGATCATCCCCTGATGTGGGATGGCGAGGGCCATGACTCCTGGCAAGAGGGGACCACGGAGCTGCCGCCGCTCTCCCGCTTGGCTTGGAAAGCGGCACGCGCCGAAGTCGAATTCCGCTCACGCGAGGCCCTGGGGAGAATCGAGCGGGCGCTGCGCGCGCGGGGATCACGGCAGGGTCGAGTGCGCAGGGGACTGGGACCGGAAGGAGATCCGCGCAAGGACGCCAGGGTGTCTCAATTGGCCGCGGCAGTGGAGATCTGGCGCTCGATGGCCAGTGAGGGATTTGCCGTCGAGGAGATCCAGGAAAGAGGCAGCAGAGAGCTGGTGCAAACTCTGGACACGGTGGCGACGGCGGGACTCGGTTTCGAGCGTGAAGAAGCTTGTAGCTTATCCCTCGCCGATCTCTTTCGTGACACCGCCCGCAGAGAGGCGGCGCGCGCATTCCTCGGCTGGTGCCTGAGCGAAGGACTCCTGGAAGCTCCCTCGGCCGAGCTGCGCCCCGTCGGACCCGCAATCCCGCAGCTCGAAACGAACGAGATTCTGCACTGGAGGGACATGGCTCGCAGCGCACCCACCGGGGTGCCCAGCGCCCTGGCTCCCTGGCCCAAGATGGCGGTACGGTCTAAGGAAAAACGGGGCGAAGCAGTGGAGTTCCAAGCGAGTGGGGCCTGGCTGCTCGGAGTTCCGGGTTCGGGACGCAGCCGCGCGCTCTTCGCAAAGACGCAAGAGGATCCGCGAGCTGCGACCCCCCTGGTGATCGTGGCCAACACGACCGGACTCTTGCGCTGGGCCGAGATGGCGCGTGAGAACGAGTTGCCGGCCGGGCGCTTGCTCGTGGTGACCATGCGCGAGCTGGTGCTCGATTTTCTGCGCTGCCACTACCAGCTCGGCGGATTTGCCAGACCGCCGCAGATATTGTCCGTCGCTCCCGAGAGCGAGGACTTGCGGCGTAGGCTCATCCGCGAAACCAGCCGCCGCTACGCGCGCGAGGCGGGGGTGAGTCCCCCGGTGGATCTCATGGATATGCGTCGCGTGGTCGAGGGCGGCGAAGGAGTGGCTTTGGCCGCTGCGGGATCGGAGGGCTTGGACATTTCCCTGCTGCAGCGGAGCGCGGCGGATGTGCGGTGTGAGGGCGGCTTCGTTCTGCCGCACGAGCTGGGTGTTCTGTCGCGTCGCTGGTTGGTGGAACATCCCTATGTCGGAGAAGCTTGGCGCGATCGTTACGCCAGAGTTTTCGTGGACGATTTCGATGTGATTCCCAGCGACGAAGCTGCATTCCTGGATCGTCTCTTCCCCGAGGGTTTCCGTTTGGCGGCGGCGGACCCGGCGCTTCTGCCGGTGGGATCGCCGCTGCGGGGAGATACCGGCGTGCGCAGGAGCCATCGTCTTCCGCGGGAGCTGGCCCGCGCGGGCGAAGTTCTTTTGCGGGAAGATCTGCTCGGACGCGGTTCGATCAAAGCGCGCAGCCGCGAAAAGGGCCGTCTCACTCGTCAGCAGGTTCTCAACCTCGAGGCCTGCGTGCATCACATCGAGAGCGCGCTCAGTGGAGAGCAGTGGCAACGCCAGCGGGTGGGCATCGTCATCACTTACGATGGGGACTTGCCGCGACTGGCATCCCGTCTCCGCGAAGCGGAGATTGCCGTGTGGCCCGCCGGGCAGGTGATGCCGGCCTGCGTACCTGGTCCGCGCGAACTTCTTTTGTCTCTCGCTCTGGCCGCGAAGGGACCCAATTTGGAACCGCTGATGGCGGGATCGCTGGCGCTCGCGCTTCTCTCGATCGCGGAAGTGTCCCCCGGCGAGCGCGATCCGGCTGAGCTCGGCGAATGGCTGGCCAAACTCTTCGTAGCGGGAACTCTCAAACCGCTGGACCCGGCCGAGGCCTTCTTGCAGCCCTTGGGGGAGCTCGCGCGCTCCCTCGAGCGGGCCGAGTCGCTCTGGGACGCCGCACAACTTCTGCAGGGTACCCGCCTCTTGTCGCGCGTGGAAAAGGACGACGCGGCGGCCGCGCGCCTCTCCGCTTACCTCGACGAGCGAGCTGCAATGCCCTGGCAGGGAGTCTTGCTCGGCCTGGATCCGGCGGGCCTGGTGGACCCTCTGGCCAAGGGCCCCCGCGTTTGGCTCTTGGGCGCCGAAGAGCTGGCTGGCTTGGAATTGGATCGCGGATTTTATCTCTGCACCGGGCACGAGCCGGCCGAGTTGCACTACCGGGTCTTGGGCCGCATCAAGGAGAGTCTGACCGTGCTCTATTCCGAGCGGGATCCCTTCGCATCCCGGCTCTGAGGCGGAGAGCCGCCGGAAGAGTCCCGCGCCCGCAGCCGCAGCAGCAAATAGACCACGCCTCCACTGAGAGCTCCCATCGCGAGGCCCACCGGAATCGTTCCCACCCAGGCCGCGCCCAGGTAGGGCGCCAGCATATTCCAACTCCACCTTCCGGAGAGCGAGGGTAGCTCCCTTCCCAAGATCCAGCTTCCACAGCGGATTTCGAGCAGGGTCAGTGGAATCACCGTCAAAGGGTTGCTCAGGTTGCTGCCGAGGACGGCCGCGGCGGGGGGAAGCCGGAACAGGCCGGCCAGGACCGCCGCGAGCCAGGTGTGCACTCCCAAGACGGGGGTGGCCCCCACCAGAGCGCCCAAGCCGACGCTGGCACTGGTCCGGGCGGGGCGGGCGGGATCACGGAGCAGCCTACCCCATACGGAAGGGTGAGGAAGGTATCGGAACAGGCGGCGAAACGGCATGGCTTATGCGCCAGGGCCTGTCGTGGGCCTGCGGAATCCTCTCGAAGGGGAGCCCGCGGTGCAAAACGGGAGGTCCATCGCCCCATCGCTTGCAAAGCGCAAGAGAGGGCCCTGCCGCCACCGGAATCGCCGGGGTAGGTGGATAGCGGACCCGAAATCAATCTCTAAGGAGTCAACCATCATGAAAAGCTTGCGCTTGGTTGGTTTGATGCTGCTGATCAGCTGCGTGGCCTCGCCCGCCGTCGCAGCGAAACTGGGTATCTTCTTCGACAGTAATGCCACTGTGGACAATATGGTATTCCAACCTAATACCCCGTTCAAAATCCATGTGATCATGTATGACATGGAGGACATCGCTATGGGTGTGGAATTCAAGGTCGATCTGCCCCCCGAGGTCGTCGTTTTGCAGCAGGACTTCGCCGAAGGTAGTCTGGCGTTCACTTACCTGAACCAGAATGGTGGCGCCACGGCCGGCGTCCAGGTGGGTCTGGGGGGCTGCGTCTGGGTGAGCAGCCAAGGGAACCCAAGCTACGAGGTTCTGACGATTTTGGCCTACTGTCCGTCTCCCGTACCGAGCTCGACGATTTCCTTGAGCGGATTCCCCGGAGACAACGGCGACGCCGTGCCGCGCTATGCGCAGTGCTCCGACATCAATCCTCCGCTGTTCCAAATGACGCCGACCGATGGGACTTTTTCGGTCTCCGTCCCGGCCCAGAGCTCGAGCTGGGGCGCGGTGAAGGCGCAGTTCTAAGAACTGGACGAATTCTTCACGCACCCTGAAGCGGCCCATGGCCGTAGGGAAAAGGGTCCGAGCCATGAGCTTCGGGCCCTTTGTCGTTGTGGCCCGCCTCGGCTCTGGATGCTAGCGTGCCGTCAGGAGGAGAGCATGCGAACCGAAGTGATCCCCGATCGATTTCCCCAGCGGGCCATACTGCAAGAAAGTGCGCTCGCGGCGGCGACCAAGCTGAAGCTTTCCTCGCGACTCGCGATTCTGCGCTTGGTTTTGGATGCTCCCGAATTCGAAGTGGGGGGCTTCTGGCAGCTCGAGACCGAACGCGAGGGTCTTTGCGCCATCGTCTATGCCTCCATCCTCGATTTTCTCACCCCCCGAGCTGCGGTGGAACACCGTGCCGCAGATCTCGATGAGGACCGCATCCAAGAACTCGCCATCGAGCGAATCGACCGCCTGCGCATCGATCGCTGGCTCCATCGCAATCTGCTGCAGCTGGACGACCTCCTGTGCAAACGGATCGACCCGGCGGCTCTTTCGCGCCACGACACCGCCGCGTTCCAGGCGTGTTGGGACGTGTGGACCGATGGACGTCTGAAAGCCCTCTTGCTGCCGGGAATCTCGCTGGCCGAGCGGCGCCGCCTGTTCTTCCGCACTTTCGCCGAGAGGGGGCTGCTGCTACCGAGGCATTGGAAGGTATTCCATGCGCTGTGGGACGGAAAACTCCAGGACCATCAGGGTCTGATCGAGGCCTGCCGAAGGCTCCCCGCGCTGCGCTGAGGAGGAGGATCTCTTTCGCGGCAGGGCGCTCCACTCTGGGAGCAGCGCCCCGAGCCAGAAGCTCGGTGTACCAAAAGAGCAATCTGCGCTACCTTGCACCACTGGACGGCTGGACTTTGACAGGGAGGAGAAACTCCTCGAGCCGGCGTCCCCTTGTCTCTCGCATGGGGGAATCGACAGTGGTTTCTTTTCGTCGTGAAGCGCGGGCCGCTCTGTCCGCGCTCGTTCTGCTGCTCCTCACACTGCCCACTCCCGTTTCGCCCTGTCGCGCACAGGACGATCTCACTGCATTCGGCAATGAGTCTCTGGGACAGAGCTCCTGGTTTTGGGTAGTTCCCAGGATCACCGCGCAAGCACAAGGCGGGTGGGTTCTCAGCGGCTTCTACGCCGGCCTGGGTAGTTGCGAGCTCGATCTGGCTCTGCTGGATCGCAAGGGGCGCGCCGCGGTACACGCGCGCTGGGAGCTTGTGGCGGGTCAGCCCGCCGACTATCGTCTCGGCGAGATTGGCGCGCTGACGGCAGGAACTCCTCTGACCCTCGTCATTTCGGGACTTCAGGCAAAGCCGTCCTCGGTCGCGTTCTCGCTCACCTCTCAGCCAACGGGTGCTAGCGAGCGGGAATTGCGCGGCAGCTGGTTGCAGGGCGATATTGAGTGGATCCCGGGCTTGAAGGGAAAGCACTAGCAGCGGTTGACAGCCCGAGGGGACGGACCTTATCGTACCCGGGTTGTTCGGGCAGCCACCCTTGCCGCGCCTGCCGGAATTCATCCCAAGCCTTGAAGGCAGATTGCTCAAAGTACGGAGGAAGACTCGATGAGTTCGACGCACCGTTTCGGTTGGCAACGCTTCAGCATCGGAGCTGTGCTCCTGGCTGTGGCTACACTGCTAACTCTGGCCAACGGTTGTAGCAAGAAGGAAGAGGTCGATCCCTACGTCTACGGAAGTCTCCGAGACGTGACCCGCGGAAATGTGGAGAGTATCGGCTTCCTCTTCGAAATCGACTGCCCTGAGTTCGTGTACATCGACGGGAATACCGCCATCGTTCGCGATCCCAAGGATCCCAATCTTCTCGAGTTGCTCGTGGCGAATGATCTGGAGAATCGCGCTCCGAATTGGCAGGGGAAGATCCTCGGGGTTCAGAAGTTCTTCACCCCCACGGTCTTTCTCATGGTGAAGCGCGTGAAGGACGGAATGACCACCACCGACGTGGATTCCTGCGAGAACTTCGTACTGCCCAACTTCACCGATCCCAAGTTGGAAGAGATCTCGGGTTTCGACTTGAGCAAGATGCCCTATAACGCCCGGAGCAAGCAGCAGAAAGACATGGAGGACCGGATCGGAACCGAATTCCAAACCGCTGGTCACGTGGAGTTGCGTCCCGATTACGAGTGGGAGGCTCCGAAGGAAGAAGTGAAAGAGGGCGAGGAAGCCCCGCAGGCGCCGATGGTCTGGTATCTCGTGTCGGCCGACGACGACAAGGCAGTGTTCAAAATCATGAACATGACCAAGAGCCTTGAGTTTGCCATGAAGCTCCTGACGGCCCAGGATCTGCCCTTCGTGGGCGGCGTGAAAATCGACGACATCAATCCCTACCGGGAGCGCCGTCGCCTGGAAGTCACCGGAAATCTGGACATCGAATTCGTGACCTACGCCAATCGCTACTTGGCGCCCTGAGAAAGTAGTAGCGAGTTTTTGGCCCACTTCACGGGAAACGTGGAGTGGGCCTTTTCATGCCCCCCGGCAGATGAGGAATGGAGAAGGGGAATGAGTTTCGGCATCGTTGGCGCTCCCCAAAGTGGCAAGTCCAGCCTCTTTGCACTGCTCATGGCGGGAGAATCGGCTCGACGCGGACGTCACGACAACGAGGCGGTGGTTCCCATTCCCGACGAGCGTCTGGGCTGGCTGGCCGAGCTCCACCAGCCAAAGAAGGTAACGCACGCCACTTTAGAATTCGTGGACCTGGGGGCGGACCCCAGGCACGCGGGAGAGGATCTGGCCCATCTTTTGAACATCCAGGAGTTGAGGGTATGCGAGGGCATCGCTCTGGTTCTGGACTGTTTTTCTGGCATCACTTCCGCCGAGAACGACCTGGAGGAATTCGAACTCTCCACCGCGGTATGCGATCTCCAATTGGTGGAGAATCGGCTCGAGCGCCTCGTTGCCGAACGCAAGCGCGGCAACAAGGATGCCGAGAAGGAAATGGCTCTCATGGAGAAGCTCAAGGCGCATCTGGAGACCAGCCGACCGCTGCGGGTGCTCGAACTCAATGCGAGCGAGCAGGGGCTCATGAGAGGCTACCAGTTCCTTTCCCTCAAACCGGTCCTGGTCGTCGCAAACCTCGCCGAAGAACACGCCGGTGAGGACAGCCCCGTGCGCCTGAGGGAGGCTTGCGCGCGGGCAGGCCACGAACTCTGCGCCCTCTCCGCAGCGCTCGAGGCCGAAATCGCCTCTCTGGGGGAAAGCGAACGCCGCGAGTTCATGGAGGAACTGGGAATCCGCCGTCCCGCGATCGAGCGCTTTTTGCGTTCCTGCTACCGGAGTCTCGGACTCATCTCCTTCCTCACCGCCGGCAAGGATGAGTGCCGCGCCTGGAGTATCACGGAGGGATCCACCGCGCCCCAGGCCGCGGGGAAGATTCACAGCGATCTGCAGAGGGGTTTCATCCGCGCCGAAGTGGTGGCTTTCGAGGAGCTGAAAAAGCACGGCAGCGAAAAGGCAGCCAAAGCGGCTGGCGTCTACCGCCTGGAAGGGAAGGAGTACTTGGTTCAGGACGGGGACGTGATGGAGATCCGCTTCTCGGTCTGAGAAGGGTAGCAAAGTCCGCAGCTTGGGGTGGTGACGGCGCCCTGGGCAATCAACGCGTGTAGCGGTGGAGTTCGAGCATGTACTCCACGGTCTCACGCGTCCGGTCCCGCTCCTTCTTCAGCGAGCTGAGAGTAATCACGTTGGCCTTCAGTCCCACCATGACTCCGCGCGCGCCATCCAACAGGTGTTCCACTGCGGCATGTCCGAGACGAGCGGCGAGGACCCGATCGAACGCCGAGGGTGCGCCCCCGCGCTGGATGTGCCCCAGGACGACCATGCGCACTTCTCGAGAAAGACGGCTCTTGATGGCGGCGCAGACCGTGCTGGCCGAAGCGGCACCTTCGGCGACGATGATGATGGCGTGCTGTTTTCCCCGGTCGTAACCTCCCTCGATGTTGCGGACAATCTGGTCGTAATCGAATGCTGCCTCGGGAACCAAGATCTCCTCGGCACCGCAGCACAACCCGGTCGCCGCGGCCAGCATCCCGGAGTGGCGACCCATGACCTCGAGCACGAAAATACGTCCGTGGCTGGTCGCGGTGTCGCGAATCTTGTCGACCGCGTCCACCGCGATGTTCAGAGCGGTATCGTAACCGATGGAGTAGTCGGTTCCTGGAATGTCGTTGTCGATGGTCGCCGGCACACCCACTACCGGTACGTTCCATTCGCTGTCGATGCAGTGCCCGCCTCGGAAACTCCCGTCTCCGCCGATGATGATGAGGCCTTCCAGATCGCGCGCGAGGAAGAGGCCAGCCGCTGCGTCCCGCACCTCACGGCGCTCGAAATCTTCCAGGCGAAAGGTGCGCAGCATCGTGCCGCCCCTCTGTACGATTCCGCTCACCGAGCTGGGATCGAGGTCGAGAAAGTCCCCCTGCTTGAGACCCGCGAAACCGCAGCGCACACCCACGACCTTTACTCCTTGCCGGTGTGAAGCGCGAACCACGGCGCGCAGGGCTGGATTCATGCCGGCCGCGTCGCCACCACTGGTCATTACTGCGATCCTCTTCACTGAGTATCTCCCCTGGATGGGTGCGCGAGTCGCCACGCGGCGCGCAATCTCTGAGCCGCTTCCTTTTCGAATCCTCTCCCGCTGGGGCGGTAAAAGATGTGTCCCTTCATCGATTCGGGAAGACAATCCATCGCCGCCACCCCCTCGCTCTCGTCGTGGGCGTAGCGGTATCCTTCCCCGTAGCCGAGTTCTCCCATGAGCTTGGTTGGTGCGTTCCGCAAGTGGAGAGGCACCGGTTCGTTGTGGCCTTCCTGCAGTGCTCGCCTGGCCGCAGCATAGGCGGTGTAGAGTGCGTTGCTCTTGGGGGCCTGCGCCAGGTACACCGCCACCTGGGCCAGGGCGAGCGCACCCTCGGGCATGCCGATCTGATGCACTGCACTGAAGGCTGCGCTGGCCTGCAAAAGGGCCTGCGGGTCGGCGAGACCCACGTCCTCGCTGGCGAAGCGGATCAGACGACGAGCTACGTAGAGAGGATCCTCTCCAGCCTCAAGAATGCGGGCCAACCAGTAGATGCCGGCCTGGGCATCGGAGTTGCGCAGCGACTTGTGGAGCGCGCTGATGAGATTGAAATGTTCCTCGCCCTGCTTGTCATAGATCAGATGGGCTTCGGCGAGAACCTGCTCGGCGAGCGCGAGGTCGATGCGCCGACGCTTCTTCCTGGTCGAGGACACCGCCAGTTCCAGACTGCTCAAGGCGAAGCGGGCGTCGCCGCCGCAGCGCTCGGCAAAGGTCCGCAGCGAGTCTTCCTCTGCCTCCACCGACTCCGACCCGAGCCCACGCTCGTCCTTCAACGCTCGCTGCAACAAGATGAGAATGGCGTCGGGCGTGAGAGGATCCAGCACGACCACACGGCAGCGCGAGAGCAGGGCGGCATTTACTTCGAAGGAGGGGTTCTCGGTGGTGGCGCCCACCAGGATCACATCCCCGGCCTCCACGAAGTGAAGCAGGGAGTCCTGTTGGGCTTTGTTGAAGCGGTGAATTTCGTCGAGGAAGAGCATGGGAGCCTTTCCGCCCATGCCGCGTAGACGCTTCGCTTGGCTCATCACCGACTTGAGTTCCTTAATGCCCACGCTCACCGCCGAATAGCCGAGAAACTGCACTTCGATGGCGTCGGCCAGGCAGCGGGCCAAGGTGGTCTTGCCGCAGCCCGGTGGTCCCCACAGCACCAAGCTCGGCAGTTCGCGTTGGGCGATCGCCGCGCCCAAGATCGTGCCCTCGCCGAGGGCTCGATCCTGCCCCACCATCTCCGACAGCTTTCGGGGACGCATGCGCTCGGCCAGGGGCGCACGCGGGTTGGTGTCCGGCGCGGGTGGGGGGGATTCGAAGAGTTCGTCCATGGGCGACAGTTTGCCACATTCCAGGCTGCGTTGACAGTCTCGGCGCAAGCGGCTACCGTTCGGCTGCACAAAGGGGGGGACATGCTCGACCAAGCCCAGATCCAGCTCCTACGTGACGCGGCGTTGAAAGCTCTCACGCACGCTCACGTTCCGTACTCCGGATTTGCCGTCGGTGCCGCTCTACTGGACTCCGAAGCCAAGGTACACACAGGCTGCAACGTAGAAAACGCCTCTCTGGGACTTTCGGTCTGCGCCGAACGAACCGCGATCTTCAAGGCGGTGAGCGAGGGCTCACGCTCCTTCGAGGCGATCGCTATCGCTACGCGCGCTCCCGAGTTGACCCCTCCGTGTGGAGCTTGCCGACAGGTCCTGCAAGAATTCGCTCCGGATCTGGCGGTGGTTCTGGTGAACGCGAATGGCGACACCGCGCAGTACCGGCTCTCGGAGTTGATGCCGTTTGCCTTCACGGATTATCGTGAGAAGGAGAAGTGATGGATTCCGCCGCACGTGCCACCCTCGTCGAACGCATCACGGACCGGGTGCTGCTTCGTCTCACCCAGGGACAATTGAGCGGGCTCGGGCCGGCTGCGAATGCCTGCGGCTGCAGCCTGACTTCCCCCACGGACGCACATCTCCGTGCCATGGTCGACGAGGGTGCCTGCCGGATCTCGTGCGATCTGAAAGCTCGCAGCCTACCGCCCGATTTGGCCGGGACCATCGATCACACCCTGCTCAAGCCTCAGGCCAGCGAAAGCGAGATCCGTACCCTCTGCGAAGAAGCCCGGGCCAATCACTTCGCGTCGGTCTGCGTAAATCCGTATTGGGTGCAGCTCTGCGCATCGCTCTTGAAGGGTGCGGGAGTCGAAGTCTGCTGCGTCATCGGCTTTCCCTTGGGCGCGACCACCTCCACCGCGAAAGCATTCGAGGCCGGTGAGGCGGTGCGCCATGGGGCAACCGAGGTGGACATGGTGCTGAACGTGGGGGCGTTGAAGGACAAGAACTACGCGGCAGTGCACGATGACATCCGTTCGGTGGTGCAGAGCGTGCAAGGTGGCGCCTGCGTCAAAGTCATTCTGGAGACGGCTCTCCTGGAGGACGACGAGAAGATCGCGGCGTGTGCTCTGGCCAAGGAGGCGGGGGCACACTACGTGAAGACCTCGACTGGATTCGGAGGGGGCGGAGCCACGGTGGCAGACGTCGCGCTCATGCGCGGTGTCGTCGGCGCGGAGATCGGGGTGAAGGCCAGCGGCGGGATACGTGACAGGAAGACCGCCGAGGCGATGATCAAAGCGGGCGCCAACCGTCTGGGCGCCAGCGCCGGCGTCAAGATCTTGGCGGGGGAGAGTGGGGGCGCCGGGTATTGAAGACTCCGTACGAATTGATCAGTTGGAAGAAGCAAGGAAGGGAGCACAGCGCGGAGGAGATCGCCGCGCTCGTCGACGCGATCACCGATGGGAGCATCCCGGAGTATCAGCTCGCGGCCTGGCTGATGGCCGTGTGGTTCCGCGGGATGTCGGTGGAGGAGACCTACCAGCTCACCGAGCGTATGGCTTCGAGCGGGATCCGCCTCGATCTTTCCGAGCTTTCGGGGCCGACTGCGGACAAGCACTCCACCGGAGGCGTCGGCGACAAGGTTTCCCTCTTGCTTGCCCCCCTGGCGGCCGAACTGGGACTGTCGGTGCCCATGCTCTCTGGACGCGGATTGGGTCACACCGGCGGTACCCTGGACAAGTTGCAGTCGATCCCCGGCTATCGGATCGATCTGTCTCCGCGCGAGTTTCTTCAGATCGTCGGAACCGTGGGTTGCTCGATCACCGGCCAGACGGGGGAGATCGCTCCCGCCGACCGTCGGCTCTACCATCTGCGGGATGTCACCGCGACGGTCGACTGCGTTCCCCTCATCGTCTCATCCATCCTGTCCAAGAAGATCGCGGCCGGGCCGGCGAATCTCGTGATCGATCTCAAGTGCGGCAGCGGCGCTTTCATGCGCGATCCCAAGGCGGCGCGTATCCTGGCCGAGTCTCTCCTGGCGACGGCCACCCGCGCCGGCCGCAAGATTTGCGCCCTGATCACCGACATGGGCCAGCCCCTGGGTTCCGCCGTCGGTCATGCGCTGGAGGCACAAGAGGCGATCGAGGGGCTCTCGGGTAGGGGCCCAGAGGAGCTTCGAAGCCTCACCATCGAACTCACCGCCGCCATGGGCGAGCTGGCTGGACTGGGATCATTGCAGGAGCTGAGGGAGCGATGTGCGCAACACCTCGATGATGGCAGCGCCCTGCGACGTTTCCTTGCGATGGTGCACGCGCACGGGGGACGAATGGACGAGAATGCTCCGGCGAGCTGTTTTTCCATCGCACCCGAGGCTGAGCCTCTTTTGGCCGCGAACAGTGGCTGGGTGCAGCCGATGGACGCCGAACAGATCGGGCTCTCCTTGGTGGAGCTGGGGGGCGCCCGTCGTCGCAGTGACGACGAGCTGGATCTGGGGGTGGGTCTGAAGGTGCTCGCGCGCGTGGGCGACAAGGTAGATCAGGGACAGCCACTCGTCAGCATATTCGCGCGGGACGAAGGCGCGGCCACGGCCTGCCGCGAGCGCTTGCGTGTCGCCATGCCCGTCACTAACGAGAAGTGCGCGCCCACACCGTTGATCTTCGAAAGAGTCGGCTGAGAATCTAACCGCCGCCCTTGCTGGCCTTGGGATCGAACTCATCCCCCCGTTGCGACTGTCGATCGAGGCTTTCGAAGTCGCCGCTCTGCTGTGGGATGTCGGTACTCTGGGGCTGGTGCAACTCGCAGAGTCGTGTCGGGGCCATTCCCTCCACGAAGATTTCCTCGTGAACTTCCGGGCAGTTTTCGGTGGCGAGCTGTCCACTCTGCGAACAGACGAGTCGCGTCACGATTCCGGCGGGCTTTTCAAAGTGCGGCTCAGGCGTGCCTTGGTAGTAGGCGGTCATGGTCCTGGCCCAGATGGGAAGCGCCATGACGGCGCCGGTTCGCCTGCGCCCCATGCTGACATTGTCGTCGAATCCAACCCACACTCCGCACACCATCTCGGGAGTAAAACCGATGAACCAGGCGTCCGTATTGCGGTCGGTGGTCCCCGTCTTTCCCGCCGATTCCCGCGTCCAGCCATAGGCGGTGGCTGACTTTCCGGTCCCCTCTTTGATTGCGGTCCGCATCATGTCGACCATGAGATAGTTGATGCGCTCGTCGAGGACTTCCTCCTGGTAGACTTTACTCTCTTCGAGCGTTTCCCCGCGGCTGTTGGTGATGCGCTCGATCATGATGGGTTTGGTGCGGATGCCGCCGTTGGCGAAGGTGGAGTACGCTCCGACCAGTTCCAGCAGATTCGCCTCCCCCGAGCCCAAGGCGATCGAATACACGTCGGGAATTTCGCTCGTGATTCCCATGCGATGCGCGGTTTCGATCACCGGCTGGGGACCGATCTTCAGGATGAGTCGAACCGCGGGGATGTTGATGGAGTTGGCGAGCGCGTATCGGACCGTCACCGGACCGCGAAAGGTCTCGTCGAAATTCACTGGACGCCAGAGCTCGTCGCTGCCGGTATCGACCTCCACCGGCGCATCGAGGAGGATGTCGGCCGGCGTCCAACCCTTCTCCAGAGCGGTGGTATAGAGGAAGGGTTTGAAGATGGAGCCCGGCTGGCGTTGGGCCTGCACCGCGCGATTCCAGCGGCTGGCCTCGAAGTCACGTCCGCCGATCATCGCGCGAACTTCACCGGTGCGAGCGTCCATGGCCACCAGGGCGCCCTGGAGATAGGTCGTTTTGGGCTTCTCGCTGATCTCCGCGTTCAGACTGTCGTAGAGCGCCCGTGTCATTTCGTAGTGGCCTTCGGTCTCGCGGCGCAAGAGCTCCTGTTCGAAACAACTCTCGGCCAATCGCTGGAGCCTAGGATCCAAGGTGGTGTAGACTCGCAGCCCTTCCTCATAGAGCTGTTCGCTGCCGTAGTTCTGTTCCAGATACTGACGAACCGTTTCCAGGAAGTAAGGCGCAATGATCTCGCGCTGAGTCGGCGGAACGATGACGACCTCTTGCTGACCTATCTGCTCCGCCTCTTCGGCACTCAAGTATCCCGCGCGGACCATGCTCTTCAGCACTAGCGCGCGCCGCTTGTAGGCCCGGTCGAGATGATGCACTGGCGAGTAGTAGCCTGGATTGGCCAGAATTCCGGCGAGCATCGTGTACTCCGAAGGCTTCAGATCGGCGACTCCCTTGCCGAAGAAGGTGCGCGCTCCCGACTCCACTCCGTAGGCACCTCCGTGCCCGAAGTAGATGGTGTTGAGATACATCTCCAGAATTTCGTCTTTGGTGTAGGTCCGTTCGATACGCAGCGCGAGCAGCAGCTCCCGCAGTTTTCGTTCCCAGCGTTTGTCCGGCGAAAGAAAGAGACTTCGGGCAAGTTGTTGGGTCAGAGTAGAAGCGCCCTGTGCGGCGCTGCCCGTCCGCAAATCGACGAAGATGGCGCGCATGATGCCGCCGAGATCGACGCCGTAGTGCTGGTAAAAACGTCGGTCCTCAGTGGCGATCACGGCGTGAACGAGGCCCTCGGGAATCTGAGCCAAGGGAAGGTTGACGCGATTTTGTGTGAAGTACTCGTGGAGGGTGTCGCCGTTGGCCGCGAAGATCAGCGTCTTGCTGGGAGGACGAATGGTCTGCAGACGAGCCGGGGAGGGTAGGTCCCGCGAGAGCACTCGGATGACTACGTATCCCGCACCGACTCCCAGGCACAAAAGGACGAGCGCGCCGAGGAACAGCCCTCGAACCACCCGCCGGGGAATGCGGCGCTTGAAGAGCCTGCTCACTCCCGAGTTGGATTCGTCCTTTCGACCTTCGTCCATTTCGAACCTGCCGAGCTGAAGTCCTCCGCGGCACCCTACGATCAAAGCGGCACGGGGGCAAGGGCCGCGGCCTCCTTGACACCCGGGGGTGGCGGTTGATAGCGTGTCGCGACTTGTGCGCAGCCCTGTCGGGGGCCTCTCTTCAACCTCTCAAGAACGGTACGATGGCATGAGCGGAATGCCGAGCGTCGCGGATCAAATGCGTCTGATCTCTCGAGGAGTGAGCGAGATTTTGCCCGCGGGTGACCTGGAGCAGAAACTGGAGGCGGCCCGCAAGGAGAACCGGTCCCTTCTCATCAAAGAGGGCTTCGACGCCTCGGCGCCCGACCTCCACCTGGGTCATACTGTTACCATTCGCAAGCTCCGTCAGTTCCAGGATCTGGGGCACACCGTCATCTTCCTCATCGGAGACTTCACCGGCATGATTGGAGATCCGACCGGCAAGAGTGAGACCAGGCCCATGCTGAGCAGAGAAGAGGTCGCAGCCAACGCCGAGACCTACAAGAAGCAGGTCTTCAAGATTCTGGACGAAGAGAAGACGCTGGTTCGCTTCAACAGCGAATGGTGCGAGAAGATGAGCAGCGCGGAGGTGCTGCGCCTGGCGAGCCACTACACCGTGGCACGGATGATCGAACGAGACGATTTCGCCAAACGCTACAAGGCCGGCGCTCCCATCAGCATCCAGGAGTTTCTCTATCCTCTCTTTCAGGGCTACGACTCCGTCGCTCTGAAGTCCGACGTCGAAGTGGGCGGCACCGATCAGAAGTTCAACCTGCTCGTGGGGAGGGACCTGCAGTCGCATTACGGGCAACGACCGCAAACCGTTCTGACAATGCCGCTACTGCCGGGCACCGATGGGGTGGAGAAGATGTCGAAGAGCTTGGGCAACTCGATCGGCATCACCGATGCGCCCGAGGAGATGTTCGGCAAGGTCATGTCCATCCCGACCATCTCATGCTCAGCTGGTATGAACTCGTGAGCGATCTCGACGCGGACGCGATGGACGAGGTGCGCAAGCGGCTCGCGGACCCCAAGAGTCATCCCGCCAAACTCAAGCGGAGCTTGGCGCGCAACATCATCGGCCAGTACCACAGCGAGAACGCTGCGCACGAGGCGGAGACCGCCTTCGACCGCATCTTCGTGGACAAAGGGGAGCCCGAAGAGGTCGAGTGCCGGCGCCTGCCTGCCCAGGACAAGGACTACTGGCTCGTCAAGCTCCTGAGCGATCTGAGCCTGGTGAAGAGCCGTGGTGAGGCGCGCCGCCTCATCGAGCAGGGTGGGGTCTCCGTGGATGGACAGCGGGCGGACAGTCCACAGATGGAGCTGCCGGCGGGGGTGGGGCGTCGCTACCGCCTGAAGGTGGGCAAGCGGGTCTTCGTGGATGTGGAGTTCCAGTAGCAATTGCTTGTCTGGCAAGAGGATGCCCGCTCCCTTGCCCACGGCGAAGTTCTTCGGCTTTTCTCCGCGAAAGCCCTTGACGCACCCTCACACCCTCACTATATTGCGCCTCCGCTGCTCATAGG
>CAVSGG010000014.1:0-61567 GCA_963727455.1 Candidatus Krumholzibacteriota bacterium | reverse complement strand
CTACCAGGCCTTGCGCGCTCCAGCTCCCTGGGCCTGCTTTCTGCCCCTCATCGGACACCCCTGGGTACTTCGCAACGAGAAGGAGGGGGTGAGCGGAGACATCTTCGCCGCCAACCTGAAGGGCCGGGCCCTCATGGTGGTCAATGGGAAGGACGATCCTCTCTATCCGGCCAAGGCCTTGAAGCCTTACCTGGATCTTTTCGAGCGAGCAGGCGCCACGCTGGAAATCAAAGTGGAACCCGGCGGACACTCGGTGCGCTGGTGGCCGCAGGAATCGCGGACCTTCCGCGAGTTTCGCGCCGCGCATCCGCGCGATCCCCTTCCCGATTCCCTGGTCTGGGAAACCGATGATCCTCTGCACAATGGCCGCTGCTCGTGGCTGATCCTCGAATCGATCGGCAACAAAGCCGCTCCCGATCCGGACCCCCTGAATACGGTTTTGTTTCCCGACCTCCATCCCCCGCGGCGCGCGCAGGCCTTCCCGCGCCATGGGCCTTCCGGCCGACTGAGCGTGCGCCGGCAAGGCAACACCATCACCGTCACCACGCGCAACGTGCGGCGTTTCAAGTTGCTGCTCGGAGACGGCGAATTTGATTTCACGAGGCCCATCGAGATCGTGGTCAATGGAAAGAGCACACGACGGCGACTGAAGCCCTCGGTGCAAACCCTGATGAAGTGGTCGATCCGAGATGGAGATCCTGAACTCCTGATTGCTGCGGAAATTGAATACGAAGTGCCACGCTAATTGCGTTGCCACGAACGCTTGATTGGGGTGAAACTTGGAGTTCACCGAAGGAGGATGCGATGAGCAGTGTAAGGGTTCTCGTAGGCACCAAGAAAGGTGCTTTCGTTCTCAGCGCGGACGGACGGCGTAAGAACTGGACGATCGACGGTCCGCATTTCGGCGGCTGGGAGATCTATCACCTGAAAGGATCGCCCGTCGATCCCCAGCGGATCTACGCATCGCAATCCAGCGGTTGGTTCGGTCAGATCCTGCAACGGTCGGACGATGGTGGGAAGACCTGGTCGCCTCCCGGCGGCGAGAAGATGCCGACACCCGGAGAGCCCCCGGCCGGTAAGAGCAACCGCTTTGTGTACGAGGGTAAAGTCGGTGAACACCGCTGGTACGACGGAACGCCGCGCCCCTGGGAGTTCAAACGCGTATGGCACCTCGAACCCTCCCTGGACGATCCGGAAGCGGTCTTCGCGGGTGTCGAAGACGCCGCGCTCTTTCACAGCAAAGACGGAGGCAAGAGCTGGCAGGAACGTCCCGCCTTGCGGCAGGCCAAGGGCGAGCTCTGGCAGCCCGGCGCCGGTGGTATGTGCTTGCATACAATCCTGCTCGACCCAAACGACGAAAATCGCATTTACGTGGCCATCTCGGCCGCCGGCGTGTTTCGCAGCGACGACGGGGGCGGAAGCTGGAAGCCCATCACGAAGGGACTCAAGACGGCCTACGAGCTACCCGACAAGAGCTTCGAAGTGGGACATTGCGTGCACAGCATCGCCATGCACCCCTCGCGGCCTTCGGTTTTGTTCATGCAGAAGCACTGGGACGTCAATCGCAGCGACGACGCCGGGGAAAACTGGTACGAGGTCAGCGGAAACCTCCCCAGCGACTTCGGCTTCCCCATCGAAGTACACGCGCACGAGCCGGAGACCATTTACGTGGTGCCCATCAAGAGCGACTCGGAGCATTATCCTCCTGAAGGCAAGCTGCGGGTCTATCGCAGTAAGAGCGGTGGCAACGAGTGGGAAGCGCTCACCAAGGGACTTCCACAGAGTCATTGCTACGTGAACGTCTTGCGCGATGCAATGGCGGTCGATTCTCTCGATTCCTGCGGTATCTACTTCGGAACCACCGGCGGCGAAGTTTATGCATCCAGTGACAGCGGTGACAACTGGACCGCCATTGCGCGCGACTTGCCGAAAGTACTGTCGGTGGAAGTTCAGACCCTCAGCTAACTGGAGCTTGCCTTGATACGCGTGATGCTGCCCCAGCACCTGAGAACCCTTGCCCAAGTGGGCGGAGAGGTACAGCTCGAGCCAAAAGAACCACTGACCATCGCGAGCGTGCTTGACGCGCTCGAACTGCGCTTTCCCGTCTTGAGTGGCACCATTCGTGATCACAGCACCCGCCAGCGACGTCCCTTCTTGCGCTTCTACGCCTGCGAAGAGGACTTTTCGAATCGGCCGCTGGAGACCGAGCTCCCCGAGGCAGTGTGCCTGGGAAAGGAGCCCCTTCTCATCATTGGCGCGATTGCGGGAGGCTGAGAAGCGAGAATCGCTCCTGTGGCGGTTCACGGGGGGGGGGGGCGAATCCCGGAACCGAGACCAAAATCGACCTGAAGGGAAGGGAACGCGGCCGGGGATCGAACTTGTCACCGGGGTCCAGGTACTCGAAGTGAAAAGTGATCACGAGTGAACCTTCCCCGTGACCGCCGGGAAGCCGAAACACATAGGTGTGCCATTGCCACGGTGTGGGATCGACCTCGAAGCGGGCAATGATTTCGCCCTCACAGCTGACAGTACACGCTTGCTTCTGCTTCTGGCCGTCGAAACCAGCAGCCGTGAGCTCGACCTGGCTCCCGGCCGCAGGAGCTGGAATCCGAAGAGTGGCCTCTTTTCGGTTGGCCCAGCGCCCCCATGGTTCTTCCGGCCCCCAACCCTCACCAAATTGGATGGGAGCATTTTCCAGCGAGAGTGCCTCCACGACCACGCGCTGCGAATCCGCACTCGCGCGCGCTAAGAGGCGCGCACTAGGCGAGGAGCGAATCGCACGAATGAGGTTCTGTTTCCAAGCGTTCCAGAGCTCGTAATCGCGGTCATGGAAAACAGAGCTTGGAAGCACATCGATATCTATCACGAACTCTGGATCTTCGCGTTGCTCCCAATTCCGAACCGTAGCCAAATATCGCGCGTCTGGCGCGGGGTCGATCCCCGTTCTGGAACTCGTACCGGGATAGGGAAATCCAATCGCGAGCTGCGGACGACTCGCCAGGGGAATCCTTTTGGCGAGAATTTGCACCCAACCGGGGCTGAACGCATCGAAGGTACCAACGACCCGACAAGTGGGATGCTGACGCATCCCGGCGTCGATGAAACTCGAAACCGCTTCCAGTCGCTGCCCATTCCACCCGAACACCCGCTTCGTACGCTCACGCGCCATTCCCTCCGATCCAAGCAGGGCGTATCCGGCTGCGGCACAGCCCAGAATCAGCAAGGGAGCGTGAGCGCTATGAGGAAGCACCGTCGCGAAACGATCCAGGAGAATGGCTCCACCAATTGCGGCCAACATGATGAGAATGAGACCGGACGGGAGCAGGTTCCGCTCCAGGAGATAGGGGTGTCGAGACAAAGCCATGAGTGTGCTGCCGACGTATACTCCGCTCACCAGGATGAAAGGCCTGTGTTCCAGCACAAGTGCCAGGAGGGCGAGCGCGAGACAGCTCCAACCCAGTGTGGGCCAAACGAAGGACTCCTTCACAAAGACATCCCGATACCAACGCAGTCGTTGGAGCATCGACCAATCGAGAGAATTAGCCCGGTTGGAGGCAAATTGCAGGAAGGCATTCCATCCATCGACTTGTACAGTGAGAAACAGAGCCCATACCACGAGAGCCAAGAGGCCCACCGCGCAAATCTTGAGCGCAAATGCGCGCTCGTGCCGTATCCAGCTCACTCCCCCCAGAGCGAGCGCGGCCGGAATCAGTGGCAGACCCACATTGTACTTGGTTAGAAGCGTGAAGCTCACCAATGCGAACGCAGACAACAGACTGAAGAAACCCCTGCGCTGCATCGCCCAGGCGAGTGCGGCCAATGACAAAAGAGCCAAGACCGCCGCGGGAGCATCCACCATATAGCTACCGGCCAGGGCCATGAAGCGGCCATAGCATCCCAGGAGGAGGCAGCCAAGGGTCACCACCAGCCAACTCTTGCACCTCAACAGTGGTCCCGCCGCCCATACCATCGCCAGAACGAAGATCCACAGCACGAAGCAGCGAAAAAGAAAGAGGCTGAGGGTGGATGAGCCCACCGCGAGAAGCCAGCTCCCTAGAATGACGGAGTGCCCGGGCGGATACAGATCGGACTCGAAGAGTGCCCTGCTGAAGTTGGAAAGAGAGTGGTGTGCGATTGCATCCCTGCATTGCAACGCACCGAGGAAATGGTGAGACATGTCCCAGGGGAGGGGAACGTCCGGGTCGTAGGGGGAAGCGCTAGAATGGAGCAACAACGCGAGCAGCATCATCGAGAGGATTGCCGTGGCAACCAACCTCAGATCTGCTGCTCGCGGTTCGCGCGCAAATTCTCTCTGAGTTACCCCGGAGCCACGATGGACCCCTCCAAGCCCCGCGGATCAGTGATGTAGCCGTGATTTCGGAAGGGTGGCTCTAGCGGCCTGGTCTCAATCCCCTCCGTCACCCCTGATCTTCTTCAGCATCTCCGCGGCATTCCGATTTCTCGGTTCCAGTTTCAGTGATTTCTCATAGTATTCCTCGGCCTGCTTCATGTCACCGGATTTCATGTAGGCCTCGGCCAGGCTGTCCCAGACGTTGCCCGAATCGGGGAACTTGTCGGCGTTCATCTTGAACACGCGGATGGCCCCCTCATAGTCCTTCGTGGCAAGCACGGTGTAACCCAAGACGTTTAGCGCTTCCTCGCTATCGAAATCGTACACGCCTCTGCCGTAGTAGTTCTCGTGGAGCTGGTCGTAGGTGCTCAGAGCCGAATCGACCCCGTCCTTGCGGAACGACTCTGTCAGCTCTGCTGCCAGAGTCATAGGGCGCGGGCGCCCATGGTGACAGGTGTAGCAGGAGACGCGAACCGCCTGATCTCCGCTGGGTTGGATCTTCTTCAGATGCTCGTGGATATCTCCCAGCATGCGCATCATCTCGCGCGCGCGGTCCTTGTTCGGGTTCTTGTCGGAGGCGAAATCGTAGGTGGAGAGCGGCTTGCCCTCTTCCCCTTCATGGCAGTGGGCACAGTGGACGCCCAGACCACGCGAGAAACCGTGCATGGTATCTCGTAGGTTCTCCTTGCTGATGTCCTTGGGAAGGACCTTCAGGTTCTTGGCCTTCTCGGGCCATGACCATTGGTCCTGGGCCCAGGAGGGAATACTGAAGCACAACACGGCAAGGCCGAGCAAAAGGCCGATTCGGAACTTTGTCATCGACATGGAGACACCCTTTCATTCGCTCACGGCGAAACGGTCCACCGTCATCGCCCGCATTGAAGTTCGAGCGATGCGCAATTGCTGGACTCTAAGGAGATAGGTTTCGGCGGATCTTAGCACACTCGGTAGGGAATGAAAGCTGAGCGTTCACGGGGTATGCGAGCGAATTGTCCTCATTGCGTTCGCGAATGCCCGGACTCCGACCTCTCGGGAGTGGCTTCCTAGTAGTAGTCCGCCAGCAAGAGTTCGCGCTGCTCCCCCTTGTCGGTCTTGAGCTGAACCTTGGTTCCCGCGGGCTGCCGCCGCCAGGCGCGGGAGTCGTCTCGCTTCACCTTCTCGCCGTCGATCGCCACGATCCTCTCCCCTGCCTTCCACCCCGCCTTCTCGGCAGGACTTCCCGGGGCGACGAAGACCACGCGCAGGGCCCCGTCGTCGTAGGTGGTCTGCAGTCCCGTGCGGTTGCGCTCGAAGGGACGGTCCCAGTTCTCGCCGGGAGTCAACCATAGGGCCTGATCCGGATAGTCGAAGAGGATCCTGAAGCGGGAGAGGATGCCCGCTCCGAGATTGCCCGCGATCCGACGCGTGTGAAAGGAACCTTTCTTTCCCTGGAAGAAGCCCACCGGAACCCCGCGCAACTCGTAACCGCCTACAGTGAGGGTTTCGAGCGAGGCGATCTTGTTGACGGTCGTACCCCCCACCCCGGCCGCCATGGCCTCCGATACGCGAGCGCGGTTTTTCAAGAGTTCGTTCTCGTCCGCGTAGAAGCCGAAGATGTCCAATGTCGCACCACTCCCTGTGTCGACATCGACGAGCGCGGGCGGGAGATTTTCGATATTAATCTCGATGAGCTTGTGTCCGTCCGCGGCGGGCAGAATGGCGACCTTGTGGCCCAGCCCGGTATTCTCGAAGCTTTCGGGATCGCAAAATCGCACGCGCGAATTCGGGTAGTCCACGTCGACGAGCATCGCGTGAAAGAGCTCCTTGCCCAGGATTACTTCCAAAGGCCGCGGAAGCTGGGCGTTGATCTGCGAAAGGTCGATGGTGGCCGCCGTAATTCCGTCGAGTTCCAGCTCGCCGAGCTTTAGCTTGATTCCGCCCACCAGAGCCGCCTCCGCGCTCGCAGCGGTTCCTTCGGCCGTGAGCGCGCCCTCGGACTTCAGCTTCAGTTCCTTGGCCAAGGAACGCGAGACGACCGTGATGCCCGCGCCGGAGTCGAGCAGGATGTCGGCCGCTCTGCCGTTGATCTCACCTCTCAGACGAATCGACCGCGGATCGTTGGAAACCGTCTTCATCCAAGGCGTGCTCGCGGCACCCCCCACGATGCGCGCGATCTTGCGTGTGGCGGGACGTGAGAAGGCCGTCGGCGCGATCTCCACGTTAGTTTCAATCTTCGACCAGCTCACCAGATTGGAATCGCCTGGATCCTCACCACTTTGCTCGCTTTGAAACGCCATCCGAACCCCATCTACGATTCGAAAGTCGCTGTCGTGAATCCATGTCGTCTTGGTGTCTTCCATGCTGCGCGACCACTCCGAGCTTCCATCCTCAGGATCAAGAAAGAGATCCCAGGTGTCGCGGTTGGGGTACTCGAGCCGCAGGACGGTCCACGAGCGCCCACCTCGCTCTTCAGGATCCATCCTCTTCCAGCTCAGAGAATCGCTGAGAAAAGGCACCCCGAAGGATCGGGAAAGTTCGCGTCGAAGGCTCTTCGCTTGGTTCTTCCCGAGTTCCTCCACCTGTCCACTCGCATTCAAGCTCCAGGCGTCCTCGGGCGTGATGGCTTGCGCCCCCTTGAACACCTTCAGATCGTAGTCCGTACGAGAGTAGCCGTCGCGTCGCATGAGCGCGGAGACGCTGCCTTTCACGCCGGCTGTTTTCAGTGTGCCGCTCATTCGCAGCGTCGAGAGCTTGCTCAGCGCCTCCTCGCCGCCCAACCACTGAAGGTGCTTGGCGATGAGCTGGGAGACGGAGGGCTTCGCGTCGTTCCCAGAGACGGCACTCGGCGCGGTTGCACTGCAGATCAGGGCCACGAGTGTCAAAACGAGAGAGAAGTGGCGCTGACGCACGGTCTACCTCCGAGGAAAAAACAAGTGATCTGCGAGGCTTTCTGCTTCCCAGCCTTCGGTGCTCGGTTCTGAAGCCCTGTGGCATCCCAAGGCCCTACGGGCTCTAGCGCGAAAAGTTGGCAATAAGTCGGATAACCACATATTGCACCGGCTGCCAGCCGGATCTAAACTAAGCGCATCCCGCCGCAGTCGGCCCGCACAGCGCGTGGCCCTTCGTCTACAAGCAGTACGATCAGGAGGACTTGGGGATGAATTCAAGATCTCTTCTTGGGTTTCTCGTGCTTTACAGCATCCTTCTCGCGGCCACCATGGCGGCGGCGGCTCCCGAGCACACGGTCACGGTAGAAATTGACCCCCGCGTGGAGCTCTTGGGAGTCGTTTACCGTATCGGCGGCCACCCGGAGTTCAGCCAGGGACAGGTGGAGCTCTATCTAAACGATGTCGATGACTACTTTGCGCCCTATCGCGACCATCCCGTGGTCGCATTGGCCAAGGAGTTGCGCAAATCCCATGGCATCAGTTTCGACGCGGTAATGCAGATGGCCTTGCACCTCGACGATGCCTTCACTCCCGCGCCGATCCGCTCTCTCGACGATGAGTCTTTGCAGCTCTATGCCGATGGGCGATGGACCGAAAGCGACGCGCGCAGGTTCATCGATGAGTTGGCCGACTTCGTAAAAAAGAGCGACTTCAAGCGCTTCTACGAAGAGCATGCCGCAATTTACCAGCACACCGTTCGCGCCATGCAGTCCTTCGTCGATGCCCAGCTGGACGCGAAATGGCTGCAAGACTATTTCGGCTTCGCTCCCGGCGAGTCCTTCACCATCGTTCCAGCCATGATCGATGGTCCCGCCAGCTATGGGCCCAAGTACCTCGATGCGCAGGGAAAGGAGAAGTTCTACGCCATCGTGGGAATCAACTCCACAGACAAGGAGGGCATGCCGGTGGTAGGGGCCGACGCCCTGGAGCTCATCGTTCACGAATTCAGTCATTCCTTCGTGAACGATCTGGTCCAGGCCCATCGTGGTGCGTTCGAGGCCCCGGCTAGCAAGATCTTCGAAACCGTCGCGCCCGCGATGGAACGCATGGCTTATCCCAACTGGCAGATCATGGTGGACGAATCCCTCGTGCGGGCGGTGGTAATTCGTTATCTTCTCGCCCACGGCGACAAAGAGGACGCAGAGAAACGAGTCCAATACGAAGTGAAGCGCTCGTTTCTGTGGATGCCCGAGTTGACAAAATGGCTGGCGGAGTACGAGCAAAATCGCGGGCGCTACTCCGGTTTCGACGACTACCTGCCCAGGGTCGCGGCCTTTTTCGTCGACTACGCCTCGCATCTCGATGCGACGGGAGCCGAATCGAAGGGATGAGAGGGCGCCGCTGGCACGGACGCTTTTAGTCATGTGTGGAACGAGGGTGGAATGAAGGTACCGGAATCGCTGGGGATGAACCGAGTCGTCCTCGCCCTCTCAGTGGCCCGCTTGGGTGATGCGATCGGCAACAGCCTGCTCTTCATCGTCATCCCGCTCTACGTCGCAGAGCTGCCGGCCCCCTGGTTCCACGTGCCCGAATCGGTACGGGTGGGAATTCTGATCTCGCTCTACGGGATCGTGAACTCCGTGCTGCAACCGTACATGGGTTCTCTGAGCGATCGCTTCCAGCGCCGCAAGATCTTCATTCTGGCCGGGCTGTTCGTGATGGCCCTGAGCACCTTCCTCTTCATCTTCGCCACCCGTTTCGTGGATCTGCTGCTGCTACGAGCGATCCAGGGGGTGGGGGTGGCCATCACCATTCCCGCCTCCATGGCGCTGATGACCTCGGCCACGCACAAGAGTTCGCGTGGCGGCTCCATGGGCATCTACTCCACCATGCGGATCGTGGGATTTGCCGCGGGACCTCTGATCGGGGGCTTCCTCCACGTCCATTATGGTTTCGATGCAGCCTTCTTGGCGGGAACCGGCTTCATCCTCTTGGGCATGATCCTGGTTCAGCTCTGGGTGCGGGATGTGACGAGCGAGAACGGGGTGCAGGCATCAAGACCGCGCACGACCTTTCGGCTCTTCGGTCGCGGCGTACTCTCGGAGGGAGTCATCAGCCTGGGCGCCGCCACCTTCGTGATGGCCACCATGCTGACCATGATGAGTACGCTCGAGGTGCAATTCAACGAGCGTCTCGACCAAACCGCGTTCGCCTTCAGCGTGGCCTTCAGCGCTCTCATGGTGAGCCGGCTCGTGTTCCAGATTCCCCTGGGGCAACTGTCCGACCGCGTCGGACGCAAGCCACTCATCATCTTCGGCCTCTTGCTCATGGCACCTTCGACCGCTCTTCTGGGATTGGTCGCCTCGACCTTTCAGCTCACGGGACTGCGCCTGATTCAAGGGCTCGCCTCGGCCGGGATCGCCGCCCCCTCGTTCGCTCTGGCCGCCGATCTCTCGCCCGCCGGAAACGAAGGGCTCCAAATGAGTGTCATCACCATGGGATTCGGATTGGGGATCGCGGTGGGTCCGCTCATCGCCGGGATCCTGGCTCTGGTCAGTTTCCAGCTCCCCTTCTATATCGGGGGCGCACTCTCGCTCCTGGCGGCGTGGATCGTCCACCACAAGGTTCCCGAGAGCATTCACGTGCGCGAAGAGCGGCTGGCTCAACGCTGACAGCGCGGACACAAATGGGTACTCCTCTGACCCACGACGATGCGCTCGATCGGCGTGCCGCACGTGGCGCAGGGCTGTTCCCTCCTCCCGTAGACCCGTAGTCGCGATTGCATCTCCCCGCCGGAGTAAACCCAATCGAAGCTCGTGCCCTGATGCTCGATGGCCTCTTCGAGCACGGCGCGAATCGCAGAGTGCAGAGTACGGATTTCCCGCGAGCTCAAACTGCTTGCGGAGCGACGCGGATCGATGTGCGCCCGGAAGAGACTCTCGTCCGCGTAGATGTTGCCCATTCCCGCCACGATCGACTGCTCGAGCAGAAGGGTCTTGATCGCCCGCTTACGCCCTTCGAAGCGCTCGCGCATCCACTTCGGATTGAAGGCGGCACCCAGCGGTTCGGGGCCGAGCCTCGCGAGGAATTCGTCAGGATCACGCACCAAATATACGCGGCCGAACTTGCGCGTGTCGGAAAAGCGCAGCTCCAGACCATCGTCCAAAGAGAAGACGGTGTGAGCATGAGGGTCTGAAGGCACGCTTGCGCGTTGTACGCTCAGCTGACCGCTCATTCGCAGATGGATCAAGAGGGTGCGGTCAGCGGGCCTCAGGTGAACCAGGATGAATTTGCCGCGGCGCGACAGCGCCGCAACTCGCCGGCCGGGAAGCTCCCTGCGAATGACCCCGGGGGTGGGACATTGACGCGGCCATTTCAGACTCACGCGCTCAAAGCGATGTCCCACCAACTCTCGCCGCAACAGACGAACCGTGGTCTCGACTTCCGGGAGTTCGGGCATCCGATCAGCTCATCGGCGCGAAGCGATCTTGCTTGCCCTACGCCCTGCGAATTGTCAGAAGGCGTAGGTCATCTCGGCCGCGATGGAGATGCTCGACTTGCTGGGCTGTCCGTCGCGGTCCACGAAAGCGTCACGATCGCTGCGATCCACCCTGAACTCGATGAGCGCGCCGAGCCCTTCATCCAGAACGAAAGTGGGAGCAAGCGTGATTGCTTGACGCTTCTGAGCCTGGCCCTCCGCCGGACCGAAAACCCAGGCGTCTTGGTCGTCAAAGTAATCATAGCGAATGGTAAATCCCACCCGCTCGTTGAAGTCTCGGTGCACCATCAGCAGTGCGGCCAGCCAATCTGCGGAACTGGCGTCTATGAGCCTAACGTGTCCATGATTGAGCTCAGCGCCGAAGACCCAATCCTCCGGCGAGCAACCCAGGTCGAGGTCCAATACGGTGCGTTTGAATTCGGGATCGTCCCCGCCTCCCTCCTTCCCGCTGATGAGCGAAAATCCTGCGCTGGAGATCTCAGTGGAGTAACCGAGACGACCACCGTAGGTCTTGACCCGATTGGACTCGGCATTCTGCTCCCAACCATTCACTCCATAAGCCACCACATCGAAGTGCTCGTCGATGGACTTGCCGATCATGAGACCGGTGAGATTGGTGGGTACACCGTAGTCAAAGACCAAGCCGTGGCTGTACTGGTACATCTCGTTGGGATCCAGCAGTTCGAATCCAATGGGCGCGTTGAATCGACCGAAGGTGAAACTCCAATCGTCGCCGCAGTCATAGCGCATGTAGGCCTGTTCGACCTGCGCCAAATAATCTTCGCCATCCTTCACCCATTCCAAATCGGCCCGCAGGAGGGTCTTGCTGCTGGCCCGATGCTCGATGTCGAGCTCGACTTGATCCAAGCCGAACTCTCCACCGCGATTGGCGATTTCCTCGAAGTAGCTGGCATCGACGAAGCCACTCAGTTGCGTGTCCGGGGTCTCCTCTCTCTCCTGGGCCAGGGCACTCGTCTGTGCCAGAGGGAAGGTCGCGGCGGCCAGCGCCGCCGCGAGCAGAGACTTGATCTTCACTTGCGCTCTCCTTTTAGGTCAGATACGCCGATTCGCCGTGGAGGGACTCGTCGAGGGTCGATTGTTGTTCCTCGCTGGTGCGAACCACGGTGACACGGTTGATCAACCACAGCATGACATAGGTGAAGACGAAGGCATACAGAGAGGAGATGGCGACAGCTCCCAGTTCCTTGCCGAAAAACGCGCTACCCCCATGCAACAGACCGTTTGCCCCGTTGGGATTGATCGCGAGCTCGCCGAAGATCCCCAGCATGACGATGCCCAGAGCTCCGCCAACGCCGTGAACACCCCATACGTCGAGCGCGTCGTCCCATCCCAATTTGTTCTTCAGCTCGACTGCCCAGTAACACACGATACCGGCAACGGCACCGATCAGGGCCGCTGCCCAAATGGGAACGTAGGCCGCGGCGGGAGTGATGGTGGCCAGACCAGCCACCGCTCCGGTCAAGAGCCCCACGAAGCGCGGCTTGTGCGCTCGATTCCACTCGATGACGAGCCAGGTGATTGCGGCAAAGCTGGCCGCAATGTCGGTGTTCAAGAAGGCCAGAGAGGTGACCCCATCCACCTGGAGTTCGCTACCCGCGTTGAAACCGTACCAACCGAACCACAGCAGGCCGGTCCCCAGCGCCACCAACGGAATGCTGTGGGGTCCCTGCTCGGCGACCTTGCGTTTGCCCACGTAAAGCACTGAAGCCAAAGCGGCCATCCCCGCGATGTTGTGCACCACGATGCCCCCGGCGAAGTCCAGCACGCCCCACTGCTGCAGGATTCCCCCTCCCCAGACCATGTGCACGAAGGGGAAGTAGACGAGTAAGAGCCACAGAACCAAGAAGACCAGGTAGGCGGGAAAACGAACGCGGTTACTGAACGCGCCGGTGATCAAGGCTGGCGTAATGATCGCGAACATCATCTGGTAGGCGATGAAGACGATCAGCGGGATCTGGCTGCCGGCAAAGACACTGCTAGGATCGACTCCGCGCAGAAAGGCCATGTCGAGGTTTCCCACGACGGGTCCGGTCCCGCTGAAGCAGAGCGAGTATCCCACGGCGTACCAGAGGATGGTCGTGATCCCCATCGAGACGAAGCTCTGGATCATGATCGACAGGACGTTGCGGCGGCCAACCAGACCGCCGTAGAAAAAGGCCAAGCCCGGAGTCATCAGCATGACCAGGCTGGTGGCCAGCAACATGAAGCCAGTATTGCCGGTATCGAACACGAGCAGAACCTCCCTCGAAGTGGCCATCCAAGGCGCTCCATGGCGCCTTTGTCCATGATTTCGAATCTGAAGCGTCCGTCCCCGGAGAGAGGAGCGCAAGGAGGTCGATCCTGAAATCGTCTCGGGGATTCCCCCATCGAGGATCAGGGAATCCCTGAGCGGAGTTGTTCTCGGCGGGCGCGGGGACTAGGATTCCCTTTATGCACGAGGTCTTGCACCACAAACTCAACGAACGGGTGAAGGAGCTGACTGCCCTCCACCGCACGGCGCGCTTACTCCAGAGCGCCGAAGGTTCCGTTGAGGTAGTTATGAGCCAGGTGGTCGCCCTGGTCCCCGCAGCCTGGCAGTACCCGGAAATCGCGACGGCCAGGACGGGATTGGGGGGGAAGGCTTGGGGTTCAGCCGGTCATGGATCGACACCATGGACCCAGCGTGAAGAATTTCGGCTGCGGGATGGAAGCCAGGGATTTCTGGAAGTGGCCTACCACGAAGCCCGCCCCAGCTTTGACGAGGGCCCATTTCTGCGTGAAGAGCGAGATCTGATCCAATCGCTTGCCGAAATGCTCCGCGGATTCTGGCAACACCGCCGGGACAATGCGGCCATCATGCGAACCAACGAAGAGCTCGAACGCCAGATCGCTTCCCGAACGAATGACCTGCGCCGCTTGGCCAGTGAAGTGTGTCTGGCCGAGGCACGCGAACGACGGGAAATCGCCAGTGACCTCCACGACCACTTGGGGCAGGGGCTGGCTTTCGTGCGCGCGCGTCTGCGGCAATTGCAGGGCGATGCTGTTTTCGGAGGGCACGACCCGGCGGTCAATGAGCTGCTGAAGCTCGTCGATCAAGCCATCAGCTACACGCGGAGTCTGACCTTCGAACTGAGTCCTCCCGTGCTGTACGAATTGGGTTTGGGCCCCGCGCTTCAGTGGCTCGGTGAACAGGTGCAGATCAAGCACGGACTGAAAGTGAAAGTGCGTGATCGCTGTCGCAGGGACCTGCCCGACGATCTGCGCGTGCTGTATTTCCGTTCGGCGCGAGAATTATTGCATAACGTGGTCAAACACGCCGAGGCCTCGCAGGTCAAACTCGAGCTCGAATGCCCAGGGGAAAATCTCCAGTTGAGCGTGGAGGACGACGGCAACGGTCTCGATCCGGCGCTGGCTCTCGCCGCCAGAAGTGACCACCGATTCGGCCTGTTCAGCATCGAGGAACGCCTGCGCCAGCTCGGAGGGATGCTCGAGTTGGAAGGGGCATCGGGAAAGGGCACCCGGGTGCGACTCATCGCCCCCCTCGTGAAGAAGGAGCCGGCGTGAGCGTGAGAATCGTGGTGGCCGACGACCATCAGATCTTCCGGGACGGGTTGCGGGCGCTTCTTGTGGCACGCTCCGATTTTGAAGTGGTCGGGGAAGCACAGGACGGCCTGGAGGCCATCGATCTGGTCACCCGCCTGAAGCCCGAAATCCTCATTCTGGACCTGGCCATGCCCGGCCTGCATGGCATCGAAGTCGCCAGGCGGCTGCATGAGTCCAGCCGCTCGACGCGGATCATCGTGCTCTCCATGCACAGCGACCGGCGCTACGTGATCGAAGCGCTCCGTGCCGGAGCCGTGGCCTACGTGCTGAAGGAAGCCGGTTTTAGTGAGTTGATCGACGTGATCCGGGAAGTAAGAGACGGCCACCTGTACCTCAGTCCTCTCGTGAGCGAACAGGTCATCAAGGACTATATCCGTCTCGCCGAGGTCGACGAGGGAAGCGCCTTCGCCCTGCTCAGCGCACGCGAACGAGAGGTCCTGCAACTTCTCGCCGCGGGAAGGGCGACCAAGGAGATCGCCAGTGAGCTACATCTCTCGGTGAAGACCGTCGAGAGCCACCGCAAGCAGATCATGGACAAGCTGGAGATCCACTCGGTGGCGGAACTCACGAAGTACGCGATCCGTGAGGGCCTGAGCTCCCTGGACTGAGCTCTCCCGGAGCGGCCCGCTTGCCCTGGCGGCTGAAACCCAGTTCCTTTTTAACTCATTATTTAATAACCTATTATATTGACGACTAGTTTTATTATATTTTTACGATATTTAATATTGTCCTAAGATTATTATTTGTATATTCTCTCTCCATGACGCGACGCTACGACAACCGCCGAAGGGAGAGGGCCGCCGCCAGGACTCGCCAGCGAATCTTGCAGGCAGCCCTCAAGCTCCATTGGGAGGGAATCACCGAGTACGGTCCCCTCGCCGAGGAGGCCGGCTGCTCGGTGCCGACGGTGCGCAAGCACTTCCCCACCAAGGAGGAACTCTTCCAAAGCTGCACGCGCAGCTATGCCGAGTCCCTCACACTGCCCGACCTGGAGTCTCTGGGAAAGATCGACGACCCGTCCGAGAGACTTGCCACTAGCGTCGCCGAACTCTGCCGAATCCATGAGGCCATGTTCGGTTACGCCTGGCACAGCGCTCATCTCCGTGACGACTCCCCCACCCTGGATGCGGAGATGACCGCCTACGAAGCTCTGGCCGATGCCATCACTCAAATCCTCCGACCCGCAAATCCGCGCAAATCCCCCCTCGTGCGCGGGCTCCTCGATTTTCTGAGCTATCGAGCCCTTCGACTCTCCGGAGGACTCACACCCGAGGAAGCCCGAGACGAACTCCTCGCGATCCTTCGCCCGCTCGTTCTCGGAGACTCCGAAAGCCAAACCACGAACGCAAAGAAGGAGAGCGAATCATCATGACTACCAATCTGCAAAGCGGCACCAGAATCGACGAAATCGCCGAGGGAATCCACCGCATCAGCACTCCGGTGCCTCCGGAGATCGTTCCCGGCGGATTCACCTTCAACCAGTATCTCGTGATCGACGAGGACCCTCTGCTCTATCACACCGGTCCGCGCAAGATGTTTCCTCTGGTGAAGGAGGCCATTGCGTCCGTCATTCCACCGGAATCATTGCGCTATATCGGTTTTTCGCACTACGAAGCCGATGAGTGTGGTTCGCTCAATGACTTTCTAACGCTCGCGCCGCAGGCGGAGGCCCTGTGTGGTGCCGTCGCCAAGATGGTCAGCATCGACGACGTTGCCGACCGGCCGGCACGGGGGCTGAACGATGGAGAGGAACTCTCCTTGGGGAAGCACGTGGTGCGCTGGCTCGACACTCCCCACTTCCCCCACGGGTGGGAATGCGGACATCTCTACGAGACTACGACGCAGACGCTGTTTTGCGGCGATCTCTTCACCCAGGGGGGCAGCGAGCATCAGCCGCTGGTCAAGGAGAGCATCCTGGAGAGTAGCGAACAGATGCGCGGCATGATGGACTACTTCTCGCACACGACCGAGGTCAGAGCACTCGCCGAGAAACTCGCGCTCACCTCGCCAAGGGTCCTGGCGTGCATGCACGGCGCAGCTTGGGAGGGCGATGGGGCGCGGCTTCTGCGCCAGTTGGGCGAGCGCCTGGCGGCCTGAACCCGGCTCTGGGGCCCCGGGGTTCCGCGGAATGGAGTCCGGGGCTCGACTATTTCAGGAAGCGCACGGTGGATCGGTGGGCGGCGATTCCTCCTCGCTCTGCTCCTCGGTAGCGGCGGCGACTTCCTCGGTGGTTTGCACCAGCTGGCCCACGAAGAGGCTGGCGTTCTTGACGAAGAACACGGTGCGCAGTGACTCACTCAATTCGTTGAGTCGTTCCACGTAGGCTTCCATCTCCTCCTCTTCCTGTGGAGGATCGAGCCCCAAGAAGACGATGTCGGCCTCGGCGCTCTCCTCGTGGATGATGTCGCGAATCTTGCGATCCTTCTGGCGCAGCATCACCTCGGCCTCGGCCGAAATGCGGATGGCGGGTATCAGCTCGGCCAGATAGGCCTCGGTATTGGTCTTCATCAGCTCGTTGGAGGCGACACTCAGAATCTTGATGCGGGCATTACGCCACTGGGGATTCAATGTGATCAAGTGCGCCAAGAGCAGCATGAGATCGCTGTTGCGCTGCAGTCCCCCCCACCACACGTGGATGACGCGTTCCCGGTATTCTTTGGCCACGGTTCTCGAAGGAATCCGGCCAATCACCACCGACTTGTGCAGGTGCTCCATGCGATGCACTACCTTCAGGAACTCCACCGCACGCGCAGGGTTTCTCGGCCAGCCGATGAGAATCGTGTTGCTGTCGAGCCCCGCAATGCCGTTGGCCTGCGCCACGTTGGTGATTCCCGCCACGACGTCGTGCACCACGTCCACTTCTCCGAAGGCCACCAGGCCCTCGCGCCGCAGTGTCCGCCGGATGTCCTCTTCGCGCTCATCGATCGAGAGGTCTTCTCCCAAGAGGTCTCCGACCACGAGTTCGCACACCGTCACCACTCCGCGCCCTTGGCTGAACCAGGTGCCAAAGAGAATCAGATCGAGCCGCCGCTCCGGATCCTCGACGAAAACCAGCACGTGGGGGCGCCAATTCCGAGGCGTCATCGGGCGGTGCGAGAGTCGAATCAACGACCAGCGAATGAGCGCCTCGTAGACCCCACGGCGCACGTCGCCCCAACCAGCGCGCTTCTCCCGGCGCGCAAGGGCGCTCCACAGCACGAACTCAATCACGATCGCGATCATTGCAGCCGTGGGGTTAATGAGAAACATCACCCAAAAGCAGCCTACCCCCGCAGCCAAACACAGCCACCAGGGTACGTGGAGGGCCGGCCGCCACGAGGGATCGCCCGAAATGGTCTCCAGGGCGGCCACGATGTTCACCATGCCGTACACCGTCAAAAAGAACATGGTGACGACCGGAGCCACTGCGTTGAGGTCGCCGAGGGTCACCCCCAAGAGAGCGAGGACGAGCGCCACGAGGAGCCCCTTCACCGGCTCCCCCTTTTCCTCGCGCCTACGTCTCAGGACCTTGGGGGCCAGCCCATCCGCAGCCAGAGCCTGCAGAGTCCGCGGTGCTCCCAGGATGGAACCGACAGCCGAGGAAAATATCGCGCCCCACAACCCGGGCATGATTAGAAGCACCCCGAGCGGAGCGATTTTCGTCCAGATCATGGGATTTTCCCGCAGCGCCTCGGAGGTGGCGCCGCGGGTCAGGACCATGGGGATGAGCAAGTAGACCACGAAGCCGGTGATGGTGGCCGCCAGCGCGCCGCGTGGAATCGCCTTGATGGGATCGCGCAGGTCCCCCGAGAGACCCAGGCCAGCCATGATCCCGGTGACGGCGGGAAAGAAAACGGCGAACACCGCCCAGAAGCCGAGGGCAACCGCGGGTTGCGCAACTTCAGCCTGTACTTTCGGTCCGCTGAGAGCGCCGACCAAGAGCGCGACCAGCGAAAGGACGATGAGGGCCATGATGGGAAGCTGGGCCTTCAATGCCAACTGCGCGCCGCGCAGAGCGAGCACTGCCACCGCGAGCACGATCAGGACGGCTACGAATTGGAGAGGCACACCGGGCCACAAGAGGCGCAGCGATTCGGCCAATCCAAAGGCGTACAGCGATACCGAAAAAGCCTGGGAGAGAAAGAGAGGCAGCCCGATCGCTCCCCCGAATTCGAGTCCCAGACTGCGCGAGATGATGAAATAGGCTCCACCCACCCCGACGCGGAAGTTGGTGGCGATGGCGGAGAAGGACAGCGTGGTAACGAGGGTGATGAGATTGGCGATGACGACGATCAGAAGCGTCTTCGCCAATCCCACCTGCCCGGTGACCCAACCGAGACGCAAGTACATGATGACGCCGAGGATGGTGAGCACCGTCGGCGTGTAGACGCCCAAAAAAGCGCCCAGTTTCGCCTCGTCGTCGGACCGACCTTTCAGCGGCGATCTCAAGCCCGCTGCCAGATCACTTGCTCCCGCGTTCGGCCATCAGATCGAGATCTTCGCGAAGTCCCTGCAGGTCTTCCTCGTGCTCGACTTCCTGCTCGAGGATGTTCAAGGCAAGGTTGTGGGTCACCATGTCCTTGTCCTTCGTCGCGTCCATGATGTTCTTGTAAGTGTCGATGGCGCACTGCTCGGCTACGATGTTTTGGTCGAGCAATACTGCCACATAAGAATCCTCGGGCGCGTCGTACTTACAGGGGCTCAGTTTCTCCCAGTTCTTGGGTTGGAGCTCCGGGATACCGCCGAGCTGAATGATGCGTTCGGCGACCATGTCCGCATGGCTGAGTTCCTCGTTGGCGTGCTGATCCAACTCGGCTGCCACGGCGTCCTTCATAGGCCCTTTGATCAGCTTCGCGCCCAACCAGTATTGGTAGTAGGCGAGCCACTCGCTGGCGTACGCATCGTTGAGCATTTTCAGCACCTCATCGATGTCCATCCCGACGATTTCGCGTCCTCGTTTTCCCATTGCTCTACCTTTCTTTCCGGCGCGTTGGCCGCAGCATCGTCCTTCGCGGGGGATCTCCCTATATTTATGCCCCACCGCGTTATTAATGGAGTAGGTGGAGGTCCCACATCTAGCAAGCTCGAATCGCATTCGAGGCCCGTCCGCTGGAAATCGGGAGACTGGGCCAACCCCTTCCAGCCAAAAGCACTTCCAAGAGGCAAAAACGGCAGGGGCGCGCCAACCAGTGCTTCCTTTGCCGCCCGGAAGCGGCGATGCTGGATCTTGGGGCCCTGGCGCAAATTCTACAGAATCTGCGACCTCGCTTTAAGCCTTTTCCCCTCCTCGGAGGTCGAATCATATGCCGGAAGGAACTCGGCCCCGGAGACTGGAATGCTGCCAGAACAGCAACTCACGCAGTGTGCAGAGGTGCTCGAGATGAGCGATTCCGATCTCGGAGCACTGCTCGACCGCGCGCGTGAGGGAGACCAGAGCGCCTTCGAGCGAATCTATCGGCTCCACGTCAACCGCGTTTACGCGCTCTGTCTGCGTATGAGTGCGGACCGGGATCTGGCGGAGAGCCTTACCCAGGATGCGTTCGTCCGAGCCTGGCGCAACCTCTCCAGCTTCGAAGGCCGCAGCCGCTTCACGACCTGGCTACACCGCTTGACAGTCAACGTGGTGCTGGATCAAAGGCGCAGAAACCGCCGCAAGGACGCCCGAGAGACCTCGCTCGACGAGAGCCCGGTCGCGCGGCACCTTCCCGAGACCCGGACCGAGAGCGGGGGGCAACGCATGGACCTCGAAAAAGCAATCGCAGCGCTCCCGGACGGAGCACGTAGCGCATTCGTGCTGCACGACGTGCAAGGATACAAGATCCGCGAGATCGCAGTGCTGTCCGATCTCGCCGAAGGCACGATCAAAGCGCAGCTTCACCGCGCCCGCAGACTCCTGAGGGAGGCATTGGCATGACCACGCACGAGACCTTCCTCGCTCAATTGGACGACTACCTCGATGGACTGCTCGAGCCCGCCGCGGAACAAGAGGTAAACACGCACCTGGAATCGTGCCCGGTCTGCGCCCGCGAACTGCAGTCACTGCGGACCCTTTTGAACCAAGCCCGGCAGCTCCCCGGGGAGATCCGGCCTTCGCGGGATCTCTGGCCGGAACTTGCCGCGCGCTTGGGAAACGCCGTAAGCGACAAAGCTGCCGAGCGGATCCGTCTTGTGAGCGAGAGGCCCGTCGAGCGATCGGCTCCTTCCCTCTTCTCGCCTCGCGCGCTGAGCTGGCTCTTGGCGGCCGCACTGGCCTGCGTACTGCTCCTGCCGCCCACACTTCGCGAACTCCGTCCGCCGACATTGCCAGCGCAGGGTGGCGGGAAGGATATGCTGACGCTGTGCTCGGACTCCATGGTCGAGGACTACCGCATCGTCCTGGCCAAAGACGGGGGCAAGCTGTCCGCGGACGCGGAGTTCGTCCTAAACCGTAGCCTGGACCAAATTCAGAAGGCGCTGCGCGAGACCACCGCCGCCATGAACGAAACGGACATGAACTCTCCGGAGTATCGGAGCCTGGCTACCAGCTATCGGAACAAACTAAACCTTCTGCAACGGATTGCCGTCCAAACGAACACCCTTTAGAAAGGTGAGATCATGAAGAACTCGAGACTATTTTCAGCCCTGGCAATTCTCTTGGCTGTTTCACTCTTCAGCAATTCGAGGAGCTACGGCGCCACCAAGGTGGATGAATCTCGTACCGTCGATGCTGACGCCGAGATCTCGATCGACGTATTGGCGGGAAACGTCACGATCACCGCCTGGGACAAGAACGAGGTTCAGGTTACCGGAACTCTCGATCCCAAGGCCGAAGGTCTAGAAATCGAAGGTGACGAAGGGGACATGAGTTTCAAAGTGGAATATCCCGACAATAACCGGCACCTTGATGGCTCTACTCTGGAGTTCATGGTTCCCAAGGGCTGTGAACTAGAAGTGCAGGGAGTCAGCACGGATTTCGACATCTCTCGGGTGGAAGGGTCGCTCGACATCGCAACCGTCAGTGGCGATATCCGGCTGGACTGCAACTCGAAGGACGTAGAAATCGGATGCGTCAGCGGAGACGTCGAGGTCAGTGGAGTTCAGGAGAGCCTGGAGATCTCGATCGTCAGCGGAGACGCGCGGGTAACTGCGGGAACACTCAAGAAGCTGGAGTTCAGCAGTGTCAGTGGTGACTTCGAGCTCGAAGCGAACGCCGCGAAGCACGCGAGCTGGGAGATCAGCTGTCACAGCGGTACCGCGCATTTAGCCGTGCCCTCGAACATCGATGCGGAGTTCGATATCAGCACTTTCAGCGGTGACATCGACAACGAGTTTGGTCAGCAGGCTGAACGCACCTCGAAGTTTGCCCCGGGAAAGGAGCTCAACTTCACCAATGGCGATGGAAGTGCGCGCATCGAGATCTCTGTTTTCAGCGGAGAGGTCAGGCTCGAAAAGAAGTGACCGGCAATCCGTGAGCTCGAGCTCTTCGCAAGCGGGCCCCGCATCAGCGGGGCCCGTTTTCATTTCCCATTGGACCAGAAGGGCACTCGCACCAGACTGTCCGTCGTCAGTGTTTGCCGGGTGCCATCGGGACCCCCTGCCGCTCATAGTTCACATAGGTTTCGATCGCCACCAGATCGGGATCGTCGAGCTCGAGAGGCTCACCCTCCAGTGGATTCATGAGGCACCAGTTGATCATGTCGCGCAGGGGCGCCACTCGTCCCAACTGCTGCTGAAACTTGGGGTAGGTCTCCGGATGCGTATTCGCCGCATTCGGGTGACACTGCGCGCAGGCAACGCCATTCGTTCCCAGATCAGGACTCGTCCACAGCTCACGGCCACGCGCGACCACGGTCATGTACTCCTGTTGCCAGCGGGCCAGATCCTCCTTCGTGAATTCGTCGGCACGAACCATGAACTCTCCCGCGGCCATCAGAATCACGAGCAAGAGGAGCGAGGCTCCAAGAAATTTCGTTCGCATCGTCTCACTCCTTCTAGAAATGGAATTGCGGAGGTATCCGCTCGGACTCGTCCTGGAACATCGCATCTTCGGGCCGCCCCATTTTGGGGTTGTAGGCCACGGTCCGGTTCGTGTTGTTGTACAGGTTGTATTTTAGAGCAGGCTTACCGCTGTTGATGTCGATGAGCTGCCAACCCGTGGCATCGCGCTCGAAAAACGGATCGGCGCGATTCATCCGCACGGTCAGCTTCGGCATGTGATGCTGGGCCTGCGCATAGCTCTCTGGATACGGCCAGGGCCAAGCTGTCGCCATGACCGCATTGAAGCTGATGTTGCCAATCTGGTTGTATTGCACCTGGTGGACGTGGCCGTAGACCACCGACACTTTGTCGAAGGGCTTCAGGAGCTCATGAATCTGCTCGGCATCCTCCGTCCAGAAGTTCCACCCCTTGTAGAGCTTCTGAATCGGCGAATGCGAGAAGACCACGACCGGCGTGTCCTTCTTCACCTTTGCGAGGTCTTTGCGCAGCCATTCGCGCTGCTTCTCGCCCACCATGAAGGGCGAACCGTTGGGATTGTCCAGTCCCGCCATCTCCACCATGCGTTGCTCGGCGCTGGGCCAGCGGTTGTAGGTCCAGTCATCGTAGGTGAGAACGCTGTTGAGAACGATGAAGTGCGTTCCCTTGTGATCGAAGCTGTAGTACTGGTCGCCGTAGAGCTTCGACCAGTACTCGCCCAGATCAAGATAGTAGTCGTGCTCCCCCATGACGTGATAGGTTTTGTAATTCAGCTTGGACAGCATCTCGGCCCCGTGGTCGAGCTCTTCCTTTTTCCCGAGCTGGGCCAGATCGCCTCCGAAGACCACAAAGTCGGGCTTGGGTGTGAGTAGATTCGTCTCCGCCACGGCCCGAATCAGTCCGCGGTCCCAGTTGTTGACGAACTTCGTCCCCGTGATGTGTTGCAGGTGGGAGTCGGAGATGTAGGCAAAGGTGAAGTTCTTGCGCGGATCGGCGAAGGATAGCTCCACCATGCTCATCGGCAGACAGCTCGCGGCCGTCACGATGCCCGCGCTCTTGAGAAATTCGCGACGACTCATCTTGAATTGGGACATCTCGGCTCCTCTCCTTATTCCGTACCGGACTTTGCGGCCAGTTCGGTGAATTGAGGGCTTGTCAGAGCTTCCATGAACGCGACGAGGTCGTCGATTTCACTCTCGCTGAGATTGAGCGGCCGAATTCCACCGCTCAAGAAGTCGTTGATGGGGTCATCCGTGTTGGTGACTCCGCCGTTGTTGTAGTGCTCCACGACCTCACGTAAGGTCTTGAGACTGCCATCATGCATGTAGGGCGCGGTAGCGGCGACGTTCCGCAAAGTGGGCGTCTTGATCGCTCCCAGATCGTCGAACTTGCGCGTGACCGCGAAGCGTCCCAGCTCCGAGGTTTTCGGATCCGTCAGGACCTTCACGTCCACCTCACTCAGGGTAGCTTCCGCCTGCAAAAACTCGTGGGCTAGTTCGGGTACGTCTGACTGAATGTCATTGATCCCGACGCCGATGTTGTGAAAGCGGTTGTCCGTGAAGAGGGCCTGCGTCTGTTCGACTACGTGGCACGACAGACAACGGCCCTTGTTGGCGAAGAGTTCAAAGCCACGCTTCTGCTGCTCCGTGAGCGCTGTCGCGTCTCCTCCGTAGTAGTAGCGATCGAAGGGAGAATCTCCGGCCACGATCGTGCGCTCGAAGGCCGCGATGGCATCGGTCACTTCGGTCATCGTGATCTCCATGCCACTCTTGTTGAAGACCTTGGTGAATGCCTCGACGTACTCCGGGTCCTCCCGCACCAGCTTCAAAACGGGCTCGTGATCGGGAAGGCCCATCTCCACCGGATTCACGAAGGGATGCAATGCTTGATCCTCGAGATCGGGGGAGCGTCCGTCCCAGAACTGCGTGCCGAAGTAGGCGGCATTCACCACCGTGGGCGCGTTTCGGGTGCCGTTGAGCTTGTGGATGCCTTCGGAGAAACGCAGCGGGCTGTCGGTGAAGGCCTTGTCATTGTCATGACAGGTGGAGCAGCTGACTTCGCCCGTCATGCTGAAGCGTTTGTCGTGGAAGAGCTTGTCGCCGAGGGCGATCTTCGCCGGCGTCTGTGGATTGTCGACCGGTATGGGTATGGGGGGTAAACCCAAGGCCGGCCTGGTTTCTGCGGCTGTCGCTGCGGCGGTGGGAAAGCTCGAGAATCCCAAGCACAGGATCCCGATGAGCAGTGTTCGCTTCATGGTTCCTCTTTCTTGCGGCATGGGAGGAAGAGTGATCTCGACGGTGTATCGAGGAGATTGCCTCCGAGGGGGCACCCTCGTCGGGAGAGCGGCAAGGGCCGCGGATGGAACCGTCGAGTCATGGTGGCATCCGGCGAAAAGGTGGAACGGGGAACGGCCGGAAGGACCTGCGCTGTGACTCTAGGACAGATATTTTGGGGCGTCAACGCGTTGCGCCCTTCCGTTTGACGAAACGAACGCTCGTTTTGCTCCGACCACCTTCCCATTGCCTTTCGCGGTATCGCAGGCCAAGGTCAAGATGTAGAATGAGTGCATTGGTTCCGGGGTCCCTTCGGCGCGAACGCCCGAACGAACGAGTTGCAAATGCGCGAGGCAAGAATGGGTGCTGCTCCCCCCAGCAAGACCGTCTTGTTCGTCGATCTCACCGATAGCACCGGTCTGTACGAACGTCTCGGCGATGAGAAAGCGCTGCGCTACAGCTCCCACGCCATCGCGTGTTGGCAGAGGATCGTCGACGCGGTGAGCGGCCGTGTCGTCAAGCGCATCGGTGACGAACTCCTGTGTGTCTTCCCGAACGCCGAGAATGCAGCGCAGGCCGCCATGGACATTCAATGTGCGCTGGACAGTGGCTTACCCTCGGTCGAAATGGAGCTGCACGCACGGATCGGCTTTCAAGCAGGACCGTTTCTGGAAGAGAATGGCGATGTCTTCGGTGATACAGTCAACCTAGCCGCGCGTGTGGTCTCTATGGCGCAGCCGGGACAGATCCTCACGACCTCGGAAACGGTGAAAGAGCTTCCTCCCTTCTTTGCCATGCGCACCCAGGCTCTGGGATCCACGGCCGTAAAAGGAAAGAGCGGCAGCATCGTCATCTTCGAACTGATCTGGAAAGCCGCAATTCAAACCCAATTCACTCCCATCACCAATCCGATGCTCACGGAGAAGAGTATGCTCATTCGGCACGGTGAGGATCGCTTCGTGATCGACTGTGCACGGCCGGTCCTGAGACTGGGACGCTTCGACCACAACGACTTGATTCTCGAAAGTAATGTGGTGTCACGTTCTCATTGTCGAATCGAATACCGGCGCGGTCGATTCATCCTCATCGACGAGAGCTGCAACGGCACCTGGCTGCATCCAGCGAACGGCACTGCCCAGCGAGTGCATCAGGGTGAAGTTACGCTTCCCGGGACCGGTTTTCTGGGACTTGGCGAACGTGTGGACGAAATGAATCCTCAGTGCGTTCATTTCGCGGTCGAAGCTCGAGAGGCGGCGAAAGCATGAAGGTTCGCGTCCTGTCCGCCGGGGGAAGCGTGGGTCCCGACAGCGATGTGAGCTGCTTTCTTCTGGATGACCACATCTTGCTGGACGTCGGCTCTGCTGCTTCAACCTTATCTCAGTCCGAACAGGAGAAGCTGAGCGACGTTCTCATCACGCATCCCCACCTGGACCACGTGCGGGATCTTCCTTTCCTATGCGAGAACCTCTTCGGGCGTATCGATCATTCGCTGACCGCACATGCTGACCACCGCACGATCGAGTGTTTGCGAAATAGCCTTTTCAACGGAAAACTCTGGCCAGATTTTACTGCCTTGCCTCCGCAAGCACCGATTTTGCGCTTGCGGGAATTTACCGCAGGCAAAGAGTTTTTCTTGGGCAAACTCGAAGTCCTGGCGGTCGAAATGCCCCACCAGGGCGGATCGGTAGGCTTCATCCTCGAGTCCGAAACCGGCGCTCTGGCCGTCAGCGGGGACACGGGGCCGGGATCCTCCTTTTGGGAAGAGCTCGTGCCTTATCACGATCGCCTAAGGGGAATTCTGATTGAGTGCTCCTTCCCCGATCGACTCGAGAGCCTCGCTCAGGGGTCCGGACATCTGTGCCCACGACTGCTGCGGACTGAACTCGATGAAGCCCCCATGAAGGATACGCCGATCTACGTCTACGCGATCAAAGGGCCCAGCAAGCACGAGACGATCGAAGACATCACCCGTTGGGCCAATGGACATGTGGAGATTCTGGAGGCAGGACGCGTACTGGAGTTTTGAAACCGGAGCTCTTCGAAATGAAGTCGACGACGCAGCAACTTTGGGACGCGCCGGCCGAGCAAACGCCGAACCAATCCGCTATGACCCTCCAGGATGGCGCCAGAGTGGCAGTAATCGGCGGCGGACCTGCCGGCTCCTTCTTCAGCTCCGCACTCTTGGAGTATGCGAATCTGAGCGCTCTCAAACTCTCCGTGGAGGTCTACGAGCCGCGAGAATTCCATTGCGCCGGTCCCAAGGGATGCAACATGTGCGGCGGCATCATCTCTGAATCGCTGGTACAGAATCTCGCTGTCGACGGTATTCCTTTGCCGGATACCGTCGTGCAGCGAGGAATTGATTCTTACGTGATGCACATGGACCAGCGCGCCGTCCGAATCGCAACCCCGCAAGAGGACAAGCGCATCGCCACCGTCCATCGGGGAGCCGGACCCCGTGATCTGAAGAACGCCATCTGGACGAGCTTCGATGGTCACTTGCAAGAACTCTCCAAGCATCGAGGCGTCACGATCGTGCAAGATCGAGTCGTTGCGTTGGAGCGAGAGGACGGTCGCATTCGAGTCAGAACCAAATCGGGTCGGGACGAGAGCTATGAGCTACTGGCGGTGGCCAGCGGAGTCAATTCGACCACGCATAGGCTAATCGAAAGTTTGGAACCCTCCTATCGACCGCCATTGTCGGTAAAGACGAGTATTCGCGAGTACCGTCTCGGCGCCGAGACCATCGATCAACATCTCGGCGCTTCGATGCATGTCTTCCTACTGGACATTCCTGGTCTGGACTTCGCCGCCATGATTCCCAAGGGAGAGTACGTGACGATGTGTCTCTTGGGTCGGAAGATCGACAAGGAGCTGCTGAACAACTTCGTATCCTCTCCCGAACTTCGCGACTGTATGCCGAAAGACTGGGATCCCGAGAATTTTTCCTGCCAGTGTTCCCCATCGATGCCAATCGTCGGAGCGTCACCCGTTTACATGGACCGCATCGTCTTCATTGGAGATTGCGGAGTGAGCCGCCTCTACAAGGATGGAATCGGAGCAGCTTATCGCACTGCCAAAACGGCGGCTCGAACCGCTGTCTTTCACGGCGTATCTGCGAAGGAGTTTGCTAAACACTATGATCCCGTCTGTCGCAAGATCGCCCAAGACAATCGCATGGGAAAATTCATCTTCTGGGTGACGCATCTCATCCAGCGCAGTTTTTTGGCCCGGGCCGCAATCCTCCACAATGTCAATGAGGAACAAAGCGAGAACGGACCGCCGCCACGCATGAGTTCGGTCCTGTGGGACATGTTTACGGGAAGTTCAGATTATAAGGAGATCTTCCTGCGAACACTGCACCCTGCCTTTCTGGCGCGACTGGCGCGTTCGGTGGCCATCGCCGCGCCAACGACTATACGGAATCAGACGCCGAGCAATCCTCGGAAGTCAGCGAATTCACAGGGGTGATTGCAATGAGTAGTGGGACCTTGGGAAAAGAGTATGCCGATGGTGATTACATCATTCGACAAGGAGAGCTGGGCGACAAGATGTACGTCATCCAAGAGGGAGAGGTAGAGGTGGTCCTGGAGAGTGAGCAGGGCGACCTAGTGGCCGCCACTTTGGGTAAAGAGGAAATCATCGGAGAAATGGCCCTCTTCGACCAGGAGGTGCGTTCTGCCTCGGTAAGAGCCAAAGGGAAGGTTCACGCCCTGACGGTTGATCGGAAGAACCTCTTCGCCCGCATTTCCGAAAACCCCACCTTAGCCTTTCGGCTCATCCGAACCCTCTGCACGCGCGTGCGAAGCCTGGATCAGGAGTTGGCCACGGTCAAAACACAGCTTCGACCCGAAAGCGGTGAGAAGAGAGACGTAATCTAAACTCTTTCGCCCTCGGCCCGCAGAGCAATCTTGCGAATCATCCGCCGGAAGATCCATGAATGGAATGGGAAGAGGGAATACCAGTATGCGTAGCCCCACCAGCCTCTCGGCTCGAAAAGGGCGGTCTGCTCGAGGAGGCTGAGCTTTGGGCCGAGCGGTTCCACGCGGAATTCGAGCCAACCCGATCCGGGCAGACTCATTTCCGCCTTGAGCTTCAGGCGTCGCCCGGGCTCAGCCGCCTCCACTCTCCAGAAGTCCACCGGTTCACCAACCTGTAACTCAGTGGGATGTCGCCGCCCACGGCGCATGCCTTCTCCTCCCAACACTCTGTCCAGGAGCCCACGCAGTTGCCATGCCCAATTCATGGAGGGCCATCCGCGGTCCCCTCCGAGAGAACTGAACTCCAAGTAGACGGTGGAAGCCGGAGCTGCCACCCTCCTTTGGTGATACTCACGGATCATGGACCCATCCCAATAGACTGCAATTTCAGAGAGTTGGTAGCGCTCTAGTATCGGATTTCCTGGCCAGCCGTCAAGAAGGCTCCCAAGGGCACTTTCCGTACGGTTGCGATCGTCTTTTTCAGGAACGCGACGGGAGCACCGCACAATCCGGCTCGACCGCACTCAACCGGAGCAGGGAATTTCTCGGGACACGCTGCGTATATGGAGCTTGCGGAGGGCCTCTCAGAGTGGAAAATGGGGGGAGCTATCCGCCAGCCTCATTCGAAGAAAACGAGGGATCTCATGTCTGCACAATGGAATGCCGAAAATCTGTTGACCACCGCGCGTCAGTTTCAAGACGCTTGTGTGATCGTCGCCGCGGCCGAACTCGACCTCATTCCAGTCCTAGCGGAAGAGCATATGGACGCAAGGGATCTGGCTCGCAAACTGACTCTCGATGAACGCGCCACAGCCATGCTGGCTGATGCCCTCACCGCGCTCGGCTTGCTCCAAAAGGAAAGAGGCGCGTATCGCCCGGCACCCGGCATCGCACCGCTCTTCGATGAGACCGCTTCAGGAAACGTGGTCAATATGCTCCGCCACCAGGCGAATTGTCTGCGCAGTTGGGCCCAGCTAGCCAGAGTGGTGAAGCAGGGGACGCGCTACGATCGCCTGGCCAGCGTGCGCGGACATGCGGAAGACCGGCGATCGTTCATCGAGGCCATGGAGGTTGCAAGCCACGAGGCTGCGCCCAGAGTCGTCGCATCTTTGGGATCCCTGCCGTTCAAGAAGCTGTTGGACATCGGTGGCGGACCCGGGACCTATACTCGCGCCTTCTTGGACGCCAATCCCGAGATGAACGCCATTTACTATGATCTGCCCGAGGTTGTCCCCATTGCGCGGCGGCACTTCGAAACACATGAGCTGCTCGATCGCATCCAGCTGGTGGCGGGCGACTTCTACGAGGACGAGAGTTTTCCCGGGGGCGCTGACATGGCCTGGATTAGCGCGATCACTCATCAGAATTCACGCGAACAGAACCGGGAACTCTACACCAAGGTGCATGAGGCTCTCGCGCCGGGAGGCAGCATTTTCGTGCGCGACATGGTGATGAGCGATGATCACGTCTCTCCCACCGCAGGCGCGATGTTCGCGATCAACATGTTGGTGAACACCGAGGCCGGCGGAACCTACAGCTTCGCCGAACAGAGCGAAGACCTGGCGGCGGCTGGATTCAAGGACCCCGTCGTACGGAAGGGGGAGCGAGAAATGGACTTCGTCATCGAGGCGAAGAGATCCTAGCTCCGCGAATTCTGGCCCATTCTCAGCTCATTGCTCTTGCTTTGGATGCGGCCCCGGCCCGCCGATCACCAGGCGTCGCAGACCATCCGCCACCTGGTGCACGATGAGATAGGCGCAGGGGACGACGATCAAGGTGAGCAGCGTCGACATCGTCAATCCACCGATGACTGCGATGGCCAAGGGCTGCATGAGCTCCGATCCCTCGCCCAGTCCCAACGCCAGGGGCAGCATTCCAAAGACGGTCGTGGTGGTGGTCATCAGAATTGGGCGCAGACGCACCGCACCTGCTTCCACGACCGCCGCTTCGACGGGCAGGCCCTTTTCCCGGCGAGCGATCTCCACGTACTGCACCAGAAGAATCGCATTGTTCACCACAATGCCGGCCAAGAGGATGACACCCAGAAGCACGGGAGCGCTCAGGGGGGTTCCCGTGAGCCAGAGGAGAAGCCCGACTCCGATCAGGGCCAGAGGGATGGAGACCAGAATGGTCAAAGGGTCACTGACACTCTCGTACTGCACCGCCATTACCACGAAGACCAAAAACACGGCCAAGAGGATGACGATGCGTAGATTGCGCTGATTCTCGCGCAGCGCCTGCTCCTCGCCTCCGTAGATCAACGAGTAGCCCTGCGGCAAGGGCATGTCGGCCAGGGCTCTACGAACGTCCGCGGTCACCTGACCCACACTTGCCACCTCGTCGTCGACATCGCCCGTCACGCGAAGTTGGCGGTTCTGGTTCACTCGCAAGATGGTGGTGGGCCCGGTTCCCAAGCGCACCTCCGCCACGTCCCTCAGATAGATGGGTTCCTCGTCGCCGGGAAAGAGCGCGATCGCTCCCAGGTCCTCGGGGCTGGTGAAGGAGTTGCGGGGAAGTCGGACGCGGATGTCGAATTCGTTGTTCTTGTCGGTGAAGCGCGTGACGATGGTGCCGTCCAATGCGGTTCGGACCGTCTGGCCCACCTGGGCCACGTCCAGTCCGAGATCAGCCGCGCGTTGTCGGTCGATCTCGATGGAGAGCTGCGGGCTGGCTTCCTCGGTGGAGAGTTCGACTCCCGACAGACCGCGAATCGACTTCATGCGCCGTTGCATCTCGTAGCCAATGCTCTGCAGCTTGGCCAAGTCGTCGCCCTGCACCGAAACCGCCACGTCCGATCCCACTCGATTCGTGCGCAATCCACGAATTCGCGGGGGACGCACGAAAATCTGGGCTCCCGGAATGCCCAGCTGATTGATCTTTGTCCTCAGGGTATCCACCCAGCGGGTTGCCGGCATGCTGCGCCGCTTGCTGGCCGGTGTGAGCTGAATCGACATCGAACCGCGGCCGCCACGAGCCAAAGTCGCGCCGCCATAGAGGTAGCCGCCGGCGGTGGTGAAGACATGCTCGACATAGGGCATGCCGTGCACCAATTCCTCCAGCTTCAGCGCGATCTCGTTGGTCTTCTCGGGTGAAGTTCCGGGAGGCATGCGCAAGTACACCCCCACGTTGCCATCGTCGACGGCGGGAAGGAACTCGTTACCCAGTCCCCTCACGAGTGCGAGTGAAGCAAAGAATCCGCCGAACGCGATGAGCATGACCAGCCAGCGATAGCGTACCGACCAGGCTGCCATACGCCGGTAGAGCCCGGTGAAGCCCACCAGCCCGCGGTTGAAGAGAAGGACGGCCGGGTTGCGGTCGAGGTGGCTGCTGCGGTGCACTTTCGCCAGCTGGGCGGACAGCATCGGCACCAAGGTCAGGGCGGTGGCCAGCGAGGCCACGATGGCAAAAGAGATGGTCAGAATCAGCTCGCGAAAGATCAGCGCGGCCAGACCGGTGATGAGCAGGAAGGGTACGACCGCCGCCAAATTGGTCAGAGTGGACGCGGTTACGGCGGAGGCAACCTCGGCCGAACCGCGCTCCGCCGATTCGACGGGATCGGTCACTCCCAATTGCCGGTGGCGGAAGATGTTCTCCAACATCACGATCGAGTTGTCGATGAGAAGCCCGATGCCCAGAGCGAGGCCGCCCAGACTCATGATGTTCAGGGTGAGCTTGCCCATTCCCATCATGGCGAAGGTCGCCAGTACGGCCAGAGGAATCGACAGACCGATGATGAAGGTCCTGCGGATGCTGCCCAGGAAAAGGAGAACGATGCACATGGCCAACCCAGCCCCAACGATCGCAGCATTGCGCACCCCATTCACCGCGTTGCGAATGAAGAAGGACTGGTCGGAGATGACTTCGTAGTGAATGTCGTCGGGAATGAAGCGGGAACCCTGAAGCTGCTTCAGACGCTCGGCAATCCCCTGCGCGACCGTGACCGTGTTCGCGTCGGGCTGTTTGCTCACCGAGAGTTTCACCGCGGGCACGCCGTCCAATCGCGCCCAGAGTCTCTGTTCTTCGTGTGTGTCGGTGACCTTGGCAACCTCCGAGAGCGGTATCCTTTGAGAGGTGCCGGGCACCGTCAGCAGGACTTTGCGGATATCGTCGACGGTCTTGAATTTGCCTGCCGTCTTGCCCACGATCTCGAAGTTGGGCGAGGTCACGTTGCCCACCGCGATATCCTGGTTCTCTGCGCGGATACGCTCGAGGATGTCCGAAATCGTGAGGCCGTAGGACCGAAGCCGCTCCTGGTCGAGCGTCACGTGGATTTCTCGCACCAGCCCACCTGCCACATCCACCGCCGCCACCCCTTCGATGGACAAAAGCTGCGGCTCTAGACGCAACTCCACCCACTTGCGCAGATCGATCAGGTCGCGGGTAGCGGAGCTGAAACCCACTTCGAACACCGGGATCTGTGAAGGGTCGAGCTTGCGAATGACGGGTGGATCGGCTTCGACTGGCAGACGACTGCGCGCGCGATCGAGATTCTTGGAGGCGTCCTGGAGGGCAAAGTTGATGTCCGTGCCGTAGTTGAAATGAAGGTCGATGTCGCAATCGCCCTCACTGGTTTCGCTCTCCAGCGCAATCAAGTCCTCGGTGGTAGCCAGGCTGGTCTCCAAAACCTTGGTGACCTGCTCCTCCATCACCTCTGGCGCGACACCGGGATAGGTCACGCGTACGCGAATCTGCGGATAGATGATCTGCGGCAGCAAATCCAGGGGAAGTTGGCGAACGAAGAAGAGCCCCAACACCACCACTACGCAAGCACATGCCACGACTCCGATTGGTCGCCGGATCGAGAGACTCGACAGGCCCCACTGCTTGTTGGGTTCGCTCATTTCTCGCCTTCGGACGATGGCGAGTCCCCGCTGATTCTTACTCTCGCTCCCGGGCGCAGGTTGACGTGCCCAGAGCTGACGACGCGCTCCCCGGACTGAAGGCCCGAGGTGATCTCGATCCAGCCCGAAGTGGTGAGGCCCGTCCGGACCGTCCTGCGACTCAGGGTGTCCGCCCTCACCACATAGACGAAGGAGTTGCTATCGGTGACTCCGATGGCCGGAGCGGGAACCGCCAACACTCCACTGCGGGTATTGAGGGCGAATTCGACACGCGCCAGATATCCGGGACGCGCAACCACTCCCTCGGGCAACTTGCCTAACACGGTTTCCACCGGCACGAGACGGCTTGCCGCATCGGCAGAGGGAAAAATCCTTCGGATGGTTCCCGAGAATTTCTGGCCCGGATAGGCGTCGAGCTGCATCGAAGCTGGCTGACCAGGATGTAGATGGGCAACATCCAGCTCGGAGACGCGTACGCGCACCACCAAGAGCGAGTCATCCGCGATGGAAAACATGGAGCTGGTGGAAGAAACGGCCGCGCCTTTCTCGACGCGCTTGGCGGTAACCACCCCCGAGATCGGGGCGGTGACCCGGCAGAAGGCGAGGCGGGTGCTCCAGAGCTGGACATCCGCCTTGGCAATCTCGTAGGCGGAGCGCGCCGATTCAACCTCGGCGTCGGAGCTCAAGTCATTGTTCTGGAGTCGCTGCAGCCGTTTGTAGGCGGCCTCCGCGTTGGCCAGGACCGCGCGCTCTCTCTCGAGTTGCGCCGCGGTCTCCCTGGAATCCAGCTCCGCCATCAGCTGTCCGCTGTGAACCCGATCCCCTTCCTCCACCAGGACCGAAAGAACCGTACCGGAGGTTTGGGCGTTCACGGTGACGGTCCGAATGGGTTCGACGGGACCACTGACGGCGACCGTGCGGGCCAGATCGTGGGGCACAACCTCGGTCACGGAGACAGGAATAGCGGCCGCCTGGCCCGAAGCATTCGCTCCCTTGGCGCCGCTTTTGTCCTCTGCCGCACCATTGCGCGAGCAAGCAGCCACCCAAAGCAGAAGAGGCAGCGTCAGAGCCAGCCCCCCCCAGTTCCTCGCACTCATTCTGCCTCTGTCCTCAGCCCGAAGGAGTTCATGACTGCGGGTCGGGCGATCCGCAGTCGCCGAGAGTCACGACATTCCCGATATGGTACAACCTCGTTCCTCGGCGTGCCCTGAGAAAGTTGTCAGTTCATGAGCGAATCGAAAGAGGGAGTGCATCAGTCCCCTCAGGAAAGGTCCGAAGCTCAACGGGCCCATGCGCGTTCGGCGGCCACTGCCCTATCGTCGTTGCGGTCGACCACGGTCGCGTGGCCCTTTTGGCGCTCGGTACGCTGGGGTTCGGGCTGCCGTTCTTCACTGTTGGCCGGTTCGACCCGTCGCGGCCGCAAACGCTCAGGTTCGGGGCGCGCGATCACCGGTTGCCGCGGCTCCTCCCGGAGCGGTTCCCTCGTCTCTTGGGCCGGCTCTTCCCGGGGATGCAGGGTGGCCTTAGGCTGGTGCTCGACATGGCGCCCTGGAACCCGCTTGACCACGACGATCGGTTGCCGCACGTAGACTACCAGTGGAGGCGGTGGAAACCCGTTGTCGTAGCACGTTGGCTCGTACTCCACCACCTGCTGCCCGTAAGGTACGGTCGCACAGCCTCCAAGCACGAAGGCCAACGCGGCCCCGGTCAGAGTCAGGATTGTCGAATTGAGCTTGCGCATGGGATTCTCCCTTCGCCGTCGCCCCGAAATCCGCCGCCAACCCGCCGTTCTGGCTTGAATACCCTCTCTGGGCGGGCTCCCGGCGGCCCTCGGAGCGGTCTGCCCCTTGTCTACTGAACCGAACGCACGAGAGAGGGAAATCCAGCGGTCCTTCTTGGAGGATGGATAGGCGAATCCTAAGATTGGCAAGGGTGCCAACCCCTTCCAGACCGAAAGTCAGCGAGGGAGGGACCATGAAGGCGACGATCGAGTTCACGCTCAACGGTCGGCCCACGCGTCTGCAAATCGACGGCAAGCGGACGCTCCTCTGGGTCTTACGAACCGAATTCAATCTCACGGGAACAAAATACGGATGTGGCGAAGGGCTCTGTGGCGCTTGCACCGTGCTCATTGACCAGGAAGCCGTGCGATCTTGCCAGGTGTCGATGGACGAGGTCGCGGGCAAGAAGATCGTGACCATCGAGGGACTGGCGAAAGGCGACAAGCTCCATCCCCTTCAGGAGAAGTTCATCGAGCACGACGCCATGCAGTGCGGCTTTTGCACGCCGGGCATGATCATGACCGCCTATGCCCTCCTGCTGAAAAATCCACGCCTGAGTCGCGATGAGATCATCCGGGGTATGGACGACAATCTCTGCCGCTGCGGCGCGCACAAGCGCATCGTCGCGGCCATCGAACGCACTTCCTCGAGGATGTGAGGTCCGCCATGAAGAATGAGCAATTGATGCCCGGTGAAACGGGAACATGGGATACCGGTTGGCGGCTCGAGCGGCGTGACTTCCTCAAGATCATCGGCAGTGGAATCGTCGTTCTGTTCACGGTGGGAAGCTGGCCCATCGACGCCGCGGAGGCGCAGCGGCGCAATCCCTATCCCAGCGATCCGAACGCTTACCTGCGAATCGACGAAGACGGAAGAGTGACGGTTTTCACCGGCAAAATCGAAATGGGACAGGGCGTTGTGACCTCCCTGGCCCAGATGGCCGCCGAGGAGCTCGGAGTCTCGCTCGACGCGATCGAAATGGTGATGGGCGACACCGATCTGTGCCCGTGGGACATGGGGACTTTCGGTTCGATGAGCACGCGCTTCTTCGGCCCCGCTCTGCGCGCGGCCGCGTGTGAGGCGCGCGCCGTCCTGCTGGAGCTCGCGGCAGAACAGCTTCAGGCGCCAAAGCACGAGTTGGTGGTCGAAGCTGGCGTCATTTCCCTGAAGGGAAACCCGCGCGAGCGACTCAGCTTCGGAGAACTTGCGAAGGGCCGTCAGATTTTCCGCGAGACGAAGGAAAAAGTGAGATTCACCTCGGTGGACGACTTCAAGCTGATGGGAAAGGATACTCTGCGCCGCGATGCTCGCGAAAAGGTGACGGGCGAGGCGCTCTACGCCGGTGACATCCGGATTCCGGGCATGCTCTACGCGAAGATCCTGCGCCCTCCCGCCCACGATGCGGTTCTAAAGAGCGTGGACACCTCGGCGGCGGAGAAGTGGGCGGGCGCGAGAGTCGTGAAGGAGAAGGATCTCATCGCGGTGCTCCATGAGGATCCCGAGGAGGCCGCCAAGGCCCTGCAATCCATCAAAACGGAATACGAGCGTCCGCAGCCGCAAGTCGACGACTCCACCATTTTCGACCATCTGCTCAAAGTCGCCGGCGAAGCGGAAGACCGTGAAGCCAGAGGCGATCTCGCGGCCGGAGAGAAAGCCGCCAAATCCGTGCTCGAAGAACGGTATCTGGACGGCTATTGCGCCCACGCTCCGATGGAGGCTCACAGTGCCTTGGCCCAACTGAAGGATGGCAAGCTGACGGTGTGGGCTTCGACGCAAACGCCCTTTCCCACCCAGGCGAGCATCGCGAAGATCGTCGGTATGCCCAAGGAAAAGGTCCGAGTGATCACTCCCTTCGTGGGCGGCGGCTTCGGAGGGAAAACTGCGGGACTCCAGGCCGAAGAGGCCGCGCGTTTGGCGGTGCTCACCGGTAATCCAGTCCAGGTGGCCTGGAATCGCGCGGAGGAATTCTTCTACGATCATTTTCACTCGGCGGCAGTGGTCGACGTCCGATCGGGGGTCGATGCGGCGGGTAAGATCTGCCTCTGGGACTACACCGTCTACTTCGCGGGCTCGAGAGGGACCGAGCAGTACTACGACGTGCCCAACAACCTGGTGAAGGTCCACGGTGAAAGGCGGGGAGCCTCGACCGCTGCCCATCCTTTCGCGGTGGGTCCGTGGCGCGCCCCCGGGGCGAACACCAACACTTTCGCCCGCGAATCCCAGATCGACATCATGGCGGCGCAGATCGGGGTGGATCCACTCGAATTCCGCCTGAAGAACACGAACGACCCCCGTATGCTCAGCGTGCTGAAGTCCGCGGCAGAACACTTCGAATGGAAGAAGAGCGCCTCTCCGAGCGGCCGTGGCTTCGGAATCGCCTGCGGGATCGACGCCGGCACCTATGTCGCGCTCATCGCGGAGGTCGCGGTGGACAAGACGAGTGGCACGATCCAAGTAAAGAGGCTGGTGTGCGCGCAGGAGATGGGAGTCGTCGTCAATCCCGAGGGGGCGGTCATTCAGATGGAAGGCTGCCTCACTATGGGGCTGGGCTATGCCCTGACCGAGACGGTGCGTTTTGAGGGTGGACAGATTCTGGATGAGAATTTCGATACCTACGAACTGCCGCGCTTCAGCTCGTTACCCGAAATCGAAACCATTCTGGTGAAGAATGACGAGTTGAGTCCCCAGGGCGGGGGCGAGCCCGCCATCATCGGCGTGGGAGCGGCGATTGCCAACGCGGTCTTCGACGCGACCGGAGTGAGGCTGCACCGGCTTCCCATGACAGCGGAGAGGGTGCGCGAGGCACTCACGAAGAAGGGCTGATACTGTCGCCCAGTTGTTCGAAAATGCCGCGCAGCTTCGAAAGGCCAAACCCAAAGGCCTCGCCGGGAATCCCGAAGACTTCTTTCATTCCAGCGGCCACCAGCATCCGCAGAACCAAGTCGCAGGTGTTCATCGTGCCGGTTGGGCAAAGGACTCGAGGAGGGTCTTCAGGGAATCGAAGTTTGCGGGGTCGGTCAGGTTATAGGTGGTGACGTTGAATCTAGCCACCGGCGTGTTGTCCTGATTGAGGATGATGAGGTCCCGCCAGGTCGCGTTCCACGACTCCCACACGTGCTGGGTGGTATCGTCTTGCAGCCAGGGGAGGCGGGCGATGAGTGGAATAAGGTTATTGCCACCCTCCTGGTCGATTGCGTTGACCCCCAGGAAGTGCACCTCTTTCTCCCACCCTAGTCCGTCGATTTCGGTCTGCAGGCTGTCCATCAAGCCAAACTGGCTTCGGCAGTAGCCTCAGGTGGAATGGCCGAAATACCAGGCAGAGATGCTGCCCAGATAGTCGCGCGGAGAGATCACCGCCCCGAAAGTCTCTGAGCTGTCATTCACGTCTTCGAGCGAGAAATTGGCCGCCATGACCGGGCCATTGTGATTGGCGGTCGGCGAATCGTCCTTACACGCGACCACGAATCCTCCGGAAAAGAGCGCGATCACCAACCCGAGTATCCACTGTCTGCGAAGTCTCATGGCTTTCTCTCTCAAAGGTTCATGCCTGTCAGGGCGGTTCCTCGTCTTTACAGAATACTCCGCCTTAGTGGCGCCGCCACGAGAGGCGCAGCTTCGGCCGCCAGATCCTAGACCTGACGGCCGGTTTGTGCTCGGGGCGCTCAGCTCGGCCTCATCAGTACTGCGACTTGATGGTGCCGAAGGTCTGGGATTCGTTGGGCACCACACAGGGAACGATTTCCAGCGTCGCGCTGTAGATCACACCGCTCGCGGTGGCCGAAGTGTCCCGGTTGTAAACCTGCAGCTCGTTGGTCCCGCATTGTACGAGCCCCGACACGTCGATGGGTCCCACCGTGCTCTCGCTGTTGAAGATGCCTCCGTTGATACTGGGGCTGACCGCGACCCCGTTGAGATAGACGCCATCCACGTTGGGTCCGTAGCCGCTTGCGTCCGCGAGTCGGTCGTCCGCGGCCCAGCAGAAGGTAAGTGACGCCGATTCGAAGCAACAGCTCTGAATGTCGAACGACTGGCAGTAGAGGGCCGAGGCCGGCGAGAGCGAGGAGTTGATGCCGATCCACTGCGCCTCAGGATCGCAGTTGAGTCCACTCACCCAACCCGCATAAGGACTGACGACCACCGCGTTGCTTCCCTCACAAGCAGCGGCGAAGTCCACCGTGGTAAAGGGAAAGGGTGAGTAATAGGTACTCGAACTCCCCACCGCTACGCGAACCAGTGGGTCGGGATTCCCCGGCGCGGCGTTTCCTGAATGCAAGGTGACGACTTCGACCGCCTGGGCCGCGCGGAAACTCGACACGCTCGAGAGAAACACCAGACAAGTGAGGAGACAAAGGAAGTGAAAGGGGTGCTTTTTCAAGTTGGACATAGCTCAAACTCCGGCTGCTATCGTGAAAGAAATCTTGCAAAACGATCTCGAGAACCATGGTGAATCGTTCTCGGGTCACCGACCATAAGGGAAGGACAAGGCGGTCGTCAAATTTCCCTCGGCACGAAGCAGTATTTCAGATCAGTTGGTACTGTACTTTTTGTAGCTTGAGAAAACTCTCAGCCGCGCTGCCCTGCAGGTAAGCGAGGGTCGAGAGAGTGCCCGCCTCGAGACAGCTCGACGCGATCACGGTGATAGCCCGCGGCGCGCCTTCCACCGGCCAGCCGGTTCGCGGATCGAGGATGTGTCCCAAGCGCCGGCCCTCGTGTATCACGAAGCGACGGGCGTCGCCGCTGGTCGCCAATCCGCCGCCGCACAACTCGACGCGATAGAGCACTGCCTCTTCGGTGCGAGTGGGATCCTCGATGCCCACTCCCCATGGCTGCTTGCCTTCCCTCACACCGCTCGCGTACAAGTCGCCACCGAAGTTCACGAGAAAGGCTCGCTCGGTTCTCTCGGCGAGTAAAGCCGCGGCTCGATCGACCGCGTATTCCTTGCCGATCCCGCCCAAATCGATCTGCATGCCGGCCGGCAAACGGATGCTGCTGCCGTCGTATTCCACCTTTTGCCAACCCACGAAGGCCAGGACAGCGCGGACTGCCTTTGGCGAAGGGACTCGCGTGCTACCGTCGAAGGTCCACACCTTGCGCAGCACTCCCGAAGTGATGTCGAAAAGACCGCCGGAAATTTCGTGGCAGGTGGCCGCGTAGTCGAGAAGCTTCGCGGTCTCCTCGTCGACTGGCACCGGCCGCCCCTCGGAATGGTTGATACGATGGACGATGTTGTCGCTACGATAGCGGCTGAAGGTGCGTTCGATGCGCAGTGCTTCTTTGGCCGCCACGCGGGTGAGCGCCTCCGCCTCACCCGCGCTTCCACCATTCACCAAAACGCTGCAGGGACTGGCCATGGCCTCGAAGCGTCCCAGGTGGCAATCCTCCACCTCAGCCATTGCCACCGGGATCGCTTCGGGTACTCCGGATTGTGCACGCAGTCGTTGCACGCTCCCTCCTCAGAACTGCAAGCTGTAGGTGACAGCAGCCGAGCCGATGTTGACCGGAGGAGCGAGATTGATGTTCTGCTGCTTCCCGATGGCATCGGCCGGAAATCCGTCGCCCCACTGCCGCATGTACTCGCCGCGGACGCTCCAGGAACCCGGAGTGTTCTGCAGGTGAAAACCATAGCTGAGACCCAGGGTGAGAGTCCGCAGCGCCCCCAGGCGGTAGTCCGCCGAGACATACTGTGGCGAGGACTCCCCATCGATGAGGGAGTAGTGGAAGAAATTGGCGCGACCCTGAAAATAGAACCTCATGTGAGGCTCCACGAAGGCTTCATGCTTCAGTGGGTGCCGGTACTTGAAGTCGATCATGTTCGAGTGAATGCCCCAGTCGTCCCAGTACACGCGATCGGAGAGATAGAGGAGGCCGCGATCGAAGTGGTAGACGGAACTCACGAGCACGTCTTGCCGCTTGCGCGTGGACGGCCGGTTTTCGGTGAGCTGCGAGACCGGATCGCCGGTCCGAGAATCGACGGTGCTCACGATCTTGTAGGGGTCGGTGAGATAACCCCGCTCGTTGGTTCGTGAGTAGTCGACCGCCACCATCCAGCGGCGGGTCAACACGCGGGAGAGACCCGCAAGCATGGTGGTGACGTGCTTGGCCCGTGTTCCGTTGTCGAGGATCTCCGTGCCATCCGTCAAAGGCGCGCGCGTGCCGCCGACCGGGGTAATGCCATCCGCATTGTATCCCCCGCCCAGAGTCAGTGTGCTCAGGCGATGCATGAACGCAACCGAGAGTTTTCCGTGCGCCCCCAGTGAACGATAGTCCTTCTCGCTCGAAAGATGCGTACCCAAGGAAGTGGTGAGCCATCCACCGGTGGGCTTGGTCCAGTTCAGATCGAGCGCACCGCGGATGTCGTGGAAGTCGCTCGTGGGAATGGTCCCTACCTCTTGCCTCTGCAAGCGCCCCGACGCCGTCGTGGTGGTGATGACTTTGGTCGAGGCAATCCCCCCGGTCGGCGAGGCTCCGGTGATGGCATCCAACGCGATCGTGGCGGACAGAGTCTGTCCGTCGGGAAAGAGGCGGGTGATGCGCGCCGTGGGTTCGACGACACGCGTGCGACTCTGCTCGCCGTAGAACAGCCCCGACATGTCCAACTGCCAGCGCAGCGGAGCCTTGACTTGCGCCTTGGCGGGACTCGACGCCAGCAGCAGGCACGCCGCCATTCCCAGTTTTCCGCGAATCGAGGGGAGTTTCTTGGGGGAATCTAGTTGCATCCGCAGCCTCCCCCGGATGCATCTTGACCGCCCAACGACCCCTCCTTGCTGAAGTAGATGTGCTCGTCGAGCGCGCTCAACATGGGTTCGGGATTAAAGCTCATCTGCGGTTCGGCCAAGAGGTCACGATCCCAGGGCTTCACTTGCATGGAGGCGCATCCACTGACCGCTCCCCCCAATCCGAGGACGAGGGCCAGGCCGACTACAGCTCGAAGAAGACGCGTCATCATCGGCAGACCTCCTCGATCTTGGCCTCGATCTCCTCCGTGTGATCCGCTCGAAAGCCGTGCTTCGTGTAGAGAATCGTCCCGTCGGGAGCGAGCAGAAAGCTCGAGGGCATGCTCTGCACCTGGAAGGCCTCGGCGGTCTTTCCCTCCGGGTCGAAGGCCACGGTGAAGGGCGCCTCGTGCTTCAGGAGGAAGTCCTCGGCGGCCTGGCGCTTCTTGTCCAAATTGATGGCGACGACCCGCAGTCCCTTGTCCGCGTAGCGCTCCTGCACGGACTTCAGCCACGGGAAGGACTCAGCACAGGGTCCACACCATGAGGCCCAGAAGTCGACGAGTATGGGGTGACCCCGTAGGGAATCCGAATCGACAGTGCCTTCGACTGCCGGCAGACGAAAGGAAGGGGCGGCAGAGTGCGCGTCAGCCGAGGCCGCCTTGGAGTTGACGCTGCTCGAGCTGGCCAATCCCGGCCAGAGGGTCAGGGGGAGACACATCAAGAGGGTGGCGAGGGCCGCAATCCTCATGAGGATGTACCTCCGGATTGAAATGTACTGGTTGGCTCTTCTGTTACTCGTCAAGCAGAGGAAGAGTTCCAGGACTGATTTGTCCGAAATTCACTCAGAAATCACAACCCCCTGGCCTAGGGCCAGGGGGTAGCTTTCGCTTTGCCACTGCCCGCCGCTCAGCATCGAATCCGGCGGGCGCGGTCCAATCTGACTCGACTCAGTTCGTGAGCTCCTTCTGGAAGTCCTTGCGGTCGCGTCCAGGAATGGGTCCGAAATGGGGCTTCGCGGGCGGGTGCTCCTCGTGCAGCTTCATCACTTCCGCAATCCCGCGATCGAGTTGGGTGTCCACGCCACGGGCCAAATCCTGCGGCATGTTCTGCACCTCGATGTCGGGAATCACCCCGCGGTTCTCCAGGCTCCAGCCGTCGCGCGGATCCCACCAGGCGGTCTGCGACATGGTCACCACGCCCCCGTCGACCAGAGGCCGTAGGCTGTTCATGCCGATCACCCCGCCCCACGAGCGTTCGCCGATGACCGGCGCTAATTTCTCCAGCTGCACGGCCTGGGGGAAGATGTCCCCGTCCGAGCCGGCGAATTCGTTCGTGAGCACCACGAAGGGCCCGTTGAGGACCTTGTCGGGATAGGTCCAGATCCCTCCGCCCCAGTTGCGATCGAAGCTCAGCACGTGGCGGCGCAGACGGTCGAGGATGATCTGGGAGACCGAGCCGCCGCCGTTCCAACGTACGTCGACGACCATGCCCTCTTTGTCGAGCTGCGGGTAGAACCAGGTGTTGAACTCGATCATGCCGTGACTGCCCATGTCGGGAAGGTGGATATAGCCGATCTTGCCATCGGTCTTCTTGGCTACGTACTCGCGGTTGTGCCGCACCCAATCGGAGTAGCGCAGGTCGCTCTCGCTGCCCATGGGCACCACGGTGACTTCACGTGCACCATCCATGCTGGGCTTGTCGTTCACCGTCAACTGGACTGACTTGTCCGATAAGTCCTCCATCGAGGAATAGAAGGAGTGCATGCCGTCGAAGGGCGTGCGGTTGACGGCCAGAATGTAGTCGCCCTCTTTCACGTTCACGCCAGGCTCTAGAAGCGGCGAACGCACGCGGTCGGCATCGTCAGCGCGATAGATCCGCGTAACTTTGTAAGCTTTGCCCTCGCGCGCCAGATCAGCACCCAGCATGCCGGTAGACACATGAGGTAGCTTCACTGCGGAATCTCCACCCCATACATAGGTGTGCGAGGTGGCCATTTCGCCGTAGAGCTGACCGATGAGATCGCTCAGATCACTCCGGTTGGATAGGCGCGGCAGCAGAGTGGCGTACTGGTCGCGCTTGGCCTCCCAGTCCACTCCGCCCATCTTGGGGTCCCAGTAGAAATCTCGCATTTGGCGCCAGGCCTCGTAGTACATCTGGCTCCACTCCTCGCGCGGATCCAGCTCGACCACTAGCCCGGAGAGATCGACCTTGGCTTTACTGAGATCTTTGGGTGCCGAACCCGTATCGACCACGTAGAGACTGCCCTTGCGTTTCATGAAGGCCAGCTTGTCCGCTTTGGCATTCAGGTCGTAGGCCATGATGCCATCGACGAAGGTGTCGGCCTCCTTGTCCTTCAGACTGAAGGACATCAGGACGTCCGTAGGCTCGGGATCACTGAAGAAACCTCCTCTCTCGGCCATCCCTTTCCGCGGACGGGAGACGAAAAAGAGGTTCTTGCTCGTAGCCGCCAGGTCGTAGTAGTTGCCTCGATCGACCGGGAGTTCCACGAAGCGCTCGGCGAGTCCGTCGAAGTCGATCTTCACCGGCTCGATTTTGTCTTTGTCTTCGTCGTCCTTTTTCTTCTCTTCCTTCTTTCCCTTGTCGTCCTTCTTGTCCTTGTCCCCCTTGTCCTGATCGGGCGGCAGGCCATTCAGATTGGCCATGGGGTCCTTTACGTCCTTGCGCAAAAGCACCATGTAGAGCATGTCGTTCTTGAACTCGACGTCGATGTAGTCGTTCTCGCCGATCAAGGGATTGGTGGCCCGGTCGCTGATGAAGTAGAGGTATCGCCCGTCGGGATCCCAAGTGGGACTGTAGTCCGTCGTGTTGGGACCGGTGAGCTCGTGGGTCTTGTTCTCCTTGGTGTCGTAGATGTACACCGAGGTGTATTGGTTGGGCAGCAGCTTGTCGTAGGCCAGCCAACGCCCGTCCGGACTCCAACTGTAGTTTCCGATTTCGAACAGTTCGCTATGATCGACCTTTTGTGGCGTGCCCCCATCGACCGGTTTCACGAAGAGGGTGAAGGTATTGTCGGACCAGGCGATCCACTTGCCGTCAGGGGACATGATCGGCCGATGGTGCCAGGTCTTGGTACCCGCCTTTTTCACCACCGTGGGTTCGCCCCGGCCCCAGGCGTCCACCATCCTGAACTCGTCCTCGTGGGGCTCATCGGTGATGTAGAGGATCTTCTCTCCCTTGGGTCCATAACTCACGCCACGTTCGCGGGAACCGGTGCCGCGGGTGATGGGCAGCGTCACGCCGTCCTTTACGGGCACCGAGAAGATTTCGCCACGCGTCGTCACGGCCACCCTCTCCCCATCGGGAGCAAGCGCGAATTCGGTCATGTTCTTCTCGGCATCGGGATAGCGCGTTCGCGTCAGCTTGCGGTCGCTAGGCAAATTGAGGTCCACCTTCTGCGTCTTGTCTGTCGCCGGATCGAAGATGTGGAGATCCCCGGCCAGGGTGAACACGATACGTCCATCGGGACCCATCGCCGGCCAGCGAGCGTCCCATTTGCCGAAATCAGTGTGTCGCTTGCGATCGCTGCCGTCAGGTTTGATGGACCAGATGTTGGCCGTGCCTCCCTGATCGCTCAGAAAGTAGATGAGACCGTCATGCCACATGGGAAACAGGTCCATCCCGGCGAAATTGGTGATTTGCTTGTAGTCGGCTTTGGTGGGATCGCCCACCCAGAGGTTGGAAGCGGTTCCGCCGCGATAGCGTTTCCAGGTGGCCCACTCGCGTGTGGAGCGGTCGAAGGCATACATTCCGGTCTTGGGATCGACGTCGATGCGCGCCGCCCAACCCAGGGGCAACTCCACCGGATCTCCGCCTTTCAGATCGACGGTGAAGAGATGAGAAGTGTGATTGGGGTCGCTGCGGCTGCTGCGGAAGATCACCTTGCTGCCATCCGGCCACCAACCTACCACCTGATCGCCTCCCGGGTGCCAGGTCAGTCGCTGTGGCTCTCCACCAGTCGTCGGGATTATGAAGACATCGCTGTTCCCGTCGTAGGAGCCGGTAAATGCAATCTGCCTTCCGTCAGGTGAGAAAGCAGGGAAGTACTCCGATCCCACGTGGGTGGTCAGACGCTGCGGCGTCCCCCCACTGGTGGAGGCGAGCCAGAGATCGCCCTCCGCCATGAAGACGATCTCATCGCCGTGGATATCGGAGGTCTGAATGTATTCGTTTGCGGCCCGCGCGGAGCCAGACGCGAGGATGCCCAAGAGCAGGAGGGCAAGCATCCAAAGAACGCGGGATCGGGGTCTCATGAAATTCCCTTTCAATTAGTGTCCAGAAGCAACGAGAAATGTCGACGACAGAGCCTAGCCGGCCCCGGGGTCCGGGGCGAGACGGATTTATCGACTACGAAGCGTGACGGATTGGGTTCCGTCGAAGTTGGGACCCCTGGCGGCTAGGCTCTTCGAATTTGCGGCAGGAACAAATAAACCTGGCGGTCGGCCCGCAAATTGCTTTAGTTGCTGGCCAAGCGGCCCTGTCCCAGGTGGCCGCGGCGAACAACAGCGTCTCGCCAGAGACAGCACGCCAAACCCAGATCTTCTTGCCCCCTCTGTTGTGCGGGTCGGATTCAACGGCCTCGACCAGTACGGATCCTTCGACCCACTGATACCGAGCCAAAACGCATGCAGATGCGGAGCGAGTTCACTCGGCCAAGCCGAGTAGCAGATTCCCCTAAGCAGGGGGATGAAGTCCAGCAAGCGGCTGGACTATTACTAGGGTGCAAAGGCCCATCCGATCCTCGGAACGGCCGACAGCACTTGAGATGAACCGGCATTTCCGGTTCTTGGAGATAACGATTGTGAAGAAACTTTATGTGGGCAACCTGCCCTTCAGTGCCACCGAAGCAGCAGTCAATGAGATGTTCAGCAAGCACGGAAACGTGCATTCGGTAGCGTTGATCAACGACCGCGACACGGGCCGTCCCCGCGGATTTGGATTCGTGGAGATGGACGACGATGCGGCAATGGCCGCCATTTCCGCCCTGAACGGGAAGGATATGGAGGGACGTGATCTTCGGGTCAACGAGGCTCAGGATCGCCCCAAGCGCGGCGGCGGAGGCAATGGCGGCGGAAACCGCTGGTAGCCTGATATGCCCACTGGCCTAGGTGACTAGGCCCGAATCGAAGACCCCGCTTTCTTTTGAGGGCGGGGTCTTTTCATCACTCGTAACGAAGTGCCTCGATGGGATCCAGTGCCGCGGCCCGGCGCGCCGGGTAGAACCCGAAGAAAATCCCCACGGATGCCGCGAAGGCCAGGGCCAAAAACACCGTCACCGGGGAGATGGCGATGGCCCAACCGGTGAAGGAACCCAGGATCAAACCACCCGCCAACCCGAGCGCCACGCCGATCAGACCTCCCGCGAGACTCAGCACCACGCTCTCGACCAAAAACTGGATGAGAATGTCGCTACCGCGCGCACCCAGGGCCATGCGCAGGCCGATCTCGCGCGTCCGTTCGGTTACCGAGACGAGCATGATGTTCATGATTCCGATCCCACCGACCACCAGTGAGATCCCGGCGATGGCCGAGAGCAAAAGAGTCATGACCTCCGTCGTCTTGGCCGCCGTCTTGGCCAGATCTTCCTGATTGCGCACCGTGAAGTCGTCGTCCTGTCCCTGGTGCAAGCCATGCGAATCCCGCATGATGGCACGCGCTTCCTCTTCCCCGGCCTCGATGTCCCCCGGGCTGGAAGTACTGGCCAGGATCTGAGTGATGAACTGGTGTCCCGAGAGCCGGTTTTGCACCGTGGTATAAGGAGCGAGCACGACGTCGTCCTGGTCGTTCCCGTCCGCCGTCTGCCCCTTTTTTGCGAGCACCCCGATGACGGTAAAGGGAACGTTGCGGATACGGACTTGCTGCTGGAGGGGATCTTCGTCGCCAAAGAGATTGTCCGCCACCGTCTTCCCCAGCACCACCACCTTGCGCATCGCCTTCATGTCGTTCGCGTCGAAGAACACGCCCTCCTCGGTGGGCCAGTCGCGAATGATCTGGTAGTCGGTATGAACGCCGAATACGAAGGCGCGCCAGTTTCCGTTTCCACCCACGATCTGACCGCGGGTGGTCACTACCGGTGAAACCGCGGACAAGAGGAAACTCTGCTGCCGCAGATGATCGGCGTCCTCCACCGTGAGTCGATTGAAGCTCTGAGCCCCCTGGCTCACCCCGCTGGTCGAAACCGCGCCCGGGGTGATGACGATCATGTTGGTTCCCAGGCCCTGCACTGTCGTCTGGATCTGCTTGGTTGCACCCTGCCCAATGGCGACCATCAGAATGACCGCCCCCACCCCGATTACGATGCCGAGCATGGTAAGCAGGGCTCGTGTCTTGTTCTTGACGAGGCTGCGGCCGGCGATGCGAATGAGATTGGTGCCTTTCACCTGCCACCTCCGCCGTTGTTGCTGGGCAGTCCCGCGAGATCAGCCGCGGCGTCGCGTTGGACAACAGGCTCGTCTCGCACGATCCGACCGTCACGAAGCTCGACCGTGCGCCTGGCATAGCTGGCGATGTCGTGCTCGTGAGTCACCAGAATGGTGGTCGCCCCTTCGCGGTTTAGCTCCTGAAAGAGACTCATGACCTCCAGCGAAGTTCTGGTGTCCAGGTTCCCCGTGGGCTCGTCCGCCAGGAGCAGGGCAGGGCGGGTCACAAGAGCGCGGGCGATGGCCACGCGCTGTTGCTGGCCGCCCGAGAGTTCGGACGGTTCGTGCTCGAATCGATCGGCAAGACCGACCCGCGCCAAGGCTTCCCTGGCAAGTTCTCTCGGCTTCAGGGCGCGCTCCGAGCGGTCGTAGAGCAGCGGCAACTCCACGTTCTCCGCCGCACTGGTCCGGGCCAGCAGATTGAAAGTCTGAAAAACGAAGCCGATCTTCTCGTTGCGGATATCGGCCAGCCGGTTGCGGCTCAGTTCATCCACTCGCTTTCCCTCGAGCACGTAGCTCCCCGAACTGGGACGATCCAAACAGCCCAGAATGTTCATGAGCGTGGACTTGCCAGAGCCCGAAGAGCCCATGATCGCAATCATCTCTCCGGATTCCACGCGCAGGGAAACTCCGCGCAGAGCGTGTACCTCGGTGCTACCCATGCGATAGGTCTTTACCAGCTCGGTGGCTACGATGACGGGATAATCGCTCATAGTGCCACCTCTAGAGGCCCGGAGGCGGTCTGCGCCGAAAGTCCCGCCGCTCTCCCTGGAAGGGATTCGAGGAGCTGCCGCCTTCCGACGAACTCACCACCGAGGCGATGATCTGCATGCCCTCCTTCAGGCGCCGGCTGGTGACCTCGGTGTACTGCCCGTTGGAAATTCCCGTGCGCGCAAATACCGGCATGGGGTGTCCGTTCTCGTCCAGAGTCCAGAGCATCACGTGGTCGGAAGAGCCCGTTCCTCGCGGACGGCGGCGTTGCGCGGTACGGGTGCTATCGCCACCGGCGGCATTGCTTCGCTGTTTCCGCATCTCCGCCAACATCTTCTCGGTGGGCCGGAAACGCAGGGCTGCGTTGGGAACCTGCAGCACATCCTTCGCTTCGGCCACGATGAAATCCACGGTGGCCGTCATGCCCGGCAGGAGCCGTCTGGTGGGATTGGCCACCGCGATGGACACCACGTAGTTGACCACATTTTCCTGAATGGTCGATTTGAGCCGCACCTGTTTCACCGTCCCGGTGAAAATCGAATCGGGGTAGGCCTGGACTGTGAACCGGACCGACTGTGCGTCGTGGATCTTTCCGATGTCGCTCTCGTCTACCGACGCCAGAATCTCCATCTTCGAGAGATCCTCGGCGATCAGGAAGAGCTGGGGAGCGGAGAGGCTAGCGGCCACCGTCTGCCCCACGTCAACCGTCCGATCGATGACCACACCATCGACCGGGGAGCGAATCTCGGTATAGGCGAGATTCTGCTTTGCGCGGTCCAGGTTGACCTGAGCGGACTCCAGAGCGGCTTTGGCAATCTCCAGATTGTATTTCGCGGTGCTGTAGTCGTCCTCGGTGATCGCTTTTTGCTGGTAGAGCTCATCGCTTCGCTTGAACTGTCTCTGCGCGTCGGCAAGACCGGCGCGAGCTCGGGTCAGATCGGCATCGGCCAGTCGAACCGCCTGCTCCAGGAGCGTCGGATCGATGCGGGCAATGAGCTGGCCCTTCTTGACGTGGTCGTTGAAGTCCACGTAGATCTCGGAAACCTTGCCCGAGACCTGCGTTCCCACCTGGATGGTATTGATCGCCTGCAGGATTCCGGTGCTGGTCACCGTGCTCTGGACGTCCCCGCGCGTCACTTCGACGAAGCGGTATGCTTCACCCTTCTCCCCGCGCCAATGAAACATGGCCGCTGCGATCAGCGCCACGACCACCAACAGCGCCGGAATCACGAATTTTTTCATGGGATCCCTTCATAGGCCCCAACTCCTGGGGTCAAGTCCTGAATTGCTGGTACATTCTACTCAACGCACCAGGGGGGCAAGACCAGCGGCAAAAGAAAGCGTGATCTGAACTTATTTTCTTGGGGAAAAAAGGGATCCTGAGCCGGGCAGCAGAAGTGGAGGGGGCATCAGGGGGCGGACCCGAATCCGAGTCCGCCCCAGGGCGGGTTCGAGCAAAACGACTCGTAGTCTAGTACTGCGACTTGACCTTGCCGAAGCTCGCGGAAGGTGCCGCTACCGGAGACACGCTCGGCCACTGCCGGACCGTGAACTCGGTGATCGTCTCGGGCACGTCGATAGGAAAGGAGAAGACATAGAAGCTCCCGCTCGGAACGATGCCCCCTATGGCATCCATTGTGTCCTCACCGAAGGTGATCGAGGTGAAGGGGGCGAAGGTATAGGGGGAATCGTAGTCCGGGCTGTCGAAGTCGAGACCGTCCCCCGCGGTAGAAGGATAAAATCCGGCCCCGGTTCCAAAACCCAGCTCCAGGTGATAATCGCTCCAGTCCTCTCCAGTGCTGTTCGCCACCCCCTCGTTCAGCACGTACTCGGTGGCCGGTACTCCCACGTCGCTCACTTGAAAGACCATGTCGATGTAGCCCACGGTATCGTAGGCTTTTTGGTTCACGTTGAGCTGATTCGGTGAGGTTCCGACAAAGTTGTCGTTTCCCACGTCGGGAGTGGAAATGTTGTTGAAGGACATGCTTGCCAGGCCCGGGCCGGAAGCACCAAGAAAGGCGGTGACCTCCTGGGCCTGCGAAGGGGTGACGACGAGACTCACCACTGCGACCAAGACAACGATCACGGTTGAAAGAGAACGGATGGAAAGCAAAGATGTGCGCAAAGGTCTCACTGATATCCGCCTAGGGCTATGAGGGAATTCCCAGGCTGGGAGCCTGGGGTATGCACAGAGTAGATCACATTCTATGGCCGCTCCGCAAGCGACTGGACCATCTGACACTCAGTTTCTGTGGTATCCTCGCTTTCGACTGACTATCAATGGAAGGGTCTTGATCTCGAATCTTGAGTTTTCTCTCCGGAGGCAGTATGCGCCGCACTTTCGTTCTCCCACTGGTGGTACTGGGGTTACTCCTCGTAACCCGCGCCGCGCGCGCGGATGTCTTCATCTCGGAACTCTGCGATCCGCGCCTCAACTACACTTCGGACCGCTTCATCGAGATCTACAACTCCGGAGCAACCGGGGTCGATCTCAGCGGTTGGTCGGTCGTAGCCGTCGGCAACGGCGGGGACGAATTTACCTGGCAGTTGAGCGGCACCATTGCCGCCGGCGATGCCCTAGTCGTCGGAGACGCGACGACAGTCGACATATTTACCGTGGATTTCGCCGATGAGGCGTGGTCGGACAATGACGGTCTGTGGAACGGTAAGGTCGGAGACGGGGCCAAGCTGGTGGATGCTAGCGCGACGATCGTGGATTATGTGGTGGTAGATGCCACACGTTTCGAGAACTCGGACTATGTACGCGTCGAGGGGATCACCTCACCCAACACCTCCTTCGATCCCAACGAATGGTCCGCCACCCCGGTCGATTACCCCACCCAGGGAAGTCCGGGGACACACAGCACTCTTCCTCCGGTAGATACACCAAACATTTCTTCAGTGGCCATCCAACCATCTGCTCCACTGCCGGGAGATGAGGTTTACGTGCAAGCCGAGGTCAGCGACGAGATCGCCACCATCACCTCGGTCACTCTCTCGTGGGGAAACTCTTCGACCTCGCTGCCCAACCAGATTGGCATGGTGAAGTTCTACGGAGACTTCTATTCGACGCAGAACCCCATTCCCGCCCAGCCCGAGGGTTCGACGATCTACTATCGGGTGGCCGCCGCCAACGATGTCCCGGCCGAGATCGAAACCTCGAGCTTCAGCTATCAGATTCCGACCACTGCCACCATTCACGAGATCCAGTCCGAGCAGCCAAGCTCACTCCTTGCCGGACAACCCGTGATCACATCAGGGGTCGTAGCCGCGTTCATCGGTGACTACTCCGTCCTTCAAGACGGCCCGGGATCATGGAACGGGGTGTGGGTGAGTGGTACTGCGCCCTACACCTTGGGCGATTCGGTCCTGGTGCGTGGTGTAGTCAGTGAGAGTCTGGGTTCTGGTTTCTACGGAACGACGATCCTCACCCAACCGCTCGTTCTAAATCGATTGCAAGGCAGCGAGATTCCACAAGCGACGGACGCTTCGAGCGGTACCGTCTCACGGGAGGATCTCGAAGGGGTAACGGTGCAGCTCTCCGGCGTGATGTGCACCGATACGGATCGAGCCGGAGCGTGGGCCGCGGATGACGGAAGTGGAGAGTGCCTCGTGGGCGAATTGGCGTTCCCTGCGAGCGTGACGCTAGGAACGGTGTACGACCTCACTGGCGTCCTCATGGACAACGGGGGGACGTATCGAGTCCAGCCGCGCGAGCTGGGGGACCTGGTGTTCGTGAACGATCCCACCCCACCCTCCATCAGTAATGTGTCGGCCCCCAACGCTACCACGGTGATCGTCACCTTCACCGAAGCAGTCGACCCCACTTCGGCTGCAGTAACTTCTCACTATACGATTTCGGGTTTGACGGTCGACGCCGCACAGCGCGACCCGAGTGATTTCAGTCGTGTCAGCTTGGGCGTGAGCACGATGTCCGAAGGTTCGTACTCGCTGACGGTGGATGGGGTCGAGGATCTCTTTGGAAATGCGATTGCGTCTACAACTGAGCCCTACGATTATGCCGACTACGGCCCTCCCGCCGACTACTATGACAGCGTGCAGGGCCTGGTTGGCGAGAACTTGCGCGCCGCACTCCACGCCATCATCGACAATCACCAGGCCCACAGCTACGACTTCGTCTGGTCGGCGTACTACACGACCGACGTGAAGCCCAACGGCAAAGTGTGGGACATCTACTCCGATGTTCCCGGAGGAACGCCGCCCTACGAATACACCTTGGGCGTGGACCAGGGGGGCACTGGCGGCAGCGAGGGCACCGGCTACACCCGCGAGCACTCCTGGCCCAAGAGCTGGTTCGGGGGAGAGGTCTCTCCCATGTACACCGACATCTTCGCGCTCTACCCCTGCGACGCGGACGTCAACGGCCACCGGGGCAACTATCCCTACGGCGAGGTGACCGTGCCCCAGTGGACCTCACTCAATGGAAGCAAGTTGGGACCCTGTGTCTATCCCGGATACTCGGGTACCGTCTTCGAGCCCATCGACGCGTACAAGGGGGACCTCGCGCGAACCTATTTCTACATGTCGACTCGCTACTACACCGAAGACGCGGACTGGCCCGGCAGCCCCATGGTCGAGGGAGCCGATATTCTACCGTGGGCCCTCTCGATGCTGCTGGAATGGAACGACGAGGATCCGGTCAGCCTGAAGGAGCTGCAGCGCAACGCCGCGATCTACGAATACCAGCTGAATCGCAATCCCTACATCGACCATCCCGAGTACGTTCACCTGGTCTTCGGGGATATCACGGCGGCCCCGGAGATCTCCTCGCACTCGTATCAGCTGAGTCAGAACACGCCGAATCCCTTCAATCCAGCCACGGTGATCCGATTTTCGGTTCCGCAAGACAGCCAAGTTGAAATCGACATCTACGACGTGAGCGGCCGCAGGGTGAAGACCCTCGTGCACGACCAGTACTCGGCCGGCGATCACGAGGTCATATGGAGAGGACAAGACGCCCGCGGCAAGAACGTGGCGAGCGGGGTCTACTTCTATTCCATGCACGCGGGAACATTCAACAGCAGCCACAAGATGCTATTGGCACGATAGAACTGAACGGGAGCATTGCGATGAATGCTGGAGTCCTTCTCATCTGATTCTGACTACTAGGAGCTGAACTCCTCACTCCTTCGAATGCGAGTTCTCAGTCGATTACTCTCATTCAATTTTTCCAACTCGATTGACCGTCGAGAAATGCGAAGAGTAAACTTGTTGCATGAAACATCTATTCGCGCGCAGGCGAATGCCGCAGCCGTCCTTCCCCCGCCGACTCCTGCAACTCGCGCTCACCGCTTTTCTCCTCACATTGGGAAGCTGTTCCAGTAACAGTCCGACTTCCCCGCCATCGCCTCCACCTCCCTCCACTTCGACGCTCGAGATCGCAAATCCGCCTCGGGGAGGAGTCCTGCAATTGGGGACTTTCGATCCCATGCAGATCACCGCCAATGGCACCGCATGCGATACGGCGAGTGTGGTCACCAGTCTCAGCGTCGATGGGCAGGCGGTATCCCTGAGCGGTGCGGCGCCCTGTCTGGACTTCAGCAGCGAATTGACCAGTCAATGGGGACTCAACCTCATCACGGCACTTGCGCAGAATCAGGCGGGAGCCTCAACCAATCTGGTGCAATCTTACCTTCGCAGTCCGCAGTTCTTCGGGGCCTCGGCCAAAGGTGTAAAAACTTCAGGCGGGAAAGCGGCGAGCGAGAGCGTTCCCACCGGTATCCGTATGAATCTGAACCAAGCGCTCGTCGACGATAACGATCGCAGGGATCCAGATGACATGGCCACTCTGTTTCAGGTCAAGTTGAACTCGATCGTTCTGAATTCCGTGGTCCCTCATACTCTACTGGTCCAGCCGGACGCCAACTCAGACGGGCAAGTCGACCGCCACACCTGCGACTGTTTCCCTCCCATTCCTGACATCACGATCTACAAGACGGGCTACCGCGTAACTCGTGGAACCCTCTCCACCGGGGGATGGACGATCAACTACGCCCGACTTTCGGATGCCGGGTTGACCATCAGCGCCTCGCTCGACCATCCTGTCCTTCCGGTCACGGTGACCGGCTATCTCGACCCGAGCTGTGCGGTAGCCTGCACCATCCGCAGCCAGACGATTGCGTCTGCCTCGGGCACTTTGGGGATGGACCGCTTGGATATCACCGCCACCTTGAGTGTAACCGTGGGGGCCAATGGCCTTCCGCAAGTCGACATATGTAGCAGCTGTCTGTCTGTCGATACGATCAATCCTTACCTCGACATCGACTTTGGCGCTCTGGAATTTCTGGATCCATTTTTTCATCTTTCGGATCTGGCCACTACGATTCTCGGGATCTTCGAATCACAACTGGAGAACGCCGTCGAAACCGAACTGAGCGCCACCCTCAGGTTTGCTCTGCAGCAGATCATAGATTCACTCAGACCAGAGGCAACTGTCACCCTCCCGGCCCCGATGAACACGGTGCTAAACCTCGATTCCACCTTTGATCAGATTCAGTTGGGAGGAAGCAAGCCCAACGGATATCTCCTGGCGGATCTTTCCGTTGCGGTCACGCCGGCCCATCCCGTCATGGGGAACGGCTACGGGTCGATTCGTCGTGACGGTTCTCCCCCAAGCTTCAGTGCCACCGGCTACGCTCTGGGAGTGGGACTCAAGGACGATTTGATCAACCAGTTCCTGTGGGCCGCATGGAGCGGGGGTGCTCTCGAGCTCGACCAAATTTCGGCGGCCGGGTGCGACGCGCCGAACGGAGCATCAGTCAGTATGTCCGCGAAACTGCCCCCGGTCGTCATGCCGGGCACGGATGGACACCAGCTCGACATCGGGCTCGGTGACGTCTATCTGGAGGCCACCTATCCGTTGCCAGCTACCTCCTCGAAGAGTATTCCCGCGAGCTCGAACGTCACCCTGTATGCTTCGGGCATCATCGGCGCGAACCTGAGTTTCGACACCGATTCCGGCAAACTCGTGCTCACGCCCGAGGAGAATCCGCAGATCGAGGTGCAGATCGTCTCCGCTCCCGAAGGCGCTGATCTCGAAGCGCTGGCTTCGCAGTATGCGGGATTCCTGCAGTGTGCTCTGCCCGAGCTTCTGTCGCAAATCGTGGGCGCCCTACCTGTGTTCCGTTTACCGATCGGAAGCCTGGATGTTTCCGGCATTCCTTCCGACGCGGAATGGGTTTTTGGCGACGACGCCGTCGCCGCCCGCCCCGATCCCTACTTCAGCATCACCGGTAGTGTGGTGGTGAAATAGGCCACGATCCCGCGGCTCACGCTTGCGAGTTCCCGGTTGCAGGAAAGTGCGCTTGGCTCTAGGATCGCAGCATGAAGATGAAGTTTGCATCGGTACTGCTCGTGGCAACGGCCCTCCTGCTTCCGGGCTGCGGAAAGGGCGAAAAGTCGCAAGAGTCCAACCCGCCCTCGCAGGCCCAGGTCCAGGAGCAACCCGCCTCCGCTGCGGAAAGCGCTGCACCAGAGAGTACTTCGCAATCCGGGGAGGAAAGTTCCCAGATTGCGCAAACCGAGTCCTCGAGCCAAGAGACCGCCCCTTCCACCTCGCCCGTCCCCGAGCCGACGCCGGCACCTGAAAAGACGCCCCAGACTCCGGCCGAAGTCCTGACCCCCAAGAATACCCAGACGCAGCCCGAGATGACTCCCCCACCACCTCCGCCTCCACCCCCGGCGGAGAGCGAAGAGCCGCCGGCAAGCAGCATCGACGATCCCGGCGGAGTGGTCGAGGTCACGGCCACCAAAGAGGGCCTCACCCCTATCGGCGCAAGCAAGTGCAAGATGTGTCACAAGCTGCAGTACACCTCCTGGTCAACCACTGCCCACGCGGAGCGAACTCCTCCGCTCGACTGTGAGAGCTGTCACGGAGCGGGCAGCGAGTACAAGGCGATTTCGGTCATGAAGGACCCCGCGAAGGCCAAGGCGGCTGGTCTGGTGATTCCCGGTCGTGAATTCTGCGGCATCTGCCATCAAGGCGAGGTGTCCGACGCAATGCTCGCTCGCGTGCACGCTCACAAGTCTTCTTCCGATTCACCCTGAAGCCTCTCCACCAGCGTACTCCCCAACAACTTGGCGGCCTGTGTCCACCCCAGCTTGGGAAGATGAGCGCGGAGTACCGCCAGGGTAATGGTGGGAAGCTCGACCGGATCGAGGTATGCGAGATACACCGGTTCCCATTGCGGACTAAAGCGACTCTTGAATGCAAAGAGGGACTGAAAATCGTAGAGAGTTCTGAACCTATCGAAAAGTAACCTGAGCAAACTGGGCACCAAGGACTGATCGTCGTTTCGGTTCAGTTCGGCCAGTGGCGCCGTCCCCAGACTGGCGAGACGATCTCCACGTTGTTGAAAGCTCATGAGCGACATGCCCAGCAGGTACTCCATCGTCCCATTCATCGCGTCACGACGGCGCTTCATGAGGTCGAGCACCCACCCGTGCCTCTCCGGCACGGGAAGCCAGTCCACGAAGCCATGGACCTTACCCTCCGCATCGATGGCGACGGCGACTTCGACCTCGGAGTCGTGAATGTCATCGATTTTGCCCAGGGTGAACTCCATGGGTGGTAAGCCCTGGTCCTTTGCCCAGTCCTCCTCGATATGTCTCATTTGTAACTCGATCTCGGGAGGCACGTGACCGCCCTCGACAAGTTGAAATGCGAGCCCCGTCTTCCGGGCCCGATTCAGGGCTGTGCGCATGTTCTGCCACTCTTTGCCCTTGAACACGAGGGATCCCAGCTCGATGACAGCCTCTTCACCGATTGGCAGGGTCAAAAAGCCGCGCTCCTGATAGATCTGGCTCGCCGCCGAACTCGCCGCGATCACGGCCGGCGACCAGCCCCGCTCCCGGCAATAATCCATGAAGGCGCTCAGGGTCTCTCCCCGGGCGCTGGCGGGACCGACTGGGTCGCCCAGTGCCAAAGCGATTCCCGAATGAAGCCGGTAGGCGATGTAGGAATGATTGCCGGGCCCGAAGAAATAGGAGTTGCCGGGCCAGGTCGTCATGAAATCCGTCCCGGTTCGGCCATGCGCGAGCGAGAGCTTCCGCGCGCGGCTCCGCTCGCTCGGATTGGCCCTTGGAGCCCTCACCGCGCGCAGAGTTTGCGCCAGTACGAGGAGAACTCCTGACCAAAACACGAGCGGAATTGCCTCCAGTAACCAGTCACCGCGCTTTCCCAGCGGAACGAGTTTCGGCGTCAGGTAAACGAGCCTTCGCAACACATCCTGCAAGGCCGCCAAGGGACCATGGAAATCGCTGTAGAGGCCACGGAGTGCCAGCAAACTCACCCACGAAACCAAAGGCACTCCCAGCAAGACGCCCAGACTTCGGGTGCGCGCGGCTTTCACGGAGGGCGGATCGATCGCGGCCGGAAAGTCTTCCTTCCACGCCGCGAGCAGGATCAGGAAGAGGAACGCGAAGAGAGCCTCCAGCTTCGTCACACCCAGAATGAGTTGCAAGATCGTCGTCAAGAAGAGCAACACGAATGCGAGCCACCAGGCAACTCGCTGCGCGCGCTGCAGCGATCCGGCTACCAAGAGTTGCAAGAGTCCTCCGAACAGAAGCACCATGCGAGGGCCGTGGGGCAGACCCAAGGGGAGGGTTCCTTCCAGCCGCTCGAAACCCGGGTGATTGGGAAGCAGTGCCGCGGACATGACGTTCACCACTCCCATTCCCCCCACGAACCAGGACATCAGACGTGGCCGCTGCCGGTGGAGAACCACCGTGGTGACTCTCCGACCCTCCTGTTTCTTCGAGTCGCGCTTGAGGAACAGCGTTCCAAAAGCAACTCCCGTCAGGAGGGCTACGATGTGTTGGACGTCCCAAACCTGGCTCCCCACGATAAGGGCGCCGGCCAAGTAGGCTCCTAGCAACAGGAATCCCAGGGTGCGAAGAGTCGTGGGCAAGAAGACGAGCACAGCTCCGATGGCGCCAAAGGCGCCGTTCGATGCGCCGACGTCACCGTGGACGGTCAAGGCTTCGGCGGCTTTCCACCCCAATCGTCCCAAGGCTCGCAGCAACACGAAGGTGCCGAGGTATCCCAGAATATGGGAGACTACGAACACCATGATCGTCCGCTTGGTTCGAAGTAGTAGTTCGCAGCTTCCCACGAAGAATAAGAGAATGGCGGTGATGCTGAGCGCCATGTAGGGGCGCAACACCAGGAAGGGTGCGCTCAAGAGGTGCCAGACGCGTCCGGAGATCAAATCTTCCCAGCCAAAGCCCCAATGTCTGAGCTGGTCCGAGCTGAGAGGACGACTCAATACCCCGGCAATCGAGGAGATCGTCAGCAGGCTGAGGATGAGAACTGTTGTGAACGGTAGGCGGCGTACGAGCCTGCGGAATTCGTCGTTCATGGGAAACGGAGTCCTTTGTCAGTTCCCCGAAACTCGACCGGTGCCTGACGACTCCTCATACTAGCTGAAGTTTCTCGTATCAACTACCCTTCGGCTGGATCGCGCGAAAGGGGGTGCCATGAGAGGTATCTTGCAGGTCGTTACGACAGTCGATGATGAACAGAATGCGACGAAGATCGCCAAACAGCTCGTGGAATGCCGGCTAGCTGCGTGCGTACAGGTCGAGGGGCCCATTCAGAGCAGCTATTGGTGGCAGGGCAAGGTGGAAACGACGAGGGAATGGCGCTGCAGCATCAAAACCACCGAGGGACGATACAAAGAGCTCGAGGAAAAAATCCGGGCCCTTCATCCCTATGAAGAGCCCGAAATTCTGGCCTTTGCCGTGGTCCAGGGAAGCAAGAGCTACCTGGACTGGCTGGAATCGATCGTGAGTCCTACGAGGTGAATCCCCGCCTTGGCCACTATTCCCTTGGCCGTCACGTGGTTCCCAACTTCCAGACTCGCGATCACCCGGTACAGCTCGGTTCTCCAGGATGGCGGAGGGGGATAAGTATACAGCGAGTCGAAGTAGAGCTGTAAGGATTCCCCGCTGTCGAGCTTGAGATCGATCACCACGCCGCCGTCGACCGGTACCTGATCATCGATCCCCGTCACGGTTCCCTGCATCAAGATGAAAACCGGGTCGTAAGTGAATTCCGTTTCGGCGCCCGTGAAATCACGGAAACGCAGCAGCACCTTGCTCGGAGAACCAAAGTCCTCGATGAGAGCGTCCTGAATGGGAAGCAGATCGAAGCTGAGAGTCCGCTCGAAATAGGCGAGACATGCTTCGCCGCGGTCATCGTGCTGGAGCAACATCCAAGTCTGCGGCGGATTCGACTTCATGAAAGTTCGACCCACCTGCAGTTTGAAAGGGTGATCCGCCGAGCAGCCGCTGTAACCCACGCGAATGGTGAAAGTGTTTCCGGCGAGACTGGCTGAGATTGGCTGGTAGGAATCCTGCTCGATCTCGTTCGGCGGAGTCTCCGTGAGCACGGTGGGGTAGGCTTGCGGTAGTGGATCGGAGCACGGTCCGGGATAGATGCCGAAGTCGGCATGTTCGAAGCTACTCAGCTGTCCGTCAGGCCCGGGAGAGATGAACACATTGAGGGGATCTTCCGTCGTCTCACACCAACAGGCTGGGCACGCGAGCATGGTGATGAAGCGCACCTTATAGAGTCCAGCTTCCGTCACCGGAACACGGTAGCTTCCGTCAGCTTGCAGTGGAGCCCCGAGCTGAGTTCCACTGGGCGTCTCGATGCCCACGCCGCCGGCCAGATACGGACCCTCTCCGTCATCGCGAATTCCGTTGCGATTGTCGTCACTGAACACCACGCCCGCAATGACGGGACGCCCGGGTTCCAATCCGAATTCTGCCCGCGCGCTGAAGGAAAACGACTGCAAATCGGGATCCAGGAACTTCCAGCTCTTTACCTGGCTGAGTTCGTTCGGTGCGAGCATGCCGTCCCCGCCCAGAAGTGCGGAGTAGTCATAGCCATAGATAGCAAGGGTGGGAGCGGTCGAGACCGAGTCAACCGCCCTCCCGTTGAAGTCGGCATTCATAGGCACCACACCGGGAGGAACGAAGCGGTTCAACCAGATGGTTGCCGGAGCGTAGAGAACATCCGACCCTAGGTTGCGCATGGCGACATCCACCGAGACCGTTCCCTGCTGGGGATCGACCTGGACATTGCTTCCGACGAGTTCGATCTGAAGCAGACGATGGTCGGGGAGTGGTTCCTCGATCCTCTGCATCACGAAAGAACCGCCACCTGCGTCAAAGGAGCCGTCGAACACGGCCCCGCCATCGACAGGACTTGGAGCGGTCGGTGACGTCGAGTCGGAACAACCAGTGAAAGCGAAGGCTAGAACTAGGGAACAAAGTGCAATGGACGCGAAAGAGGATCTCATTGCGAGCACCTCCAGTAGGATCAAGGAGAGGCGGAGGAGCGAGCAGGGGCTTCTTATATAATACGGACTCGAGGGGGGCAAAGCCAAGACCCTACCCCGGACTGATTCGCAAGCGCTTGGCATTCCTACAGCTGCGTCTCTGCCTTGGTGCGAGGATCCGGCTCCGTAACTACTTCAGGAGCACCATTCGCTTGCGCTCGAAAAGGGCGCCAGCGCGGAGCTGGTAGAAGTACACGCCCGAGACTACTTG
>CAVSGG010000013.1:0-9446 GCA_963727455.1 Candidatus Krumholzibacteriota bacterium | reverse complement strand
GCGCAACAACTCCACCTTATTCGCTGTAACGGTGATGCTGCCGTGGTCGTCCTCGACGGTGCCGGTGACCAGGTAGGGGCCGCGGGTGAGCAGCACGTGGCCCCACTCTTGGTAGCTGCGTGGGAAGAGCGTGACCTCGATGAGTTCGGTCTCGTCCTCCAGGCTCAGGAATTTCATGGGCTGCCCGGTGCGTTTGACCACGGTGCTCTTGGTGGTGATGAGGATGCCGGCCACTCTCACGTGGCGGCCGACGTGGCCGAAGATCTCGCAGGCGCGCAGCACTCCCTGAGAATCGAGATAGGCGCGCAGCATGCCCATGGGGTGCAGGCTGGCGCTGAGCTGCAGGCCCTCCTGTTCGAGGCGCAGGCGTTGGCGCAGGTCCCAGTCGGGGATGCGCGGTACGAGGGAGGTGTTTTGGGTGGCCAGTAGCGCGCGTTCGGGGAAGAGGGAGGTGATGCCGCCCGCGCGGGCGGTGGAGGGGGCGCTGCTTCCGTCGGCCGCCCCCTTCCGCACCCGCCGCGCGCTGGCTTTCTGTTGCTGACGCCGCAGCACCTTGTGTTTCCACAGGAGTTCGGGGCGGCTCAATTCGAAACTGTCCAGGGCGCCCACCCGGATGAGGGCGGCGACTTCGTCCTCGCTCGCTTCGGGGACGCGGGTGAGTAGGTCGCTGAGCGAAACGAAGAAGCCGTCGCTGGTGCGCGCGTGGGTGATGGCCTTCATGGTGCGCGTCGAGAGTCCCTTCACCTGCATGAGGCCGATGCGCAGTTCGTCGTCTTTTCCTGAGAAGATGATTTCGCTGCGGTTGATGTCGGGCAGAAGGATGTGCAGGCCCAGGCGGCGCGCTTCCTCCAGGTAGGCGGCGGTGTGGTAGAAGCCGCCCTGGTTGCTCAGGACCGCGGCCATGAACTCGGCCGCCCAGTGGCTCTTGAGGTAGACGGCCTGAAAGCTCACCACCGCGTAGGCGGCCGAGTGCGCTTTGCAGAAGGCGTAGCCGGCGAAGCTCTCCATCTGGCGCCAGATCTCATTGGCGACTTCGTCCTCGACTTGGCGTTGCTTGGCGCCCTCGAGAAACTTCTTCTTCAGCGAGAGAAACTGCTCGCTGCTGCCCTTGAAGCTCATGGCGCGGCGCATGAGGTCGGCTTCGCCCAGGCTGAGGCCGCCGATGACGTGGGCCACGCGCATCACGTCTTCCTGGTAGACCATCACCCCGTAGGTTTCGTCGAGAAACTTCAAGTCGGGGTGCAGGCGTTGTGGGGCGTCGAGCCCCAGGTGCGCCTGCACGAAGCGGCGCATCATGCCGCTGTCGCTGGGGCCGGGGCGGATGAGCGAGGAGGCGGCGACCACCATGGGGAAGGTGTCGGCGTGGAGTTTTTGCAGGAGGGCGCGCATGCCCGGCGATTCGACGTAGAAGCAGCCCATGGTTTCCCCGCGGCCCATGGCGCGGCGGGTGGCGGGATCCTCGTCGTAGCTCTCTTGAAGGTCGACGCGGCGGCCGGTGTTGCGGTGCACCGCTTCCACCGTGTCGGCCACCACCGAGAGTCCGCGTTGCGCGAGAAGATCGATCTTCACCAGGCCGACGTCTTCCATCGAGTACATGTCGATCTGGGTGATGACGAAGCCCTTGCGCGCCCACTGCAAAGGGAAGCGGTTGGTGAGCGGCGCGCGGCCGATGACGATGCCGCCGGCGTGGATGCCCATGTGGCGTGGGAATCCCTCGAGCGCGGTGCCCACTTTCAGGATGCTGCGCCAGGGTTCTTCGTGCATGGGGAGGTGGCGCGCTTCGGGGATGCGCTCTTGCCAGCTGTCGAAGTCGCCCAGGCTGCGATGGGGGAGGCGGTCGGTGATGGGACTGATCTCGCGGTCGCTCAGGCCGATGGTCTTGGCGACTTCGCGCACGCCGCTGCGCGCGGCGAAGGTATTGATGGTGCCGATCATGGCCACGCGGTCGTGTCCGTAGCGTTCGTAGACGTAGCGCAGCACTTTGTCGCGGCGGCGCCAGCAGAAGTCGAGGTCGATGTCGGGTGGGGAGACGCGCTCGGGATTCAGGAAGCGTTGGAAGAAGAGGTCGTGAGCCAAGGGATCGATGTTGGTGATGCCCAATACGTAGCAGAGCAGGCTGTTGGCGGCCGAGCCGCGGCCGACCACGGGGATGTGTTCCTCGTGGGCGTAGCGCGCGATGTCCCACACGACGAGCAGGTATTCGGCGAAGTGCAGGCGGACGGCCACCTGCATCTCCTCTTGCAGGCGCTCCATGGCATGGGGGGGAATGGGTTGGAAGCGGCGCGCGAGTCCGTCGAAGGCGACTTTCCACAGGAAGCCCTCGGCGCTTTCGCCCGGAGGGAGGGGGAAGTCGGGATAGGTCCAGGTGCCGAGCTTCATGCGGAAGGTGCAGGCCTCGGCGATGACGAGCGTGTTGCGCACCGCGTCGGGGAACTCGTCGAAGAGTTGGGCCATCTCTTCGGGGCTGCGCAGCCAGGCGCCTTCGGGGGCGAGAGCGGGTGGCTTCACGCGCGAGAGGGTGCTGCGGGTGCGGATGGCGCTGAGCACGCGCTGGGTGAGCAGGCCGTCGGGCTCGGCAAACCACACGTCGCCGCTGGCCACGGTGGGCAGATGGAGGCGTTGCGCCAGCTGCTCGAGTTGGCGCAGACGACGATGATTGGGCACCCGCGGGGCGTGGCGCCAGATCTTCAGTGCCTCCAGGGGAGGCTTCGGGCCCACCAGACGCTCGGGCCGGTGGATGCACTCCTGCCAGGCGAGGAGGACGTAGAGCGCGCCGGGGTCGCTGGGCTGCCCGCGCTGGGGGCAGAGGGGCGCCAGGGCGCGCAACAATGGGATGTCGTCGCACAGCACGAAGAGATCGTGCGGGTGCTCCACCAACAGTTGGCGCAGCGTGGCCCCGAGATCGAAGTCGGGCCGTAGCTGACGCAGGCTGGTGGCGCGACAGATCGCGGCCCAGCCTTCCGGGTTGCGCGCGAGCAGCACCGCGCGGGGACGCGGACCGCGGAGCTGGTGCAGGACCACGCGCGGTGCGTCGATCGCATCGGTCAGCGCCGGCTCGCCGGTGAGCTCGACGCCGTGGATGGCACGGAGGCCCGCCGCCTCGCAGGCTTTCTGGAACGCCACGTTGCCCCACGCACCGTTGCAGTCACTCAGCGCGAGTTGTTGTTGTCCCGTGCGCGCGGCGCTGGCCACCAGATCTTTCGGTGCGGTGGCGCCGGCGAGCATGCTGTAGTGACTGTGCACCTGCAGGTGCACGAAGGAGGCGTGGGGCATCGATGTCTCGCTTCTGCTGCTGCGTTTCAGGTCATGGTTCTAGTAGGGAGGTCGTGTGGTTGCCGGTTCGGGGTTGGTCCGTGTTCGTTCGAAAGTGTCTCGACGTTCGGAGTTCGGATTCCCTTCGCCCGAGTGGTTGCCGGTTCGGAGTTGGTCCGTGTTCGTTCGAAAGTGTCTCGACGTTCGGAGTTCGGACTTCCTTTCTCCCGAGTGGTTCACAGTTCGGGGTTGGTCCGTGTTCGTTCGAAAGTGTCTCGACGTTCGGAGTCGCACGGGATGCCCCGACGGTGAGTGTCTCGACGTTCGGAGTTGGTGGACATGCCCCTCAGACTTCCTCGGATCTGAGTTTTCATGTTTATTCACCTAACCTCCGCCTGGACGCTTGGTTGACCTCGGCGCCCTCGAGCCGGGCCAGCAGCGTATAGGATTCCCTCTCGCGGCCAGCGGCCGCGTGGGATTTGCTTCAAATTGTCACGTTCTTCCCAGGGATTCAGCCTTTCCTGCCTCACGAAGCCCCGCCAAGGCTCGTGAGCAAGTGCAGGTCAGCTCGCACCGAGCACCCGCCGCAGAGCGTTCGATGGAACGGGAAACCCTGAGTTTTTGGGGAGGCACTTTCAATATATACAAATACTCGTTTGGTACAAGAGGAAAAATGAGAAAATGGACTCTGGACGGGAACCGGAAGGGCGCCAGCTGCCAAGTCGGTAAAACATAGCCTTGTAGTTATATTGCTTATAGGCTATACTACTCCCATGGCCTTTGAAGTCGAGTACACGGACGAGTTCGAGGAATGGTGGGATGAGCCGTACGATGAGCACCTCAAACTCCTCGAGAAGGAGGGCGAAAACTGATGGCCAAGTCGTTCAAGAAGCTAGTCGACAAGATGTCTCCGGAGCGTCAGAAGCGTGTGTCCCAGCGGACCCAAGAGCTCCTGCATGACGTCGCGCTTCAGGAGTTGCGGCAGGCCAGACGCCTAACCCAGCAGCAGCTCGCGGAATCGCTGCAGATCAATCAGGCTTCAGTCTCCAAGATGGAAAGTCAGTCCGACATGTACGTGAGTACTCTACGTCGTTTTCTGGAGGCAATGGGCGGCGAGTTGCGCATCATTGCGGCCTTTCCCGACGGCGATTTTCTGATCAATCTGTTCGAGGACCTCGAGGACGAACAAGAGGAACAGACGGTATCCTAACTTACTTTATGGAACGGCGGGTAAGTACCACAGAACGAAGTTGTACCTGCCGATGAGTTAGCTAGCACTCATACCTTGGCTAACCGAAGCTGCGATCAGGACCCAATAGACTCGGGTTCACGATCACGCACGACGATTTCCACATCGCAATCCAGGACTTCGAGTAGCGCGAGCAGTTGGCCGATCGACTTTGTGTAGTTGGTCTGGTCCAGAAGCCTGTAGAGCTGTGACATCGACGTCCCGAGGCGTCGGCAAATCTCACGATTGGACAAGGGCGAACCTTGGACTCTTCCCTGAGCCTCGAGAGTCAGTCGATACAGAGCGAGGTTCTTCAGCTGCTCGGGGTCTTGGTTGTACTCCAGGACGTGATCCATGTGGATCGTGCCCTCGGCTCCGGACTGGAGAACATAGGTGAAACCGTCACGACCAATGTCAGGGTCAGGGTATACCTTCACGATTGGGTCATCCGATCCAGGCCGTGGTTCGCACTTGCTGTACGGAAACACGAAGTTCCGGCGCCCGGATACGATCTCGAACAACTTTCGTCGATTATTCGCTTCTACCTTACGAACCTTCATAGTAAGCCCTCAGCCTCGAGCGCTGCGATCAAGTCACGCACCTTCTTGATGGTGGTACCCTCCATTTCGCAAGCGTTCTCCAGGTCCCATTTGGTGACCAGCTTGCGATCCCTGTACACATGCACGTGTCGGGGGCCATGGTCACCGACGTAGGTGACGAAGATGTAATTCCCGCGCCGGATCTTCCCCATGACACATATGATACCACCAACGGTATCAGTTGTCAAGCGCAGCCTTTCGGACCGTTCTGGAGCTAAAGAAGCCACCCCCCCTGGCAGCGGCAAGTGACTCTTGTCACGCGAGTAGGGAGGGGCGATGATAATCCCGATGCTCTGGGCAGACACTACACCCGGCGGATGCAGACACGGCAAACAGGAGCAACATGAAGAGGCAGAAGATTGGACAGGGTGACAGAATTCAGGTGAGCGTGAGTGCACGCGAGCGGGAGCTTCTCGCAGATCACACCTTCACCGGCCCCGAGTACGTAGAGCGACTCCTGGCCGATCCCGGCGGAACCGGGTACGTGGGGAAGTTCACTCTGGATGATCTGGAGGATATCTTGGGCTTCGTTGCAGCCGAAGCAAATCACTGCGAGGACAGAGAACTCCAGAAAGAGCTCGATACGCTTTATGACCGGCTCAGCGAAATAGAACAGTCATATGATGACGGGAATTGGTCAGATGGCGTCGCCAGATGAACACTATGACCGGGAGCCTTTGTACCTGGATCAAGGGAGAAATCAGTGGACGGAGTGCTCAAATTCAAAGTCGTGCTCTTGGATCTTTCGCCGCCGATCTGGCGGGAGTTGGAAGTCCCCAACGACTACTCGTTCTGGGATCTCCATGTTGCGATTCAGGATGCGATGGGTTGGACCGATTCGCATCTCCATGCGTTCGAAATTGATGATGCAAGCGCTGGTCGCATAGAGGTTGGGATCCCGGACCCCGAGGGAGGGGATTCGATCATCGCCGGTTGGAAGCGGAAGCTGAGCGAGGACTTCAAGAACTCAGGCGATGAGTGCGTCTATGAATACGACTTTGGCGATTCATGGCGCCATTCGGTGGTCCTGGAGCGGGTGACACAGGCCGATGCAGGCGTCACGTATCCTCGTTGTGTCAATGGCGCGCGCAACTGTCCGCCGGAGGATTGCGGGGGGCCTTTTGGATACGAGGAATTCCTCGAGGCGATAAGTGACCCGGGCCACGAGAATCATGAGGACATGCTCGAGTGGTGCGGCGGATCGTTCGATCCCGAGGAGTTCGATCCGAAGGCGGTACAGTTCGACGATCCCTCCGAGAGGCTGAAGGCGCTTTTCCAGTAGTGGGTTCGCACCGCCGACTTTCATGCCTCTGCTACTGACGTCATGGCTCTAGTGGGGAGGTCGTGGTTGCCGGTTCGGGGTTGGTCCGTGTTCGTTCGAAAGTGTCTCGACGTTCGGAGTTCGACTTCCTTTCGCTCGAGTGGTTCACAGTTCGGAGTCGGTCCTTCGACCCGAGTGTCTCGACGTTCGGAGTTGGTGGACATTCGGCTCAGACTTCCTCGGATCTGAGTTTTCATGTTTATTCACCTCTCCTCCGACCTTTCGCCTGGCCGGCTACTGCGCCATCCAGCCAGACCACAGCGTGTAGGATTCCCTCTCGCGGCCAGCGGCCGCGTGGGATTTGCTTCGAATTGTCACGTTCTCCCAGGGATTCAGCCTTTCCTGGCTCACGAAGCTCCGCCAAAGCTCGTGAGCAGGTGCAGGTCAGCTCGCACCGAGCACCCGCCGCAGAGCGCTCGATGGAACGGGAAACCCTGAGTTTTTGGGGAGGCAGTTTCAATATATACAAATACTCGTTTGGTACAAGAGGAAAGATCAAAAAATGAGCTGTGAGCTGGAATTCCGGAAGGGCGTGCCTGCTCGCACCCGTATTGAACTGCACGAACCCGCTGAGGTAGAGTAGACGTCGGCTTGCGCCTCCCGGGGAGTGCGTCATGTCCGAAGATCGATCGCCGCGATCATCCCAAGGTCGCCCCGGCCTCCTCGCCACATTCGAACAAATCCTCTGCACCCGTCGCTACAGTCCGCGGACGCGCACGGCGTATCTGAACTGGACGCGCCGCTACGTGCGCTACCACGCCGGTCGCCATCCCCGCGAAATGGGGCGCGAGGAGGTGGAGGGCTTCTTGAGCTGGCTCGCCACCGATTTACGGGTGAGCGCGTCCACCCAGAACCAAGCGATGGCCGCCTTGCTCTTCCTGTATCGGGAAGTTCTACGAGTGGAGCTCCCGTGGCTTGACAAGATCACCCGGGCCCGGATCCATCGTCGTCTTCCGGTCGTGCTCGACCGCAGGGAAGTGGAAGCTGTCTTGGATCAGCTGGCCGGTCCCTATCGACTCATTGGGATGCTGCTGTACGGCAGTGGGCTGCGTCTGCTGGAAGCGTGTCGGCTTCGGACGAAGGACCTGGACTTCGAACGACGCATCCTCACCGTTCGCCAGGGCAAGGGCGGCAAGGACCGCGTGACCGTGTTACCGGAGCGGCTGGTCGACCCTTTGAGGGACCATCTGCGCTCCGCCTGGAAGCTCCATCGTCAGGATCTACGCGAGGGAGCCGGTTGGGTCGAGCTTCCCGATAGCTTGAGCCGGAAGTATCCCCATGCGGGCCGGGAGTGGCCCTGGCAATGGGTGTTTCCCGCAACGCGCCGCTATCGCCATCGTGAATCAAGGCAACTGCGCCGCCATCACCTGCACGAGAGCGCTGTCCAAAGGGCGGTCCGGATGGCCGTTCTGCGCGCTGGAATCTCCAAGCGCGCCAGCTGCCACACCTTCCGCCACAGCTTCGCGACACATCTGCTGGAGGACGGCGCCGACATTCGCACTGTTCAGGAACTCCTGGGTCACTCGAGTGTGAAGACGACCATGATCTACACGCACGTGCTCAATCGCGGTCTCACGGTCAAGAGTCCAGCGGATCGGCTGCGTTGAAGGGGATTGCGGTCCATTAGATGGGTGACGGTGTGCGTGATAATATCGAAATCAGCGCGTAACAAGCCGTTGGCAACCATGGGCTTGCCCAGCTTCCCGGTGAGGCGTAGGATCGTTACCAGTACTGGATAACTCGTAGTGGGCTCCTTACATGGGGCCGTAGAATTTAAGTTAGCAGGACGAAGGCGGCAGATGAGAGCGAACATCATCCTTTTCGTTTCTGATCAGGAAGCAAGCGCGCGTTTCTATGAAGCGGTGTTGATGATGCGGCCCTCGCTGAACGTACCCGGCATGACAGAGTTCAAGCTGAACGAAGGAACTGTATTGGGGCTTATGCCGGTGGCTGGCATCCGACGCCTCCTGGGCACGAAGCTCCCTGATCCGGACGATGCCAAGGGGGTGCCTCGCGCGGAGATATACCTTTCCGTGGACGACCCCGAATCATTCCACCAGCGAGCCTTGGAGCAGGGGGCCACAGAACTTAGTCCTCTCGCCACGCGGGACTGGGGAGACCAGGCGGCGTACAGTACGGACCTTGACGGACACGTGCTTGTGTTCGCCACAATGACGGGGCTTACGTGATGCACTATCTCGTTTACCAAAACAACACGCAGGCAAGGCCTGCTTACAAGCCGTTGCAGCCGACCGGCTCCGCCGCCGGCTGAACGGCAACGTTAGCAGGACGAAGGCGGCAGATGAGAGCGAACATCATCCTTTTCGTTTCTGATCAGGAAGCAAGCGCGCGTTTCTATGAAGCGGTGTTGATGATGCGGCCCTCGCTGAACGTACCCGGCATGACAGAGTTCAAGCTGAACGAAGGAACTGTATTGGGGCTTATGCCGGTGGCTGGCATCCGACGCCTCCTGGGCACGAAGCTCCCTGATCCGGACGATGCCAAGGGGGTGCCTCGCGCGGAGATATACCTTTCCGTGGACGACCCCGAATCATTCCACCAGCGAGCCTTGGAGCAGGGGGCCACAGAACTTAGTCCTCTCGCCACGCGGGACTGGGGAGACCAGGCGGCGTACAGTACGGACCTAGACGGACACGTGCTTGTGTTCGCCACAATGACGGGGCTTACGTGATGCACTATCTCGTTTACCAAAACAACACGCAGGCAAGGCCTGCTAACAAGCCGTTGCAGCCGACCGGCTCCGCCGCCGGCTGAACGGCAGGACGTGGCCAAGGAGAGATATGAAAGAGACAGCCACCGTAAAAATATTCCTTGCAGAAGGTGATCCGGCCTCCGTCCGGACCGCGGAAATATCTAACTGGACGGGTAAGGCTGTGGCTGGCCCCCGGTCCCAGCTTGAATTGGTTCTTCAGCGCGACGAAGCGAAGAAACCGGGGATCTACTTCCTTACCGGGATCAACTCCGAGACGGGAAAACCGAGAGTCTACGTCGGGGAAGCGGAGGTAGTTCGGACAAGATTGAAGGG
>CAVSGG010000012.1:0-152608 GCA_963727455.1 Candidatus Krumholzibacteriota bacterium | reverse complement strand
CTATCCTCTCTTTCAGGGCTACGACTCCGTCGCTCTGAAGTCCGACGTCGAAGTGGGCGGCACCGATCAGAAGTTCAACCTGCTCGTGGGGAGGGACCTGCAGTCGCATTACGGGCAACGACCGCAAACCGTTCTGACAATGCCGCTACTGCCGGGCACCGATGGGGTGGAGAAGATGTCCAAGAGCTTGGGCAACTCGATCGGCATCACCGATGCGCCCGAGGAGATGTTCGGCAAGGTCATGTCCATCCCCGACCATCTCATGCTCAGCTGGTATGAACTCGTGAGCGATCTCGACGCGGACGCGATGGACGAGGTGCGCAAGCGGCTCGCGGACCCCAAGAGTCATCCCGCCAAACTCAAGCGGAGCTTGGCGCGCAACATCATCGGCCAGTACCACAGCGAGAACGCTGCGCACGAGGCGGAGACCGCCTTCGACCGCATCTTCGTGGACAAAGGGGAGCCCGAAGAGGTCGAGTGCCGGCGCCTGCCTGCCCAGGACAAGGACTACTGGCTCGTCAAGCTCCTAAGCGATCTGAGCCTGGTGAAGAGCCGTGGTGAGGCGCGCCGCCTCATCGAGCAGGGTGGGGTCTCCGTGGATGGACAGCGGGCGGACAGTCCACAGATGGAGCTGCCGGCGGGGGTGGGGCGTCGCTACCGCCTGAAGGTGGGCAAGCGGGTCTTCGTGGATGTGGAGTTCCAGTAGCAATTGCTTGTCTGGCAAGAGGATGCCCGCTCCCTTGCCCACGGCGAAGTTCTTCGGCTTTTCTCCGCGAAAGCCCTTGACGCACCCTCACACCCTCACTATATTGCGCCTCCGCTGCTCATAGGGAGCGAAGACGCTTCCTTGCGAGGCGTTGGTCAGGGATGCTCTAACTCCTTTTGCTTGACGCCCTCTGATCACATCCCTAGTATTAGCAGCCCTGCTGAAAAAGCAGTCGATGCCGCTTCTAGCGGTAGGGCCAATTCCAAATGCCCGGTTCTTTGATAATCGAATAGCGCGCGAGACCCGTCTGATTTTGGAGAGTGGGTTCTTGAACCCTGGGTTCTACCCTTAGGTTCGGGGACCAACTTGTTGAGAATGAACCGGGACTTTTGTCCCGGCTCCGTTTTTTACAACGGAGAGTTTGATCCTGGCTCAGAACGAACGTTGGCGGCGTGGATTAGGCATGCAAGTCGAACGAGAAAACTTCCTTCGGGAAGCGAGTAGAGTGGCGAACGGGTGAGTAACGCGTGGGAAACCTGCCCTTGAGTGGGGGATAACATCTCTAACGGGGTGCTAATACCGCATAACGCGGCGAGTCGCATGTCTCGCCGATAAAGGTGGCCTCTTCATGAAAGCTGCCGCTTAAGGATGGTCCCGCGTCCCATTAGCTTGTTGGTGGGGTAACGGCCTACCAAGGCGACGATGGGTAGCCGGCCTGAGAGGGTGTCCGGCCACACTGGGACTGAGATACGGCCCAGACTCCTACGGGAGGCAGCAGTCGAGAAGCTTCGGCAATGGGCGAAAGCCTGACCGAGCGACGCCGCGTGAGCGATGAAGGTCCTAGTGATCGTAAAGCTCTGTCAGTAGGGAATAAAGCCATGGAACGAATAATTCCATGGTTTGAAGGTACCTACAGAGGAAGCTCCGGCTAACTCCGTGCCAGCAGCCGCGGTAATACGGAGGGAGCGAACGTTGTTCGGAATCACTGGGTGTAAGGGGTGCGTAGGCGGCCTTGTCCGTCAGAGGTGAAATCTACCGGCTCACCCGGTTAGACTGCCTCTGAAACTGCAAGGCTTGAGTCCGTCAGGGGATGGTGGAATTCCTGGTGTAACGGTGAAATGTGCAGATATCAGGAAGAACACCGGTGGCGAAGGCGGCCATCTGGGACGGCACTGACGCTGAGGCACGAAAGCTAGGGTATCGAACGGGATTAGATACCCCGGTAGTCCTAGCCGTAAACGATGTCCACTAGGTGTTGGAGGTTCTACCCCTTCAGTGCCGCAGCTAACGCATTAAGTGGACCACCTGGGGAGTACGCTCGCAAGGGTGAAACTCAAAGGAATTGACGGGGGCCCGCACAAGCGGTGGAGCATGTGGTTTAATTCGATGCAACGCGAAGAACCTTACCGGGGCTTGACATCCAGGGGACCGGTGTAGAGATACACCTTCTCTTTGAGTCGCTGGACAGGTGCTGCATGGCTGTCGTCAGCTCGTGTCGTGAAATGTTGGGTTAAGTCCCGCAACGAGCGCAACCCTTGCCCTTAGTTGCCAGCACGTAATGGTGGGAACTCTAGGGGGACTGCCGGTGATAAACCGGAGGAAGGTGGGGACGACGTCAAGTCATCATGGCCCTTACGTCCCGGGCTACACACGTGCTACAATGGCCGGTACAATGGGCTGCGAACCCGCGAGGGGGAGCCAATCCCAAAAAGTCGGCCTCAGTTCGGATTGCAGTCTGTAACTCGACTGCATGAAGTCGGAATCGCTAGTAATCGCGGATCAGCATGCCGCGGTGAATCCGTTCCCGGGCCTTGTACACACCGCCCGTCAAGTCAACCGAATTGGCTGCACCCGAAGTCGTTCTGCCAACCCTTTTGGGAGGCATGCGCCGAAGGTGTGGTTGGTGAGGGGGACTAAGTCGTAACAAGGTAGCCGTACCGGAAGGTGCGGCTGGATCACCTCCTTTCTAAGGAGCCAAGGCCGTCGGGCCGATTTCTTCGGAAGTCGACTGACGGACCTGGTAGACACAATCCAAAGTCATTCAAGATGGGCTCGCGCGCTATTCGATCGTCTAGGAGCCGGGCATGGGCTCTGGCCACGGGGCCTATAGCTCAGTTGGTTAGAGCGCACGCCTGATAAGCGTGAGGTCGATAGTTCAAATCTATCTAGGCCCACCATCTTTTTTCTGGGTTCGGGGATATAGCTCAGTTGGGAGAGCGCCGGCTTTGCAAGCCGGAGGTCACCGGTTCGATCCCGGTTATCTCCACCAGTTTCGAATCCTGGCTTTGCCAGGGATGTTCTTTGACAACCGTATATCGGGTAAGCGATAGAAGGCACCTTTAGGAGCTTTTTTGGATCAAGCTACTAAGGGCACTTGGTGAATGCCTTGGTGTCGAACGGCGATGAAGGACGTGGCAAGCTGCGATAAGTTCCGGGGAAGTGCAAACAACTTGTGATCCGGAAATGTCCGAATGGGGAAACCCACTGCGAGCTAACTCGCAGTACCATCGGCTGAATAAAATAGGCCGACTGGAGCCAACGGGGGGAACTGAAACATCTAAGTACCCCCAGGAAAGGAAAGTAATAACGACTCCCTCAGTAGCGGCGAGCGAACGGGGAATCAGCCTAAACCGTGTGCGTGTCAAGGCCGTGACCGTTGCGCACACGGGGTCGTGGGACATTGCTTGGCGGAGTTACGGAGCCGCCGGGAAGTTACAAAGCCTGTCTCTAGCAGAATCCTCTGGAAAGAGGAGCCATAGAGGGTGACAGCCCTGTACGCGAAAGGGACGGGCCTTCCTTGCAGTGTTCCCGAGTACCGCGGGACACGAGAAATCTTGTGGGAATCTGGGAGGACCATCTCCTAAGGCTAAGTACGTTTCGACAACCGATAGTGAACCAGTACCGTGAGGGAAAGGTGAAAAGTACCCCGGGAGGGGAGTGAAATAGTACCTGAAACCATGTGCCTACAAGCTGTGGGAGGCGACTCCGGCTTCGGCCGGATAGCTGACCGCGTGCCTTTTGCATAATGAGCCGGCGAGTTACTCGTCTGCGGCAAGGTTAAGCATCTCAGATGTGTAGCCGAAGGGAAACCGAGTCTGAATAGGGCGAACAGTCGCAGGCGGTAGACCCGAAACCAGGTGATCTAGCTATGGCCAGGATGAAGCGCATGTAACAGTGCGTGAAAGTCCGAACCAGGGTGGGTTGAAAACCGCTTGGATGAGCTGTGGCTAGGGGTGAAAGGCCAATCAAACCTGGAAATAGCTGGTTCTCCCCGAAATAGCTTTAGGGCTAGCCTCGCGTTAGTCTGCTGGAGGTAGAGCACTGAATGGGTTAGGGGCCCCAAAAGGTTTACCGACCCCAATCAAACTCCGAATGCCAGTAGTACGATGCGCGGGAGTCAGGCAGTGGGGGATAAGCTCCATTGCCGAGAGGGAAACAACCCAGACCGCCAGCTAAGGTCCCCAAATCCAAGCTAAGTGGGTAAGGAAGTTGGATTGCACAGACAGCTAGGATGTTGGCTTAGAAGCAGCCATCATTTAAAGAAAGCGTAATAGCTCACTAGTTAAGTGGTCCAGCGCCGAAGATGATCGGGACTCAAGCTTGGTACCGAAGCTGCGGATCGATTTTTCGATGGTAGGGGAGCATTCCGTCAGGGTTGAAGCGTTCTCGAGAGAGGGCGTGGACCAATCGGAAGCGATCATGCCGGCATGAGTAGCGATAAAACGGGTGAGAAACCCGTTCACCGAAAACCTAAGGTTTCCTGAGGAAGGCTAATCCGCTCAGGGTAAGTCGGCCCCTAAGCCGAGGCCGAAAGGCGTAGGCGATGGGAATCCGGTCAAAATTCCGGAACCACGTTGGTAGCGTTATGACCGATGGGGTGACGCAGAAGCGTAAGGCCAGCCCACGGATGGAAGTGTGGGTTCAAGCATGTAGGATGGGACCGTAGGAAAATCCGCGGACCTAAATCCGAGATGCGATGACGAGAGGCTTTGCCTCACAAAGTGGCCCCAGGCACGCTGCCGAGAAATAACCTCTAGGCAGGTACCGCGTGACCGTACCGTAAACCGACACAGGTAGGTGGGGTGAGAATCCTAAGGTGCTCGAGAGAACCGTAGCAAAGGAACTCGGCAAAATGGCCCCGTAACTTCGGGAGAAGGGGCGCCTTGATTAGCCGAAGCTCCACGCGAGTGAAGGTGAAAGAGGCCGCAGTGAAAAGGCCTGAGCGACTGTTTACCAAAAACACAGGACTCTGCTAAGTCGCAAGACGACGTATAGGGTCTGACACCTGCCCGGTGCTGGGATGTTAAGAGGAGGGGTTAGCCTTCGGGCGAAGCTCTGAATCGAAGCACCAGTAAACGGCGGCCGTAACTATAACGGTCCTAAGGTAGCGAAATTCCTTGTCGGGTAAGTTCCGACCTGCACGAATGGTGTAACGACTTGGGCGCTGTCTCTGCTACGGACTCGGTGAAATTGTAGTAGCGGTGAAGATGCCGCTTACCCGCGACAGGACGGAAAGACCCCGTGCACCTTTACTGTAGCTTCATATTGGGTTTTGGTAACTCATGTGTAGGATAGGTGGGAGGCTTTGAAGCGGGCACGCTAGTGTTCGTGGAGCCAACCTTGAAATACCACCCTTGTGTTGCTGGAATTCTAACCTGGTTCCGTGAATCCGGGCCAGGAACAGTGTGTGGCAGGCAGTTTGACTGGGGCGGTCGCCTCCAAAAGTGTAACGGAGGCGCGCAATGGTTCCCTCAGCGTGGTTGGCAATCACGCGACGAGCGTAAAGGCATAAGGGAGCTTGACTGCGAGACAGACAAGTCGAGCAGGTACGAAAGTAGGTCTTAGTGATCCGGCGACTCCGCATGGAAGGGTCGTTGCTCAACGGATAAAAGGTACGCCGGGGATAACAGGCTGATCTCCCCCAAGAGTCCACATCGACGGGGAGGTTTGGCACCTCGATGTCGGCTCATCACATCCTGGGGCTGGAGAAGGTCCCAAGGGTTTGGCTGTTCGCCAATTAAAGTGGTACGCGAGCTGGGTTCAGAACGTCGTGAGACAGTTCGGTCCCTATCCGTCGCGGGCGCAGGAAGTTTGAAGGAAGCTGTCCCTAGTACGAGAGGACCGGGATGGACAGACCTCTAGTGCACCAGTTGTCTCGCCAGAGGCACGGCTGGGTAGCTATGTCTGGCAGGGATAAACGCTGAAAGCATATAAGCGTGAAGCCCCTCCTGAGATGAGACTTCCCGGGCCGTAAGGCCCCTAAAGGCCCCTGGAAGATGACCAGGTAGATAGGCCACAGATGTAAGCATGGTGACATGTTCAGTCGAGTGGTACTAATCGGCCGTGAGGCTTGATTCTCCTTGCTTCTCCTTTCGGAGAAGGAAGTGTGCAAGGCTCTGAAAAGTGCCTTTGCTTACCCGATTGCGGTTGTCAGAGTTTTGAAGAGACTCGGAGCAAGCTCCGAGCATCGACTTGCCGGTGACCATGGCGAGGTGGAAATACCCGTTCCCATTCCGAACACGGTAGTCAAGCACCTCTGCGCCGATGGTACTGCGCGGGAGACCTCGTGGGAGAGTAGGACGTTGCCGGCATTACTGAGTTGGCCCCCAGTTCTTTGGAACTGGGGGCCTTCTCTTTGCCCCAAACGGCGAGTTCCGTCAATTCGCGTCTTTCGCGCGCAGCCATCGCGCCAGCACAGTCAGCCGTTCGGTCCAGAAGGCGCGCATCTCCTCCGCTTTCTTCTTGGAGACGAGCCCGCCGTGCTGTAACTGGACCTGGCTCTTGTTGGGCCCCTTGTCGACGAAATGAATCTGTAGGGGAGTGCCGTCGGGGCAACGCGCCAGCATCGATTGCAGGCGTTTGCTCTTGCGAAGCTCGAGCTCGAAGTCCCCGAGCCAGTGCCGCCGCCTGGCAGCCTGGAAAGCCCCGTACAGAGTCTCGATCGAGAACGGCAGGGTTTTGCTCTTGTTGATCTCGAAGCTGCCACCGTGACGCTGGTTCTTGGCTCGCAGCCCCTTGATGCGTTCGTAGCCTACGGTGACGGTCTGCGACCACCAGGGCGTCAGGTGGATATCCTGCTGCAGATAGCGCGCGATCTCGCGGTGCGACCAGGTGTGGGCGCCGCGTTGGTCCAGAAACGCCACCCAATCCTTCCAAGCGCGGTGAGTGCTGCGTGCGACAGCTTCGTCACTCATCCCGGCTACGGCTGGATAGTCAGGCGGAGCAAGCGGGCGCTTTTGGAGAATCTGCCGGCGCGCGTTGGTATAGCTCTCGCCCGTTCTCTTCTGGCGGGAGCGCACGAGGCGTTTGAGGTCCTTGTTCCTGGGCATCACGAACTCCTTCATCACCGCCGTGAGGTACACGCTCCCCAGCAGCGAAACCCACGGCGAGGCGGTCGAAGGTCTCGTCGATGTCGAATCCGGGAGTATGCCCCCCTTTGCCCCGCATGGGCCCTCGCTGGGGGAGAGCCTCAGGGGTTGGGCGCGGATCGCCGCCTTGTTTCAGTAAAGCAGAGGGTGAGATCGGGGTCAAGGGAGGGAGAACCCGGCGCGCGCGGTTCGCGACGACCAAGGGCCGCACACGTCCCCGGAGCGGGTGGCGAGGGACTAAACCCGCATTCTCCCCTATACTGAATTCATGCACGGAGAATTCGATAGGACCCTCTGGTCTCGCATCGAGGCCATTTTCGATGCCGCGCTCGAACTCGAGCCCGCCGCTCGCGAAGAGTACCTGAAGGAAGCCTGCTGCGGGGATCGGGCCCTGCGCCGCGAGCTCGATGCTCTTCTCGCTGCCGCGGCTAGCCCCGGTCCCCTGGATCATGAACTGGGCGAGCTCGCGGGAAAATTGGGAGTGTGGAGCAAGGACGCGTCACCCGCGGCCGGCCCCTTTTTGGGCAAGCGCGTCGGTTCCTGGCGTATTTTGTCTCCGATTGGCAGCGGTGGCATGGGTCTCGTTTTCTTGGCAGAGCGGAGCGACGCCAACTTCACCCAAAGAGTTGCCCTGAAACTGCTGCGTTGGGAAATGGCGACGCCACAGCTGATGGAACGCTTCAAGGCCGAGCGTCAGATCTTGGCTCGTTTCGAACACCCTTCGGTAGCACGGCTGATCGATGGCGGTTTGAGCGAAGACGGCTTGCCCTACCTGGTCATGGAGTACGTCGAAGGGAAGCCCATCGATCAAGCCTGCGAAGATTCGAGCGCGGACTTGAGGGAGCGTTTGCGACTCTTCGTGAAAGTCGCGGAGGTAGTTCAGGCCGCCCACCGCAACCTCGTGGTTCACCGCGACCTGAAACCTTCGAACATCCTGGTCACCGCCGACGGGCGCATCAAACTCCTCGATTTCGGGGTGGCCCGCATCGTGAATGAAGACGAGCGCTCGCAGGAACTCACTCAGGTGGGTATTGCGCCGGTCACCCCTTCGTGCGCCGCGCCCGAACAAATCGACGGCAGTGCGATTACCACTGCCACCGACGTTTGGGGTCTGGGCGTACTTCTCTATTTGCTCCTGACCAAGAAGCGTCCTTTCGCGAGCGACGGTCCACTCCACGAACTCGCGCGGCGCGTCTTGGAGGACGATCCGCTTCTCCCCAGCCGGTGCGTGGGTAGCGAACTTGCGCGTAAGCTGCGCGGTGATCTGGACAAGATCGTGCTCAAGGCGCTGCAAAAAGACCCGCAGAGGCGCTACTCCTCGGCGCAGAAGATGGCGGAGGACATCGAGAATCATCTGCGGGGGCTTCCGGTATCCGCGCAGGCCGCTACCTTCGGCTATCGTTTACGCAAGGCAAGCCAGCGACATCGCAAGAGCGTGGTGTTCGCCTCCGTTACTCTTTTCTTGCTGGTGGCGTTGACCGGCTTCTACACCAAACGTCTCGCGGTCCAGAGGGATCGCGCGGTAGCCCAGGGTCGCAAGACCACACAGGTGGAGAGCTTTATCGTTTCTCTTTTCGAGGCGAACGATCCAACGACGGCGGCGGGCGAGGAGTTGACGGCGCGGCAGATGTTGGACCGCGGGGCGCAACGAATCCAGGATGAGCTCGGCGGGCAGCCCGAAATTGCCGCAGAGATGCACGGGGTAGTGGCCGGGCTTTACCAGCAATTGGGAGAGTACGATTCCGCGCGCGATCATTTTGCCCAGGCAGCGACACTCTGGGAGAAGGCGCGCGGTCCAGAGGCCATCGAGCTGGCCCAGAGTCTGGATCGCTACGGATTCGTTCTGCAGGAGCTCGACGATCTCGATCGCGCCGAGGAGGTGTTGCGGAAATCCGTCGCGCTCTATCGCCGGCATCCCGATGATGCAGCCGGCCTCGGCGAGGCCCTGAACGATCTCGGCATGACCCTGTCCTACCGCGGACGCTATGATGAGGCCGAGTCGCTTCTACGGGAAGCCCTGAAGGCCAAGGAGAGAGTGTCCGGAATCGAGACCGCGGAATACGCGGCCAGCCTGGCCAATTTGGGATTGACTCTCAAATGGAAGGGTAACTTCGAGGAAGCGGAGCCGATCTATCGACGGGTCCTGGCGATTCGCAAGAAGGTCCTGGGGACGCAGCACCCCGAATACGCGATCTCTCTGGATAATTTGGGGGTACTGTTGGGCCAGAAGGGAGAGTACGAGGAGTCGGAACGGCGGTTTCGCGAAGCCCTCGCCATTCGTACCAAGCTCTTGGGGGAAGATCATCCCGACGTCGCCATGAATTTGAACAACCTCGCCACTCTCTATCGCGTGCAGGGCCGTCTCGACGAAGCGGAGCCCATCTATCGCGAGGTTCTCGCCTTGAACACGCGTCTGCACGGAGCGAAGCATCGTACGGTTGCGACCAATCTTCACAACTTGGGATCACTGCTCTTGAGCCGGGGCGAATACGAAGAGGCGGCCACGCTGTTGGAGCGGGCACTCTCCATCCGGCGCGAGATCTACGGCGACAAGCACATCGACGTGGCTCTGAGCGAGAATAGCCTGGTGACGGCGCGGATGCGCACAGCTTCGTTGGCGGATGTGGACAGCCTCTCGAAAGACGCGCTCGCCATCGCCGAGAAAGTAGTCGGTGGGGAGAGCGTGCAGCTCGCTGTCGTGCTGTCTGGCCGGGCTCGGGTGCTCTTTGATTCGGGAAAACTGGATGATGCAGTGCCGCTTTTGCAGAGGGCCCTTTCGATCCAGAAAGCATCCCTGGCGCCTGGCCACTGGGAGATCGCGGCCACGCGAACCCTTCTGGGTCGATGTCTGTGTGCGATAGGGGAGTTCGAGGAGGCCGAGGCTCTGCTGCAGGAGGGCTACGAGGCGCTCTTGGAATCCCGGGGGGCCGAGGACGAGTACACCCTTGAATCCAGGGAGGCGATGGCAGAACTCTACCGCAAGTGGGGAAAGCCGGAACGGGCGAAAAGCTTCGAGTTGAGCGAAGTAACGAAAGACAACGGCGATGAGTGAAGCAGGCGGCAAAGAGGATCTCACCCGGCTCCTGGGAAGAGTGCGCAAGGGTGAGGAGGGGGCTCTGGACGAGCTCATCCCGCACGTCTATCAGGAACTGCGGTCGATTGCGCGGCGTCAACTCAGCGGTCAGAGAAAAGACCGCACCCTGAACACGACCGCCTTGGTCCACGAGGCCTTCCTCAAGCTGGCGGCGGCCCAACTGCCCGAGTGGAACGATCGCTGCCACTTCTATGCGGTGGCCGCGACGGCCATGCGCCAAATCGTGGTGGATCACGCCCGCCGGCACGCGTCACAGAAACGGGGCGGGAATTGGCAGCGGGTCGATCTGCAGCTCGAGAGCCTACAGGTCGATCAACAGGCCGATCTGCTGCTGGACCTCGACCGCGCGCTGAGCAGACTGACGGAGATGAATCAGAGGCTGACCCGCGTGGTGGAGTGCCGGTTCTTCGCGGGGATGAGTGAGACCGAGACAGCGGCTGCCTTGGGAATCACCGATCGCACGGTGCGCCGCGACTGGGTCAAGGCTCGAGCCTATCTCCATCGGGAACTGGGGATCCCCGCTTAGGAGCCACTCGTTCTCTCTGAGCCACTCGCCAGAGGCTTCTCGCCAGCTTGGCGGCACCTCGAACGACTTGATCCCGGGAACTGCGACGAAAGAGCCCCGAGGGGTTCCCCCGGGGCTCGTTGTCATCCAACTCATTCCTAAATGAGGCGGAGAGTTGTTTCGATGCGACTAATGCCCCTTGTAAAGCGATTTGACCTTGCCCCAAGAGGACTGTTCCGCGGCGACAATCTCCATGGGCTCGTAAGTAATGTTGGTCCATTCCACGTGGACACCTGCATTGGCATTCCCGGCCTGCAGAAACATCTGGCAGTAGCCGCCGACCTGGGCATCATTGAGCATGCCCCAGAGGCCGTACGGGGGATCCTCGGCAGTATTGCCCTCGTCGAAGGCGATGGGTCCGCTGCTGTACGACATCCCATTGTAGTTGACGAGGTAGGTGATCTCTGCAGGTTCCTCCATGGTGTTGGCGTGCGGCTGGTACATGATACCCAGATGGATCACGTCGCCCGCCGTGTAGGATATACCTTGGCTGGCCGTGAACGAATAGAAAGGAAGTCGTCCACCAAAGCAGGCGATTTCCCCATCTGTAGACCGTACGTTGAAGCGGCCATCAATATCTTGAGACCACCAGGGCGCTACCGAAAGACCTGCCTCACCACCAGTTCCCGTGATCAGCAGGTCCGCACCGAAAGCGAAAGCAGCATTGTTGTCGAAGTTGACCGCACTGCTACCGTCCTCTGAGAACCTCCAGTTGTGCAGGTTGGCAAACCCGCCACATTCGAGATCTTGGTCATCGATCACGATCGACGCAGGGTACGCGTTGCTAGTGGTTAAGATTGAGGTGGGGCAATCGTTGAAGATGCGTGTCTTCAAGACTGCGCTCGTAGGGTTGGGGGTCGCGGCCTCGGCCACCGTTGCGAGAACGATGAGCGAGAGCACCACGATCATGAGACACTGCTTCCACTTCCCATATCCGTTATATCTCATTCTAGCTGTCCTCCTAAAGAGTTGCGATTCAGATCGACTATGCGGCTTAGGACCCGGCGGCGTGTGAGCCCGCACATACATAGTCGAAGTATACCATAATTAGATCCTGCTCTACCTCATCAAGACACACCGCCTTCCTACACGCTCGCCATTGGACTCCAGCGTGTAGAAATACACACCACCCGGAAGATCGTGCAGATCCATGCGAATCTGATGATTCCCGGCGGATTGAACTCGATTCACCATGTTTCGCACTCGACGCCCTTTCACATCATAAAGCGAAAGGGTCACCCGCCCGGCCTGGGGCAAGCTGTACGAAATCATGGAGGGCCCCGCAAAGGGGTTTGGAACATTTTGATTCAAGACGATAGCACTCACTCCCAACCTGGTTGCTTCGGGAGCCGCAGTGGCTTGAGTAAATGTTGCGGTTTCGAGACCACGTTGCACGTCGGCATTCTGCATGAATCGAGACCACACTGAACCGTTCAGGTAGTTCTCGATCATGATCACGATGGGACCCTCGTCGATTCCTAGATAGTCGGTGGCCCACCATCCTTGGGTGAGATTGAAGGCATCCTTGAAGCCATACACCGACCAAAGGTCCGCATACAGGTTGTCATACATATAATGGAGCGTGGGAATCACGATCTCTGGTGCGAACGCGATGGAGGAAGCCGCGGCGGTCGGAGAGATCGTGCCGTTGTCGTTCTGAGCGGGGGGAGCACCGTGGGCCAGATATCCACCAGGATCGTCCGATGCAGTCAAGCCCCACAAGAGATCCCCGTAGCCAAGCCAGCCTAGAGGGTTGTCGACGCAGTAGGCGTGGGCTGCGAGGGTGGCTTTGCGGGAATTTTCGAAGTAGGTACTCCCTTTGCTCTGCATGTATACGTCTTGGATCCCCCGAAAATCGATCCAGCAGTGCGAGTACTGGTGCCCGAAGAGAGGCGGAAAGACAAGGTATTCGTACCCGTATTGGGTCGACCAATTGTATCCGCTGGTCCAGGTGAACCAGGTGTTGGAAAGAACGGGATGGGTGGGGGAGCCCAGGGCGAGGATGTAGAGGATCATGGCCTCGTTATAACCAACCCAGGTGCCGAAGGACGAAAACCCTCCCTCGGGATTCCAGCCCATGCGGATACCCACACCGTTGGCACGCATGAACTCCCAATCGACTCTCTGGTAGAGCGAGTCCGCAAGATCCCGAATCTGTATATCGAGTGCTTCGGTCGTATCGAAATACTGTTTGGCGTCCAGCACCCCCGCCATCAAGAGAGCGGTGTCGATGGTCGAGAGTTCACAGTTCCAAACACGCGCTCCGGTATTCATGTCCAGGAAGTGATAGAAGAGGCCCTTGTATCCCATCATTCCTGAACTCGCCGTGCCCTGCGGACCATTCCAGAAGGTCTGGAGCGTGGTCAATACTCGATCACGGCCGTCCGCACGGCTCACCCACCCATGGTCGATGCCGATCGTAATCGCAGTGAGACCAAAACCTACGGAAGCGATACTGGCCGGCGACCCACTGGTAGAGCGATCCTTCACCAGACCGTTGCTGGGGTTGGCCTCGTTCCAGAAATAGTCGAAGGTCGCGTGCTGCACTTGATCCAGAAGCTGTTCCGTAGTCAGAGCCAAGGCTGAAGAGCTGCTTGCGAGAACCACCAGGATCACGAGAGAGAGCAGGGCTCCAAATCGTAATGATGCGAGGGTGGACTGCAACGTCTTGGGTGTTCCATTCATGATAATCCTCTCGATGCCCACTAGAAGTTAACTCCCATACTCACCCGATGCGTGCCCCCGAGGAACTCGTGATCAGCCCACGCATAGTCCAAGTGAAACCCAGCGTCGCCAAGTGAACCTATCAGACCGAAGCCCAGTGTGAGTCCCAGGTAGGTGTCCTCTTGGAAGAGGGTTTGATAGCCGGCCCTCAGGGCCAATCGCTGCATCCACGCCAGCTCTAGCCCCAGGTTGATCGTTTCCGTGTTGTCGCTGGGGTGGAGCGCATCGAAACTCAGGGTCATGAGGGTGGCCTCGCTGAGCTTCAGCGGTTGACTCATGCCAACACGGAAGAGCACTGGGACCGGGAAGCTTCCCGTCCACTGCGATGCGGGAAGCGTGCCGTTGTCGCCGTTCGTGTTCGGATTGGCATCGTACTGGATACTCAGATCCCTTCCCGAAAACGAGCCCTTCGTCCCAAAGTTGGTGAGAGCAAAGCCAATACGCAGATCGTCGTCTGTAAGCCGATACACCGTTCCCAGTCCGAATGTCAGCACTGTCACCGAGCTATTCCAAATGCGCTCCGTCACGTAATTCACTTGGAGCCCTACGACGAACCTCTGGGTAACCTGCTTGCCAAAGCCAATGGTCAGGCCGGTATCTCCGACCGAGTAGCGCTCGCCCGTTCCCAGGGGCTTGTCCACCGTGCGAACAGCGATGTCCCCCGAGTTCAGCGATGTGACACTGCCGAAGAGTGTTCCAAATCCTGAGACAGGGAACGCGACTGCTGCGTAATTATAATTGATATCGGCAAACCACTCGCTGTGTGTGAAATGGACCACCGATTCGGAGATCTCACCGATAGCGCCAGGATTGAAATACGCCGATTGGATGCCGCCAGATACCGCAGCACCGGCGTTTCCCATCGCGGCGAGCCGCGCTCCGGGCTCGATGTTCATGAACTGACCAATTGAAGTCCCTGTCTTGGACTGTGCGTGTACAGAGCGTACCCCGCCAAGCGAGATCGCCAACACCAGAATCACCAACAAACGATCTGCCCTCTTCATCAGATCCTCTTCATCATTTGATGATGGCAAATTTGCCGATATTCGAGCCGAGATTTCCACCGTCCACGTGATAGACGTAGAGGCCAGGCGCAACGTCCAGGTTGTCCTTTGTCCGGAGATTCCAGGCTACATAACCTGCATCTGAACCATCATGGTGGAGTGTTTGCACGAGTTCCCCCCTCACCGTAAAAATCCTGATGGTGCAGTTAATGGGTACTCCCCTGAATTCGATCCTACGTTCGCCTCTGCCCGATACGTTGAAGCGCCCAGGTTCGAAACTGGCAGAGCCTATGTACGGATTCGGCACGACGTAGGGTTGAAACTCAGCCTTTGCTTTTTCCGAATTGAGATCCACGACCTTGCCCTTGGTGGTGAACACGAAGACGTCGTCCGCTGCCAAGGGGCGATCGAGGACCAGCTCGAAAACATCCCCGTCTCCAGGTGGTCGTACTGGCGCGGTCGCGTCGGTGGGCAACTCCAATCTCCAGGTTGGGGTGGGCGCGCTACCCACATAGGTGATGACGTCGATCACCTCGTTGGGTTGAGAGAGCGTTCCATCCAGATCCAGGTCGCGGAACCGGAAGTCCATCTCCCGCTCGCCATCCGGCCCACGCGCGAAAACCTTGAAGTTCGCGGGGCGTGGGGCGAAGGGGAAGAGCGCCAATGAGGTGTCAATGACGCTGTCGGAAAATCTCACGACGATATCATCGGGGAAGCCCGGTCGCTTCAGATTGATCGGGGCCGCGATCTGATAGCTCGTCATCGGCCGCGCATCTGTGTCAGAGCCGTCGGTAAATCCGGTGCGCGCGCTATCGATCTCGACCGTGGAGAGAGTACTGATCACTGGGAGTAAACCCTGGGCCACGGGACCGGAGCCCTCTCCAGAAAGGTCGACACCCCCCTCGAACAGGATTTCGTGACCAGTGCTATCGATCAGCGCATAGGAGGTTGCTCGTAGACTGTCCACAGACGGTGTGGCAAAACTGATCCTGTAGATATTGTCGTTCGGGACGAGGTTCGAATTGACGACTTCGACTCTGACCTCGGCTACGCCGATGCCCTGGGAGTGCTCGATCCCCGTGGTCTCGGCAGGCTCGTAGCCGGCGGATTTGGGATTGGGGCGTATGCGGATGACGTTATCAGCGAGAATGTACTCACCGCGCCGCGTGCGCGTTCCGAGTATCGGACTCTCAGACGGGTAGAAATCGAGCTTATCCGAGCCGTGATCAAAGGAAGCGATTGCGTAGAAGTATTCCTGTCCATTCGTGACTGTCGTATCGGTCCATGTGTGTTGCAGGCCAGTATCATCTCCCAGATAGTAGGCGACTCCGTCCACGATCTGTGTCGAATACCCTCTGCGTCCATTTTTGAGGTCGAAGATCTTCTCCGGTCGACCGTTTCCTACGAAATCGGTGCCAGTAGCATTGGTGATGACTTTGGGATCAAGGAAGTTCAAGTCGGTCGAGCGGTAGATGCGATACCCCTCGAAGTCGAACTCTCCTGTAACGGGATCCGCAGCGCCCTCTGCCTTGTTGTTCCAGGAAAGGCGCACATAGCCATCTCCAGCCTCTGCGGTGAGAGTGGGTAGGGGAGGAGGAACTGCGAAGCGGTAGTTAGCGTCGTAAATCTGCTGAACCGTTTTCACAGTCCCGCGCAGTTCTTCCAGGTTGGCTCCATAGGCCAAGGCCAAGCTAAATCGCTCCGTCTTGCCGGCCTTGAGCTTGAACGGACCCGAGGCGAAGAGGAAGCCGATGTTGTAGTTCGAGCCAATCGGATCACCGAAGCGTACGGAAGGGTCGGGGTCACTGAATTGTTCGTAGAGGCGTTGGGGCCAATTCGCCGGCGTCGTGAAAAACAGAATGTCATCGACCGTCTGATCCGGATTGCCCTGTCCGGGCCGAATCCGGTTGATCTTGAATCCGGTGAGACCAATCTGATCCGACTCGTTGAGATCTAGCGCGTCGAAGTTGGGCTCGCCAGAAGTTGGTATGCCATCCCCTTCACCGGTGTCTCCGCTGTCGGGAATGCCATCGACTCCGACATCTTGCAACTCGACCGTCCAGTCCATGTCCTCGTCGCCGGTCCACCAGTGTTCGAGTCGATACGCGGGCAAGTCCTCGAGCGGCCCATAAGTGGCGACGAAACGGTCCAGATCGTAGTGTGAAGCCAAATAGGCGTCGATGGCTGCCTTTCCCTGCAACAATTCGCCCGGCCCTGAATCACGGGCTTCGTCCGTGATTCCGTCTTCATCGTTGTCGATTCCGTCGGTTGATTCCCCAGGCGTCTCCAGATATGCGTACCCCAGGTAGCCGGTCTTGGCGCACGACGAGTTCAGATCCCTTCCGTGGCCATAACGATCCCAAGTGTAGACGAGGTTGAGAACATCCTTGTCGAAGGTCCGGTCAAAAAAAGCGTTGTCATCGTCGGATTCGAAGATACCGTCGCAAGATAGGGCTGAACCTCCCACACCCGAATCCATGTACAAGCCGAAGATGATGTTGTCGTCATAGTCGGTGGTTCCCTCGTTGGTGATGTCATAGACCCAGAAGATCACGTTGCGTGCCTGCGGATTCGCCCATTGGAATCCATGTACTTCGATTCGCAGTCCGAGTCCCTTGCGCGTCGAATCCCGGCTGTCCGGATAAAAATCCCATGCGTCGTAGTACTGGTCGTCGAGCACGAAGTAGGACTCTTGATCCGCGACGATTTGCTTCCCGAAGTAGCCGTTCCAGGAACCGGACCATCCCGGATCGTCAGGATCGTTGATACGGTCGGGCCAAACATCAGGCCAGGTTCGTGGGTCATTACTGATGGCCGGGGATCGTCCGACATTTCGGTTGGATTCGAGCTGCAAGTAGCCGGGACGGGGCTCGAAGCGCATGACCCGGTTGAAATACGGGCTATTTCCCTGCCTCTCACGGTACCCTGTCTCCATGACGTACGCTTCGCTTCCATCGGTCTGCGTGATCTTGGCGAGAACGAAGGGAGTGATTCCATCGCTGTAGTTCATTCCAGACCCTTTGGGAGCTTCGGCAGAATGGAATACGCTCAAGTCCACGTTCACGGGATCGATTGGGTAGTCTCCCACCATTCCGTAATTCCAAAATATCGTACGGATATTGCTGGCATCGTGAAGACCCGATCGTTCGGCGTCCTTGGTGCCTCTCTCAGCGAATGGAACTGGCGTTGGAACGTCAGCCGCTGCATAAGCACTGAAAAGGACCGCACAGATCAGCATCAGTCCGGCGACCAGAGTCGGCCGGCCAGGACCACTCGATTGCCGATCATCGATTCCACGTCGCTGACTCATCACCAAGCCCCCGTCTCGAAACGAATGCCCAGCTCGATCCTGCGCGGTGTATAGAACCGTGACGGATCGGCGAGCGCGATCTGATCTGCAGACCCCGGAAACCGCGAATAGTAGGGACTGCCAGTACTGTTGAAGACGGCTCCGTTGAAATACCTCGTATCGAAGAGATTGAACACGCGCAGAAAAATGGACGGACGTACTCCGCTGAATCCCAGGCTCTTTTCCGCGCGCAGGTCGATCAGTAGTGCACTTGGTTTGTTGTCCGAATTCGTCTCGAGACCATTGCCGAATCCAGAGTCGAGCAGCGGCGTATAGGGTTGCCCGCTGACTACCTTGATCACCGTGCTCAGTGAGTAGTCATTTGGTTTGGAAATGGCCGCCGTCAGATTGAAGGTGTGCCGTTGATCCCATGCGAAGGGCACCAGGCGAGGCCGTGGATCTTCTTTGGCTTCCGCGCGGGCTACGGTCTCCAGGGGGTTGCTTGCGTTGCCGAGCGCCTGCTGCCAGGTGTAGTCCATGGAAAGACGCAAGGGCCCCAGCTGGCGATGGTCGAACGCGATCGTGAAACCCAGAACATTTCCGAAATCGACATTGGTAAGTCGTGCGTAGAGCGCACTGTTGTAGGTCTCGATGAACTCCACACCGATGAGCGATCGGATGTCCTTGTAAAAGGCCGTCAGATCGATCCCCATGTCCTGGCCGAGCGTTTGCTTGTATCCGATCTCGTACTGAACGGTCTGCTCCGGCCTGACATCAGGATTCCCCATCGTTCGAATGTTGGGATCACCCGCCTGGAGATTGTAGAGCGCGGAGTAGTCCGAATTGTTGAAGATCTCTCCGATGGGCGGATATTGACGGAAATGCCCCCACGCGAAATGAATGGCGGCCTGGTCTTCGATAGGATAGGCCACTCCAAGCCGCGGTGAGGCATAAACCTTGGTCGTGGTCGACACATTCATGGATGTGGGAGCCCCGACAATGCTGTTGGCAGGATTGGCGAGATCACTGGGAACCGTCGATCGGGCATTGAAATAGTCCAAACGGAACCCGGCTCGGATCTTGACGCTCGTCCATTCGGTGGCCTCTTGGGCGAACGCCGAGGCCACGATGGGAAAGTAGCTTCGCACTCCGGGGTAGTCGGGCGGTTCATCGACGTGGCGATCGAGTGCTTCTCCGCCTCCTCCCTGCGCAAAAACCAGATAGCCGGGCGTTCCGAATGAGACTTTGGGAAGCTGGAACTCTCCTCCGATCTTTATCTGCTGCGTCGGTGAGAGCTGGCTCAGCACAGATCCTTTCACCAGGAGAGTATTGGTCTCCTGCTTGAATCTCGTGAATTCCACCCCCTGGATCACGGCCCCCGGCTCGAAATTGGGCTCCTGGATCGGAGCTCCGGACGAGTCGTATCTGGCGTCGTAGACATCGGGGTAGACGTAGTCGGTGTATTTTGAGTAGTTCTGCCTAGCGATGAGTTTGAGATAGCTCTTCTCGCCGAGAGAATGGGTCCAGTCGAGCCCATGGGAAATGGAGAAGTTCTCCTGGGTGGATAGGCCATCGGGGTTGTACCGGAACGCATAGTTCATACGTCGGCTATCCACATGATTGAAAAGCGCCTGATAGTTGATCTTGGCGTTCTTGATCGAAGTATTGGTCAGTTTGAAAACCCCAGACCATTCACGACTGTACCCCAGAGGCACTTTTGTCCCGTCGCCGGTCGGTGAATATATTTTCTTTTCGAAGTCAGCTTTGTCGGTTGGCTCGAAGATCCGAGTTCCGTAGATCCAGTCGTCGAAAACGTAACGCCGTCCACTGAGTAGGAAGACTGTATTTGGGAGGCCTAAAGGACCACTGAGACCAAGCTGAAAGTTCTGAATGCCGGTGGGCCGAATCGTGTCGTTGGCGATGCGGCTGGAGTTACCCGGGTAGAAGTGACTTCCCAGGAATGCCTCTCCATTCACTCTGAAATCTTCGGTCCCATCCCTTAGAACGGCGTTGACGACTCCGCTCATCGCCTGCCCGTATTCTGCGTCAAAGGTGCCGCTGAGGACTTGCACTTCCTGCAATAGGGAGCGGTCGACCTTCACACTCGGCGTATTGTCGAATGCGTTGTTCACACTGGCGCCGTCTACCTGATACTGGACTTCCCCCAACCTTCCCCCGCGGAAGTGACCGTCCACTACCCCCGCCTGAAGATCCACGATGTCCTCGAGTTCCTGCACCGGGAGGTCTTTGATCTCCTCTCTGCTGACCGTTACCTTGCTGCTGGTGACATTCAGGTCTACTGCTGGACGTTCGGCTCTGACGACAACCTCATCGGTCTCGAGGGCGGCTTCAGTCATCTTCACGTCGAGCTTGGTGGTCTCATCAGCCGTCACCCGCACATTCTCGACGCGGACGGGGGCGTATCCCATTCGAGTCACGCTGATGACATAGGTACCCGGAGCCACGTTGAGGATGGAGAACCCGCCTTTCATATCCGAGTACGCTCCATAGCGCTGGGCCTCCACGCGAATGGTTGCCGCGGCGATGGGTTCCCCAGCCTCGTCGTGGACGGTTCCGGTCACAGTACCGGTGGTTCCTGCCGTAGCCCATTGCGGAAAAAGGGAACAACAGAGCAAAAGGAGTCCCGTCACCGCGCTACGGATTCTGACCAGCGTTGCTTGCCCTAAGATCTCGCACCTCCTTCCTGGACACTCGACTCAAAAGACCGGTCGAGGTGTTAGCCCGCTCACAGCGCGGCTACTTTGTCAGCAGCAATTTCCCCTGTAAATCGGCTCGCATCGATCCGGAGTTGGGATCGGCCACTCTGAGGCGATAGAGGTAAAGTCCGGCACTCTGGTCGCTACCGTCAAAGAGCAGCTCGTTGGCACCACCGCCCTGAACCCCAACGTGGCGCTTCTCTACGAGTCGGCCCCGCACGTCGTAGACTTCGAAGGTCACGTCACTCGGCAGAGCGAGTGAGTATTGAATGGTCGTCTTCAGCGAGGGATTGGGGAAGTTCTTGATGATGTAGTAGGCCTGCGAGGGGTTCACTGCGGGCCCTGTCGCGGTAACCGCATCCTTCGCCATGTGAACCCATGCCGCGCAGCATTCGTTTTCATACTCGCGGAACCACCAGGTTCGGGTTCCGTAGCTGTCGGTGATGGGAATGAACGAGTCTCCGTCCAGCAAGTTGAGACCGAGGAACAGCGTCTGATCCCCCAGACCCGCCGGGTAGCCCAGCGCGGTCAGATCAATCGACATTTCGGCCGTGTAACCGACATCCGCGCTCGTGCCCAAGGTATCGACCGAAGTGCTTCCCTTCAGCGAGAGCTGGACCTGGGCGTCTCCCTGAAGCACAAGGGTGTTGAGATAATCCTGCGCCAGGGCTGTCCCATCTTCGTTGACCTGAAAGGAGAGGCGTCGACCCAGGAGCTGATTATCCGGTCCGCGTGTGCCTCGGTCGTTGATCGTGACGAGGAAACCATCCCAACGATCGAAGTCGGGGTGGTATTGCACCACCTGATCGTTCACGTCGAAGCCCAGGTAGAGTTCGTTGCCCTTGAAAAACATCTTCACTGTCGCGTCGCCGGGATCCAAGACGAAGGCGGTGCCGCCATTTACCGTCGGCTGGAATTGACCGGCACGGGCGGCAGCGACGCCTGGGTAGGATTCGCGCAAAGTCTGGTCCCCATAGCGCAGGTCAATATTCAGGACCTTGGCGTCGTTCCACTCGGGTTCATCAAGCACTCCATCGATGACCGGCGATGCCGAAGGAATCTCGTTGATCACAAATTCAGAATCGATGGGCGGGACGGGTCCCGAGCTGGTCGTGACATCGGGCCGGCCATAGATACGAACCTCGTTGTACCAAGTCGCGTTGCCCCACGGTGACTGCCACCACACACGGTTCACCGTGAAGAGCGCGGAGCTGATCGGCCAGAAATAATCGCAGTCGTAGATGGAGATACCCCATTCGAGAATGTCGCCGGTGGGCTGCGTGACGTCATACCCCATGGGGGTGAGATTGAAGCGCATCTCGATCGTGTAGCTCTGGTCAGGAGTGGAGTCGTCATTGCTGAGACCATCGACGACGGTCGCCGCGTCCCAGGCGTCGATCTGGGCCGGAGTGCGAGGGGTTCCGGGGGGATATTCCGCCCAGCTTCCCACGAAGCCCGGGGCCTGTCCGGCGGGCTGCGGGTCCGGTTCCAGTGGATTATCAGGGTGCCACCAAGAGTAGAAGTACTCGGCGGTTGGTTTTGGGGCCGCGGTGAGATACGAGTGATCTTTGAGCGACATCAGGAGCCCGTCGAAGCGGTTGAACTCCGCAGATCCCCCGATGGACTTGTCGGGGATGAACGCCCCCAGATAAAGCTGGTTGTCTTTGATCAGGAACTTGAGGGTGGCGTTCGTGGGGTCAGTACTGGTGAGGTGACCACTTTCCACTTTCCAACCGCTCCCTGGGATACCGGCGTCCTGCGCCCACTGCAGAGTCATGGTCTCCGCACTCGCCCAGGCGGGTTCGTCCAAGACACCGTCCAAGGTGATCGGGTCTGTCGTGGTCCTCGCCCAGATTGCATCCTGCCGGGGGGTCTCTGCGTGTGCGGGGAGAACGAGGGCTAGGCTCAGGACCAACAAGGGTAGAAGAATTGTTCGTTTCATGACTGGGGCCTCCCGGTAGAGCTGGCGATTCATGGAGTTCGTCCCGCCGCAAATCTCGTTTCTGAGTCTCCTAGGCGCAGACTAGCTTGTTCCCACTCTGCGTTGGCACCACAGGATTTGCGGATCACCAGGGGGGCAGGTAGGACTTCGTTGACCACACCGGTTTGCGTAGGGTCTTGGATTGAAGCAATGAGGAGGTCGACCGCCCGCTCTCCCATTCCGAAGGCATCGGTCTGGACAGTTGTGAGGGCGGGAGTGACGAACTGAGCGATGGAAATATCGTCGAAGCCGACGATCGCAACATCCTCCGGAATCTCGACACCGGCAGCACCCAGCGCGCTCAGCGCGCCGACTGCCATGGAGTCGTTGGTGGCGAAGATGGAGTCGGGCAGTTTGTCCATTCGCAGCAAGTGGGTGGCGGCTTGGAATCCGGAAACCTCCGTGAAATCACCTTGGAGTTCGATTCTCTCTTCGGGTTCGATTCCCTGGTCGACCACGGCTTTCAGGTATCCGCGCAGACGCTCTTCAGCATCAACGTTGCCCGAGGGTCCTTTGATGATGGCGATGGACTGATGCCCGAGGCGTAGTAGATGCCGAATCAGGGCTTGCGCACTATCGAAATTGGGAACCGCTACCGAACTGCAACCCGGCACATCCACGCCTGGATTCAAGAGCACGGTGGGAAACCTCTTGGAGATCTGCAGCAGCGCATCCGGAGAATCGCGGTGGGGCGCCATGATGATGAGGCCCTCTACCCGCCCCAGCATGGATCGGGCAGAACCGAGTATCGTCTCAGGCTCTCCGTGCGAACTCGACAGGAGAATCTGGTAGCCCTGCTTCCGCGCCGTCTGGTCGACGCCTCGGATCAACTCCGAATAGAACTCTCCGTAGAGGTCGGGGAGCAGAATTCCGATGGTGTGGGCTTTGCGAGTGGTCAGGGCGCGTGCGGCAGCATTGGGCCAATAGTCGAGTTGGGTGGCAGCGGCCCAGACCCTACGGCATGTCTCTTCACTCACCCGGTTACTGCCGTTCAGAACTCGTGAAACCGTCGCGATCGATACCCCAGCGATTCGAGCCACATCGCGGATGGTAGACATGGTGACGAGTCCTTTGGCGCTCGGTCAAGCGGACTGCTCTGGGCCGGCGTGACTTCGAAGGCAGTCCTCGACTCAAACGCCCTTATCGAGCCATGTAAACGGTTGCACGCCAGGGTAGCGCCTGTCAAGGGCCTTGCAGGGTCAGGGGCCAGCGCGGACCTGAAGTAGCTCGAGAAGCCATGATACCCACCGTCCGGACCTGAAATCAGGCTGGGGCCCGGCCGTTTCAGCGTTTCCAGATCAAGGTGGCCGGGAGTTCGTGGATGACCACTCCGGGTCCCTGGGATTCAGGATGCCACTCGGTGCTTCCGCTCAGCTGGGGGTGCCTTGGGGGCTGAGAGAGCGGAGGGCGGACGATGATCCCACCCGGTGGGATTCGGTCGAGGCCGCTGAGCCGCACCGTAAGGCCCTGGGGTGCGAGATGCATGCGCAGATCGAGAATGCCGTAACCAGTGGAGAGACCCTGTACGCTCACCCCTGGTTCCTCTTCCAACCAGGCCCGGGGAATGCCTGCTCCCACGACCAGGGTCTTTGTGCGGTCATCCTCGTACGCAAAGAGATCCAGGATCGAACGGATGTAATCCGAGCCAACCCAGGTGTGGGGAAGATCTCCGATGAAATGAGGCTGACGATCCTCGCGGAATACCACTTCGGGCCACTGGTGCCATCCGGGGGGCTTCTGCTGCGCCAGGAAAAACTCGAGCAGTTCTTGCGCGCGATTCCTCCAGCCCAGGCGCACGAAAGCACCGACGTTTCGAATCTCATAGGGCGTGAACGCTATCCAGTCGGCTGATTCTCGCCGGGCTTGGAAGAAGTCGTAGTAACGTTGAAAGGTCCTCTTCAGCTCGTTTGCGGGAAGAAGGTCGGCGGCACCGGTAGGCGCAAAGGCGATCGCGGTAGAGGTTGCATCGAAATCGCCAAGATCAGCGCAGCCCGGAATGTAATCGATCGAGTGCGCCTGAATCGTAGCCCGTACGCTACTGGCCAGATCTTTGGAAAATGCTCTCAGGATGGTTTGATAGCGCGTCTGGACCTCTCTCTCCTGAAGCTCACCCGCCAGATAGACTGCGTCTTTGAATCCCAGGTAGGCGAAGAAATCATCCCAGTAGGAGTGCATGGGCTTTGCCGAATAGCCTTCGTGACTGATGGATGGGGGGAGGATGCCCCTCATGGCCTTGTCGGCTTCGGTGGTGGATTGTGGGCCGAGGTTTTCTTGGCGCAGGGAGTCCAAATAGGCGACGGCGGAGCGGACCCGAGGCCACATTTCGCGGGCGAGATCCAGGTCCTGTGTATGACGATAGTACTCCGCGACTAGATGGATGAACTCACCGTTGCTGTCGTGTTCTGGAACCGGATCGGCGCCGCGATGATCAACAGCGCACGGCACCTTGCCGTTCTCGTACTGGAATTTCGCATACCATCGAAGATATGTGCGCACGACATCGGCTCGGCCGAGGCGAAGCAATGAGCTAGAGGTGAGCGTACCGTCCCGGATCCAGGATCGGGCGTACGAACGCGAACCCGGTTGAATGGCGGGGCCGTCACGGTTCACCAGTATGTACGCAAGTTGGGCGTAGAGGCTCTGCTGGATCGATTTGGCGGATTCGGGCAAATCTACCCTCACGGTTCGCGTGGCTTTTCGCCAGCTGGCAAGCGAGGCCTCGAATTGGGTTGAGGTCCAGTTCGATTCAGACCTGGCCAACGAAGCGTCATCGCTCTCCAGACTCGGAGCCTTGTAGGAAGGGGACTGTGGAATCAGAATCTGTACTTGCACCGACCTACCCGCGGGAACTTCAAGGGCGTAGGAGAGAGCTCCTGATGCAGCTTGGAAGGAGTCTTCCACCCGTTGCGCGCTTGGTAGCGATCCGTGTCGAAGGAAATCGACGACGATATCACCGGCATCGAATCCAAGACATCCAAACGCGCAGCCGGGAGTGAGAGAGATCACCCGATCCCGCTCATTGACGAAGACGGTGGGCAAACGTTGTTCCAGGGAAACGATGGTCGCCGTTCCGCCAGCCCGATTGAGGGTCTGCGAGGGAGGATCTACCTGGAAGGGTCGAATCGTGAGATAGAGGGTCAGAACGCGATCTTTGTCGCCCCGATTGTATACGCTGTACCGCGCCAAGAGAGCGGATGAATCAGGACGGCCCACCGCGAAAGCCTGGGTGCGCAGACTCAGATCTCCCACGGTCCAACTTACCGATGGGATGGGGACACCCTCCTCCGCCAGACTCTGTTCGGTCTCTACGTCGGCCCAGCTGATCAGTCGACCACCGAAGAACAGGAATGCCTCTACCGAAAACGACCCTTGCCGAAACTCCAAGGCTCCATCCTCGCTCAACAAGCCTTCATCCGCGCCACCGTCCAGGCCAACCAAGGTCCAGTAGCTCTGCTCACCGCAGAATCCACGGGGATAAAGGCCGCGGGAACTCCCGGACGCAATGTGCTCGAAGAATTGCTCCCGCGATTGGGCCCAATCCACCGCCTGGATCCTCAGCTCCGCAAGCTGCATCTCTGTCGGGGCGTTGCCCTCTTCGAATCGGAAGCGGAGGTAGCGGGCTTCGGATTCGGGTAGATACAGGAGGTCTCTGTGACCGGCGCCGTCAACGACCACCCGCAGCTCGCTGAAGTTCAGGGAATCAAGTGACGCTTCTACCCGATACTCACTCGCCCCGGATCGTAGCTTCCAGTCCAGGATCAGGGCGCTGAATTCTCTGGTTCGGGAGAAGTCGACCAAAAGCCAAGGTGAGAGATCTTCTTTGCGTGGAGACCAGTAGGAATCGCGATCACCATCCACGGACAGAAAGGCCTCGTGTCCCCGCCGTGATGAAGATGAGGTGACGATAGGATCCGCGGGCGGGGAATTCTCGGGGGGAAGAGGTACGAGCTCGAGTTGGTCGATCCAGATCCGTCCCTCGCCGCCGGAACCAGCGCTGATGGCGAACTCCAACGCAGCGGCATGGTCGAGATCTCCGCTTCCGCGAGGCCCCCAGGCGAAACTGATCTGTCGTTTCTTGATTCTGACTTGCTTCCACTCTTTAGAGAACACCATGTCCCGGCGTACCTTCCACCAAACATTCTCATTACTTGCATCGATCAACTTGAACTCGAGGTTGTTGCTAGGAGCTTCTCCCTTCATCCAGAAACGGAATTCGTAGTTACCACTCAAGGGGAGGTCGAGCTCACGCCTGGCGATTGCATAGCCCCCACCGTTGAAATGGAAATCGAGGCGCATCGCCTTACCGATCATTCCCTCGTCTGAGACGAGCTCGAGCTGAACGCCGTCCGCGGGATGTGCGCTCCAGGAATCAAGGGACTCGAAATCATCCAGGAGCACGCCATGGGCAGTACCCACGCCCAGCGCGAGGGGAAGGCTCATCATGCATCCGATGATCAAGTGCCTCATTCCTCAACCCTTCAGACTGCCCGAGAGAATGCTCCGCACATAGGTTCGCTGAAAGAGAAGGAAGATGATGAGAGCGGGGAGAATGGCAACGACCGAGCCCGCCATCATCAATTCGGTGTCTTGAACGTGCTCACCAGCGAGACTGGCCAACGCCACGGGCAGCGTGAACTTCGAGTTGTCACTGAGTACGATGAGCGGCCACATGAAGTCGTTCCAGGTGTTGAGAAAAGTGAAAGTGGCGAGGGTTACAATGACGGGTCGAATGATCGGCACTACGATCGTCCAGAAAATCCTGATTTCCCCTGCGCCATCGATGCGAGCTGCATCGAGCAGCTCATCGGGGACACTCAACATGTACTGCCGTATGAGGAAAATTCCGAAGATGTTCGCCATGTAGGGGATGAGAACGCCCATGTAGGTGTTGACGAGCCCCATCTCCCGCAGCGCGAGGAAGAGCGGCAACATGCCGACTTGCGCCGGGATCACCAGGGCGGAAATGAGGGAGCGGAAGAGCGGATCACGGCCTCTGAAGCTCAGTTTGGCAAAGGCGTACCCGGCCATTGAATTTATGAGCAGCGAGATCACCGTGGCCATCGTTGTGATAAAAGTGCTGTTGAGAAGGCTGCGGGTGATGTTCAAACGTGTGAAGAGCACATGGTAGTTCTCTAGAGTGGGAGTCACGGGCAGGAAGTGCGGAGGGATGCTATTGGCTTCACCGGGCGACATGAGTGAAGCGGACAGCATCCACAGCAGAGGTGTCATCGTGACTGCCGCACCCAGAACAAGGCTCGAGTTGATCACGAGGGAGTGGAAGCGTCTCGGTATCACGGTCGCGCCCTCTGCAGCCTGAGATGAATCAAGGTGGCCAAGAGCGTGACGATGAGGAGGAGAACCGCGATGGTGGAGGAGATACCCATACGCCACCAACGGAATCCCTCTTCATACATCAAAAGAACGACGCTCCGAGTCGCACCCAATGGGCCACCCTGGGTCATGACATAGGGTTCAGCGAAGAGTTGGAAAAAGCCGATCATCGTCGTCACCCCGACGAAGAGGAGGGTCGGCCGCAGACTGGGCAAAGTCACGTAACGAAAGCACCACCAGGGACCGGCCCCATCGATGGAGGCCGCTTCATAGAGATCTTCGGGGATGGTCTGCAACCCGGCCAGGAAGATGAGCATGTTGTAGCCGAAGTTCTTCCATACTGCCAAGAGGATGATGGCAGGCATTGCCCAGTGGGGATCGCCCAGCCAGTCGATGGCTCCAATTCCCAGCCACTGCAGAGCCTGGTTAAGAAGCCCATAGTGCGGATGATAGAGGTATCTCCAGATGATGGAGACTGCGACCAGGGAGGTCACCACCGGAGCGAAGTAGATCGTCCGAAACAACCATCTCACGCGCACCAGTTTTGAATGCAACATCAGCGCCGCAGCAAGCGACACTGAGACCGCCAATGGTCCCCCCACCACGACGAAGTAGAGGGTATTTCGCAGTGCCTGCCAGAAGTCATGATTCTGCAGCATCTCGATGTAGTTCTGCAGGCCAACGAATCTCGCATTAGCGATGGAAGCCAGCGCGTAGATGTCGAAATCGGTGAGGCTCAGTAAGAGACCGAAAGCCACCGGCAACACGAAAAAGGCACTGATTAGCAAAATGGCCGGTGCGAGGAAGAGCCAGGCGGAACGAGACTGCTGTTTCTGGAGGTAGCCCGCCATCATCTCTCCTGGAGTACATGGGGAGAAGATGGGACTCGTCGCTTTCGCAACCATCGTCGCTTCTGCAGGATACGATCCACCTCTCGGTCGAGTTCCGTCAGTGCCGAATCCCGTGCGGTCACTCCGCGGATCGCTTCCTCGCTGTATTCCTGTACCCGAGCCGCAATCAGCTCCCATTCGGGCACCGCCGGCAGGGGGACAACTCTATGGAGTTGGACCCAAAAGGCTCTGGTTCTCTGTCCTTCGGCCAGGCCGCCGTCAGTCCATGCATCCAGTTTCGCCGGAAGATCACCGGTGAGCTCATAGAAGCGCAGCTGGTTTTCGGCCCTCGAGAGGAATTCCACGAGCCTCCACGAGGCATCGCCATGACCAGATCTCTTGAAGAGAACGAGACTAGAACCGCCGGCCAAAGAAACTCCTGGCCGACCGGGTCCTGGACCTGGTAGGGGGGCTGTACCCCAGGCGTCAAGCAGCTCCTCGGGTAATCGACGTTGGAACTCGACTAGATTCCAAGGTCCAGTGATGTACATGGCGAAGAGACCCTTCGCGAATTCCTGGTAGAGATTCGCGATCTCATTGTTACCGACTGGTGGGGCGAGCCCTCTTTCGAAAATATCGTAGTAGAAGTGGAAGGCATCGCGGAAACGCGGGGCGGAAAAAGCTCCCCGGGTGAAGTCATCGACCAAGAGCGGTGAGCCCTCTTGCAGACCGAAGATCACGGGCTGTGTCCACTCGTTCAGCGGGAGGAAGATCGGGTAGCGATCAGGTCCCACTGAGCGGTTGACCGCTTCCATCGCCTTGATCCATCCGGCCCAATCACCTGGCATGGAATCAAAACCAGCCTGTGCCAGGACGTCCTTTCGGTAGAAAATAAGCCTGGTATCCACGTACCATGGAACTCCCCATGTCACTCCATCGATGACGTTCGTGCGCCAGATGCCTTCGAAGTAGTCCTGGGGAGCGATCCCGGGCGTCGTGGCGATCTGCGAGTCCAATTCTTCCAAAGCGCCCAGGGCGGCGAACTCGGCAATCCACGTATTTCCGAGCTGCGCCAGATCAGGGGTCGAACGGCCTACATAGGCGGTGAGAAGTTTCTCATGCGCTGCAGACCACGGAATCTGTTGAACTTCCACCTCGATCCCCGGGTTTTCCTTCTCGAAGATTGCGACCAATTCCTCGACCAGTTCGCCCTCACGCCCCATCACCCAGAAGCGGAGCTTGGTCGTGGGCAGCGACTCGGAGCTGCCGCACCCGAGTGCCAGATACAGTACTATGACGGACAGCCCCAGGGAGAGGAATCGGCAGAGCGAGCCGATCTTCCTGTACCCGGTTGAGGGCAATTCAGGCAAGAAAATCACCGAGCCCTGCGGGCCCAAAGCGAGGATGACAGCTACTAGAACGGCTCAACCGAGGGCAATACCGACGATGGCCGACAGAACTAATGACTGCCAGAGGCGCGTGTAAACAGTTACACTACTGCAGTTGCTTGTCAAGACGACGGCGAGCTCGGTGTCCCTGGATCGAATCATGGCGGGAGAACTGGATGGCTTTCCGTTTCCCTGGATTCTCGAGAGGTCCAACGGTCTCCCGCTTGAGCAACGGGCGATATCGAGTCGAGATCGACTTTCGCGGCGCGGGCTGCTCGTCCTTGGGGGATCTGTGTCTCAGCGGAAGTTCAAGCGGGACGGAAGTCTATCCCAAGGGACTTTTCCTGTATCTGCGAGATCTCGACCAGCATCGGGTCTGGTCTGCCGGGCTCGAGCCAGTGCCCGCTTTCCCTTCCAAGTACGAGATCGAGAGAAGTTCGAAGCTGTTCGCGATTTCGCGTATTGACAGTGCAATCCACTCTCGCATGGAGCTCTGTGTTGTTCCGAAGTACGACGCCGAACTTCGAAATCTTTGCATTACGAACAACAGTGCTCAAACCAGATCGTTGGAATTGACCTCCTATGACGAAGTTGTGCTCCAGTCTCCCGCGAACCATGAATCTCACCCGACGTTCTCGAAGCTTTTTCTCCAGACCGAGTTCGTATCTGAACAAGCAGCGCTGCTCGTTCGTCGTCGCCCGCGGTCACCCAATGAGAATTATCCGTATTTGATACACTCACTTTTCGGCAGCGTGGTACACGAATATGAATCGGATCGCGCGCGCTTCTTGGGGCGCCGTCGTTACCCGGCTGAAGCCTCCGCCCTTCGAGAATCCGAGGTTCTGTCGGCGAGCACGGGCAATGTTCTCGATCCCATCGTAGCTCTGCGAACGCGGTTCAAGTTGAGAGCGGGAGAGAGTATTGAGATCTGTCTGATGCTGGGCGCCGCGTCGAAGAGGGAGGACGCGCTGATTCTCCGGGATACCCTTGCCTCGACCCAAATCCGCGAGGCGATCTTCAAGCAAGCGCGCTCCGAGCCGGTGGTGAGAGAGATCCTGATCGACATCAGTGCGCCATCTGGGGAGTTGAGTTCAGGAAAGGGCCACCTGGCATCCTCCGTGGGAACCCATCAGCCAGATGCGAAAGACAACAGCGAAAATGAAGAGTCCCTCCTCTTCTTCAACGGTTACGGTGGATTCAGCGAGAATGGAAGCGAATATGTGATTCGACTCCCATGGCGGAACGGGGAGGGTCTGCTGCATCCACCTCAGCCTTGGATCAACATCCTGTCGAACGAGAACTTTGGTTCACTAGTCAGCGAATCTGGAGCGGGATATACCTGGGCAGGCAACAGCCGTCTTCGAAGGCTAACCCCTTGGCGGAACGACCCGGTCGTAGATCCCCACAGCGAAGCCTTCTATGTTCGGGACGAGGACGACGGATCGTATGGATCGCCATTTCCCGGTCCCGTGCCGTTTCCAGCTTCTTACGAGGTGCGCCACGGATTCGGCTACACCCTCTGCCGCGTGCGACACGATGGGATGCAGTACGAGACGACTGCGTTCGTGGCCAGGAAGGATCCAGTGCGCTTTGTGCGAATCCGGGTGAGTAATGGGGCTGAACGCACGAGGCATCTCTCCCTGCTCGGATACTGCCAGCTCGTCATGGGTGATACGCTTGCTGGACAAGGTCGTCATGTATCGGTCGAAACCAGTGGTGTTGCGGGTCGACTCTTTGCTCGAGGCGCCTGCGATGCAGACGAGCTCCCGTTCTATGCCTTCGCTGATCTCGTCGTGGATTCTCCCGATGTGAAGATCAGTGCCACCGGGAACCGTCAGGCACTCCTGGCGGAGGGCGCGACACCCGGCTCCGTTTCTTGCCCCGAACCTCCACTAACGCTGGAGCCTGAGAATGGGAAGGGTGATCAGGCCTGCTTTGCACAGCAGGTCTCCCTCGAGCTCGAGAAGGGGGCAAGTGCCACAGTAGTTTTCATTCTGGGCGGAGGCGCAGGCAAGAAGGAACTCTATGATCTGAGTGATCGGTATTCCACATTGAATGAAGTGGACGCTGCACAAGAGGAGGTTCGATCGTTCTGGAAACAGCAACTCTCAACGGTCCGTATCTCCACTCCCTCACCCGAACTCGACCTCATGATCAACGGTTGGCTTCCCTACCAGACTCTGAGCTGCAGACTGTGGGCTCGTTCCGCGCTCTATCAATCGGGAGGTGCGTTCGGTTTCCGAGACCAGCTGCAGGACGCCTCGTCACTGACGCATGTCGCGCCGGAAGTCTCGAGGGCGCAAATTCTGCTGCACGCGGCCCACCAGTTTCTCGAGGGAGATGTGCTGCATTGGTGGCATCCGCCTCACAATCGAGGCATCCGTACCCATTTTGTAGACGATCTGATCTGGCTCCCTCACCTGACCGCGCACTATGTCGAAACCACTGGCGACGCGGGAATCCTGGCCGAGGATATCCCCTTTCTTAGCGGCCCCGCCGTATCGGAGGGAGAGGATGAGATTTACATCAGTTCCCAGCCCTCGGACAGCAGCGCGGATCTGTACGAACACTGTTGTCGTGCACTGGATCGATCCCTGGCAACCGGTTCACACGGACTTCCTCTGTTCGGGACGGGGGATTGGAACGATGGAATGAACCGCGTGGGCCGGCTTGGGCGAGGTGAAAGTACCTGGATGGGGTTCTTCCTCTACCTCACTCTTGGTCAGTTCCTTCGCTACTGTGAGCAGAGAGGGGACACGACCCGCGTACGCGAGTATCGCCGGCACCGGGATCAACTACTGGGAGCCCTCAACGAGGGGGGTTGGGATGGAGAATGGTATCGCCGTGGATTCTACGACGATGGCACTCCGCTGGGGTCGGCAGAGAGCGAAGAATGCCGGATCGATGGTCTGGCGCAAGCGTGGTCAGTTCTCTCTGGGGTGGCTCCACCCGAGCGGGCGGAGCAAGCTCTCCAAGCGGCGGATGCGATGCTCGTATCCGAGGAAGATGGATTAATCCGGCTGTTGACTCCGCCCTTCGCCGAGACTCCGCATGATCCTGGGTACATCAAGGGCTATGTCCCTGGAGTTCGCGAGAACGGGGGACAGTACACCCATGCAGCTCTCTGGTTGGTGAGTGCCATGGCACGTCTCAAGAAACGAGACCGTGTCGCTCGTCTTCTCGATCTCCTCAATCCAATCCAGCACGCGCTCACCTCCGAGCAGGTTGACTTGTACCGCCTGGAGCCCTATGTCGTGGCCGCCGACATCTACGGCACCTCGCCTCATGTTGGTAGGGGAGGGTGGAGCTGGTACACGGGTTCGTCGGGTTGGATGTCGCGGGTGACGCTGGAGTCGCTCTTGGGACTGCGAATCATCGGAGGCGATACTCTGCACCTGGAACCCTGCATTCCCGACGACTGGCCGGGATTCAGCGTCGAGTACCGTCCTTTGGGAGCTGCCACGAGTTACTCGATCGAAGTGGAGAATCCTGCGGGTGTGGCGGAAATTCTCCGCGAGGTCTGGATGGATGAGGCCCTCATCTACCAATCGGTAGAGTCCTGCCAGATCTCCCTGCTGAGCGACCGCAGACGGCATTCGGTGCGTGTCAAGATGGGGCCTGCCAGCTTTCGGACCTCGTCCGCGGGATTGGGGGAATCGGCGTGAGCAGCTCGATTCGAGACAAGTCTGAGTTTCCGTCGCAGTTCCTTTGGGGGTGTGCCACCTCCGCCTATCAGATAGAGGGTTCGCCACTCGCCGACGGAGCAGGGTCCAGCATCTGGGATCGATTCTCTCACTGCCCGGACAGGATCAAGGGCGATCAAACTGGCGATCTTGCTTGCGATCACTACGCGCGTCACGGTGAAGACCTCGCACTCATGCGAGAGTTGGGTCTAAGCGCCTACCGCTTCAGTGTCTCATGGTCGCGTGTGCTTCCGGACGGCCACGTTCCGATCAACCACGCAGGCATCGGCTTCTACGATCGTCTAGTGGATGCGCTTCTGGAGTACGACATAGAGCCTTTCGTGACGCTGTATCACTGGGATCTTCCCGGGGCTTTGGATGATAAGGGTGGTTGGTTGAACCGCGATGTTGCCGAATGGTTCGCCGATTACGCCAGGGTTCTCTACCTCAGCCTGGCGGACCGTGTCACCCGATGGGCAACGATCAACGAGCCCTGGGTGGTCAGTGACGCGGGATACCTCCACGGCACGCATGCACCTGGACATCGTAGTACCCTCGAAGCCCCCTACGTCTCCCATAATCTGCTTCGCGCTCACGGAGCCGCGGTTCAGAGTTTCCGAGCTGAAGCCAACGGCAGCATCGGTCTCGTGTTGAATTTGGAGCCCAAAGATCCCGCGTCCGACAAGAGGGAAGATGTGCGGGCCACGCGACTCTCCGACGCTTATATGAACCGTCAGTTCCTCGATCCACTGTTCAAAGGCCGATACCCCGAGGAGATGTCTTCTCTCTACAGGAGTGCTTGGCCCGAGTTTCCAGAGCGAGATTTTGATCTCATTTCCGCCCCGATCGATTTCTTGGGGGTGAACTACTACACGAGGGGCATCGTGCGGCATGACCCCGAGGCCTACCCGTTCGGGTACTCGGCGGTCGCGCCTGAGCCAGAGAGCTCCACGGCTCTAGGCTGGGAGATCCATCCCGTATCGCTCACGCGTACCCTGCAAAGGGTGAAGAACGAATACACCGAACTGCCCCTCTACATCACCGAGAACGGCGCCGCTTTCGAGGAGCCTAGCTCGGTTAGCTCTGATACCCTTGCCGACCCTCGGCGAGTCGAGTATCTGCGCGACCACATTCGTGCCGCCAGAATCGCGATGGAGCGTGGCGTCGATCTCCGGGGATATTTTGTCTGGTCGCTACTGGACAACTTCGAGTGGACAGAGGGCTACTCGAAGCGATTCGGGCTCGTCCATGTCGATTTTCAGAGCCAACGGCGTACGCTCAAGTCGAGTGCTTTGTTCTACCGCGATCAGATTCTCTGCTCCAGGGGGACGTGAAATTTCTGATTTCGCGGCCCATTCAGGAAACACGGATCGTGGATTGGTCACCGATCGCGAGCCTGCTCTTCCAACCAACCCCCGTGAAATCCCGCCACTCGCAGACCGCGAATCAGGTGGGGGTTGTTGCGCATCAGGCGCCAGATCATGCCGCTGCGATAGTTTTCCACCATGATCAAGATTGGTCCTTGATCGATGCCCAGGTAGTCGACGTCGATCCAACCATATCGTGAATCGACTCGCCCGTGCTGAACTGTGGTCTCGAAGCGGAAACTCGGATTGAATGCATCCAGAAACCCGTACTCCGAGAACAAGGCTCCACCGTGGGCGTTTCTCATATCCAACAGAGTGGGGATGACGATCTCCGGCGCGAAGGCAATGGAGGCCGCGGCAGCCGCGGGACAGATCGTGCCGTCGTCGAGAATCTTCGTGAATGAGGCACCGCGCGCCCAGTAGGTGTGGAATTGCCTCTCCCGTCCGGCCGCATACCCCTTGAATTCCAGCGGACCGTCGCACGCTGTCCAGCCCCAGCGGTGGGCGCCGTACCCGTCCCAAGCTGCTGGATTCTCGATACCGTACTTCTGCTGAGCAAGGGTGGCTCGTCGCGAATTTTCGAAATAGTCGATTCCCCGCGCATTCGTGTACTCGTCCTGGATGACTCTGAGATCAACCCAACACTGGGTGTACTGATGTCCAAAGAGTGGAGCAAATCCGATATATTCCTCACCTTGGAATTCTCCCCAGCGATAGCCGGATGTCCAGGCCGACCAGGCCTGAGGCGAGACGGGGTGGGTTGGGGAGCCCAACGCAAGGATATAGAGCAGCATAGCTTCGTTGTAGCCACGCCAGTCATAGGGAAGGAACCCGTTCTCAGGCGTCCATCCGTGCCCGATGGTGGGAGGACGAATGGAAGCCCACTGCCAATCCACGCGTTCATAGAGCCGAGTGGCGAGGGTTCGAATACTGTCCTCCACTGCCCTGTTTTCGTCGAAGTAGGCCTGGCAGGTCAGGGCACCGGCAACGAGAATGGCAGTATCTATCGTCGAGAGCTCCACGGTCTCGAAACGAGTACCGGTGCCGGCATTCAGGAAGTGGTAGTAGAAACCATGGGTGCCCGTACTGGAACTCGATGAATCTTGAGGGGATTGCCAAAAAAAGCTGAGGGTTTTCAGGACTCTCCGCGCGGCGTCTTCGCGTGACACGTATCCTCGATAGACCCCGATTGGATAGGCGGTCAACGCGAAGCCGGTGGCGGCCACGCTGGCAAAGGAGCGCGTCGGCGAGCGATCCGGAGTCAGTCCGGTTCTGGAGTCGCTGAGTTCCCAGAAATAGCGGAAGGTCCGCTCCTCCAGAGAATCCAGAAATGCGGCGCTCTCGGTGGAAATGGCGGTCTCACCCTTCGGGGCGGCCTCATTTGCAAAGGATGCACTCTTTCCGTTTTCTCTCGAGCAGGCACTGAGGATGGATCCGAGGAGCAGTGCCAAGAGGGCCATCGCTGCCCAGAACGCTGGCTTGCGCTGCGATTTCCCGGACGACATAGCGGGCTCCTTCTCCGCGAGAATCGGATTCGTGACTATGGGAAGGGTAGAGGTTTCTTGTCGCGGTGTATACCTCTCGCGCCGCACCCGCGAGGCAAGCTTGATGGGAGAACCCAACCCCCCTATGCTATCTCCCGGACTCATGAAACGATTTCGACTCATCCGCTACGCGATCTATGTGCTCGTGATCGCTGTTCTGTTCCTCGTGAAGGGAACTCGTCATTTGGATGTTTGGAAAAGCCACCTTTTCGGGCCCGTAGATAACGATCTGGTACTGTCGGGCACTGAATTGGCACCCGAACTGATTCAGCGAGTTACGATGGTCTATCGTCGAGATTATCCTCAAACCAATCTGGAATTTCGAGACGGAGGGACCGCGCAAGCGTTGGAAGATCTTCTCCGTGGAGAATGCGATGTCGCATTCCTCATCCGTTCCCCTCTTCCTCGCGAGCAGGAGATCTTCCGCGCCGCGACCGGGGACAGTGTTTACTACCAGACCATAGCGCTGGGCGGAATCGCCTTGCTGAGGAACACCAAATCCCTCCGTACATACATTCGACCGCAGGAACTCCAAGCACTTCTTCGCGCTAAAAGTGATCCCGGATCCTTCCAGAGCATCTACGCGCCCGACCCTAATTCGGGGCTCTGGTTTGCGTTCATGGATCAACTCTGGGCGGACCGCAAGGTCCCCGAAGTTGAGGAGAAAGTGGTATACCTCGCCAATGAAGCGCAGGTGATCCAGGCAATCCTCAATGACTCGGAGGCGGTGGGCGTAGTGAGCACGCTCAGCACACCCCTTGCAGACCTACCTGATGGGGTCGAGAGCATCGCCCTGCGTGTCGACGCAGAGGGGCCGGACCGAAGGCCACTACGCGAAGAGATCGCGGAGGGACGATATCCATTCTATCATCACTTGTACGCCAGTATCTGCGGGGGGGGCAATGCTCAGGCGAGGAAATTTCTCACCTATCTCAGCAGCGACTCGGGGCAACGTGTTATCGAGAGGGCGGGGTTTCTACCTCAACGCCGCGTACTGCGTGAGGTCCATCTTTCCAAGAAGTCTATCGGCGAAAAGTGATGGAAAGGGCCATTGTGAACCAACGGACAGGAAGGCCATGCAGGTGTCGACGCGAAATGTTTTTCCCGTATCAAGGGTTCTCCTCCAAGTGAAGAACCCCCTCCATGCGATTCTGATCCTGGCAATCCTGTGTTGGATTCTACCCACCAACGTGGCCGCTCAGAAGCGCAACTACACTCTCGATGAGGACCCGGTGCGTTTGGGCGGCAAGGCCCTTCAACAGGGTGAACTCCAGAAGGCCAAGGAGTACTTCGAAGCCGCGTTGAAGGCCGAATATCACCCCGATCGGGCTCACTACGGCTTGGCGAAGATCGCAGTTTGGCAGGGGCGCTACAAGGATGCCGAGCCTGAGCTGCGGATGGCCTTGGAGGCGCATCAGATCGATGAACACGGGGACTACCCCGAGGCGCGGGCGGCCCTTGCCCTGCTGCTTCTGCGTTTTGGTCGAGACGCGGAAGCAGAGAACGAACTGAAGACGGCCCTGAAATCGAAAGCCGATCTCTGGGACGCGCAGTACTGCCTGGCGCGCCTCCATCTCGAACGCAAGGAATGGGACAAGGCGCTGAAAGAGCTGAAAAAGGGCGCGGCGCTCAAGGGTGTTCAGGAAGGCGAGGACAAGTACCACTTTGGGATGGCCCTCTACTCGATGGCGAAGAAGGATCTGGACTCGGCGGAGAAAGAGGCCCTTGCCGCGTTCCACCTGAATCCCGCTGATCCAGAGTACGGGGTATTGGTGGGTGAGATATACCAGAAGAGGGAAGCACCCACGCTCGCGATTTCGGCTTTCGAAAGGGTTCTTAAGAGTCCGGGGGCTCACAAGACTGCGCCGATGCTCTACACACTGGGTGATCTCTACCAAAGTGTGGGACGGTACGCCGATGCGCGAAACAGCTACCTCGAGGCCGTTCAAGTCGATTCTACTTACGCTCCTGCCCTGAAAGACCTGGCCGGGTTGTTCTTTTCCGCGAAACAATACGACAACGCCGCCAAGACTTATCTCAGGTATGTGATGCTGGAACACGACGACCGGGAGGCACTCTTGACTCTCTCGGAGGCTTGCTATCTGACGGCTCGTTTCGACCAGGCCGCAGAGGCGGCCAAGACCGCTTTGAAACTGGATCCTCAGGACCAGAAGGCCAAATACGCTTTCTTCAAATCGGGGATCCAGAGTCGGGATCCCGACACGAGAGCGCGGGCGGCGAAACTGTGGCCGGAGATGAGCAGAACTTCGAAGCCAGATGCGACCGTTCTGGTTGCTCTGGGCACCTATCAGCTGCAGATGGGACGGTTCGCGGAAGCGAGGAACACATTGGAATCCGTCTTGACCGCGGAGCCCCAACGGGCGGATGCCCACTTCCAGTTGGGAGTGCTTGCTCTCAAAACTCACAAACCACAAGATGCGATCACCCAATTCGAGGCCGCGATCGAGAGCCAGCCCAAGCAGCCGATCTATCACCTGAATCTGGGGATCGCCTACTTTCAGGCGAAGCAACTCCAGGCCGCCATTCCACCCATCCGGAGAGCTCTCGCCTTGAACGGCAGCATCACCGTCGGGCGTTTGTTGCTCGCTCAGGCCCTTGCCGCCAGCGATTCTCTGGGGGCGGCACAGGTGGAGTTCAGGCAGGTGCTTCAGGATGAACCGAAGAATCCGAAGGCCCTACGCGGTCTGGGATATTGCCAGATCCGCGCGAAGGACATCGAAGGTGCCATCGCCACTTACGAGAGCGCTACCCGGGCCGACCCCAAGAACGCGGATGGCTGGGCCGGCCTCGGCAACGCCCATCTCAGTGCCCAGCACTGGGATGCGGCGGAAGCGGCCTTCGAGAAGGCACGGAAGTTGGACCCGCGGAACGCCACGATGCTCAAGGGAATGGAACTGTTGACCGAAGCGCACCCCAAGAAGAACTGAGCCCATTCACTTCAGGACTATCCTGTCGTTCCCGGGCGAGACGGGGTTGACGCAGAAAGAATACGGTTACATTCTCGGTTCTAAGGGGGAAGGGTGGCCGACTCCAGCTCAGGAGAGCGATCGGCACCACGGGATCGTCAGGAACCGGCACCAGACTCGAAAGCGGGCGCCGTCAACGAAAGGCAAGATACCTGGAATGAAGAACTACGTACTCGTACCCATCTTCATCGTCTCCCTCGTGGTGTCTTGGTACATTTGGACCAATACTCCCGCCTACATCAAACAGGGCGGCCCACTTCTCATCCTGGGCCTATCCTGCCTATTCCTGGTGCTGACCTTCGCGGTGGAGCGGTTCATCGTTCTGTGGCGAGCCGGTGGCAGGGGAGGAGTTCAGGATTTCATTCGCAATCTCAAGGAATCCGTGCATTCGGGGAAGGTCGGGGACGCCATTGAGGCCTGTAAGAAGCAAGGGGGAAGCCTGGCCAACGTCGTAGGCGCGGGGCTGGATCGATACCAGAGGTCAGCTGGTAGTGGAAACAAGCCCAAGGAAACTCTGATCGAGACTCGGCGTGCCATTCGCGAGGCAAACGCGTTGGAGAGCCCTCATCTCGAACGAAACCTGACTGCACTCTCCACTATAGCGTCCATCGCAACACTCTTGGGTCTCTTGGGAACCACGATCGGGATGATCCGTGCCTTCCAGGCCATGTCCCACGCAGGCGCTCCCGATGCCACGCAGCTTGCCTTGGGAATCTCCGAAGCTCTCGTGAATACAGCTCTGGGTTTGGTCACCGCCATCATCGGGACGGTCCTCTTCAATTACTTCACTACCCGAGTGGATGATTTCAACAACACCATGGAGGAAACTTCCTACGAGGTCCTCCAGTTGCTGGAGCTGAGGGAGGAATCCTAGGTCGTGGCGCGACGCATTCCAGTACGAATCGACATGACTCCCATGGTGGACGTAGCGTTCCTGCTTCTGATTTTCTTCATGTCCACCACGCAATTCAAGCCCCCTGAGCAGATCGCGGTTCGCTTGCCCGCTTCGACTTCCAAGCTCCTGGTTCCCGAAACCGATACGATCATCCTGACCGTCACGCAGGAGGGTGGTTTCTATATTTCGAGTGAGAATGCCGCGGACACCCAAGAAGTTGCTCCCGACGATCTCCAGAGTGCCATCATGGCATGGCGCAGTCGGAATCCCACTGCGGTCGTGATTCTCAAAGGAGATCGCGATGCCGCCTTCGGACCCATCGCCGACCTCATGGATGCGTTGGCCGAGTCGAAGACCCTTCGCTTCAATCTGATGACCGATCTGAAGCGCGATCAAGATTCGCCCGATCAGGAGAAATAGGGAGTCTCGATGGCAGAGATCCAGGTAGCAGATCGCCAACGAGCGAATTCCCCGGAAGATTCCGGATTGGGCCGCAAGAAGAAGAGGGTCGGAATCAGGATCGATATGACGCCAATGGTCGATATCGCGTTCTTACTCTTGATCTTCTTCATGGTTACCACGGTTTTTCGCCGGCCTCTGGCCATGGAAGTCAACCTGCCGGAGTCCGGAGCCACGGTCATGGTACCCGAGTCGAACGTCATGACCCTCTATGTCAACGCCGATGAGTCTCTCTTCTACAAGGTAGGAGCCAGCGAGCTCAGTTCGGTTTCCTGGGAAGACCTCGACCCTCTGTTCAGAAGGAGCCTAACGGACAATCCAGCTCTCATTGTCCTGGTGAAGATCAACCGCGCCGCGCGTTATGAGAGCATGGTAGATATGATGGATACTCTGGACGATGCCCACATGGAGCGATTCAGCCTGGTTCCCATGAGTGAGCACGATGCGGAGATCTTGGAGGGGGACAAATGAGTTCCCGGAACTCGATGCACATCCCTTGGGCTTTTTCCCTCGATGAAGCACCTCGCCTTCCTCTGACGGGCGAGGCTCATCCTCTCAGACGGGAGTTTGGGCGATGGCTGTGTTGGGGAAATGCCTCGGCGATTCTGCTGGGAATCCTCCTCTTCGCAGGCTGGTACGTCGTCCGCCATTTGGAGAGCAACAAGGCTCCGGTCGAACGAGAAGTGCACATCGTACGCTATACGGAATTGGGCGTTCCGCCTTCCCTCTCCACCCCGAAGGCTCCCCAGGTCAATGTGGCTGAAGCAGTTGCGAAGGCGGTGAAACCCCCTTCGATCGGCGTCCCGGAACCGGTTCCCGACGAAATGGCACAAAGTACGACGATCGCCACCACCGCCGAGATGTCGGAGTTTCTAGCTCCTATCACCATGGAAGACCTAGGCATCGAGGCGGGGGACCCCTTTGTCGTCGATTTGGATGTCAAAGTCGAGCCAAAGCCCGATGAATTCGTCGCGGTGGAGGAGGAGCCCGTCAGAATCAGTATCGATCCCCCGGTCTATCCAGATGTTGCGCGCGAGGCCGGCGTCGAAGGGACAGTGCAGGTTCGCGCCCTCGTCGGAACGGACGGCAAAGTCAAAGACTGCGTTATTCTGGAGGGCCAAGCCATGCTCAACGATGCCGCCGTCGCGTGCGCCAAGACGGCCATCTTTCGGCCGGCTCTTCTCCAGCATCGACCCGTCGAAGTCTGGGTCATCATTCCCGTCACCTTCAAGATTGACTGAAGGCCATTGCCATCGCATGACGAGTGACCTGAAGCATCATCACGTGATCACCGCGCCGAAACCGATGAGATCGAGCTCATGAGCCAGGAGGCGCTCCCTCGATCGCGCCGAGAGTTTCGTCAGTTTCGTTGAACCTCTTCCTGGATCCAATCACCGATTTCACGCAGCGCGCTTGGCGCGATCGTCTCTTCGATGGTGGCGTATTCGGTAATGGCGCCGGTGCCGGCGGTCTGGAAAAGATGATTCAAGCCAGGAAGCTCCTTCACTGAGAAGTGTGGGTTTGCGCCGGCCTTCAGGGCGCTGCGGACGGCGGACAGGTTCTCCTCGGGTAGCACTTGAAGGTCCTTTTCACCGTTGAGGGCGAGTACGGGACAGGTAACTTTCTCCAACGTCGGCAGCGGGTCGTAGCGCAAGAAGAAACGGAACCACGGAGTTAGTACTTGCTCGATCTGCATCTTGATCGCGGTCTCGGAGTCGTCCGTGCTCTTCTTGTCATCCGCCCTCGATGAGTCAACGGATTCCTCTAGAATCGTATGAAGCTCGTCGGCCGCAGTCGTACTGTCGGCTTCGGATTTCAGCACCGCAAAAATTCGCTCCTGATTCGCTCTGTTCTTCGCGATCGCCTCATCGCTGGCACCATCGGCCCGCGCGATGGCTGCTGCTTGGAGGTACAGAATTTCGTCACCTGGCAAGCCCGGGGCGGCCAAGAGGACGATGAAGTCCACATCACTGGAGCGCACGGCTGCCATCGGCGCGATCATGCCTCCCTCACTGTGGCCGATGAGCCCAATATGCCTGGAATCGATTTCGTGACGGTTCAACAGAAAATTCACTCCGGCGAGAACATCCTCGGCGAAGTCCTCGGTAGTCGATCGCGAACTACTTCCCGTCGATCCACCCACGCCACGATCATCGACTCTGAGAACGGCGATTCCGCGGCGGGTCAGATAATCTGCCAGTACCCAGAAAGGATGATGTCCGAATACGGTCTCATTACGATCCTCCGGACCCGAGCCTGAGATCAGGAGCACGGCGGGAAAGGGAGATCCGCTCGCCGGTAAGGTCAGGGTTCCCGCCAAAGTGACCCCCGCGCTCGTGTTGCGATAGCTGACCTCTTCCTCCCGATAGGGATAGGGTTTCTTTGGATCCTGAGGGCGCTCAATAGTAATTTCTTTCTGGATGCGTTCGAGCAGGAGGGGAAGCTGTAGCCCACTTTGTTTCCAGCTTCCATCGATCGTGGAAGAGTCCTTTGCAATCGCGCCCTCGAAAATACCCTGAGCAACCTTCACCTCGATGCGCACGCTGTGATCTCGGACAGTGACGCTCTCGACGGGAATCCCGGTTGCGCCTTGATCGGGACTGTCCATCACTGCACTCAGAGTTCCGTCCTCTTGTCGCATGATCTTGAAGACCACCCGGAGTTTTGCGCCGGAAAACTCTAAGGTGCCCTGCCAGATGCCAGCGAAGTTGGCGCTGTTTGTAGCTTGCGCTTGTGGAGGGAGGCTCTTGGTTTCCACGGGCGCAGGAGAAACCGCCGGCGCCGTGCTTACAGTTTGGGAACTCGTGGCGCAGCTCATGAGAGCCGTGAGCAAGAGAACGCCCGGGATCAGATTGAGTGTGGCCGAGCGTCGCCAGCACCTCATGAAATGACCCCCCGCTGAAAGGATCCTGAAACAATCGAAGACGACGTCCACTATAGCCTCCGTGCACTCTCCACGTAAGAGAATGCTGAGACCAAGGCGCTCATGCGCAATTGGAGGCGTCCGGTCAGGGTGCGCTCGTTTCCTCGAGCCACTTCTGGGCGGTTTCTCGCCAGCCTGAGGGAATCTCGATGGATTTCATTTCGGGGACGCGAACGAAGGCATGGACTACCGACCCCTTCGCGCAGAGCCCCCCTCTGGCGTTGAGCAGAAAGCTGAAGGTCCACGATTTCTGCCCGAGCGCGCCAATCCAGGTCTCCACCGTCACTTCGTCACCATGGCGGAGCGGGGCCAAGAAATTTCCTTCAGCCCTGACTACGGGCGTGCTGATTCCTTCCGAGGAGAAAAGTTCCGAAAAGGGACGTTGAAGGGCGTCGTGGAACCAACTCTCATAGGCGAGATGGAAGTAGTGAAAGAGGCGCGGATAGTAGACAATGCCCGCGTGATCGACATCCGCGAAAGGAACCCGGAACCGAGTTTGATGATGAGCCACATTCTCCTCCTCTTGGCTGCCAAAGAACTAAGCACGGCTGCACCATCGTCGACAAGCAGACAACTGGCTCGTCGATTGCTGGCTGCGGATCGTCGGCTCTTGCTCCATACTTCTCAGCGGATCCGATTACCGCAGGAGAACTCCCATGACTCAAGCCCCGCCTCCGCCTCCCGGCGGAAGGAGCAATTTCAGCCCTTCGTCCCTCGACTCCCGCTCCGAGCGAAGGGCGCCGCGCCGGCCGCGGAGGCCCTCGCGCCGGCGTTCCCGCTGGTGGATTGGTCCCCTGATCCTCCTTCGTTCTGCTGGGGCTGGGCTACCTGGGAGTTCGCTTCCTTCTGATGGGGGGGCGCCCCAGCGTGGAGGACGGCAGCTGGCTCGAGCTCTCCTTTGGCGCGGAGTATCCCGAAGCAGGCTCGCGAGGACGGAGGGCTGCGCTCGCTGCTGCGCCCCGAGGAGCCCAGTCACGAGGACTTCGTGCGCGCTCTGAACCGCGCCTGCGAGGACCCGCGGATCAAGGGAGTGATCCTGAAGCCCGACCTGTACTCCGGCGGATGGGCACAGGCCCAGGAGCTTCGGACCCTGCTCGAGCGCGTCCACGAGGCGCACAAACCGGTCTGGGCCTATTTGAGCGTGGCCAGCACGCGCGCGTATTTTTTGGCCACCGCCGCCGATTCGATCGCTCTGGCACCGGAGGGCAATCTACTCATCCTGGGCCTTCAGGCCAAGATGACCTACTTCAAGGGACTTCTCAACAAAGTTGGAGTACAGGCTGATTTCGTGGCGATTGGAGCGTACAAGTCTGCTCCGGAAACCTGGACCCGCCAGGGACCGAGCGATCCCGCGCGCCAACAGGTCGAAGTCTACGTGGACGCGGTCTTCGACACCTGGATCAAGGCCATGGCGCGCGCGCGCGGTTTCTCCGAGCGTCACATGGAGGACCTCGTCGATCGCGGCTACTTCGATGCCCGCAGCGCGATGGAGGAGGGCTTGGTGGACCGGCTGGTGGATTCGGTCGATCTCGATGCGCAGCTGGGCAGCGGCGCGGAGGACCTCGTCACCATCGATGCGCTGGACTATCTGGACGCGCCCTACCATGCCCCGCGCCAGGATCGCCGCCGGCGCGTGGCCTTGATCTACGCCACGGGCGACATCGTCCCCGGCCACGCGAAGCCCGGCTCGGGACTCTTGGGCAGCGACACCCTCGATCCAGCGTCTGCGTCGGGCGCGGGAAGACGACAGTGTCAAGGCGGTGGTGCTGCGCGTCGATTCCCCCGGAGGTTCGACCCTGGCCAGCGATCTCATCTGGCGGGAGCTGGAGCGTGTGCGCGCCAAGAAACCGCTGGTGGTCTGCATGGGCGATCTCGCGGCCAGCGGCGGTTACTACATTTCGATGTCCGCCGACGCCATCGTGGCCGAACCGCTCACCCTCACCGGAAGCATCGGAGTCTTCGTGGGCAAAGCGGATCTGACCGGGCTGTACCAGAAGGTGGGAATCAACCATGAGGTGATCGCGCGCGGAGACAATGCCGATCTCTTCACCGACCTGAGGCCCTTCTCCGAGGAACAGCGAGTGGAAATCCGCGCGCAACTCAGGCGCTTCTACGAGCGCTTCGTCGACAAGGTGGCCGAAGGCCGTGGCCTGAGTTTCGCGCAAGCGGACTCCATCGCACGCGGAAGGGTATGGAGTGGCAGGGACGCTGAGAAGCTCGGGTTGGTGGATGAGTTGGGCGGCCTGAAGGAGGCGGTGGAAGTCGCCAAGAGCTTGGCGCGAATTCCTGCAGGATGACAGGGTGAGCTCTCGTTCGCTACCGTCGCGAGATGAGCACTTTCGATCGTCTCCTGCGTGGCCTCTTGTGGAGCAGCGCGGTGCGCATGCCCCACGTCTCCGATTCGCTCGATGCCTTGGTCAACGGTCTGCTGATCGCGGAACAGGCGAGTCTGGCGGCCATGGACGGCACTCCACAGTTTCGTCTGCCGTGGAATTTGAGAGTGGACTGAACACGGCCTCAGCTCTCGAGCTCACGATCCGGCGCTCGGCCTGATTGGAATCGGACTGCACGTACCAGCCGAGGTGCGAGGCCTGGGGAATCGACCACAGCCAGCGCGCCATCTTGAGTTCCTGTGGCGCCGGCTCGTCCACCGCGATGAAGTGCGCGTAGAGGACGTGCGTGGGATCCTCCGAGTGTCCCCAGAGTCCCTGCACATGTCCCAGCTCGTGCAGCCAGACCCTCTGGACGTAACGCTCGGCTCCGCTGGCGAAGTGAGGACTCAGGTGCACGAGCATGTGCAGAGGACGCCGCTCCTCATCGCGCGAGACGAGGCGCGTGTAACCCAGGCTGCTCTCCTTCGAAACCTCGCACTCTACCTCCGCCTCGGCGCCCTGAGGCACCAGAACGAAACGCTCGACTCCCAGGAGCCGGTTCCAGATCGCGACCGCGTTGCGCAGAGTTCCCAGATAGTCGACATCGGGCCTGGCGTGCGGGCTCGGAAATTCTCAAGAGTCTCCAAGGGCCAACGGCGGATGACTCCGCCGTCGAAGGGGCGCACGAACTCGGTGAGCAGGTCGAGGTCGCGCGCGTAGACATTGTTTTCCGAAAGCGAAAGCGGCAGGATACTGAGTTCAAAGCGCTGGCGGTCCGTGCAGAGAGGCAGGAAGATGGAGGTGAAGTTCTGCGTCGCTCGGCAGGGTCTCGATCCGCAGGTCGGCCGGGGAACGCGCGAGGCGCGGCAGCGCGAGTTCGAAGGGCCCGCTCCCGTTGAGGGTGTTGATCTGCTCTCCCCAACGCACGCGCAAGCCGAGAAGGGTGGGATCGGGATCGACGACGGAGATGGCCAGGCTGAGGGTGTCGCGGGGAAGAAGATACTCCGGACGCAAGGAGCCGGGCAGGGGGTGAGCTGGCGGCGGCGCGACGGCCGCGGTGGGCGCGAAGCGACAGCTCGCAAGCAGGGTGGACAAAAGCAGTATGCCGAGAAGACCGCGCATGCCGCAGCCTGCTGCACGCAGCTCGCCAAGCTGCGAAAGAACTTGATAGGAAGCTCAAAATAGTCTGTATTTACGGAACTTAGAAGAAGGGTATGTGCAGTGGGACAGGGTCGCTTGCTCGAACAGTGAGTGTTCCGGTCCGGAAGGCCGTCCGGGATGCGGGACACGTTGACTTGGCCCCAGGCTCTGCTAGATTGCCCCTCTGAGAGACATCCAGCCGCGGGACGAACATCATGAGTACACCGCTTTCCATTGCCGATCGAACCTTCACGAGCCGTCTGATCCTGGGTACCGGCAAGTTCCCTTCGGGCGCCTCCATGCGCGACGCGATTCGCGCGAGCGGGACGGAGATCGTGACGGTCGCTCTGCGCCGCGTGGATCCCCAGCGCGAAGGGCGACGAGATCCTGGACTTCCTCGACCCCAAAGCGGTTCTGCTGCTTCCCAACACCAGCGGCGCGCAGGACGCCGAGGAAGCGGTGCGTCTTGCGCGTCTGGCGCGCGCCAGCGGCATGCCTTCCTGGGTGAAACTCGAGGTGACGCCCGACCTGCGCTATCTCTTGCCCGACCCGGTGGAGACCCTCAAGGCCTGCGAGTTGCTCGTGGCCGACGGCTTCACCGTGCTGCCTTACATGCCGGCCGATCCGGTGCTGGCCAAGCGCCTGGAGGAAGCCGGCGCGGCCACGGTGATGCCCTTGGGGAGTCCGATCGGTAGCAACCAGGGTCTGCGCACCGAAGCCAGTCTCTCCATCATCATCGAACAGGCCACGGTGCCGGTGGTGATCGATGCGGGCATCGGCGCTCCCAGTCACGCCGCTCGTGCCATGGAAATGGGCGCGGACGCGGTGCTGGTGAATACCGCCATCGCAGTGGCGCGCGATCCGGCCGCGATGGCCGCGGCCTTCAAGGACGCGGTGCATGCCGGACGTGTGGCCTACGAGGCGGGTCTGCCACCGCAGAGAATGACGGCGGAAGCTTCCAGCCCTCTGACCGGCTTCCTCGAGGCGAGTGAGGGATGAGCGACACGCTTTCAGGAACTCTTCGACGCGACCGACTTCTCCGCCTGGCGCGAACTCTCGCTGGCCACCACCGACGTGCAAGTCGAGCAGGCGTTGAATCGCTTCGGGCGGCAGTCTTGGAGCGATTCGCGCGCCTGCTTTCTCCCGCGGCCCAAAGGCGGCTGGAGGATCTGGCCCAACTCGCCCGCAGGATCACGGTGCAGCGTTTCGGGCGCATCGTGCAGCTCTACGCTCCGCTCTACGTCTCCAACGAGTGCATCGATACCTGCACCTACTGCGGCTTCAGTCGTGAGCACCAAATCGAACGGGTGACCCTGAAAGCAGAGCAGGCGCTGCGGGAGGCGGAGATCCTGCGCAAACAGGGATTCCGTCACATTCTCCTGGTCAGCGGCGAGCATCCGCGCATCGTCTCCACGGGCTATTTGAAGGATATCGTGCAGCGCCTACGTCCGCGCTTCGCATCGGTGGCCATCGAAGTCGCGCCACAATACGAGAAGGGCTACCGCGAGCTGGTCGGCGCGGGGTCGACGCACTCTCGGTGTACCAGGAGACCTACGACCGCGAGGCCTACGCGCGCTATCATCTCGGCGGGCAGGAAAAAGAACTTCGACTGGCGGCTGGAAACTCCCGAGCGCGCGGCGCGGGCAGGAATGAAGCAGATCGGAATCGGCAGTCTCTTGGGCTTGAGCGATTGGCGCGCGGATTCGCTGGCGACCTTCCTTCACGCGCAGTGGCTGCAGAAACACTGCTGGCGCAGCCGCATCTCGGTATCGGTCCCGCGCCTGCAGAGCGCCCTGCAAGCCATCGACGCCCCGGTGCGGGTCAAGGACGCGGAACTCGCGCAGCTCGTGTGCGCTTTGAGAATCTGTCTGCCGGACCTCGGCCTGGTCCTCTCCACCCGGGAGAGCGCCGCGTTTCGCGACGGTCTGGTGCGACTGGGGATCACCCAGATCTCGGCGGGCAGCCGTACCGAACCCGGAGGCTATGAGGATCCCAACGACCAGGCGGAACAGTTCGAGGTTGCGGATCAACGTACTCCGGCCGAGGTGGCGAGGCGCTTGAGCGAACTCGGGCTGCAGCCGGTGTGGAAGGACTGGGAGGCGACACTGCATGGCGTCGGATGAGAGGGTGATTTCGCTGAGGGTCAACGGCAAGGAGTCGAGTGTCCCCGCAGGATCCACCCTCAGGGATTTGATCGAGAGACTGGAACTCGACGAGCGCTACTTGGTCGTCGAGTGGAATGGTGAGCCACGCGGCCGGGATTCCTTCGCAACCACGGTCTTGCGCGAAGGCGACCGGCTCGAACTCGTACGCCCGGTGGCGGGCGGCTGAGGGAGATCCATGGGACAGAATCTTCCGGAGAAGATTTTCTCCGCGCACTGCGGACGCGAGGTCCATCCCGGCGACACGGTGATCTGCGATCTCGACTTGGTGATGGCGCACGATACCACCGGCGCTTGGGCGGTGGATCCCTTCTACGAAATTGCGGACAAGGTCTTCGATCCGCAGCGGATCGTGATTCCCTTCGACCACGCCTATCCCGCGCCCAGCACCGCCATGGCCCATCTCCACAAGAAGGTGCGAGCTTTCGCCAAGGAGCAGGGAATCAAAATTCGCACCGACGGGGTGTGCCACCAGCTCCTGGCGGAAGATTACATTCATCCCTCCATGCTGGTCTTGGGCGCCGACAGTCACACCCCTACCGGCGGAGGACTCGGGGCCCTCACCATCGGCGTAGGAAGCACCGACGCTGCGGTGGCGTTGGCCAGCGGCAAGCTGTGGTTTCGCGTGCCGGAGGTCATTCGAATCCTCATCGAGGGCGAGCTTCCGCACGGGGTCTTCGCCAAGGACGTCATCCTGCATATCGCGGGGAAACTCGGCACCGAGCACTGCACCTACAAGATCATCGAGTTCGGGGGATCGAGGGTTCGGAACTGGCCGGTCCCCGACCGTCTGACTTTGACCAACATGTGCGCCGAGCTGGGCGCCAAGACCGCGATCGTGCCCAGTGACGAACGCACTCGTGAGTACTTGAAAGGGCAGGGTCGCGAAGGGGACTGGGCGTCCAACGGCAGCGACCCGGATGCGCAATATTGCGAGACGATCGAGATCGATGTCGAAGAGCTGGTGCCCACCGTGGCCTGTCCTCACGACATCGATCAGGAGGCCAAGGTGGAGGAAGTGGCAGGGCGTCCCGTGGATCAGGTCTTCATCGGTTCGTGTACCAATTGCCGCATCGAGGATCTGCGCATCGTGAAGTCGATCTGGGAGGGCCGTGAGCTCGATCCCAATACGCGCGTGGTGATCACCCCGGCCAGCCGCAGCGTGTATTTGCAGGCGATGAAGGAGGGGCTCGTGGAGTTCTTCCTGAACATGGGCGCCGCCATTACCAACCCCGGCTGCGGGGCCTGCCTGGGACGGCAGGGAGGAGTTCTGGACGATGACGAGGTGTGCGTCTCCACCTCGAACCGCAATTTCAAGGGCCGCATGGGAAGCCCCACCGCCCAGATCTATCTGGCGAGCCCCGCCACCGCGGCCGCCACCGCGCTGACCGGCGTGATCAGCGATCCGCGGCAGTATCTCCCCCAGACGGTGCGAGGTTGAGATGAACTGGCTCTTCGGCGACAACATCAACACCGACCTCATCACCCCCGGTCGCTACAACCAAACCACCGACCCCGAGGAGCTGGCCAAGATCTGCTTCATCGAGTACCGGCCCGAGTTCGCGCCCAATGTGAAGAAGGGGGACTTCGTGGTGGCCGGTCGCAACTTCGGCTGTGGCAGTAGTCGCGAGACCGCGGTCACTTCGCTCGCCCACACCGGAATCGAAGCCATCATTGCCAAGAGCTTCGCGCGCATTTTCTACCGCAACTGCATGAACCAGGGTCTGCTCCTGTTGATCGCGGATACCGATGGAATCAAGGAGAAGGACGAGCTGGAGTTGGACATCGAGGCGAAGTGCCTGGTGAACGAGACGCAGGGCACAAAGATTCCCGTCGAACTTTCGCCTCTGATGCTCAAGCTGCGTGATGAGGGCGGCATCGTGGCCTACTTGAAGCGCAATGGGGTGGAGGCGCTGGCCGAGCTGGCGAAGCTCTGAGGCGCTTCGAGTGCGCGGTATCGGAGAACTGGGAGTTGCCGTGACAAAGCTCAGACTTACCCGCGAAGATGCTACCCGCGAACTCATCCGCGTGGGCGCGCTGATGTACCAGCAGCGGCTCATCGTGGCCTGCGAGGGCAACCTATCGGCGCGCCTCGACGAGAAGACGGTCTTGGCGACCCGCTCCGGAGCGGCCAAGGGATTCTTGAAGCCGGAGGATCTGGTCGAGGTGGGGATGGATGGTCGCGCTGCCCAGGGCAAGCCCTCGACCGAGATTCAGATGCACCTGGCCATCTTCCGTGCGCGGGGCGAGGTGGGCGCGGTGGTGCACGGGCACCCCAGCTGGGCTACCGCGCTGGCCACGGCCGGGCGCGGTCTTGAGGACTGTCTTCTGCCCGAGGTGGTGCTCGGTCTGGGGAAGGTTCCGCTGAGCCGCTACGCGACCCCGGGGACGGATGAGGTGGCTGGAGCGGTTTGTGAGCACATCACCCGTCACGACGCGGTGCTCATGCCCAACCACGGGGTGGTGGCCTGCGGGCCCGATCCCATGACCGCGTTTCAGACCCTGGAGACGGTGGAGCACCTGGCGCAGATCACCCTTCTAGCCGAATTGGCCGGCGGCGCCCGCGCGTTGAGCCGTGACGAGGTGAGCGCGCTCGTGGCCAGTAGTGGAGGTGGCCCTGATCCCGCAGCGCGCGGCGCTCGTGTCGTGCCGCGGGGGAAATGGGCTGACGATACTCAGCGCCTGGCCCGCATCGTGGCCGAGGAGGTCGCACGCGTCCTGCTCGATGAAGAAAACGCCTAGCGCACCAGACTCATCTTGCTCGTCCTGCGTCTGCCATCTGTATCCAGCTGCAAATAGTAGATCCCTGATGCCACGTCCTTGCCTCGGGCGTCCAAGCCCTCCCAGATCTTCACGTAGTGACCTGCTCTCAGATAGCCGTCCTGAAGCACGTCCACCAGTTGTCCCCGCACATCGTAGATGCGCAGACTCACGGGACCGGAGCGGTCCAGATCGAAGGCGATGCTGGTGCGTGGATTGAAGGGATTGGGCACGTTGGGATACAGAGTCAGAGCGGCAGCCGCCCGCGCCGGCGGCGCGTCGACCGCGTAGTGGGGGCTGGTATCGTCGATCACGACCCAGGCGACAGAGCTCGCACGAAGAGAGAGCGCGACCAGTTCGGTGGGAACCACAGCTGGTGACTCGCTGGGTTTTGCCACGATGAAATCGGCCTGGCTCGTCGTCTTGGTCGGTGAGCTGAGGGTCGAGACCTGGGTGTTTGCGACGAGCTGCAGGTAGAATACCGGGCCGTTTGCGCCAGCCCGCACGCTCATCCCTGTCGGGCGGTGAGGGCAGGCTCAACGCCGGTGCATCGTTCAGCGCGGTGATGCTGTTCACCAATACGCCATCGTCATAGAGCTCGAAGACCAGTCCACCGGCGCCCAGCGGGCTCAGATCTCCTCCCACCTGCACCTCACTGCCCGTGCTCTCGTTCCAAAGCTGGCCGACGATGATCGGCCGATCGGGGTCGCTGTTCGTGGTGCCGTAGGTCGGCATCATGATGCGCTCGCCGGGAGACCCGGCGCCGGTCCACGACGAGTGCCACTTGAGTCCCAAGTTGGATGCGGGCTCGAATTCCACCCTGACGCCGTCCTCACCGCTACTCCCTATGTTGGCGACGCGAGCGGCGATGTCCCGGTGCACGATCCCCGCGGCGTGAAGGCCACGCAGTGCGGCGTAGGGCGTGATGGGATCCGGCGGGTGGATCGTGTTTCGGCGTCCCAGAACTGTCCAGTCGTACGGGCTCGCGCTGCTCGGGGGAGTGAGGACGACACGCCGGGTCGATTTGGTCGGCGCAACCAGACTGGGTACGAGCAGGCGCACCTGGTCGGCCAAGACGGGAGAGTCGGTCCCCGCTTGCATGGAGACCGGCTGGTCAAAGCCCCAGGAGACGATGGATTCGCCCGGGGCATCGCCGTTCTCGACTCCGGCGCTGCTGGGCCATTGGCTCGCGCTCACCTGCAGCGCGGCGCTGGGGTCGGAAGCTGCGCTCACCATGACGTCATCCAGGTAGAAGGCCACCTCCAGCGGTGAGCCGGTGGTGGCGGGATCGCGGACGATCGAGAGCTGCCGATTCTCGTAGAGGGCGGAACACGAGACGACGGGATCCTCCGGCGCGGTCCCCTGCGCCGCGTCCGCCGCGATGAGGATCCTGGCCCCTTCGCTCAGAGGAGCGAGGGTCGAGGGATCCCACAACAGGGCGATTCCCACTTCATCCTCCTCGAAGTCGCAGGCGACTCCATCCTCACCGCTGCTGCCGATGTTGCTGACTGTGAGGCGATCCTGAGACCCCACCGAAGCGCTCTCGAGCAGCACTCCTCCTCGCCCGCGCGTCGTCCCGAAGAAGGGTCCCATGGCCAGATCGCGCAGCCTCTGCGTTCCGGTCGAACCCGCCGGCTCGGTGAAGAGCAGATCCAGGTAGTGGAGCACCAGCCGGTCGCGATGGCGCAGCCGGTGGGAGATGTGCACCCCGTCGGCGGGGAAAGTTCCCACGCCGTCGATGCTAATCTGGTTTCCGGGTTCGAATTCGAAATTGCGGTCGTCCAGGATCGGCGGAACGATGGCCTTGCCCGCGGCGCTTGCCTCGAAGTCCGCCGCGATCTCGCCGAGTCCTTCACTCACACCGACAAAAGGAGCGCTGGAGCTGAAGAGAGGACTCGTACTGTTGTCCAGCTCGAGGGTAGCGACCACATCGCCATCGTTGGTCAGGGTGATCGCCACCATGGTTCCCTGGACTACCAGGTTGCCGGGATCAATGCTGAAATCGAACACCCCACCGCGGTCCACTGCATCCGTGGCCCACCACAGAGTTCCCGCCGCATCGCTTCCCTCGGATACCACCCGGTACTTTCGACCGGAAAGACTCTCGGGCGCCATCCAACGTACGGGGCCGATGCGTCCGCGGGTGGCGCCTAGGTCGAAGCGCACGCCGTCCTGTCCGCTGCTCCCGATGTTGTTGACGACCAGATAGTTCGGCAGAGAGGTGTCGCCCAGGACAGCATTTCCCAAAGGCGCCACGAGCCAGCCATGGAAAGGGACGGGCTCGACGCCCGCCCGCGCGGGAAGTGGGGCGAGCAGCCAGATCAGCGCGTTGATGACCAGCAGATCGCGTGCGAAAGAGGTGCGAGAAGAGTAGGGACGACGCTGAAGATCCATGGGCAGCCTCCGAGTGGACGCGAGAGGCAGGCAGGTCGACGATGCGGCATGGGGGGAAGGCACGGCCGATGGGGAAGGGCCTCGGCGATCCTAGCAGAACGAAGGCATCGAGCGCCAGTCAGCGCTCGATGCCCACCGGATAGATGCGGTAGCGCTTGTCGAAGTAGGGCGTCTTCTCGTAGAACCACTCCAGCCGCGCGTTCGGGTCCTTCGCGAAGTCCTCGTCATTCTTCAACTTTTGCTCGAACTGAACGCGTAAACTGTCATTCTCTGCAAGCATTGCGCGCGCCATGGGTTCCATCACGTAACTCTCGAAATACTCGGTGCGCTGCAGGCTCGAGAGAAAGAAGCCCCATTGGAAGAAGGAGTCCGGGCTCTGTGGTTCCAAGAGCAGCATGGCCAGATCGCCCAGCGGCTGGTCGGTGGGAACCCTGGCGGAGCCCATCGCGAAGTTGACGCTCCTCTGCACGGGTTCGATTTCGGCGCTGACGCGCGCGTGACCCTCGTAGGGCTCCTTGGCCAGCTTCGGATCCTGCAGCCGGTAGAATTCGAGTTGCGCCGACTGTCCCTCGGGCTCCCCGACTTTTTCCACTTTGATGCCGTGCAGCTTCAGGCGTTCGATCACCTCAGGCCAGGCGGCGGGGATCCAGTAGGCCTTGGGACGGGTGAGCATACCGGCGGGCTGGTTGGCCACGATGCGCGGGATGCGAATCGTCTCGGGCTCGCCGAGCCACTGCACCACGCTGTCGCCCGAGATCTCTGAGAACACGCGGCGCGACTTCACCCCCAGAAAGTCGACGAGCTCGGGCTTCGTCTCGGGCACCTCGAACTCGCTGGGGATCTCCTTGCGGCGACGGATGCGATCGCGCGCCGTCGAATCGCGCAGGCTCTCGCCTTCCTTGGCCAAAAGCCGCAGGGTCCCCTCCAGAAATACCCGCGTTCCCAAGACGCGCCGGCGGTAGTCCTTCAGAGAGTGGTTTTCCACCAGCACCGTCGGCAAGTGGCGTGCGTCCCCGTAACCGGTGGAAAAGCGTGGCCCCGCGGTGAAGGAGTAGACCCCGCCACGCATGTCCTTGCCGTTTGCCGCGAAGATCAAATCGCCGGGAACGTGTCCCATTGCTTTCAGCTCGTGATCCAGAGCGGGGCGGAAGGTACTTTCGAGCCAGCCCCCGATGGAGGGAGACCAGGCGAAACTCCCGTTGAAGCCGTAGGTGATGTCGTACTGGTAGTCGGCACCGTCGGTGACGTGGATATCCAGGTAGAGATCAACCGGCCAACGGTTGAGAGCCTTCACCACCGCCCGGATCTCGGGGGTATCCAGCTTGGTGTAATCGCGATTGAGGTTCAGGTTGCGCGCATTGCTGCGCCAACCCTGGGTGCGCGGTCCGCGTTGGTTGATGCGGTTTGTCGTGGAACGACGTTCGTGGGCATCCACGCTCAGGATGGGAATGAAGAGAAAGTTGGCGCCATCGAGCAGTTCGGGGCAGCGCGCATCCACCGTCATGTCGCGCAAGAGCATGAGCCCGGCATCCTTGCCATCGATCTCCCCGCTGTGGATCCCGGCCTGCGCCAAGAGCGTGGGGCGCCCGTTGGCCTCGAGGGCTTCGGGCGTGCACACACCCTCCTTGCTCGCGATGACCATCCAGATGTCGCGTTGCTCGTAGCTCTTCCCTAGAGAGACGAGTTTCAGCTGCGGCGCCGCATCCACCAGCTGCATGAGCCAGTCGTGAGTCAGATCGTAGTCGGGGCTGTCGCGCAGGTGCATTTCCTCGGCCGGGGTGATCCAGGGGTCGTCCTTCGGACGCGATGAGCTCCTCGCTCTTGCCGTGCCAGGGGAGGGCCGGAGGCAGGATCTGTTTCAGCTGTGAACTCGCGCGAGCGAAGCAGGGCCAAAGAGCGAGCAGGGGCAGGAGCAAGAGCACAAAAAAGGCGGCGCGCCGCTTGGGCGATTGGCCGGCAGATTGGAGCATGTGCATCGGATTCACCCAAGGGGTTCGGGGAGCTGGAAACCTCCGCCCCAGTCTACTACAGCTCGAGCTTGCGGTCTTCCGGTCCATCGTAAATGAAACCCGCAGGGTGAATCTTGCGCATGGGTTTTTGGGTGTCCATCTCTTCGCGCGCTTGAATCGCGATCCCGGCCGAACGCGAGAGAATGAACAGCGCATTTGCCATGGTCTTGGGAAATCCGATCTCGCACAGGCAGGCCGCGACGCAGCCGTCGATGTTCACCGGCATGGGCCGGCCGGCCTTCTCGGTCACCGCGGCGGCGATGGCCTCGACCGCCTCGATGTACTTGCCGTCTACTCCGCATTTGCGGCACAGGCGAAAGAGAGTCTCGCGCCGTGGGTCCGCGGTGTGCAGGCGGTGCCCGATGCCCCAGGCGCGTTCGCCACGTTCCTTCAGGCGGGCGAGGATGGCATGGGCGACTTGCGCGTTTTCCTGGCCGTTCTCCTCTTTCTCTTGGCAAAAGTCCACGAGCATCTGCATACAGTCTTCGACCGCGGCGCCGTGGTACCTGTTCAGAGCCAGCACGCCGGCCGCGATGGCCGCGTTGTGGGTTCCTCCGGTGGAGGCCACGATTCGCGCCGCGTTCACCGAAGGGGGAGAAGCCCCGTGATCCATGCTCGAGACCATGATGGCAGAGATGAGTTTCTCGGTTGGTTTCTCCGGCACCTTGCCCGTCCACAAGAGGTAGAGCGCGCCGGGAAAGCTCAGCTTCTCCATGAGCTCGTTGATGTCGTAACCCCGCACTCGGATGAGGTTGGGCAGGACTTTGCTCAGACTCGTCTTCCAGCTGTAGTCGGTCATGACTGCTCCTTGCCCGAGGGCATGCCCAGGGCTTCGCGCAAGAGAACCGGAATGTCTCTGAGATTCTTGGCGATGGCCACCTTTGCCGAAGACAGAGCTTCGACCTTGCTCTCGTAGGTACCGCGACCACGCTCCACCAGCGCGCCGGCGTGTCCGAAACGGAAGCCGGCGCGCGCCTCGCGGCCGGCGATGAAGGCGACGATCGGCTTCTTGATGGCTCCGCTCCTGATGAGCTCGGCCGCTTCCTCTTCCATGCTACCGCCAATCTCGCAGAACATGCAGATGGCCTTGGTCTCGGGATCGGCTTCGAAGAGCGGCAGCACTTTGGTGAAGGGCGAGCCGATGATCGCGTCCCCGCCCAAGCCCACCGCGGTAGTGAGGCCCAGGCCGCCCTGACTGATGGTGTAGCCCAAAGTCGAGGTCATGCCTCCGCTGCGGCTGCACAGCCCCACTTCACCTTTCTTGAAGATCTCGGCCACGTACTCTCTGTCACCGCCGAGTCCTCCCAGGCGGTACTTGCCCGGGCTGACGATGCCGGGGCTGTTGGGGCCGACCATGGTGGCGCCGACTTCGTCGCCGTAGGCCATGATCTGCATCGCGTCGTGCAAGGGAACTCGCTCGGCGTACATGAAGATCTTGCGGATGCCGGCGTCGAAGGCCTCGAAGGCAGCGTCCTTCACCAGCGCGGGAGGCACGTTGATGGAGGAAAAGTCACAGCTAGTTGCGGCCACCGCTTCCTTGACGGTGTCGAAGACGGGCACCCCCGCCACTTCTTCCCCGCCCTTGCCCGGGGTGACGCCCGCCACCGGTGGCGAGCCGAAGTCGATCATGCGTTGGATGAAGCGCTTGCCGCCCTGACCGGTGGCTCCCTGGATGACGCAGCGCGTGTCTTGATTCACGAGGATGGCCATCAGCTCTTCCCCTCTTCCAGAAGACGGACGCAGTCTTCGACGATCGACTCCACCGGATCCTCCCGTCTGGTACACGTGGGGCAGACCGGCATCGACCATCATCTGGTAGGCCTCGCGATCGCGATTGCCCGCCAACTTCACCATGAAGGGAATGGTGGGCGACAGTTCCCGGTAGGCTTCGATGATCCCCTGGGCGGTGACGGTGAGGTCCTGGGTCATGATCCCGCTCAGAAACAGGAAGGCCTTGATCTTGGGGATGCTCAGAACGATCTCGCAACTCTTGCGGACCTTTTCGGCGGGCGGGCTTCCCGAGCAGTCGCAGAAGTTGGCCGGCTTCAGTCCGTAATTGCCCAGGACGTCGAGCATGGTGATGGAGAATCCGCTTCCCACCGTTACCGTTCCCACGTCGCCGTTCTCGTTGATGTCCTGATAATGGACCGAACCGCGGTAATCCACCCGGTCGATCTCCGCCGCCAAGAGCTCGCGCGGTGTGGCTTGCCGGGGGCGTTCCTCCTCCATGGACAATCCGAACTCGTTCATCCAGCGCAGACGAAAGTGGGCGTCCTCGTCCACGTTCATCACTGCGTCGGCCGCGACGACCTGCCCGTCCTCGGTGAGAACCAGCGGGTTGATTTCGGCGAGACGACAATCGTTCGCGCGTCCGCAGGCGACGAGTTTGGTGATGGCATCGCCGACTTTCAACACCGCCTTGCCGCGCAGCCCCATTCTCAGCGCGAGCTCTCTTCCCTTGAAGGGATGGAAGGTTTCGAAAGCGCCGATGGGCTCCACGATCACATCTTGCGGTTGCTCGCGGAAGATCTTCTCGACATCTCCGCCGCCGTGTCGGGTGAGGATCAGATTCAGTCGGCGACTCGGAGCGTCCACCGTGAACGCCAGGTAGAGTTCCTCGGCGATGTTCAAGCGTTCCTCGATCAGGACGCTACTGCACAACTCCGGACCGAAGTTCTTGTTCAGTAGGGAGCTCGGCCGCTTCGGCCGCCTCCTTGGCGTTTTCAGCGAAGAGAATTCCGCCGTGCTTCCCACGGCCGGGAGCCAAGATCTGAGCCTTGACGACCACGGGCCCCTCGAGCTTTCTCCGCAGCGCGCAGCGCGTCGGCGGAAGAGCTCGCGAGCTCACTCTTCGGCGTCGAAATTCCAGATCGGGCAAGGAGGCGCTTGCCGAGGTGTTCGACCAGCTTCATGCCGGCAGGTCCTTTCCAAGAAGGGCGGGCAAAAGATCGCGTCGCGATCGCTACAGGAACGCCGCCAAGCTAGATCCTCGCGCCAGCTTGGATCAAGAGCAGGCGGCGCCCTTTCGGCCCTGGTGCCTTCTGGCTACTCTTTTCCCACTGCCTGGGTATCGTTTCCAAGAGCACCCGATCAAGTGAGCACCATGCGCCTCTCTCGCCCGTTTGCGATCCTCCTGCTCGCGCTCGCCGCGCTGCCTGGTGCCCGCGCGAAGGCAGAGGCCTCTTCGGCCGAGACCTCGGCCAGCGCGGATTCCCTGCTGGCGCGCACCGTGGCGGGTGCCATCGAATTCTACAGCTCGCACGCCAAGGACTCGCTGGTGGGCTTGAGTCCTGATCAGATGCAGCAGCTGCTGGCAGGGGAGGTGGTGGTGATCCGGCGCAAGGAGGGGAGACAGGGCGACAGGGACCAGGTGAACCACCGGGTGTTCGGTTACAAGATCGTGGCGATGCCGATGCGTTCGGTGTGGCTCGCGGGGATCGATCCGGACTATGCGCACAACGACACCTACACCCTGCAGCGTTACGCGGAGGATGGGAAGGGGGGCAGCACCGACTACGTGTACATCCATGCCCCCTGGCCAGTAAAGGATCGGCAGACCGTAGTGACGGCTCGCAACGAGCTGGCGTTGGCCAAGGCCTCGGAGGGATACATCTGGACCCAGACCTGGGACATCGCGCCGAACGAGAAACGCATCGCGGCCGAACTCGTGGACTCCGGCAAGCATCCCGAGGTGACGAAAAAGATGATGCAGGAGGCAGTCTGGGTTCCGACCAACTACGGGGCCTATGTTTGTTGCAAACTCGACGACAAGCGAACGCTTTTGGCCTGGACCGTCGCGACCTCGGTGGGAGGATGGATCCCCGACGAGTTGGTGGCGGCTTTCGCGGCCACGCAAGTGAAGGCGATTCTGGAGGAGGTCGCCAAACGATCGAGCTGGATCGAATCGGCCTACAGCGACAAGGACGAAGCCGTCTATGGTGGTGACGGAGTCATCCTGCCCAAGCTCCCGGCGTCTCAGTAAAGGGAGAGCTCAACTCGTGGCGTCCAGCTTCGGGTTGAAGCGCCGCAAGTGCAGCGGCAAGCCCACGGCCAGAAGAAGGGTGATGGCGGCGAACGCGGCCGCGATCCCCATGCGGTCGGCCAGATAGCCCACCGGAGGTGAGAGCAGGGCGACGGACCACGAGCGCGCCTGGCTTTCCAGAGAAAGGGTGGTCGCTCGTTGCGCGGGGTCCATGACCTGGTTCAGTCCCGAGACGAAAATGGGGCGACGCAAATTCTGCAGAGCTGCCACCACGAAGAAGCCGAGCAAGCCCAAGGAGAGCCAGCCCAGGCTGAAGCACAGCGCCATGAATCCGCTGGCCAGAAGCAAGCTGAAGTAGATGCCGGACAGACCGCTCGTTACTCCTCCAAGCGTCTCCTCCGCGTGGGCAGAGAGGCGCGCGGCGACGGCTCCCACCGCTCCTTGCACCAGGTAGAAGGCACCCACGAGCACGGCTCCGATTCCTCCCACCAGAGCGAGTTCGCGCGCCTTCAGATCTGCCGCGAGGAAAGGCTGCAGATAATGTTGCGCCAGCTTCACTTGGCTCTCGAAGAGGAGGGAGGCGACGAAGACGGGCCAGAGGCCCTTGCGGGCCAAGAGACGGCTCAGCCCCTGCCGCAGAGAAACGCGGCGCTGTCCGTCTCGCCGCTGCTCTCCCTCGAGCCAGCTCGGATAACTCAACATGAGGAGAATCCCGCAAAAGGCGGGAACGGTGGTCGCGAGAAAGAGGGGGGTGAAGGACGCCATGCGCCAGACCACCAAGCCACCCACGAGCGCTGCCAGACCCGAGGAGAGCTTGGAGAAAAATCGCGTGCGAGCGATGAGTCTCGTGACCTCGCTCATCTCTCCCTCGCGGGTCACCCAATCGAGCATGATGGCCTTGTGACTGCCGGTGCGCACGGCTTCACCGATGCCGAAGAGAGTCTGCGCAAGATAGAGCATGCCGTGCAGGGCGCCGCCGTGCAGCTGGCTCGCGAATGCGAAGCAGGGGAAGGCCAGAGTGTAGAGGCTGAAGCATAAAATCAGGGCGCTGCGCCGCCCGAAACGATCGGTGGCCACGCCGAGGGGGATCTCGAGAATTCCCGTGAGCAGCTTCTGGTAGCCGACCAGGGTGCCGATCGCCAGGTAGCTGAGCTGAGCCCCGCCCCGGTCCATGGGAGCGAGAAGATACAGCACGAAGAAGGGCTCGAAGAAGCGCAGGTTCTTGAATACCGAATAGAGGCAGAATTTGACGAACATGGCCACGCTCGCTTGGGGTGGATGGGACCCCGTCCCCGGCCGCGAGACGACCGTGGGCCTTCTCCCTATCGCATCTTGGCGACAATGAGCGTACTATACCTGTCCCGATCCGGATTGGGGAGCAACCTTCCGCCAAGGACCGACGTAGAGTGGCAGGCTGCTCCGCCGTGCTTAGTTTTGGCTACAATCTGGTGAGATAGCGATGCTTCGGCGAGTTACCACCCCTCAGACCCCCCTCAAGAGGACACTCAATGCCTTCCCGTTCGCACCATTCTACGGCGTCTCTTCGGACTCGACGGACGCTCATGCTCGGACTCGTCACTCTCGCCGCGACGGTGCTCCTGTCGTGCCAGGGTGCCAAGAACTCTGAGGGACCACCGCAGGGAAAAACTCCGCCCCAGTCCAAGGGAGCCGGCGCTCCAACCCTACCGGCCGCGAACGTCGCGGTCGAGTCGGCCCACCGCGGATCGATCGCCAGCTACTATTCCGCCACCGCCACTCTCGAGGCGCAAAAACAGGCTCAGATCCTCGCGAGGGTGCAGGGCGTGGTGGAGTCCCTGAAGTGCGAGGAGGGCGACAGGGTAAAGGCCGACCAGGTGTTGATGGAGATCGACAACAACGAGTACCTGTATCGCTTGCGCGAAGCGGAAGCGAATCGAGCTAAACTGGAATCGAACTTCGACCGTTTGAAGAATATGGTCGACCAGCATCTGGTTTCGGTCGAAGAATTCGAGACGGCGAAGAGCGATCTCGCCAGCGCGAAGGCCCAGGAGGATCTCGCGCGTCTGAATCTGTCCTACACCAAGGTCCGGGCACCCTTCGCGGGCGACGTGATCCAGCGCTCCATCGAGTTGGGACAGACGGTGAACGTGGGGACCCCGCTCTTCACCATCGCCGACTTCCATCCCATGCTGGCCAAATTGCACGTGCCCGCGCGGGAGTTTCGGAACCTGAGTGTCCAGCAACCGGTGGAACTCACCCTCGACAGCGATGGTCTGAAGCTACAGGGGCACATCACCCTGATCAGTCCGGTCATCGACGCCACAACCGGTACCATCAAAGTGACGATCGAGATCGACAAGTTCCCCCGCCAGGTGCGGCCCGGTGATTTCGCCCAGGTGAGAGTCCAGACGCAACGGCGCGAGGGAAACGTGCTGGTAGCGCGGGCCGCAGTAGTGAACGAGAAGGGCGAAGACGTGGTCTACGTCGCGGTGGATTCCTTGGCCGAGAGGCGAGTGGTAGAAGTCGGGTTCGAGGACGACGATTCGGCCGAGATCCTCAGCGGTGTTCAGGACGGTGAGAAAGTCGTGGTGAAGGGGCAGGGCAATCTGAAACCGGCGCAGCCCCTGCACATCATCGAGGACGACGGGGTCACGCTTGTGCCGCAAAACGAGAGCGGCCGGTCTCAGAAGCGGTCCTCCTCCTGATGCGCGCCCTCGTCGCCACGGCTGTGCGTCGGCGGGTCACCGTGGTGATGGTGGCCTTGGCCATCACCGCCTTCGGCCTCGTCGGCTACCAACGGCTCGCATTGGAGCTCTTTCCCAACATTTCCTATCCCAGCCTCACCGTGCAGACGGAGTTCCCCGATACCGCTCCCGAAGAGGTCGAGACCCTGGTGACCCGTCCCGTGGAGGAGGCGGTTGGGGTCCTGCGCGGTCTGCGCGAAATTCACTCCGTCAGCCGCTCGGGGGTGAGCGAAGTCACCCTGAACTTCGACTGGAACACGGATATGGACATGCTGTCCATGGACGTGCGCGAGAAACTGGATCGCATCGTGCTCCCGGAGGAAGCCGAGGACCCCATCGTGCTCCGCTACGATCCCTCGCTCGATCCGATCGTGCGCCTGGCCCTCTCCGGCAGCGATGATCTGGCCGCTCTGAGGCGGCTCGCCGACAAGCAGCTCAAGCAGGACCTGGAGTCCATCCCTGGCGTCGCCTCGGCGGCGGTCAAGGGCGGTCTCGAGGACGAGATCCAGATCAACGTGGACCAGGAGCGGCTCGCCGCGCTGGGCATTCCGCTGAGCCGAGTCGCGCAGACAGTCGGCGTCTCGAACGTCAACCTGCCTGGGGGATCGCTTCGCGGCGCGCAGAATCACTATCTCATTCGCACCATCAACGAGTTCGACAGCGTCGACGAGATCGCCAACCTCATCGTCTTCCGCGGAGAGAGTGGGGTGGTGCGGCTCGGTGACGTCGCCGAGGTGAAGCGCGGCACCAAGGAACGCGAGGAGATCACCCGCGTCAATGGCAAGGAATCGGTCGAAATCGACATCTTCAAGGAGGGCGATGCCAATACGGTGGAGCTGGCGCGACGCCTTCACAAACGCATCGACGAATGGAACGCGACAAAACTGCCCAAGAACTACAAGCTCACCGGGCTCTTCGATCAATCCGAATTCATCAAGCAGGCCGTCGACGAAGTACGTTCCGCCGCGGTGATCGGCGGAATTCTGGCCGTACTCGTGCTCCTGGCCTTTCTCAGAGACTGGCGTGCGACCCTGGTCATCGCCACCTCGATTCCGCTGTCGGTGGTCGCGGCGTTCCTGCTCATGTACCGGGCGAACATTACGCTCAACGTGATGTCCCTGGGGGGGCTCACCCTGGGGATCGGCATGCTGGTGGACAATTCGATCGTGGTGTTGGAATCGATCGATCGGCAGCGCCAGCTCGGTATGTCGCGGAGCAAGGCCGCCATCGAGGGAACCCTCGAGGTGGCGGCGGCGGTCACCGCTTCCACGCTCACCACCGTCGCAGTCTTCTTGCCCCTGGTTTTCGTGCAGGGAATTTCGGGCCAGCTCTTCCGCGATCAGGCCCTCACCGTAACCTTCAGTCTCTTGGCCTCTCTGGCGGTGGCGCTCACCGTCATCCCCATGCTGAGCGGGTTGGGCGAGGACAAGACATCGGCATCGGCGACGGCATCGGAAATCGCGCCGGCCGGAATGCAACTGGGTGCCTTCGAGCGCTACTACGACCGTCTCCTGCGTGGCGCGACCCGACGCCCCGCGATGACTCTGTTGATCGCGCTGGTTCTTTTTGGAGTTTCGATTGCGTCCGTGAACCGGCTGGGCACGCAGCTTCTGCCTTCCCTCACCGAGGGCGAGTTCTTCTTCGAGTTGAAGATGCCGGAAGGGACCTCGCTGGCCGCGACGGACCGCCAGATGAAGAAGATGGAGGCCGAGGCTGCCGCGCAGGAAGAGGTGGGAACCATCTACTCCACGGTGGGCAGCCGCCTGGTGGCAGGGGGGATGAGCCTGAACACCAAAGCGGAGAACCTCGCCCAGCTCAACGTGGTGCTCAAGAATCGCGGGGACGACAAGGCCGAGGCGCGGGTCATGTCCACCTTGCGGCAGGAGTACGAGAGTGCACCCGGCGTGGAGATCCACAGCGGGAGGCCCACCTACTTCAGTCTGCAGACGCCGATCGAGGTCTATCTCTTCGGCGAGGACCTGGATGAGCTGCGCGACTGGTCGCTGCGGGTCGCGAGCGCTCTCTCTCAGATCGACGGGCTGGTCGACGTCCGCTCTTCCCTGGAAGCGGGGAGCCCGGAGGTCGAAGTCATCTTCGACCGGGACCGCGTCGCGTCCTTGGGGCTGGACCTCGGACAACTCTCGCAGACTCTGCGCGACCGAATCCAGGGCACCGTGCCCACGCGCTTCAAGGAAGGGGACCGGCAGATCGATATCCGCGTTCGCAATCTCGAGCAGGAGCGCCACTCGGTGAAGGACGTGCGGAATCTCGTGTTGCCCGGGCCCGACGGCGAACCCATCCGCCTTCTCACCGTGGCGCAGGTTCGTTTGGGAACGGGACCCTCCGAAATTCACCGCGTACAACAACAGCGCGCGGCCGTCATCAGCGCTGGCCTGAAGGGGCACAGCCTGGGTGACGCGGTGAAATCCGTGAAGCGAGTGCTGGCGAAAGTGCCCTCCCCGGCAGGCACGACGGTGGACATGGGCGGGCAGGAGGAGGAGATGGCGCGCAGCTTCTCGAGTCTGCGCTTCGCACTGCTCTTGGCCGTGTTCTTGGTCTACATCGTCATGGCCGCGACCTTCGAGAGTTTCCTGCATCCCTTCCTGGTGCTCTTCACCATTCCTTTGGCTCTGGTCGGAGTGGTGGCCGGTCTCTTCGCGACCCACACGGACGTGAGCGTGATCGTGTTGATCGGAGTCATCATGCTGGTCGGCATCGTGGTGAACAACGCCATCGTTCTCATCGATGCCATCAACCGCCGCCGCCGGGCCGGAGTCGAGAAGCGGGCGGCCGTGATCGAGGCCGCACACCTGCGCCTGCGGCCCATTCTCATGACCACGATCACCACCGTTTTGGGCCTTCTGCCCATGGCACTCGCTTTCGGAGAAGGCTCGGAACTGCGCGCGCCGCTGGCGATCACGGTGGCTTCGGGTCTGGCATTGAGCACACTGCTGACTCTGGTCGTGATCCCTGCCGCCTATGTCATCGTTCCTTCGCGGGTCAAGGCGAGCGAGAGCACGGAGGTCTCGGAATGACCCTTCCCGAGATCGCCATTCGCCGTCACGTCACGACTCTGATGGTTCTGGTGAGTCTCTTGGTGTTGGGGCTCGTCGCCCTGGTGCGGCTTCCTTTGGCCTTCATGCCCGAGTTCGAGCGTCCCCAGCTCTTCATCACGCTTCCCTACGCGAACGCTTCTCCCGAACAGGTGGAGCGGATGGTGGTGCGCCCGGTCGAGGACGCAGTGGGCTCGGTCAAGGGTCTGAACAACATGTGGTCCATGTGCAGCAGCGACGGGGGCAGAATTCGCCTGGGTTTCTCCTGGAGCACCGATCTCAACGTGGCGCGTACGGAGATCTGGGAAAAAGTGGACCGCGTGCGCCGCGATCTTCCCGAAGATCTGGGTGACATTCGCGTTTCGAACAACTGGGACGATCGCGACGCCGACGCGCCGATTCTCGAGGGACGGCTCTCCAGCGAGCGCGATCTCAGCGCGAGCTACGACCTCTTGGACCGCCGCATCGTGCGGCCCTTGGAGCGGATTCCCGGAGTGGCGCAAGTGCGGATGGACGGAGTGGCGCCCAAGGAAGTCAGGGTCAATCTGAAAGTCGACGCTCTGCAGTTCTACGACATGGACGTGCGCCAGGTGCTGCGCGTGCTGCAGGGGTCGAACTTCGACATGAGTCTGGGCAAGATCGAAGAGGGCGAACGGCGTTACTCGGTGCGCACTCTCTCCACCCTGGGCAGCGTGGAAGAAATCAAAGATCTGCCGCTGCGCGAAGACGGTTTGAAACTCTCCGACGTGGCCGACGTGCAGTACGCGGAGCCTCCACTGGAATACGGGCGCCATCTGGACGGGCGCTTCGCGGTGGGTATCGAAGTCACCCAGGAGGCCAAGGCGAATACCGTGGAGGTCGGCCGCGCGCTCAAGAAACGCATCGCGGAGATGAACTCCGATCCCGAGCTGGAGGGTGTCAACTTTCTGGTCTGGTTCGACCAGGGAGAGGAAATCGAACATACCCTGCGCGACTTGGCGTTCAGCGGAGTGTTCGGCACCATCTTGGCCGGGCTGGTGCTCCTTCTCTTCTTGCGGCGGGTGGGGATCACCCTCATCGCGGTGATGTGCATTCCCTTCTCCCTGGTGGTGACCTGCGGGGTTCTCTGGAGTCAGGGTCACACCCTGAACACCCTCACCCTCTTGGGGTTGATCGTGGGGGTGGGCATGCTGGTGGACAATGCGGTGGTGGTGATGGAGAACATCTTCCGACACCGCGAGATGGGCGAGGACCAGAAGAAGGCTTCGCTCCTGGGCGCGAAGGAGGTCTCCACCGCGGTGGTGGCGGCGACTCTGACCTCCGTCATCGTCTTTTTGCCGCTCATCTTCAACAAGCCCAGCGAGATGAACATCTACCTGCGCGAGTTGGGCATCACGGTGTGTATCTCGCTCCTGGCCTCGCTCTTCGTGAGCCAGACCCTCATCCCGATGGCGACCTCCTGGTTCGTGCGGCGCCGCCCCGGGCCCAAAGGGCGTTTGATGGTGGGCCTGGAGGATCATTACCAGTCGCTTCTGGCCTTCAATTTGCGCCATCGCTGGCTGGCGCCTGTCATTGGAATTGCAATATTAGCATCCGCTTATATCCCTTTCATGAGAGTTGACAAGAACTTCGATACCACGCAGTCCGAGCTCTTCGTGGGCATGCGCTACGACTTCAGCGAGGACATGAGCCTCGCGCGCAAAGAGAAAATCGTGAGCCAGGTAGAAACCGCGCTCGAAAAGCACAAGAAGGAAATGAACGCGCGCTCGATCTATTCTTTCTGGAGCGATCGTTTCACGCTCACCCGCATCTACCTGAAGAAGGGTGAGGCCACCAACGAGAACTTCGCCAAGGTGAGAACGCTCTTGCCCAAGATCATTCCTCCCATCGCCGGAGTGAAGGTGGAGGTGCAGGAGAACCGCCAACAGTGGCGGATGGATCGGGGCAAGAGAGTGGCATTCCAGATCGTGGGCGAGGACTCCGAGGTGTTGGCTCGTCTCGCGGAGGAGGCCAAGGCGCGGCTGATGCAAATCGACGGTCTGAGCGAGCCCTTCTCCAGCATGGACGAGGGGAGCGAGGAGATTCATGTCCAGCTCGACCGCGAACTCTTGTCGCGCTACGGAGTCTCGCCCACTCAGACCGCGCAGATCGTGGGACTGACTTACCGCGGGCGTCGTCTGCCGCGCTACCGCACGCCCGAGGGGGAACGCGAAATGCGTCTCACCCTGGACGAGCAGAAAGTCGAGACCTTCGCGCAGCTCAAGAATTTGCCCATTTGGACCGAAAGCGGGGCGCGGATTCCCCTGGCCTCCATGGCGGCTCTGCAGGAAGTTCCGGGAGCGCAGCGCATCCAGCGCGACAATCGGCTCACGAGCCTCTGGGTCGGCGCAAGCTACCGCGAAGGCCGCGGCCAGGATTACATGCCGCAGGTGGCGGCGGCCATGAACTCTATGCATTTCCCTTATGGCTACCGCTGGACATTCGGACGCTGGCAGGAGCGCAACAAGGAGAAGTCACGCGAGTTCCTGGTCAATCTCTGTCTGGCGCTGCTATTGGTTTTCGCGGTCATGGCGGGCCTCTTCGAATCGGTGCGTCAGGCCATTGCCCTGATGGTCGCCTTGCCCTTCGCGCTCGCGGGAGCGATGTGGACTCTCTATCTCACCGGAACCGATTTCGATCAACCGGCCGCGGTGGGCTTGCTCCTGCTCATCGGAATCGTGGTGAACAACGGAATCGTGATGCTCGAGCACATCAACTCCTACCGCAGGGCGGGCATGCCGCGCGAGGAGGCGATGCTGAAGGGTGGACGAGAGAGGCTGCGGCCCATCTTGATGACCGCACTGACCACTCTCATCGGACTGGTCCCCATCGTGGTACAGAAACCTACGATCGGCGGAGTCTACTACTACTCGATCGCGTTGGTGATCATGGGCGGACTCCTGGTCAGCACCTTCCTCACCTCGGTATTGCTCCCGACCACGGCGACTCTGGTCGAAGACACCGTGGCGGGCGCAGGTCGCGGTTGAGCTGGCCCTTCCGACGGCTTCGCCGCTCCGCGCAGATTCTGCAGGACTGAGAGGAAGCTCCGTGGGTCTCATCGGCAGCATTTTCGGCGGTGCCATCGGCTTCTCTCTGGGAGGACCCATCGGGGGCATCCTGGGAGCCGTGGTGGGTCACAAGTTGGGCGAGGGTGCCAGTGGCCGGATCGCCGACGCCCGACAACAGGCGCAGGCGGCATTCTTCGTCACCACCTTCTCCATGCTGGCGAAGCTGGCCAAAGCGGACGGTCACGTGAGCGACGAGGAGATCGCTCTGGTGCGCGATTTCATGCGCAACCAATTACGGCTCTCTGCCCAGGACCAGAACTACGCCATCGAGATCTTTCGTAAGGCCAAGGACAGTCCGGACAGCTTCGAGGACTACGCCCATCAGTTCGCGAGCATCTTCGCGGCCGAGCCGCGCATGCGCGAAGTCATGCTGGACCTCTTGGTGCGGCTTGGCCGCGGCCGACGGCACGGTGCATCCCAATGAGGAGAAGATGCTGCGTGCAGCGGCGCGGATCTTCCAGATGGGAGAGGGAGCGGTGGATGGACTGCTGTCGGGCCGAGGTGGCGACCCGAAGCGCTTACTACGCAGTTCTGGGAGTCTCTCCTTCGGCCAGTCCCGAGGAAATCAAGTCGCGCTACCGTCATCTCGTGGCCGAGTATCATCCCGACAAGATCATCGGAAAGGGACTGCCGCAGGAATTCGTCGAACTCGCGGAGACCCGCTTCAAGGAAATCCAAGAGGCCTACGAGGAAATCAAGAGCCAGCGCGGCATGCGCTGAGAATCCCGCCCACCCGTCCAGCTCTGCCGCGCGCCGAGGGGCTGTGTGCCCGCGGCCTCTCCCCGCACGAGTCCCTGCAGCTGCCGCGCGCCGGGGCCGGCGCGAGCAGGCTGAGAGGGTCCCGGCGGCCAGAGTCACCGCGCAGCCCAGGGCTGCGATCCAGATTCCGTGCACGGGGCTCGGACGGCCGAAGAAGGTCTCGGCGTTGACGCTGAGGACAACCGCGAGGAAGGCCAGGCACACTCCACTCACCGCGCCGGTTTCGTTGCTGCGTCGAATCAGGAGCCCCAAAAGGAAGAGCCCGAGGACGGGTCCCGCGAAATAACCCACGTAGCGTACCGCCATCGCCAAGAGCGAGCCGCGGCCCGCCACGTAGAGCGCGGCGGCGATTCCCAAAAGACCCCAGGCTCAAGGTGGCTCCGCGCGCGACCTTCAAGTAGTGCATGTCGCTTCGATTGCTGCTGAAGAAGCGGCGGTACAGATCGACCACGCTCGAGGTGGAGAGAGAGTGCAGAGCGGAGTCGAGGCTGGACATCGCGGCGGCGAAGATCGCAGCCACTGCGAGCCCCAGAATCCCCGCCGGGAGATGGTCCGCCGCGAAGCGGGGGAAGATGGCGTCGGGGGCCAGTCCGGGGAGAGCTCGTGCGCGTGGAGCTTGGTAGAAGGCGAAGAAGAGCACCCCCAAGAGCAGAGTGATGAGGGTGACGAAGAGTCCCACCGCCCAGCCCGTCAAAGCGGCTCGGCGTGCGTCCGCGGTGGACTTGCAGGCGAGATAGCGCTGCACCGGCTGTTGATTGGTCCCCGCCACCGAGAGCGAGAGGATTCCGTAACCCAGTACGGCGCCGGCTACCGAACGCACGGAGCTCGAGCGGAACGAAAGATCCACCAACTTCAGACGGCCGTGCTCGCGCGCGAGGTGAAGGGCGCTCTGAGTCCTCCCGGTATGCCGCCGACGGCGATGCGCGGCGCAGAGGACGACTCCCGCGATCACGACGACGAACTGCAAGAAGTCGGTCCAGACCACAGCGGCCAGCCCTCCCATCAGAGTGTAGGCGGTCGCCACGAGCCCAACTGCCACGATGGACATGCGCAGATCGATTCCGCTGAGTGCGGAGAGCGCCAAGCGCGGGGCCGTAGAGTAGGACTCCCAGCCGAAAGACCACCTGAAGTTGGAAGAGCAGCGCGGCGAGAAGGCGCGCCCGCGGACCGAAACGCCGCTCCAGATATTCGTAGGCGGTGGTGGCGTTCAGCGACTGGTAGAAGGGCAGGAAGAGCCAACACACGACCAGGATGGCGGCAGGTCGCCGAGCTGGAGTTGCAGCCAGAGCAAGCCGTGTTCGAAAGGCCTCGCCCGGTCCTCCCAGAGAGTGATGCGGCCGAAAATGCGGTTGCGAGAATGGAAACGCCGACCAGCGGCCAGGGAAGCGAGCGTCCCGCGAGGAAGAACTCACTGCTTCCTTTCTGCCGGAAGGAAGCGAGAACGCCGAGGCCGAGAACGGCCCCGGCGTAGAGGGCGACGACGAGCAGATCGAGTGGAGAAAGCAGCACGCGCTCTCCTAGAGTTTGGCAGCCACGGCCTCAGCGAGTTCCAGAGTCGTGCTGTTGCCTCCCATGTCGTAGGTACGCACCTTGGCCTCCGCGATGACCTCGGCCACGGCGCCTTCCAAGCGTCGTGCCAACTGCCCTTCCCCGAGCCACTCGAGCATCATTTTCGCGGTGAGGATCTCCGCGATGGGATTGACCTTGTTCTGGCCCTCGTATTTTGGCGCACTGCCGTGAGTGGGCTCGAAGACGGCGTACTCGTCGCCAATGTTACCGCTGCACGCGAATCCGAGACCGCCGACCAACTGCGCGCAGAGGTCGCTAGTGATGTCGCCGAACATGTTCGAAGTGACGATGACCTCGTAGCTCTCGGGGTTCTTCACCAGCCACATCATCATGGCATCGATGTTGGTCTCCCAGAGCTCGATTCCCGGATAGCCAGCCGCGACTTCACGCGCGACGCGCGTCATGAGACCGCTGGTTTCACGCAGAACGTTGGGCTTTTCCACCAAGGTCACGCTCTTGCGTCCGTGCTTCTTGGCATATTCGAAAGCCTGGGTCACGATGCGCCGCGCTCCCTTCTCGGTGATGATCCTGACGCTCATCGCCATTTCGTCAAGTGGCGTGGAATCGAAGCGGGCCGCTTTCTTGTGATTGGCCCGGACCGATTTCCACAACTCCTCGGGCACCGGGCTCCACTCGATTCCGACGTAGAGTCCCTCGGTGTTCTCGCGGAACACCACGAGATCGATGGTGTCCCGGTAGTTGAGGGGATTCCCCGGGTAGGCCTTGCAGGGTCTGAGATTGGTGTGCAGGTCGAATTCCTGGCGGAGCCGCACGATGGGACTGAAGTACTCGTGTCCCTTGCCTCTGAGATTTTCGGGCAGACTCGCCTCGGCCTCGGCCTTGGGCTTGGAGGTGATGGCGCCGAAGAGGCAGGCATCGGTGCCGCGCAAAATTTCCAGGGTGCGATCGGGCAGGGGATTGCCCTCCTTCATCCACAGCTCCCAGCCAATTTCCGCGTCCGGCGTATTCGGCGTCGAAGTTCAAAGCATCCAAACAGATTCGCGCAGCCTGCATGACTTCCTTGCCCACGCCGTCGCCGGGCATCCATGCGATGCGATATTTCGCCACTTCGTCCTCCTTGGAGAATGCGATCCGCAATCCGAAAGTGCGGGTCTCGCCGCTCTCGTCCCCCGCCCGCGGGGGAGCGATCCGATCCGGAATTGTGGCCTCCAGGGTCTTCCCGGAGGCGGCAAGGCACACTAGCACTTGTGGGGTGGGGCGGCAAGATGGCGTCGAGAGGGCCGCCGGCACGCGGGACTGGATAATCTGGCGCAACGGCGCTAGCTTGATGCCTCGCATCGGGACGGCGCGGGGGACCAACTCTCGCCCGCGTCTTCTACAATCGGAAGTGAGAGCGGATATGAACGTACGAATCGGAATCATGGGTTTCGGGCGCATCGGCCGGAACATCTTCCGCATCGTCTATCCTCGCGACGATATCGAAGTCCGAGCCATCGTCGACGTGGCCGATCCCAAGGGTCTGGAATATCTGCTGAAATTCGACACCGTCCACGGGCGCTTCCGCGACCCGGTTTCGGTCGTGGGGAGCGCGATGTACGTGAAGGGCCGGCAGATTCAGATGATCACGGCCAGAGAGCCGGGTGAGGTGGACTGGGGCGCGCTGGGGGTGGACGTGGTCATCGAGGCCACCGGGCAAATACCGCACGCGCGAGATGCTCACCCGGCATCTGGACCGGGGCGCCCACGCGGTCATTCTGTGCTACCCGCCCAAGACGCCCGAGGACGTGGATGCCCTGATCGTGACCGGGGTGAACGACGATGCCCTCGACGCTTCGCATCGTATCGTGAGCAACGGCTCCTGCACCATCAACGCTTGGCGCCGATCCTGCGCCTACTTGGACGACAACTTCGGAGTGGCGCACGCGGTCATGACCTCCGTGCACGCCTACACCAATGCCCTTCGCCTGGCCGACGTCCCCGGAGCCGATCTGAGGAGAAGTCGCGCCGCGGCGGAGAACATCATTCCCACCTCGACCTACTCTCCCGCGGGGATCGGGCGCGTGCTTCCGGAGCTCGAAGGCAAGCTGGATGGCATGGCGCTCAACGTGCCGGTGCCCGACGGATCGAACATCGATCTCACCTGCCTACTAGAGCGTGACGTGAAACGCGAGGAGATCAACGAGGTGATTCGATCGGCGGCCAAGACCACTTACGCCTCGATCGTCGAGTACAGCGAGGATGCGGTGGTGAGCAGCGACATTATCGGGAATTCGCACTCGGCGATCTTCGACAGTCTCTGCACTCTCGTCATCGGAGGAAACCTGGCCAAGTCGGTGATCTGGTACGACAACGGTTGGGGCTACGCCAACCGGGTGGTCGAGTTGATTACGAGAATCCTGGGACTGCGCGAGGCGGCGCACCGCGCCGAAGGGAGGGAGGTAGACGATGATCACGGTAGCCATCAATGGATTTGGACGCATCGGACGCAGCGTGTTTCGTATCCTCTCACGGCGCGAGGACGTCAAGGTCGTCGCGATCAACGACATCGCCTCCAACGAAGCCCTGGCCTATCTCTTCAAGTACGACACGGTGATGGGCACCTACGAGGGGAAAGTCGAGCTCTCGGAGAGCGTACTCAAAGCGGGAACGCAGAGTCCGCGCATGACCGCGATCGGAGAGGTCCTGGAGTTGCCCTGGAAGGAACTCGGCGTGGATCTCGTGATCGAATCCACCGGGCGCTTTCGTACCCGCGAGACCCTCGAACCGCACCTCAAGGCGGGGGCGGGCAAAGTCTTGCTGACGGTACCCGCCAAGGATGCGATCGACGCGACGATCGTTCTGGGAGTGAACGATGAAACGCTCAAACCAGAACACCGCATCGTTTCCAACGCCTCCTGTACCACCAACTGTCTGGCGCCGGTGGCCAAGGTCCTGCACGAGAGCTTCGGCATCGAGAAGGGCCTGGTCACCACGGTTCACGCCTACACCAACGACCAGAGGCTGGCCGACGTGCCTCACAAGGATCTTCGCCGGAGCCGGGCGGCGGCGGAGAACATCATTCCCACCACCACCGGCGCAGCACGGGCGGTCGGCAAAGTGTTGCCTGCTCTGGATGGTAAGCTCGATGGGATGGCCATGAGGGTGCCCGTACCCGACGGTTCGATCGTGGACCTGACGGTCGTACTGCAACGGCCAGCCAGCGTCGAGGACATCAATCGAGCGATGAAAGAGGCGGCAGCCGGACCCATGGCCTCCGTCCTTCTGTACTCCGAGGAGGCGCTGGTATCCAGCGACATCATCGGCAATTCCCATTCGAGCATCTTCGATGCACCCAGCACACAGAGCCATCCCGTGGGAATGGCGCGTGTCGTGAGCTGGTACGACAACGAATGGGGCTACTCGAACCGGGTCGTGGATTTGCTGGGCAAGATGGCCGGCTGATTACATTACCCTCTAAGGAATGAGAATGAAGCACCGTCACATCATGGTCGCCCTGGCGATCCTCCTCATCGCACTCAGCGCTTGCACCGGCAAGAAGACCGAGGCGGAGGAAAATGCTAGCGCGAACACTAGCACGGAAGAGGCCACGGCTCAGACTGCAACGGGCGACAGCATGAACGCGACCCCTGCGCAGCCCGTCGAGTTCGCGGGCGCGCATATTTTGATCCAGTACAAGGGAAGTCAGAGAGCCGACTCCACCAATCACTCGGACCAAGGAAGAGGCACTCGCACTGGCCAAGCAGATCGCCGAGCGCGCCCGTAAGGGCGAGGACTTCGCTGAGCTCGCGAAGGAATACTCCGACGGACCCTCCGCCGAGCGCGGCGGGAACTTGGGGATTTGGCAGAAGGGGCGCATGATTCCCCAATTCGACGCGGCGATCGAGAAACTGCCCATTGGCGGCATTAGCGACCCAGTGGAAACTCCCTTCGGCTACCACGTGATCCTGCGCAAGAAGGTCGAGAAGATCTCCTGCCGTCACATCCTCGTCATGTACGACGGTTCGGTTCGCAAACCGCCGAACATCACGCGGACGCGTGAGGAGGCCATGGCGCGCGCCGACTCCGCGCTGGCCAAGATCAAGGCGGGGGAGGACTTCGCGAAGGTGGCGGAGGAGTACAGCGACGGCCCGACCAAGATGCGGGGCGGCGACCTGGGCGCCTTCGGACGCGGGATGATGGTTGGCCCCTTCGAGGACGCGGCTTTCAAGCTGAAGGTTGGCGAGGTAAGTGGAATTGTGGAAACGCCTTTCGGGTTCCACATCATCAAACGCTATAAGTAGAAATTCCCGGCGGAACGTGCCGGGAAGAGGAGCCTCGTTCCAAAGAAGCCCCGGTCGCGCCGCGCGCGGCCGGGGCATTTCTCAGCCCGCGGCTTGAGCGCCGCGGGTCAACTCGATGTCCTCGCGATAGGCGTCCTGCAGGCGCCTCGTCCACTCGCCGGCCCGCCCGCCCGCGACGGGCCCCTCGTCCAAGCCCACCACCGGGGTGATCTCCTTTACCGAACCGGTGAGGAAGACCTCGTCCGCCGTCACCAGATCGCGCAGTTCACTGGCGGCCTCCTCGACTTTCAGCCCCTGCTGCTCCGCCAGTTGCATGATTCTACCGCGCGTGATACCGGGAAGAATTCCCAGGCGGCGGGAGGGGGTTCGCAGGACTTTCCCCTTCAAGAGGAAGATGTTCGAGGTGGCACACTCGAGCACTTTGTTCTGACGGTTCAGCAGACAGGCTTCGTCAAATCCTCTGGCGCGCGCGAAACGCAGTGCCATGATGCTGGGCAAGTAGTTGAGAGATTTGATCTGAGGGAAGTTCCCGCGCGCGAATGCGCTCTGCATGGAAAGAATGCGCGCGCCGCGCTCCTGCAGCGACGACACCTCCTCCGACACCTCGGTGGCGACGATGAAAACCACCGGCTGCATCTGCTCGGGATCGACACTGACTTGATCGGTGCGGGGTCCTCCGCCGCGGCTGATTTGGATGCGCACGCGGGCGTCCTTGTCCTGAAGATCGTTCGCTTGCAAAACCTCGCCGATGAGGTGGTCCCAAGTTCCGGGGGAGGAATCGAAGGGGATCTGCAGGAGTTCCGCTTCGCGGGCCAGACGCTGTACGTGTTCGGCGAGCAAGTAGTTGAATCCACGATAGCTCCTCAGTGTGTCGAAGAGCCCGTCGCCATAGAGATATCCGGCATCAAAGGGCGAGACCCGAGCCTCATCGGCAGCGACGAGTTCGCCGTTCAGGTGAACCTTCATGGTGCTCCTTGCTGGGCCGCGGGGCGCGCGTCACGGTCGTGCGCGCTCAGGGTATTCAGGGTATCAAAGAACGAGCGCGCCTTCAACACGGCCTCCTTGTACTCAGCTGCAGGATCGCTATCGAGCACGATCCCTCCGCCGCAGCCGAAGGCCACCGTGCCCTCCTGCCATACCGCCGTTCGGATGGCGATGTTCCACACGCCGCGGCCGCTTCTGTCGAAGAATCCCAGACTGCCGGTGTAGGGGCCGCGCGCGCCGGTCTCCAGGCGCGTGATGATCTCGATCGCCCGCCGCTTGGGGGCGCCGGTTACGCTGCCGCCGGGGAAGAGATCGCTGAGCAGCCGGGGGCGGTTGGCCGTGGGAACTCTCGCCTCGATTCGGCTCACCAAATGGACGAGATGGTGGAGGCGCAGAGGCGCCATGAACTCCTTGACCTTCACCGTGCCATAGCGGGCCGCGGCACCGAGATCATTGCGACAGAGATCGACGATCATGAGGTGCTCGGCGCACTCCTTTGCGCTCTCTCTCAGGCCCTTCCAGTCTCCAAACGCCTCGAGGGCCGTGCCCTTGATGGGAGCGGTTTCGGCGCGCTCGCCGGATAGGCCGAGCAGAAGCTCGGGGGAGTGGGAACAGATCGTGGCTTCACCGGTGTTCAAGAAGGCGGCAAAGGGCACCGGGTTGCGCGCGGCCTGATCCAGGAAGGCATCGAAGGGCGAGATGTCCGAGCGTGCGGTCGCCATTCCCGTGAGGTTGACCTGGTAGACATCCCCCGCTCGCAAGTGGTGCTTCACGCTTTCCACCGCGCGCGCGTGCCAACGCTCGTCGAAGAAGCTTGCTTCGCGCACGCCCCTGATGGCGCGTGGGCGGCCTCGCATCGCCTCGTTTCTTCGGAGCGCGCGCGCATTCGCCTCTTCCATGAGCGTCAGTGCATGTTCCACCCGCGCGTGGAGCAGCGCGGTGGCGTCTCCGCTTCCGGTGTGCCCGCGGCGCGGCACGAGTGGATACAGATCGGAAACGATGAGACGGGTCGGCTCGTCCGTGCCGAAGACCAGCGCCAGATCGAAGGCGCCGATCCAGGCATCTGGTAGGTCGAAAGGGGGAGCTTGGGCTGCCCTCAGACCATAGCGGGCGCTGCCCAGTTCGAAGCTCAGGCAACCGGCGAGCCCGGTGAAGTGGGCTCGAGGGGCTGGGTCAAGTGGCCAAAGATCTGCCAGTTTTCCCATCAAGCGGTCGGCGTCCTCGGCCGGGGGTTCCCCTGCCGGCACTTCTCCGCTCCACTGCGGCGTCTCTGAGGCGCGTTGGCGTAGCACCCAGCGTGGGTCGAAGAGAAGCGCGGAACGCCGGTAGCGCCCCCAGGGCCGCTGTGTATGCAAGAGCAGCGTGCCGGGACGCTCGGCCAGCCCGCTCGCCACCTGCAGAGGATCCAGCGCGACAGGAATGTTCAACGAGGTCGTGGGCATGCGCGGGGGCTCTTTGGGGGCGGGGGGCTTCGGTTGACTTCCTTCTGTATGATGTATAGCTTTGCGCCCCGCAAGCACCTAGCGCTGCATCGGTAGATTTTGGCCGGGGGAAGGGCTTGGGCGCGCCCCTGCAACCGGCTCCCCTCCCCACGGCTGACGGAGTGTGTTCTCGATGAACGACTACTTTCCGATTCTCTTGGTAGTGATCATCGCGACCGGATTCAGTCTGTTGTTCCTTTTGCTCTCCAGGCTCCTGGGCCCGAGCAACCCCACGCCCGGGAAACAGACGACCTACGAGTGCGGGGTTCCCAGCCGGGGCACCACCAAAGTCCGCTTCTTCGTGCGCTTCTACGTGGTGGCCCTCCTCTTCTTGCTCTTCGACCTGGAAACGGTATTTCTCGTGCCGTGGGCGCTCAACTTTCGCTCTTTCGTCGCGATGGGCGTGGGCCTGAAGCTCTTTCTTGCGATGAGTGCGTTTTTCGTACTCCTAGTGGTGGGACTTCTCTACGAATGGAAGAAGGGGGCTTTGGAATGGGAGTGAGTCTCGACCATCCTTCGAACTACATCACCACGAGTCTTCGTCACGCGCTGAATTGGGGCAGAAAGTACAGTCTGTGGCCCATGCCCTTCGGCACGGCGTGTTGCGCCATCGAGTTCATGGGTGTCGTGGGATCGATGAGCGACGTGTCGCGCTTCGGTGCCGAAGCCATTCGTTTCAGTCCCAGGCAGAGTGATCTCCTGCTGGTGGCGGGAACGATTTCCTACAAGCAGGCGCCGATTCTCAAGCGCATCTACGAGCAGATGGCCGAACCCAAGTGGGTAATCGCCATGGGGGTGTGTGCTAGCTCGGGGGGCTTCTATAACAATTACGGCACGCTGCAGGGAATCGACCGCGTGATTCCCACCGATCTCTACGTTGCGGGATGTCCGCCCACTCCAGAGAATTTGCTGGGTGCTCTGGTGCAACTCCAAAAGAAGATCGAACGCGAAGGTGTAAAGGCCGCCAAGGAGCGTCACCGTGTCCAGAAGACTGTCTGAGCGCGTCCAGGAGCAGTTTGGCGAGAAGATCTTGGGCCAAAGCGAAGCTCTCGGAGACAGCAGCGTCGATGTCGCTCCCCAGGACCTCCCCGAAGTTTTGCGCTTCTTGCGTGACGATTCACAGTGCGACTGCAATCTCCTTCTGGATGTCGTCGGGGTAGATTTTCCGCAGCGCGAGAAGCGCTTCGAGGTGATCTACAACCTGCGCAGTATCGAGAAGGGCCACCGCATTCGCGTGCGGACCCGCGTGAACGAGGACGAGAACCGTTCCCAGTGCCACCGGTCTCTACAATTCGGCCAACTGGCACGAGCGTGAAGTCTTCGACATGTACGGGGTGAAGTTTTCCGATCATCCCGATTTGCGGCGCATCCTCTGCCACCACGAGTTCAAAGGCAATGCGCTGCGTAAGGACTACCCCATCGGAAAGGGGCAAATGTGCTACACGGTCGAGAAGCTCCTTTCCGACGAGGAGATACTTCCCGGCCGTGAGTCCTCCCACAAAGGACAGTGGGGCACCGAAGGAGGATGGGAAGGCACGCTCGGAGGGGAATTCAGCGACGAAATGCACTCCGACTACCTCCCGGTGAACATCGGACCCAGTCATCCCGCCACGCACGGCGCTCTGCGCATCGAGGCGGTACTGGACGGCGAGACGATCGTGCACGGGAAGGCGGAGATTGGCTATCTGCACCGCTGCTTCGAGAAAGAGGCCGAAGATCACACCTGGCACCAGGTGATCCCCTATACCGATCGTTTGAATTACGTGAGCGCCCTCACGAACAACGTGGGCTACGTCTTGGCGGTGGAAAAGCTCCTGGGGGTGGAGATTCCCCCGCGCGCACAGGCCATCCGCGTCATCGTCAGCGAGATGGGTCGCATCATGGATCATCTCGTGGCCACCGGCACCAACCTGGTGGACATCGGAGCACTGACCAACTACTGGTACACCTGGAATGCGCGCGAGTACTTCAACAACATCGTGGAGCGCCTGTGCGGCGAGAGACTCACGACGAGCTACACCCGCATCGGCGGGCTCTACCGCGATCTCTACGAGGGATTCGAAAACGATCTCCTGAATGCCCTGCCCAAGGTCGAGAAGGGCGTCTCCGACATGATGGGTCTGGTGCAGCGCAACCGGATTCTCATGGATCGTACTGTCGGCATCGGTGCGATCAGCGAGAAGGATGCTCTGAGTTGGGGCTACACCGGACCGTGTCTGCGTGCCACCGGAGTGGCCTACGACGTGCGCAAAGCCTTCCCCTATTCCGGCTACGAGAACTACGATTTCGACATCCCCATTGGTGAGAACGGCGACGCCTACGACCGTATCATGGTGCGCGTCGAGGAGATCTACCAGTCGATCTCCATCATCCGCCAGGCTTTGGAAAAGCTACCGCAGGGTCCGGTTCAAGCCGATGACCGCCGCTGTGTGCTGCCCCCCAAGGACGAGGTGTACAACTCGATCGAGGGGATGATGAATCACTTCAAGATCATCTTCGAGGGTATCCAGGTTCCCGCAGGCGAGGGCTACGGTTTCACCGAGGCGGCCAACGGCGAACTCGGATTCTATTGCGTGAGTGATGGTTCGGGGCATCCCTACCGGATCAAGGTCCGGCCGCCGTGCTTTCCCATCTTTTCGTCCTTTCCCACCCTCGTCCAGGGCCTGATGGTGCCCGACGCCATCGCCATCCTGGGCGGATTGAATATCGTCGCCGGAGAGTTGGATCGATGAACGAGAACCAGCAAGCGAGCGAGGGCGTCGAGGGCGCGGCTGAGCTCGAGAGCCCCGAAGCGCCGCAGAGCGAGAGCCCCTTCGCCTTCAGTGCGGAGCGGGAAGAGAAGTTCCAGGAACTCGTGCGGCGCTATCCCACTCCCTACAGCGCGATCATGCCCACGCTCTGGCTGTGCCAGGCGGAGTGGGGATGGCTGAGACCGGGAATCCCGGAGTGGGTGGCGCAGCGCCTGGAGGTTCCGGTGACCCGTGTGTACGAGCTCATCAGCTTCTACACGATGTACTACACCGAGGACCCGGGTCGGCACAACCTCCAGGTCTGCCGTAACATCAGCTGCCATCTCATGGGAGCGCGCAAGATCATCGACCACATCAAGGACCGGCTGGGAGTCGAGGCGAACGAAACTTCGGCGGACGGAAAGTGGCGTATGGAAGAGGTCGAGTGTCTCGGCGCGTGCGGCTACGGGCCCATGATGCAGGTCGGAGATCATTTCTACGAAAATCTCACGGTGGAGAAAGTGGACGCGCTCATCGAGGAGTGGGATCAGAGTGAGTGACTACCCGAAAATCCTGCTGGACAACATGGGAGTGCCGGACAGTCATACCCTTTCGGTCTACCGTTCTCGTGGCGGTTATGCGGCGGCCGAGAAGGCGCTCAAGACGATGAAGGCCGAAGAAGTCGTGAGCGTGGTGAAGGACAGCGGACTGCGCGGGAGGGGCGGGGCGGGATTTCCCACCGGCGTCAAGTGGGGATTCGTTCCCAAGGACTCCAAGAAGCCGGTCTATCTGCTGGTCAACGCGGACGAATCCGAGCCCGGGACTTTCAAGGACCGCGACATTCTCGACTACGATCCTCACAAGATGATCGAAGGCATCATCATCTCGTCTTACGCGGTGAATTGCCACGATGCCTTCATCTACATTCGTGGCGAGTATGGCTGGCTCGTCGATCGCGTGCAGAAGGCAGTGGACGAGGCCTACGAGGCGAATCTTTTGGGTGAGGACATTCTCGGTACCGGCTACAAGCTGGAAGTCATCGTGCACAAGGGCGCGGGCGCCTACATTTGCGGTGAGGAAACCGGTCTCATCAACAGTCTCGAAGGGAAGAAGGGGCAACCGCGCATCAAGCCACCCTTCCCGGCCGTGGTGGGATTTCTGGATTCACCGACCGTGGTGAACAACGTGGAAACCCTGGCCTCGGTTCCGTGGATCCTCCAGAACGGCGCGGACGCTTACCGAGCCATCGGGACCGAAAAGAGTCCCGGAACCAAGTTGTTCAGCTTGAGTGGGCCGGTGAAACGTCCCGGGGTCTACGAAGTTCCCTTGGGTCTGCCCTTGCGCGAGCTCATTTTCGGGCAGGACTTCGGCCAGGGAATGTTGCCCGGCGTCGAACTGAAGGCCTGCATCCCTGGTGGTTCCTCGGTCCCCATACTCAATGCAGAAGAGACGATGGCGGCGATGCTCGACTACGAGTCGCTCTCACAGTTGGGTACCATGCTCGGTTCCGGAGGGTGCATCGTGATCGGCGATGACGCCAAGATGCCCGAAATTTTGAAAGTCGTGCTCCAGTTCTACCACCACGAAAGCTGTGGGCAGTGCACACCCTGCCGGGAGGGAACTGGCTGGCTCGACATGATTCTAAAGCGAATGCTCGAAGGTCAGGGTCGGCCCAAGGATCTCGAGCTCATCGAGAGACTCTGTGGAAACATGATGGGCACGACGATCTGCGTTCTCTCGGATGCCGCGGTCATGCCCGCGCGCAGTTTCATCAGCAAGTTCCGCGACGAATTCGAGGCGCTTCTCCCCAAGGGGGAGGAGCCGGAGGATTTCGTGCCCACCGCTCGGGCCGCAGAGGACCGGGGCTAGGAGAAGCACGTGGCGAAGATCACCATCGACGGCAAGGAATGGGAATTCGAGGAGGGGATGAACCTCTTCGAAGCCTGCACCATCGCCCGGGGCGGAGAGAAGCTGCCTCATTTCTGTTACCACCCCGGACTCCCCGTGGTCGGAGTCTGCCGCATGTGCCAGGTGGAAATCGAGGGCGTGCCCAAATTGCAGATCGCCTGCAACTCCACCGTGCGCGACGGCATGGTGGTGAACACACGCACCGAACGCGTACAGAACACCGTACGCCAGATCCTGGGTTTCCACCTCTTACACCATCCCGTCGACTGTCCCATCTGCGATCAGGTTGGCGAGTGCGCGCTGCAGAATCAGTACATGAAGTACGGCCTCTACGAGGCGGACATCGAGGTGGGGGACAAGCTGGCCAAGCGCAAGGTGCAGCCCATCGGTCCCTTGGTGATGCTGGACGCGGAGCGTTGCGTACTCTGCGCGCGCTGTACCAGGTTTACCCATCATCTCACCAAGACCGACGAAATGGGAATCTTCAACCGGGGCGATCACAGCGAGATCGGTCTTGCGCCCGGTCTGACCCTGGACAACGACTACAGTTTGAACGTCGTCGACATCTGTCCCGTGGGTGCTTTGACCAGCCGCGATTTCCGTTTCGAAAAGCGCGTGTACTGGCTGAAGAACACCGAGAGTGTCTGCCCCGGTTGCGCGACTGGTTGCAACATGATCATCGGTCACGCCGAGGGCCGTCTCTACCGGCAGCAGCCGCGCGAGAACCTTGAAGTCAACGACTACTGGATGTGTGACCACGGCCGGCTCCTCTATCGCAGCGTTCAGGGCGAAGACCGTTTGCTCGAACCGAAGCTCAAGGATGGGGATCAGCAGCTGCCGGTGGGCTGGGACCATCTGTGGAATCAGTTGAAGGGGCGCGCCGAGGCGCTGGGTGAAGGCAAGAAACTGGTGTTGGTGGGAAGTCCACACGCGACCCTGGAGGAACTTCATGCGCTAAAGTCCCTGCTCCAGGACGCGGTGGGGGGGACCATCCTGGGACATCGCCTGGTGGGCAGCGAGATGGACAGAGGCGACGAGTTCCTGCTCTCGGCCGACCGTACCCCCAACGACGCCGGCGCGCGCCTCTTGGGCTATTCGGATTTCAGCGCACAGGATCTGGCTCAGGCTGCGTCGAAGGAGACCCTGCTCGTCGTCCTGGAGAACGACCTGGTCGCTCTCGATCCGGCGGCTGTGGAAGCTCTTCAGAACTTCGGCCTGGTGGTCTACCTGGGTTGCCGCGAGAATCTCACCTCCGAACTTGCCGACTTCGTTCTGGCGGGCAGATCCTACGCGGAGAAGGAGGGGACGATCGTCAACAAGGACCGGCGCGCGCAGTCTCTGCACAAGGCCATCGACGGTCCCCCACAGTCCGAGGAAGACTGGCTCTTGATCGCGCGGATGGCTGAGGTCTTTGGGCATGCTCCCACCTGGCGCGCACAACACGATCTGCTGAGCGAACTGTCGGCGCGATTGGCCGAGTTCGCCGCGATCGCGGGGGGAATTCCCCCAGAGGGTGTCTCGCTCACCGAAGGTGCCGGAGTAGAGGAGGTGGAGCGTGGCTGATCTGGGTTGGACTCTGGCCAAGATTGGATTCATGCTGGCCTTTGTCATGGGCCTTCTGGGGGTCATGATCTGGGGCGAACGCAAGGGGTCGGCCTTCATCCAGGATCGTATCGGACCCAACCGCGCGAGTCTGGGCGGTGTCATCCGCTTGGGGGGCCTCATCCATCCTCTGGCCGACGTCTTGAAGCTGATCTTCAAGGAAGATCTGATTCCGGCCGGAGTGAATCGTTTCTTCTTCGCCCTGGCTCCATTTTTGGTGATGGTGATTCCGCTGTGCACCTTCGCCATTCTTCCCTTTGGGGATGCTCTATATCTGGGCGACAAGGTGATTCCCCTGCGCATCGCGAATCTCGACGTGGGAATTCTCTACCTACTCGCCATCACGAGTTTGTCGGTCTACGGCATCGTGCTGGCCGGCTGGGCATCCAACAACAAGTACACCTTCCTGGGCGGGATTCGCGCGACCGCGCAGATGATTTCCTACGAGCTCAACATGGGGCTGGCCGTTTTGGCCCTGTTCCTGGTCTACGGCTCCACCCGCGTCGATGCCATGGTCGTGGAGCAGGGGCAACTTCTCTGGGGTTTCTTGCCTCGCTGGGGAGTGGTCCTGCAGCCTTTGGGTTTCATCATCTTCTTGGTCTCGATCTTTGCCGAGGCGAACCGCACTCCCTTCGATTTGGCCGAGGGGGAGAGCGAGCTTGTGGCGGGCTATCATCTGGAGTATAGCAGCCTCAAGTTCGCGCTCTTCTACATGGCGGAATACGCGAGCATGATCATCGCCGCTGGATTCATCGCGAGCCTCTATTTCGGAGGTTGGCAGATTCCCTGGATGGGTACTGCCACCCTGCGGGAACACGCGGGAATTCTGCTCACGGTGATTCTCTCCCTCGGAGTCGCGTTCAATTTTCTCTTCGCGGCTCTCTTGTGGCGCCGCTTCGAGAGAGAGCGCGGTCTCTTGGGGGATCGCCGTGAGCTGGAGCCTCTGATTCTGGGAGTGATCTTCTTCCTTCTGGGGCTGTTGTGCCTGGGCTTTTTGCTTTTGGCCTCTCCCTGGCAACTGGGCGCCCAAGGTGCGGCGAACTTCGCCACCGTGGTCCAGGTGGGGAGCTTCATCGTGAAGACCCTCTTCTTCTCCTGGCTTTTCATCTGGGTTCGCTGGACGCTTCCCCGCTTCCGCTACGATCAGCTCATGAAACTCGGTTGGAAGATCATGCTTCCTTTGGGCCTCTTGAACTTCTTCGTGACCGCGGCCGTCGTGCTGCTGAGTCACTCTTAGGGGGCCGACTCAATGCCGTACTCGATCCACGGACCAGAAGCGAAGACCGGAGGGCGCGGCGCGAAGATGCGCGGCGCGGAAATCTGGTACCTGAAGGAAATCCTGAAGGGGATGTACATCACCGCACGGCATCTCGTGACGAACATTTTCCACATGAGCGAGATGCCCACGCTGCAGTACCCCGATGAGAAACCCAACTACGGTCCGTGGCTGCGCAGCCGGCACCGCTTGATGAAGAGGGAAGATGGTTCGCCGCGTTGCGTGGCCTGCCAGATGTGTTCCACGGTGTGCCCCGCCGACTGCATCGACATCGTGGCCATGGCCGACGACCGCAACGACGTGGAGAAACGGCCCAAGTCCTTTGACATCGATCTCCTTCGCTGCGTCTACTGCGCCATGTGCGTGGAGGCGTGTCCATGCGACGCGATTCGAATGGATACCGGAATCTTCGAAATTGCCGCCGACTCGCGCGAGAAGTTCGTGGTCGATTTGGACTTCCTGCTCAACAACACCACTGATGGGGTGAAGTCCTGATGCATGCCGTCATGTTCTACATTTTCGCCACGCTGTCAGTGATCTGCGCTCTGGCCATGGTTACCCGGCGCGACGCCGTAAGCTCGGTGTTTTGGCTCATCGCGTGCTTTTTGAACGTGGCCGGAATCTTTGCCACCCTCACGGCTCACTTCCTCGCGGTGCTCCAGGTTCTGATCTACGCCGGGGCGATCATGGTGTTCTTTCTCTTCGTCACCATGTTCCTGGGAGACTCCAGTCGCATCAAGGTCTCGCGCGGTAAGCTGGTGCCGATCTTGGCAGTGGTCACAGTGCTCGCCTTCACCGCGCTTCTCGCGAAGTTGGTGGGGGGGGACCCTCGGCAGATGGGCACGGTCGCGGCCAGCTATGGCACAGTGAACGCGGTCAGCCAAAAGCTACTCGTCGACTACCTCTTTCTCTTCGAGGTGACGGGTTTACTTCTCCTGGTGGCGGTCGTTGGTGCGGTCTACATCGCGCGCAAGGGGTCGAATCCGAAGGCCGGTAAAGCTCAGCGAAAGGGAGGGGAGTCCTGAGATGCAGATCGGACTGAATCACTACCTGATCCTCTCCGCACTCTTGTTCGCGATCGGCGTGGCCGGGGTGATCTTCCGGCGCAACGCACTGGTGATGTTCCTGTCGATCGAGTTGATGCTCACCGGGGCCAACATCAGCATTCTGGCTTTTAGCCGTTATCTGGGCGATCACACTGGGCACGTGCTGGTGCTCTTCGTTCTTGCCGTCGCGGCGGCCGAAGCAGCGGTGGGACTGGCGATCCTCGTCGAGATCTTCCGCAAACGTGACACGGTGGACGTCGATCACTTCCGCCAACTGATGGAGTAGAGCATGCACGCCACCATGGCCGAGTATTTGCGCTTCATCGTGCTCCTGCCCCTAGCGGGTGCGGCGATCAACGGTGTCTTGAACCGGCGACTGCCGCGGGTCTTCGCGGGCAGCATCGCCTCTCTGACCGTGCTGGGTTCTTTCCTGCTCTCGCTCAAGGCTTTCTTCGACCTCAGAGCCCTGCCCGTCGGAGAGAGGCTGCTGAGCGATTTCGTGTACGCGTGGATTCCGGTGGGCGATCTGCGGATCGACGTCTCGTTCATGGTGGATGAACTCACGGTGGTCATGATCCTCTTCGTCACCGGAGTAGCCTTCCTCATTCACATCTACAGCATCGGTTACATGAAGGGAGATCGTGGCGTTCAGCGGTACTTCTCCTACCTGAATCTCTTCGTGGGGATGATGCTGATATTGGTTCTGGCCGACAATCTGCCGCTCTTGTTCGTGGGTTGGGAAGGAGTGGGGCTCTGTTCCTATCTCCTCATCGGATTCTGGTTCGAGGATCTCATGAACAGCGCCGCGGGAAAGAAGGCCTTCCTCGTGAATCGCGTGGGCGATTTCGGGTTCCTGTTGGGGATGCTGCTCATCGCGCGCACTCTGGGGGGACATGTCGGAGGGGCCAACCTCTTTTCGTTCACGGTTCTGGCGCAGCACACTGCCTTGCTCGCGCCGGTGGCCACCGCGGTGGGCTTGCTGCTCTTCATGGGTGCCACCGGCAAGAGTGCGCAGATCCCGCTCTTCGTCTGGCTGCCCGACGCCATGGCCGGTCCCACTCCGGTCTCGGCTCTGATCCACGCGGCCACCATGGTTACGGCCGGTGTGTACATGGTGGCGCGGCTCAACTTCCTGTTCGCTCTTTCCTCGGTTGCGATGGGAGTGGTGGCGGTCATCGGCGCCTTGACCGCTCTCGTGGCGGCGACGATCGCCCTCACCCAGAACGACATCAAAAAGGTGCTGGCGTATTCCACCGTTTCCCAGCTGGGCTACATGTTCCTGGCCTGCGGGGTGGGTGCTTACGCATCTGGCATCTTCCACGTGATGACCCACGCCTTTTTCAAGGCGCTGCTCTTCCTTGGCGCAGGCTCGGTGATTACCGCCTTGCATCACCAGCAGGACATGCGTCACATGGGCGGCCTGAAGGGCAAGATGCCGATCACGTTCATCACCATGGGCATGGCGACTCTGGCCATCGCGGGGGTGTTTCCCTTCGCGGGCTTTTTCTCCAAAGACGAGATCCTGTACAAGACCTTTCTGGATAGCAAAGTGCTCTGGTTCATCGGCTTCGCGGTGGCGGGCTTGACGGCATTTTACATGATGCGGCTCATGGCCCTCACCTTCTTCGGCAAGAGTCGCGTGGACGAGGAGCACGCGCACCAGGTGCAGGAGAGCCCCTTGGTGATGACGGTTCCCCTGATGGTGCTCGGCCTGGGGAGCCTGGTGGGGGGCTGGATCGGTTGGCCGCATTTCCTGGGTGGAGGCAATCGATTCGAAGCGTGGCTCGAGCCAGTCTTTGCACGGGGGATCGGCGGAGATGAAGCGGCGCTGGTGGAAAAACTCGGACATGCGGCCGCAGCAGGCGGAATGGAGACGGCGCATGCGGCGGTCTCCCACGCATCCGCGGCCACTGAATGGACACTGGCTCTGGCTTCCTTGGCCCTGGCGGTGCTGGGAATCGTCGTGGGCCAACTCATCTACACGCGACGTCTCGATCTCGCGCAGGCAGCGAAGAACTTCGCCGGCGGCCGGCTCTACTGGCTTCTGAAAGGCAAGTACTTCGTGGACGAGATCTACGAGGCGCTCATCGTCAAGCCGGGTTATTGGATCAGCGACACGGTCTTCTACAAGATCACGGACGCCTCCCTGATCGATGGGGTGCTGGTCAACGGCCCGGCGCGCTTACTCGGGATCGTGGGTTCGGTGCTGCGACTTCTGCAAAACGGGATGCTTCGCTGGTACGCCTACTCGTTCACCTTCGGTGCGTTGGTGATCCTCTTCTACCTGATTCGTCACCTCTAGGAAGGGAAGATGGAAGTGATTGTAAATCATCTCCTCAGTTGGGTGATCTTCCTGCCCTTGCTCGGAGTCATTCCACTCCTCGTACTGCCGCGTGGCTGCGACAAGAGCGCCAAGCTGGTTGCCGCCCTCGTCTTGCTCTTGGACTTCCTTCTGAGTTTGAGGCTCCTGAGTGGTTTCGAATCCGGAGTCGGATTTCGCTTCGTGGAAAACACCAACTGGATCCCGCGCCTGGGGATTCACTACGCTCTGGGTCTGGACGGCATTAGCCTCTGGCTGCTCCTGCTCACCACCTTCTTGGGACCGATCCTGGTCGTATCCACCTGGAACGCGGTGCACGAGCGAGTGCGCGAGTTCATGGTGTTCCTGCTTTTGCTTCAGACCGCGATGCTCGGAACCTTCTGCGCCACCGACATGGTGCTCTTCTACGTGTTCTGGGAGGCCATGCTCATCCCGATGGCGCTGATCATCGGAATCTGGGGCGGCAAGCGCCGAATCTACGCCTCGGTGAAGTTCTTCCTGTACACCTTTGCGGGCAGCGTGCTGATGCTCGCCGCAATTCTGTACATGTACAAGGCGGGTGCTGGTTCGTTCTCTTGGTTCGCCTTCAGGAACATGCCCTTGAGCGCGACGCAGCAGGCCTGGCTCTTCGGTGCGTTCACGGTGGCCTTCGCCATCAAGGTGCCCGTCTTTCCGCTGCATACCTGGTTGCCCGACGCGCACGTCGAAGCGCCCACCGTGGGCTCGGTGGTGCTTGCCGGAGTGCTGCTGAAGATGGGGACCTACGGGCTGGTGCGCTTCGCCATTCCCTTCTTCCCCTTGGCCGTGGCGCGTTTTGCTCCTTTCCTCTGTGTCCTCGCGGTCATCGGGATCGTGTACGGGGCCCTGGTGGCCATGGTGCAAAAAGACGTCAAGCGTCTGGTGGCGTATTCGTCGGTGAGTCATCTGGGCTTCGTGGTCCTGGGGCTCTTCGCCCTCACGGTCGAGTCGATGTCCGGCGCCGTCTTCGTGATGTTGAGCCACGGTCTCGCCACGGGCAGTCTCTTCCTTCTCGTGGGCTTCATCTATGAACGAAGACACACGCGCGAGATCAGCGAATTCGGCGGCATCGCACGGGTGATGCCTCTGTACGCGACGGCATTCATGATCGCGATGCTGGCCAGCGTGGGCCTTCCCGGACTTTCGGGTTTCGTGGGCGAATTCCTGGTACTCGTGGGCGCCTTCAAGAGCCTGAGCTTGAACTGGGCCATGGGCTTTGCGGTGATCGCCGCCCTGGGAGTCATTCTCGGAGCGCTCTACATGCTGTGGATGTACCAGCGCGTGTTCCTCGGCGATTGCACCAACTCTTCGAACAAGGGATTGAAGGACCTCAGCTGGCGCGAAGCTCTCGTGATGCTGCCGCTGTTCTTCTTCATCCTCTGGATGGGCGTACAGCCCGCTCCCTGGCTGAAGAAGATGGAACCCGACCTGCGCGCCGTCATCCAGTATCAGCAGCGAGAGGTGGCGCGGGCGAACGCGAACGGGAAGCTGAAGTGGGTCGAGCTGAACCAGCGGGCCCCGGGATCCGCGGAAGGGCAGGAGGTGGGACGATGAGCTGGTCCGAGCTGATGCAGATCACTCCCATTCTGTGGCTGGTCGTCGGTGGCGTGGTGGTCCTCATGGTCGAGGCATTCTGGCCCCGGCGCGAGAGTGACCATCTCTCGATTTTGTCGGCGATGTTTCTTGTACTGGCCGGACTCGCCGCGAACTCCTCGATCGTGCACACGGGAAGCACTCTCTTTCACGGGCTCATCCGCGCCGACGCGTACTCTTCGTTCTTCGATCTCGTCTTCGTTCTGACCGGCCTGCTAACGGTGAGTCTGGGCGCGGTGTATCTGCGCCGTCAAACGCGCCCCATGCCTGAATTCTATCCCCTCATCCTGTTCGCCACCGCGGGCATGATGTTGCTGGCGTCCTCGACCGATCTGGTGGCGATCTTTCTCTCGCTCGAATTGATGTCGATCGGGGTCTACGTCCTGGCCGCTCTGCAGCGCGACTCCATCCACAGTCAGGAAGCGGGTTTCAAGTACCTCATTCTGGGGGCTTTCGCTTCGGCCTTCTTGCTCTATGGGATCGGCTTGATCTACGGGACCACCGGTACGACGCAGCTCGAGGTTTTGGGCGCGCGCATGGGCGGCAACGTCGCATTGCGCTCCAACCCCGTGTTCTGGGCCGGTTGGGGGCTCTTGGTCGTGGGCCTCGGATTCAAGATCGCCATGGTTCCCTTCCATCAGTGGACGCCGGACGTCTATGCCGGCGCGCCGGCGCCGGTTTCCGGATACATGGCGGCCGGAGTCAAGGCAGCCGCCTTCGCCGTACTCCTGCGCGTGATGTGGACCGGGATGCCCGTGGTGAGCGCGAAGCTGGGTCCTCTGCTCATCGCCTTCGCGATCCTCACCATGAGCTTCGGGAACATCGTCGCCCTGGCTCAGAGCAACCTCAAGCGGATGCTGGCCTACAGCGCCATTGCTCACGCCGGCTACTTGCTTCTGGGTGTTTTGGCGGTGGGACCGGAGACACATGACGCCGCCACCAGTGGGATTCTCTTCTATCTCGCGGTCTACGCTCTCATGAACATCGGGGCCTTCGGCGCCATCACCTTCGTGAGCAGGAGCCGGGGCGAGCGCATGTACCTGCGCGGCTTCGCCGGTCTGGCCAAGCGTCATCCCTGGGTGAGCCTGTATCTGACCATCTGCATGCTAAGCCTGGCCGGGGTTCCCCCCACCGCGGGATTCTGGGGCAAGTTCTACGTGTTCGGGGCGGTCATTTCCAAGGGGATGATCGGTCTGGCCATCGTGGCGCTCTTGAACAGCGCGGTGGCGGCCTTCTACTACCTGCGGGTCGTCGTCTACCTGTACATGAAGTCTCCGGAGGACGAGGCCTACATCGGGGATGACGTGCAGGCCGCAGCCGCGATGGGCGTCGCGGCCGTGCTGCTTCTCTGGATCGGATTGTTCCCCTCGTCGGTGGCCAACCTGGCTCGCCTCGGAGCTGCGGCGCTGGCGCGGACTTTCTGAGGGTCGGCGATGGTGCTGGTGCGGACTCTCTAAGGGGCAATCACCTTGCGTCTTTCTTCCGATCGCGGCGGGGTCGTCTCGCTTCTTCGGGTGCTTCCTCTGATTGGTCTGTGCGGGGCGCTGCTCGGCGCGGCGGAATGTCTCTATCACCACACCGGTCCGCCTCCCATCGGCCATCTACGCCATAACGGCGCATCGTGGCTGGGAATCACGGGCTTGCAAGCTCTGCTCTTTTTGCTGCCCGCGGGGCTGATGCTGCTTTTGCGGAGGGTGCTGCGCGGGGCGGCCGGGCGCCGCTCGTCGGGGGCAGGCCGGGGCGCGCTGTTCGCAGTCTGGCTGGCGGCGCTCTTTCCCACCCTATGGGTGGACCTCGACTACCTGGCTCGCTTCTCCCACTGGCCGCTGCTGAGCTACCACCATCCGACGCTCTTCGCCTGGGAGGGTTTTCTGATCGCGCTCGTGGCCACGCTGGCCGCGGCGTTTCTCGCGGCATCCCTCAGCCGGCTCTGGTTGCGCTGGACGGAAGCGGGGGCGAGCGAAGTTCTGTGGATTCGTGGTGTGTCGGTGGCGCTCGTCGTGCTCATGGGCGCCGCTCTTTTTTCTTTGCGCGTTCCTGCCCCGAAGCAAAGCCGCGCCACGGCGGGCGCGAACGCGCCGAATCTCCTGCTCTTCACCGTCGATACCCTGCGCGAGGATGCCCTGGGGGCCTACGGCGGGCCCAAAACTCCCGGTTTTGACGCCTGGATCGCGCAGGGGGTGCGTTGCGAGGGCTTCAGTTGCGCGCCGTGGACCAGACCCAGCTTTGCCTCGCTGTTTTCGGCCGTCGCTCCCACCGGACACGGGGCCAACCACGAACGCGGGGTTTCCCCCGAAGTATCGTGGTGGCCCGAGATTCTCGAGAGACACGGTTGGCACACGCGGGCCTACGTCAGCAACCCGCACCTGGAAGCGGGATTGGGCTTCGCGCGCGGCTTCGACTTCTTCGATCACGCGGGGCGTCTGGAACGCCTGGAGTCGGTGGAGCAGATGATCTGGGTTCGCACTCTGCACCGGCATCTGCAGGAGAGACTGGAACGGGGGGATCGAATCATCGGCAAGGCCGTGAAGTGGCTACGGCAGCCCGACCCGCAAAAGGGGCCGTGGCTTCTGTGGGTCCACGTGATCGACCCGCACTTGCCGTATCACGTGCGAGGACCGAAGGGGGAGCTACACGATGCGCATCCCGGGCCCTGGTTGAGTTCCCTGGCTCCCTTCCTCTCGCATGGCGCAATACGTGATCTCGGCCCGGTTCGCAGCGCCATCGACACTCTGAGCGAGACGCAGAAGTCGGCCCTGCACGAACTTTATCGGCGCGAGGTCGCGTTTCTGGACCACCAGGTTTTACCACTTTTGCAAGCGGCACAGAAGGCCTCGGTCGATCGACCACTCTTGTGGGTGTTGGCGAGTGATCACGGGGAGGAGTTCTTCGAACACGGAGGCTTCGAACACGGCCACACTCTCTATGGCGAGCTTCTGCGGGTTCCTCTGGCCTTCGGCGGACTCGATCTGCCAGAGCACGCAAGCGTGGCCGGCATGAAGCTCTCGGATGTCGGTCCCACGGTGCTCGCGCTCTGCAAGCTGCCGCCGATGCCTCTGCACGGCATGGCGATTCGTTCGGTGGACTCGACTCTCGCTCCCTACGTCTTTGGACGAAGCCGCAGCCAAGAGTTGCGCGAGGCCGAGCCCGATGCCGATCGGGGAGATTCGGGGCCGAGTGAGTGCGCGCCACCGCGGCTCTTGGCGGAGGACCTGCTGTACGGTCCACCGCGTACCCGCTTCATCTTTGCGGGCGGGGAAGGACTGCTGCGGGATGACGAATCGCTGGAGTACTCTCGGATCGACGCTTGCGGTCCCGACGCCGAAACGGATTCGACGATCGCCGCCAAGGACTTGAACCCGCGCGAGCGCGCCCTCCTGGATGCCCTGGACCGCTGGAGGCACGAGGTCGACAAGATTCCCCACGAGGCCATCCACGATCCCGCACTGCGCGCGCGCCTGCGTTCCTTGGGCTACGTCAACTAGAGATCGGTACGCTCGAGCATGAAACGACAAGATCGGACATGGCTTCTGCTGCAGATCGCCGGAGGGGTTCTGGTGGCGGTTCTTCCGCTCCTGCTCGCCCGCGCCAACCCGCTGCGCGATCTGCCTTCGCTGGCGGGCGGACTCGATCCGCTGCTGCAGTGCGGAATTCTGCAGTGGGTGTTGCGCCATTCTCCCTTGCACGAGAGCGCCTGGCAGGCCCCGTTCTTCTGGCCGGCCCCCTTTAGCCTGGCCTACATGGACACCCTCTTCGGTCAGTCACTCTTGATCCGGCTCTTGCCGGGAATGAAAGCGCTGCCGGCGCTCGCCTACAATCTCTGTCTGTGCGGCACGCTTTTGCTGGCCTTTCTGGCCGCGGTCCGTTTGGGCCGCGAGTTGGGCTTGGACCGCGCGGCCGCCCTTCTCGCCGCTTTCGTCTACACCGTGGGTCCCCAGGTGGCCGGCCACTATCACCATCTCAACCAATTGCCGACCCCATGGCTGCCCGCCGCGCTCTTCGGACTCTTGCGCGTGGCCAAGGGTCGCTGGGACGGACTGCCCGTGTTCGGGCTCGCGGTAGTGATGCAAGCTCTGTGGGGTTTCTACAATCTAGCCTCGCTATGGATGACCGTGCTCATCGGGGTGCTGTTCCTTTTGCCCACGCTGCGCAGCAAAGCGGCTCTGGGCCTGGGCTTTCTTTTGGCGGGCGGGCTCCTGTGGGCGCGATACAACGGCGTTCCCTACGAGCACGCGGCCGATGCGGTAGCGGGATTCGTACGCGGACCGGAATCGGTGGGACCTTTCGCCGGGCGTCCCTTCGACCTCTTGCACCCGCCGGCCGTCCACCTTCTACCCTGGCCCAAGGCCCTGGCCGGCCGCCCCGTGCTCTACGCCGGAGTGCTATGGCCCTTTGTGGCGCTTTGGGGCTTTTTCAAGGCGCTGCGGGGGCCGAATGGGGCCGGATCTCGCGCATTGTGGTGGGGCATGGCCGTGGCGACGATCTGTGGCCTCGTGCTCGCGTTCGGCCGCAGCATGCCCCTGCCGGGCTTGGGCGAGGTCCCACTGCCTTTGGCCTGGCTCCAGGATCGGTTTTGGGCCCTGCAATCGCTGCGGGCGCCCACGCGGCTCTTCCTGCCGGGAACTCTGTTCCTTGCGCTCGCGGGCAGCTACGCCGCCATGCAGTGGCGCACGCTTTCGATGCCTCGCCCGCTGCGTCTGCTTCTGATGTCCTTTCTGGTTCTCGCGCTCCTGGATCTTCTGCCAGGAACTTTGCAGAGGGTGCGGGCCCAGCCCGATCGCGAAGAGCAGGCCTTGCTCTCCGCTCTCGCGGGTGATACGGACAGAGGAGCTTGGATCGCGATGCCCGCCCCTTGCAACGAAGAGGAGGAGACGACTCTGGATGCGAGGTGCATGCTCTGGTCGGCACTCAGTGGGCGCCCGGTAGCCGGCGGCAGCAGCGGCTTTGTTCCCATGGAAGTGCGGCGACTGCGACGATCTTGCTGCCGGGGGGTGAACGAATACTGCGTGGCCGATCTGAAACGAGACGGAGTAAACGAAGTCGTCGTGACGCGCGGAATGGCGAGTTCACTGGAGGGCTGGGGCACTCCTCTTTGGAGAGGGGAGCAGCTCGAACTCTGGCGCCTCCACTAAACCCGCCGCGAGGAAATGTGAGTTGGGAGTAGGACCTTGTCTGCGCTTTTGAGCGAGTATCACTTGCGAATTCTCTTGCGGCGCGCGGCGCGCGTTTGTGCTGCGTGTCTACGCGGAGAAGAACTGCCTCAGGAGAGCTGTCCGGAGGAAGAGATGGAAGCGAAGGGCGGAGCGTTCGTAACCCTCACACGCGGGGGCGCACTCGCCGGTTGCATCGGTTATGTCGAGTCTCCCATGTCGCTTTGGCTGACGGTGGGGGAGGCGGCGCGGGCAGCGGCGCTCGACGATTCCCGTTTCGAGAGGATTCCCGCCGACGCTCTCGGCGAGATCGCCATCGAGCTCTCCGTTCTCAGCGACAGCCAGCCGATCGCTCCGAAGGACATCAAGCTGGGGCGGCACGGGCTCATCCTCAGTTGCAAGGGGCGTCGCGGACTCCTTCTGCCGCAGGTTGCGATCGAGCACCGACTGGATCGTGAGGGCTTCTTGCATGCACTGACGCGGAAGGCCGGTCTGCCGCCGCGCGCGTGGGAGCGAGAGGACTGCACGCTCGAAGTCTTCGAAGCCCAGTTGGCGAAGGGGGCTCTCTTGGCATTGTGCGAAGAAGAATGAGGAAGGGGTTGGAAGATCGATGACGAGCGGCGCGGAGTTCCGGTCATTCTTGAGAGAACTCGTTCTCTTCGCGGGGCGCGAAGTCACGCACGCGCGCAAAGACCTGAATGTAACCACCAAAGGTCCGGTGGACTTGGTTACCGAAGTCGACTTGCGCATCGAAGAGATTCTGGTGGAGAGTTTGCGCCAGCGCTTTCCCGATTGGTCGGTTTTCAGCGAGGAGGGGAGTGCGCGCGATGTGGTGGAGGGAAAGGACTGCTGGTACGTGGACCCCCTCGACGGCACTACCAACTTCGTCCATGGCCACCCGTTCCACGCCATCTCCATCGGAGGCTGGCGAAAGGGCACTCCAGTGGCCGGTGTGGTCTACGCCCCGGCACTCGACGAATTGTTTCTGGCGACCCGCGGTGAGGGAGCCAGTCTGGAAAACCCACGGAAGCGGCGCAAACCTCACCCCTTGCGATTGCGTCCCTGCGACGAGTTGAAAACCGCTCTGCTCGCGACCGGATTTCCCTATCGCCGCGATTCCACCTGCCGCATGAACCTCCGATGCGTGGCGGAGGCCTTGACCACGGCGCAGGGGGTGCGGCGCGGCGGCAGCGCAGCTCTCGACCTGTGCTACCTGGCGGCTGGCCGTCTCGACGGCTTTTGGGAAGCCACCCTCAAGCCCTGGGACGTGGCGGCGGGCGCGTTGATCGCCCAGGAGGCGGGAGCGCGCGTCAGCGACTACCGGGGAGAGAACGATTTTCTCTGGGGAGGACGGATTGCGGCGGCGGGTCCCGCCTTACACCCGCAGCTCTTGGGAATGCTGCGCGACGCCCACCAAGAACCCGAGCGCTGGCCCCTGGGCGAGCCGCACTTGGGGCCGGTCCCACTGCACCCTTCCAGCTCCCAAGAGGACCACGCGCACGGAGAGCGGGGCGGAAGAAGCTGAGACTTGACCCCTTCGGATCCTCCGTTACACTTCCGGATTGATCAGGCAGCTATCGAATTCTCAAGGACTTGGAGCGCTTCCCTCAAGCTGCGTCCCATTCCCAGTGCCGGAGTCTCAAAGCAACGTGCCGAAGCAGCAGCTCCTTCCTTGGCCCTTTGGCCCATGCACTCGCGCGGGGTGGGTGTTCGTCCTCTGCTTCGCGTTCAGCGCGGCCCATGCCGCGAGCGCTAGGGCCGACTCTTCAGGCACCGACGATGAGATCAGCCGTCCGGGAGTGCACCTGCAAGTCTCGGGCGAAAAGAAAATCCTGCACGGCCGTCCGGGCACGGCGAAGCTCACGCTCTTCGACGATCACGCGCGGGCCCTCGCTGATGAGCGCGTCGAGATCATTCCGCACGGAGCCTGGACCGGCTCGCAGGCCGATTCGAACTGGACGGTCCACAGCGACGAGAACGGGGTCGTCGTCCTGGACGAGGTGCTGGTGGAGACAGGACACGGGGGCTTCACCCTTCGTCTGAGCGATGGAGAGGAAGTCGAGGGAAGCCTGCGCGCGGTCCCCCAGTGGATGGTCATCGTACCTCCCATTCTCGCCATCCTGCTTGCCCTCATCTTCCGGCAAGTGGTCCTCGCTCTGGCGGCGGGAGTCTGGGTGGGGGCGTGGATCAGCGTTGGCGATCCCTTCCTGGGAATCCTGCACACCCTGGACACCTACATCGTGGGTGCGCTCGCGGATCCTTTCCAGGCCACGATCATCATGTTCACCGCGAGCATGGGAGGGATGGTTGGAGTGATGGCCCGCAGCGGCGGGACCCAAGGCGTGGTCGATCTCGTGGGTCGTCTCATCCGCGGGGTGAAGAGCGCTCAGGTCATGACCTGGCTTTTGGGATTGCTCATCTTTTTCGACGACTACACGAACACGCTGGTGGTGGGTAACACCATGCGACCCATCACCGATCGTATGCGCATCAGCCGGGAGAAGCTCTCCTACATCGTGGACTCGACCGCCGCGCCGGTAACCACGGTGGCGTTGATCTCCACCTGGGTCGGCTACCAGGTGAGTCTCATTCGCGAAGGACTGCAGGAGATTGGGAGCGATGGCGGGTCCGCCTACTCCATTTTCATTCAGAGCATTCCCTACGCCACCTACTCCTGGCTGGCCATCGCGTTCGTGTTCATGGTGGCGATTTTCGATCGTGACTTTGGTCCCATGCTCACAGCGGAGCGACGCGCGCGGCACGAGGGTCTCGCAGTGCGCGAAGGAGCGAGCCCGCTGATGGACGAAGTGGCGGAGCAGCTCAGCGAAAGTGGTGCGCCCGACGCCCGAGCCCACCGCGCCGTGGTACCGGTGGTGGTCCTGCTCTTGGCTTCCCTGGTGGGACTCTACTGGGACGGTCGTCAACAGTTGTTGGCGCAGCTGGGTAGCGCCGGTTTGGCCGGACTGCCCTTGCGCGAGTTCTTCTCCCATGCCGATCCGGCGCGCGCCCTCTTTTGGGCCGCGATCGCGGGATCCCTCTCCGCCATCGTGCTGGCCCTAGCGGGCCGGAGCCTCAGCCTGAACCGCGCGGTCGAGGCCTGGGTGGGTGGATGCAAGGCGATGATGGCCGCGCTCATCATCCTGGTGCTGGCCTGGTCCATCAAGGACGTCTGCTCCGAACTGGGCACGGGGCCGGTGGTGGTGGATTGGACGACGGGAAATCTACCGCCGCACTTGTTGCCGAGCGTGACCTTCGCGGTGGCCGCCTTCATCGCATTTTCCACCGGGACTTCTTGGGCCTCCATGGCCATCTTGATGCCCATAGTAATTCCCTTGGGACACCGATTGCCCGAACTCGCGCATCTGTCGGCGCCGCATGCTCAGGGAATTCTCGTGGCAAGCATCGCCGCCGTATTGAGCGGATCGGTTTGGGGAGACCACTGCTCGCCCATCAGCGACACCACGATCATGTCCTCGATGGCCTCAGGGAGCGATCACATCGATCATGTCCGGACGCAGATCCCCTATGCCCTCAGCGCGGGCGGTCTCACCGTACTTCTGGGAACTCTCCCCGCCGGTTTCAGCATCAGCCCGTGGATTTCACTCCCGGTGGCGCTTCTGGCGGTGGGTCTCCTCGTGCGCTTCGTGGGCAAGCCGGTGGGGGAACGAAGATGATCGTATTCACGAGCGATTTCGGAACCAAGGACTGGTATGTCGGCGCGGTGAAGGCGGTCTTGGCCGCGCGGGCGCCCCGGGTGGTGGTACTGGATCTGTGCCACGGGGTCCCGGCCGGGGCGGTCAGCAGCGGGGCTTTCGTGCTCGCCGTCAATGCCGGCCTGTTCGCGGCCGATACCGTGCAGCTTGCGGTGGTGGATCCGGGCGTGGGTTCGACCCGGCGCGCGGTGGCATTGCGCGCCCGTGGCCAATTCTGGGTAGGGCCGGACAACGGCCTCTTCGCGCCTTTCCTGAAGGATAAGGACTTCAGTGCGGTCGAGCTGGACGTGGAAAAGCTGGCAGTGGACAATCCCAGCAGTACCTTTCATGGCCGGGACATCTTCGCAGTGGCAGCGGCTCGACTCGCCACGGGCGACTCCCTCGCTGCGCTGGGGAGCCCCATCAGCGAGTTGAGAGACGGTGAACCCTGGTGGCGCCGCCTCTCGGACGCGATCCTCGCCCGCGTTCTCTGGGTCGACATCTTCGGCAACCTCATCACCGGAGTTCCGGCCGAGGTCCTGCGCGGATTCGCTCCGGTGCCCCAAGTAACTTTGGGGGATCGAACTCTTCAGGGTCTGTGTGGGAGTTTCCACGAAGTCGATCCCGGAGAGTGTTTGCTCTACATCGGAAGCAGTGGAACCCTAGAGCTGGCGGCGCGGAACGATAGCGCGGCAAGAGCTCTGGGAATTCAAGTAGGAGCGGAGATCAAAATCCGCTCCGCGTAAACGGAAGGAACATCGAGGTGAAGATAAGCATCCTTGGCAGCGGAACTCTGCACCCGGTGGCCGGACAGGCCTCGGCGGGTTTGGTGGTCGAAACCGGTGGAGAAATCCTGGGATTCGATATGGGAAGAGGTGTGCTCAATCGCTACGCGGAGGCGGGACTTGATCCCCTCACCCTGAAGTACCTGCATCTGACGCACCTGCATCCGGATCACTGTTGCGACATCGTACCCTTGCTATTCGCGTTGCGCTATGCACCGGAGCCTGCGCGCAGTGAGCCCCTGCACATCACGGCGCCGGAGGGCCTCGCCAACCTCCTGGAGAACTTGCGTCGCGGGTGGAAATGGCTGGAACCTCCCTATCCCCTGCACCTGAGGGAAGCGGAAGAATGCGAATTCGAAGAGGGGGGCGCGAAGATCAAAACGGCCTTTCTGGACCACGGCAGCATGGCCAATTTGGGCTACCGGGTGGACGCCGAAGGCAAGAGCGTGGTCTACACCGGGGATACCGAGCGCGGTGAGGGCCTCTTGAATCTGGCCAAGGGAGCCAATATCTTGATTTCCGAATGCTCGTTCACCGACGCGCAGGCGCAGGCGGCCCACATGGCGCCCAGTCGACTCGGACAAATCGCTCGCGCGGCAGAGGTGGAGAGACTCGTCATCACGCACCTGTACCCACGAACGGATCCAGGAGTTGTCGAACAAGAAGTGCGGAATCACTACGACGGTGAAATCGTCATGGGCTCGGACGGCCTAGCGCTGGAGCTCTGAGAGAAGCACGGAAACTTCGATTCGCTCCTTCGAAGGGATGATTCCTTTGAATTGGAAGTCCACCGTAGCTTCGCTCGGTCTCATGCTCGCCGTGGTAGGTCTGGCGGCTTGCTCGCACTACAGCGTCGTCCTCCGCTATCCCAAGGAGTCGGCGAACATCTTCACCGAGCGGCCGGCAACCTCGCTCTATGTGGCGCAACCGGCGGACCTGCGCTCGCAGAAGGAGCGCGAGGGGAAGGGTGCCTTCGTCAGCCTGCGCTTTCCGGCTGACGACAAGCTCGACGTTCCCGTCGCCAGTGTGGTGCGGCGCGCGCTGATGCAAGATATCTTGAACACCCGCGTGGCCCGCTTGGTACAGAACCCGGAAAACGCGGACTATCTCCTGCACACGCAGGTCTTGAGCATGACGACCAAGCTCAAGCGAAGCGGCAAGCAGTTCGCGGTTCCGCTCTTGGCTGGTCTGGGAGTGGGCTTTGCCGCCGCCGCGGGAGCCGACGTGGGTCACGGGATCAAGGTTGGCTTGGTGGGGGTGTTGCTGGGGACCTTCATCCCCTTGCCGACGGAGACCGAAGGAGTCGTCGAGCTTCGCCTCGAACTCCGCGATCGACAGACGAACGAGGTGGTGTGGAACACCACCTGCACCGGTTCGGAGAAGCGAAATGTCGCGATCTCCATCTCGGCGCGTGAGGACAAGAAGCTGGCGGAGCGCTTTCTGCCGGCGGCGTTGAAGCGGGCCAACGCGTGTGCAGTGGGTCAGCTCTATCAGTTCTTGCTCTCGGAGACCAGCTCGGTGAAGACCAGCAACTCGGGGATGGAGCAGGCAGCGCCTGATTCGCAGATGCAGCAGGCGCCGGCCGACTCCCAGATGGAGCAGGCCCCCGCCGATTCGCTTTGAGCCCCGATTGAATCTCGTCCGGAAGGTTGTGGTGAAGTTCCGTGATTCCTCCTCACTCCTGAGACACCTGCTCGCCGAGCGAATCCTCGTTTTGGACGGTGCCATGGGCACCGCCATCCAAGACGCCGAGCTGAGCGCACAAGACTACGGCGGAGAGGAACAGGAAGGCTGTCCCGAGATTCTCGTCGAGACTCGGCCGGACCTCATCCTAAAGATCCATCGCGGCTATCTCCAAGCGGGCGCGGAGCTCATCGAAACCGACACCTTCGGCGGGACCCCCCTGGTGCTGGCCGAATACGGCCTGGCCGATCGTTGTCGCGAACTCAATCGCAAGGCGGCGCAATTGGCGCGCAAGGCCTGCGAGGAGTTCTCCGCAACGAGTCCGCGCTTCGTCGCGGGCAGCATGGGTCCCACCACCAAGGCCATCAGCGTCACCGGAGGCGTGAGCTTCACGGAGCTGCTCGATCACTTCTTCGAGCAGGCGATGGGACTCGTCGAGGGCGGCGCCGACCTGCTCTTGGTGGAAACCCAACAGGACTCGCGGAACGCAAAGGCCGCCGTTTTGGGCTGTCAGCGCGCCTTCATCGAGAGTGGGACCGAGCTGCCGATCATCCTCTCGGGCACCATCGAGGCCAGCGGCACCATGTTGGCCGGACAGAGCGCGGAGGCTTTCGTGGCCTCCATGGCTCACTTCGATCTTCTCGCCATCGGACTCAATTGCGCCACCGGCCCGGCCTTCATGGCCGACTCGTTGCGCTCGATGAGCGAGATCGCGCGAACCCGAGTGAGCGTGCATCCCAACGCGGGCCTACCCGATACCGACGGCAACTATCCCGAAACGCCGAGCCAGATGGCAAAGGAGCTGGAACGCTTCGTGGACGAGGGTTGGGTGAACTTGGTGGGGGGGTGCTGTGGCACGACTCCTGAGCACATTGCAGCCATCGCGAAGATGGTCAAGGGCAAGGCCCCGCGCAGAATTCCCGAGCACTCCCGCGCGCTGTATTCAGGAATCGAATTGGTGGAGTCCACTGCGGACAACCGGCCTCTGCTAGTGGGAGAGAGGACCAACGTCATCGGAAGTCGGCGTTTCAAGCGACTCATCGCCGACGGCAAATTCGAAGACGCGAGTGAAATCGCGCGGGCTCAGGCCAGAGCGGGCGCCCAGATTCTCGATATCTGTCTGGCGGATCCTGACGCCGACGAACGCCACAACATGAGCGCCTTTCTTGAGGAAGTCATCAAGAAGGTGAAGCTTCCTCTCATGATCGATACCACCGACCAGGCGGTATTCGAAATCGCGCTGCCCTACTGCCAGGGCAAGTCCATTTTGAATTCGATCAACCTGGAGGACGGGGAGAGTCGCTTCGAGCAGGTTCTGCCACTGGCACGGCGCTTCGGAGCGGCAGTGGTCGTGGGATGCATCGACGAGGATCCCCAGCAGGGGATGGCGGTCACTCGCCAGAGGAAGCTGGAGATCGCCCGGCGCAGTCACGGGCTCCTCATCGAAAAGTATGGTTTGCGCGACGAGGACATCATCTTCGACCCCCTGACCTTTCCCTGTGGAACCGGGGATGCGGCCTACGTGGGCAGTGCGCGCGAGACGATCGAGGGCTTGCGCCTCATCAAAGAGGAGTTCCCCAACTGCCGCACCATCCTTGGCATTTCCAACGTGAGTTTCGGACTGCCCACGGCGGGACGCGAAGTCCTGAACGCGGTCTTCTTGTACCACTGCACGAAGGCGGGACTCGACCTGGCCATCGTAAATAGTCAGCGCCTCGAGAGATACGCTTCGATCCCCGAGGAAGAACTGAAACTCGCCGAAGACCTACTTTTCAACCGCAGCGAGGACCCGGTGGCCGCGTTTGCCACGCACTTCCGCGGCGCCAAGAGCAAGTCGCACACGCCTTCGGCCGAGCTGCCGCTCGACGAGCGACTGCAGCGTTACATCATCGACGGCAGCAAAGAGGGTCTCGTCGACGATCTGGAGCGAAAGCGCAAGGAGAGCGATCCCCTGGACATCATCAATGGCCCCTTGATGGACGGCATGGCCGAAGTGGGCCGGCTCTTCAACGACAACCAACTCATCGTTGCCGAGGTATTGCAGAGCGCGGAAGCGATGAAGGCGGCGGTCACGCATCTCGAGCAGTTTATGGAGAAGTCGAGCAGCTCGAGCCGGGGCAAAGTGATCCTGGCGACGGTGAAGGGCGATGTGCACGACATCGGAAAGAACCTGGTGGACATCATCCTGAGTAACAACGGTTTCGAGGTGGTGAATCTGGGGATCAAAGTCGCTCCTGAGGCCCTGGTGAAAGCGGTGAAGGAAGAGCAGCCGGCTGCCATCGGACTCTCCGGGCTTTTGGTAAAGAGTGCGCAGCAGATGGTGGTGACCGCGCAGGACCTGAAGGCCGCGGAAATTTCGCTGCCGCTCTTCGTGGGGGGAGCCGCGCTCTCCGCGCGCTTCACCCACGAACGCATTGCGCCGGCGTACGCGGGACCCACGCTCTATGCAAAAGATGCCATGGGCGGGCTCGATCTCTTTCAGAGGGTTTTGGGTCGGGAGGGTCCTGGACCGGTCGTGGCCGAACAGGAGGAGCGGACCAGGAGATCGCTGGCGGCTCGAGGCGGTAGCGAGAAGGCGTCCACGAGTGCGGCACAGACGGAAGTTTCACCAAGCAAGAAGCAAGACCTCTCTCTGGATTCGATTCCCGAGCCCCCCGATGGAGAGCGTCACGTGGAGACGGTCGAGAAGCTGGACGAGATCTGGGCCTATCTCAATCCGCAGATGCTCTATGGCAAACACCTCGGCTTCAAAGGCAATTTCTCGCGGAAGCTGGCGGCGGACGATCCCAAGGCTCGCATGTTGAAAGAAGTGGTGGAGGAAGTGAAGAACGAGTGTCGCGAGGGAATCATGCGGGTGGAGGCGGTATGGCAGTTCTTTCCGGCGCAAGCTCACGACAATGTGATTCAGCTCTTTTCGAGCGCAAGCGCCGGGGAAGGCGAAGCGCTGGCGCAATGGGAATTTCCGCGCCAGAGAACGAAGGAAGGACTGTGCCTCGCTGATTTCGTGGTTCCCCCGCAGAAGGGCCAGCGCGATCATCTGGCGCTCTTCCTGGTCACCGCGGGTGACGGAATCCTGCAGCGCAGCGCGGAACTCAAAGAGGAGGGGGAATATCTGCGCAGCCACGTTCTGGCCGCCCTGGCCCTGGAGACGGCGGAGGCAGCATCCGAATGGCTGCACGAAAGGTTGAGAGCTGCGTGGGGCTTTGCCGATCCAGAGCAGTTGAGCATGGCGCAGCGCCTGCAGGCCAAGTACCGGGGAAAGCGCTACAGCTTCGGCTATCCCGCGTGCCCCGACTTGGAGGGTCAGCGGGAGTTGTTCCACTTGCTTCGTCCCGAAGAGATCGGAGTGGAGCTGAGCGAGGGCTGCATGATGAGTCCGGAAGCCAGCGTTTCAGCCCTGGTATTTCATCACCCGGCGGCGCGCTACTTCAATGCCTAGTTGCAGCCGGTGCCAAAGTATGAGATGAAATGTAAAGTGAGCGGAATCAAGCTCACTCGTTCAGTTGGCTGAGTTTCCCCAAGCCGAATGGAGTAATTTCGATGCGACTACGAACCTTCGCGCGCGATTCGCGCCCCACGTGGATTCGAATCTTCGCGGTCGTCACCCTCGCGATCTTTAGCATGGCCCCTGCCCCGATCCTGGCCCAGGACGATACGCCAGAGGGGGACATGCCCCCCGCGGGACCGCCCGCGCAGATGAAGGAGATCGCCTTCATGCAGGGTGAGTGGACGGTGGACATGCAGGTGAAACCGGATCCTTCCGCCGATTGGCAGCCCTACAAGGGTGAGGCGACAGTGGCCCCCACCCTCGACGGCTGCATGCAGAGGATGGACTTCAGCAGCGAGTTCATGGGCATGCCCTTCAAGGGTGTCGGTTTCGATACCTTCAATCGCGAAACGGGTCAGTACGAGTCGTTCTGGATCGATACGATGTCCGCGCACATGTCCAAGATGACCGGCGACTTCAAGGACGGAAAGCTCATGATGAGCGGCCAGGACCTTATGATGGGCCAACCCCAGTTGACGAAGGCCTGGGGCGAGCAGAAGAGCGACGACGAGGTGTATTGGGAGATGTCGGTTTCCATGGATCAGGGAAAGACCTGGATGACCAACATGAAAATGACCTACCACCGCAAGAAGTGATCGTACTCGCCGAAGAGGAAGCGCCTCACTCCTTCGCGAGGGTGGGGCGCGTTTCTTTTTCTGCTGCTTCAAGTGGAATGGAGTAAGGGAACAGTGCTGGAAGCTTCGATCGGCATCCATGACCGCTATCAGGTCGAACTGAAAATGGGGTATACCCTGCCCGAGGAGGCGCGCACCACCTCCTACGAGCTCGATCTCTATCTCTACGCTCCCAGGAGCCTGGGCATCAACCCCGAGACCTATTCCAAGCAGCAGTTCTATTCCGATCTGCAGACATACATTCGACTCAAGACGCCCTTGGTGCCGCTGCTCTTGATCGGGCAGGGACCACAGAGCCCGCTGGGGCTCTTGCAGAGCGCTGTCGAGCGGGTGCAGCAGCCGCATGCGGCAAAGCTCGCTGATTCCTACGAAAACGAAATCAAGATCTTCTGCTGCATCCTGAAGAGCGCAACGCGCGACTTCGTGAAGTACATTCTGGGGACGCCGGGGCGCGAGGACAAAGAGCGCCTGGTGGAGGAGTACGTTGCGGCGCTCTCGGACCTGACCGCCGAGTATCGCAAGCTGCGCAAATTCGTGCAGATGCCGGGGATTCAGGAGCGCGCTCTCGAACTCTATTCCTACGGGGACGAGTACATCAGTCTGCTGGTGGAAGACTACACCTTTCATCTCTTGGAGGGTCTGAACGCTTCGAAGGACTCCATCCGCCAAGAATTGAAGCACAAGCTCCTGGCGGTGAGCGAGAACGAGGTCCAGTACCGGGAAAGCCGCGGCTACCCTTCCATTCCCGAGGAAGAGCGCGACAACGAAACCCTGGTATTCCGTCGCAGCGTTTTGAAAAAGTACATGGCCAGCATTCTCTTCTTGGACACCAAGACCCGGCCCAGCGGGGTGTTGCTCGAGCAGACTCTTTTCGGAATCGCGGCCGGAGTCGCCATGGTCTTTGCCACCGGTGCCGCGTTCATCTCGCAATCCGTGTACGGAACGCTTACCACGCCCTTCTTTCTGGCTCTGGTGATCAGCTACATCTTCAAAGATCGTATCAAGGATTCGCTTCGCCTCTACTTCTCGCGGCGCGTCACGCGCTCTCTCTTCGATCATAAGACGAAGATCCAGAGCGCCTCGCGCGGGTTCGTGGGCTATTGCAAGGAGAGCTGTGAGTTCATTCCGGAGCGGAAGATCCCGGCTGAAATTCACGCGCTACGGGATCGGGACCACATCACCGAAATCGAGAACGGTTGGGGCGGCGAACAAACTCTCCTGTACCGGAAGCGAGTACAACTCGAGCCACGTCCGGTGCGCGAAATCTTCTCGGATCATCAAATCTCCGGTATCAACGACATCATGCGCCTGAATATCCAGGAATTCCTGCGCAAGATGGATGATCCCAAGAAGGAACTCTTCATCATGGACGACGAGGGCTATCAACGGATCCACGGCACGCGCGTGTACCACCTCAACATGGTCGCCCGCATGGTGCACGAGGGAAGCCCCTCGCTCAAGCGCTACCGCATCGTTCTCACTCGCAGTGGAATTGCCCGCATCGAGACCGTGATCGCCTGAGAGGGCCGCGGCCTCAGCTCCGCTGGCGCACCGCCTCGAAGAGCAGAATGGCGGCCGAGACGTTCACGTTGAGTGAATCGGCCTTTCCGCGCATGGGAATGGAGAGTGCGGTCAAACCCGCGCTGGACCAGGAGTCCATCAGTCCTGAGTGTTCCGAACCCACCACGATCGCGCAGGGCGCATCGAAGGCGGCTCGCCAGTAGGGCAGCGAGGACTCGGGCCGGGCGGTGAAGACATGAAGGCCATGCTGGCGCAAGAAACTCTCCGCCTCGGCGGAATTCGACTCGGCGACGGGGAGGGTGAAGAGAGTTCCCATGCTGGCGCGGATCGTGTTGGGATTGGTGACATCGGTCGCGCGATCGCAGAGGAGAAAGGCGTCGACTCCCGCGGCATCGGCGGTGCGCAACAGGGCGCCGAGATTTCCCGGTTTCTCGATTCCCTGAACCACTAGCACCAAGGGGAGCGAGGGAAGCTCGAGTTCGCGCAAGGCGAGCGGTTGCCACGCGATCACCGCGCACAGACCCTCGCGCCGGTCACCAAAAGCGATGTGTTCGCTGAGCTGTGCGCTCACCGCCTGGACGGGAACCTCGGCTTCGCGGCAGCGTCGCAGCGCCGCGCGTCCCTCTTCTGAACGAACGAGCTCTTCGCAGAGGTAGAGAATTCGCGGCAGCACCCCGCCGTCCAGTGCGCGCAGCAACTCGCGCGCCCCGTCAATGCGGGTGAGGCCGGTCTGCTTGCGTGTACGGCGATCGAGGAGTTTGACCAGCTCCTTGATCCGCGGATTCTGAGCGCTCGTGATGATCTCGGGAGTGGCACTCATTCCGGTTCCTTCAGAATCGCGGCGTCCGGCTGGGCGCCGCTCATCGTCCAGAGGGCCCAGGTTCCGCTGGGAAGCCGGCGGCGACCGTCCGCTTCGCGAATGGTCATGCTGCCACAGGCGAGATGCCCCCGCATCAAGTGCGGCTCGCGCCGAGCCGCGACGAAGGATGTTTCGAGGAGGTTTTGCAAGCTCAGGGGATCGACGCCGGGCGTGTGTGCACTGACCAGAAGGAAGCGCGGAGTCTCGCTGAGGAGGGTCACGAGCTGGGTCAGGTGTCCCTGAAGATCGCGCTCGAGTTTCCAGACCTGCCCCTTGGGCCCGCGCCCGAAACTGGGGGGATCCAAGACGATACCTTCGTACTGCCGCTTCCGGCGCAGCTCGCGAGCCACGAAGCGGTCCGCATCGTCGATGATCCAGCGGATGCTGCCTCCGCTCGCCGCGGGCGTCTCCCGGTCGGTGAAGCCGTTGGCGCTGGCATTCTCGCTGGCCCACTGCACGATGCCCTTGCTTCCGTCGCAGTGCGTTACCCGAGCGCCGCCCTGGGCGGCGGCGATGGAGGCGCCGCCCGTGTAGGCGAAGAGGTTCAGGACGCGGGCCTGGGGCTCGACAGCCGCGCACTCGGCTCGCAGATAGTCCCAGAAGGGGAACTGCTCGGGAAAGACCCCGAGGTGGCCGAAGCCGGTGGCCGAAAGACGCAGCCGCATCCCCGCGCAATCGATCCACCACTCTTGGGGCAAGGGGCTGCGCTCCTCCCACTCGCCGCCTCCCTCACTGGAGCGCAGGTAGCGCGCATGGGCATTTTGCCAGACCTGCGGATCGCGCCGCGACCACAGACACTGGGGAGCGGGACGCTCCAGAACGATCTCTTGGAAGCGTTCCAGTTTCGCTCCGTCGCCGGAGTCGAGCAGAGAGTAATCTCCGGGGTCCACGACTAGCGCGCCGTCGCGGCCGCGTTCGGCCGCCGCCAGAGGTAGAGAATTGCTCCCAAGAGGATGGCGCCGAGACTGGTCCACTGGGCGACGGTGAGATTGAGCGCCACCGGTGGATTGAGGCGCAGAAACTCGATCCAAAAGCGCTCGATGCCGGCCAGGATGAGGTAGACACCGAAGAGTTGCCCGTTTCCCAAAAGCCGCCTGCGCAACTTCCACAGGACCGCGAACACGAGCAGCATGGCAATGGTTTCGTAGATGGGGGTGGGATGGCAGAGGACTCCCGGCGGGCTCGGCACGATTCCCTTGGCGTAAGAATAGCCCCAGGGCAGAGTCGTCGGCTTGCCGTAGTCACCGTCTCCGGAAAGGTGGCAACCGATACGCCCCACCGCGTAGGCGACCGCGAGCCCGGGAGCGAAGGCGTCGCACATTGCCCAGAGGTTTTGGCCCTTGTGTTTGGCCCACCCCAGGGTGGCGATGACGCCGCCCAGGGCGCCTCCGTACCAGGTGAGTCCCGATCCAGAGATCAGGGCGTGCAGGGGGTCTCGCAGCAGCTCGTGGTAGTGGGCGACGAGGAAGTAGACCCGTGCTCCCAGGATCCCGCCCAAGAGGGCCAAGAGGGGATAGGTGTCCATGTTGTCGGGCTTCAGCTGCTTCCGGCGCAGTTCCTTGACGGTGATCCATGCGCCGCTGAGAAACGCCAGCACCACCATGAGCCCGAAACTGTAGAGCTTCAGGGGACCGAGATGAAAGAGCACCGGATACATGGGGGACTCGCTCCTAGAGCAGCTCCGCCGCGAGGCTCGCCAATTCGCTGCGCTCGCTGGTGGTGAGGGTGATATGCCCGAAGAGGGCCTGGTCCTTGAAGCGCTCGACCAGAGTAGTCAAACCGTTCGAGCTCGCGTCCAGGTACGGATTGTCGATCTGGTAGGGATCGCCGGTGAGCACGACCTTGGTGTCGTGACCGGCCCGGCTCACGATGGTCTTGACTTCATGGGGGGAGAGATTCTGCGCTTCGTCCACGATGATGAAGAGTTTGGGCAGGGACCGTCCGCGGATGTAGGTGACGGCTTCGACCTCAATCCATTCCTTCTCGAAGAGGTAGTCGATCTTTCCCTCGGTTCCCTCCAGCATGGGGTCCACCAGGAATTTCAAATTGTCGAAGATCGGTTCCATCCAGCTCTCGAGTTTCTCCTCCTTGCTGCCAGGCAAGTAACCGATGTCCTTGCCCAAGGGCATGATGGGGCGGCTCACCAGAATACGCCGGTAGACTTGCTGTTCGGCCACCTGCTCGAGACCGGCCGCGAGGGCGAGCAGGGTCTTACCGGTTCCCGCCTTGCCGATGAGAGTGACCAGTTTGATTTGCGGATCCATCAAGAGCTCGATCGCGAAGTGTTGCTGCAAGTTCAGAGGCCGCAATTTCCAGGGAGCGCGGTTCTCGAAGAGCAGCGGCGTCAGTCTCTTTTCGGCCCAATCGTGGCGGGCGAGCGCGGTGTGTTTGGGATTGCCGTTGTCCTGCAGGAGGGCGAGCTCGTTGGGAAGCATGTTCCCAGGCGAAGCGAGAGGAGTCCCGCGATAGAAATCGTCGATTTCCTGCGCGGACAAAGAAATGGTGCGGTATCCATCCCAGAGTTCATCGAACTCCACGCGCTCGCGATCATAGTCCTCGGTGGAGAGTCCCAGGGCGTCGCTCTTGAGGCGGGCATTGATGTCTTTGGAGACGAAGACTACGTCCCGGCTCTCTTCGTCGCGCAGACGCAGCGCGGTGGCGAGGATGCGATTGTCCGGAATCGCGCGATCCATGGCGGGCGGGAGGTTGTCGCCCGTTTCGCCAAAGCGGACCATGAGGGTCCCCCCGCTGTCCAGAGGGACTCCACTGTTGAGGTTTCCCCGTTTCCGCAAGAGGTCCAGCCGACGCGCCACGTAGCGGGCCACGCGGCCCAATTCGTCGCGGTGGGTCTTGAAATGATCGAGCTCTTCCAGGACGTCCAGGGCGATCACGACGTCGTTCGCGCCGAAGGATTCCAGAGCTTGCTCGTCATGGAGAAGAACATTGGTGTCGAGCACGTAAGTCTTGGTCATGGTGTCTCTTGGAGCTCGGTAGTGGGGCTGTGTGCCCGAGCGGCATGAGCTGAAGCTAAGTCGAGGAGGGATGGGGCACAAGGGGAATGTGCGCGCCCCGGCGGGGCACTCTCGGGCAGGGTAGCGGGCGGCACAGCGTCGATAAAAAAATGCGCAGGAGTGGATATATTTGGATCACTTTGGAAAAACTTGGAATTATTTTCATAAAGTGTAACTCATAGATTGCAGATTCTGCATAACTGTTGCTACACTCTTGGAACGGTGAGCCGCGGAGGAAGCGTGACTCCCGGCCCGGTTCGAGACTGAACCCACCTTCCCCACTCCCTAGGAGTCCGGCATGACGAAGCGAGAAATCCACGCCCTACTCAAGAAACACGATGTCCGATTCATGCGTCTCATCTTCACGGACATCATGGGTTCCATCAAGAACGTCGAGGTCCCGCGCAGCCAGTTCGACAAGGCGGTCGACGGCGAGATCTGCTTCGACGGTTCCTCGATCCAGGGATTCAGCCGGATCGAGGAGAGCGACATGCTGCTCAAGCCCGATTTCGATTCCTTCGTGCTCTTTCCCTGGAGCGACGAGCGCGGCAAGCGCGCGGGCATGATCTGCGACGTCCACAATCCGGACGAGACTCCCTTCGTGGGCTGTCCGCGGCTGGCCCTGAAGCGCAACGTCGGCCTGGCGCAGAAGCAGGGCTACGAGATGATGTGCGGACCCGAGCTCGAGTTCTTCCTCTTCGAGCGCAATGCCGGCGGCAAGCCCACCATCACCACTCACGACAGTGGCGGCTATTTCGATCTGGCGCCGGTGGACCGCGGTGAGGGCGCCCGCCGGGACATCGTCAACGCCCTGGAGAGCATGGGAATCGAGGTGGAGGCCGCGCACCACGAGGTGGCCCCGGGACAACACGAGATTGATTTCAAGTACGCGGATGCGGTGAGCACGGCCGACCGCGCCATGCTCTTCCGTCTCGTGGTGAAGAAGGTCGCGAACGACCACGATCTTCACGCCACCTTCATGCCCAAGCCCATCTACGGACACAACGGGAACGGGATGCACGTGCATCAGAGTCTCTTCAAGGGTGGCAAGAACTCGTTCTTCGGCGCCCGCAAGGAGTATCAACTGAGTGACACGGCCCTCAACTACATCGGGGGGGTGCTGCGGCACGCGCGTGCCATCTGTTCCATCACCAATCCGCTGGTGAATTCTTATAAGCGTCTGGTGCCCGGATACGAAGCCCCGGTGAACGTGGCATGGTCGGAGCGCAACCGCTCGCCGCTGTGCCGCGTGCCCGCCCGGCGCGGCATCGGGACCCGAGTGGAGCTACGCATGCCCGATCCCAGCTGCAATCCCTACCTGGCCTTCGCAGTGATGCTGGCCTCGGGCATGGACGGACTCGCCAACAAGACCGATCCGGGGGAGCCGGTGAACCGCAACATCTTCACCATGAGCCAAAGGGAGAAACGGCGCCTCAAAATCGATCAGCTGCCGGCCGATCTGCACGAGGCGTTGGGCTTTTTGCGGAAGGACAAGGTGGTCCGCGAAGCCCTCGGCGAGCACATCTTCGAGCAGTATCTGAGCGCCAAGGAAGACGAGTGGCACGACTTCATCAGCCACGTGCACGGCTGGGAGCACGAGCGCTACCTAGCCACTTTCTAGCGGCCTAATCCGCAGCTATCGACGCCTGGCGAGCGAACGGCGGAGGGGACTGGACGCAAAGGCGGGGCATGGGTATGGTAATCCCGTCCCCGCTTTGCTCTTGTCAGGGAGCCGCTCATGGCCATGCGATACATCTTGGTGGACGTGTTCACCGAGAAGCCCTTCGGCGGAAACCAACTCGCCGTCTTTCCCGAGGCCGAGGGCATCCCCGCGGGGCAGATGCAGAAGATTGCCCGGGAATTGAACTTCCCCGAGACCACCTTTGTGCTGCCTCCCGAGCATGCCGGCTCCAATCACAGTCTGCGCATCTTCACTCCCGAGGCGGAGATCCCCTTCGCGGGACATCCCATCGTGGGGGCCGTTTTCGCGCTCGAGGCCGAGGGTCTGCTCGAGAGGGGACGCGACGAAGTGCTGCTCGACATCGAGTCCGGGCCGGTTCCGGTCCGGCTGATGCGTGAGGAGCGAGGGGGCGTATTGCGCAGCGCGGTGATGACCCAGCAGCGGCCGGTATTTCTGGGGGAGTTCCACCGACCGGAATGCGTGGCCGAGGCGCTGGGCCTGCGTGCGGCGGACCTGGCGATCACTGGCCTTCCTTGCGAGGTCGTGAGCACCGGGCTGCCGGTCCACATCGTGCCCGTGGGAAGTTTGGATGCCGTGCGCCGCATCAGCCTGCATCCCGAGAAGCTGGCCGAGATCCAGAAGGGGCTTGGCTTCAGCGACCTCTTCGTCTTCACTTTCGAGACGGAGAGCGAAGACTCGACAGTACACTGCCGGATGTTCGCGCCTTCTTTCGGGATCCCCGAGGACCCCGCCAGCGGCAGCGCCAGCGGAAGTCTGGGGGCCTACCTGGTGAAACACCGGGCGGTTCACGTCACACCCACCACGAGAATCCTCACCGAGCAGGGCATCGAGATCCACCGTCCGGGACACGTGCTGGTGGAAGTGGAGACCCGCAGGGGACTGATCGAGTCGGTCCGGGTGGGCGGCCCGGCCGTGGTGGTGGGAGAGGGGCAACTCTACGCTTCGGCTTTCTCTTGAACTGAAAAGGCCGCGAAGTCCGAAGCAGCGATGGACGAGCGTCCATCTGAAAGGAGTGCGCGGCATGACTCCTCGTTTTCGCGGAAATCTTTGGTCCTCGGCAAGGCGCGGCTCGAACGGTCTCGCGCTTCTCGCTGTTTTCTGTCTGTGTCTTGGGCTTGCCGGAGCTCGCGCGGATTCCGCCACGCCCACGGTCGATCTCTTGCCCTACGACGGCGCCATCACTCCCATCGCCTCGGAGTATCTGGTCGAAGGAATCCACCGCGCAGAGCTCAAGGGAGCCGAGGCCGTCATCATCCAGCTGGACACTCCGGGCGGACTCGACACCTCGATGCGCCAGATCGTGAAGGCCGAACTCGCGGCCAAGATTCCCGTCGTGGTCTACGTTGCGCCCTCGGGCAGTCGCGCCGCCAGCGCGGGCGTGTTCATCACCATGGCGGCAAACATTGCTGCAATGGCTCCCGGCACGAACATCGGCTCGGCCAGCCCGGTGAATCTGGGTGGCGGAGGTATGGACAGTACGATGACCAAGAAGGTCACTCACGATGCGGTGGCCTATCTGGTCTCCATCGCTGCGCAGAGGGGGCGCAACCAGGAGTTGGCGAAGCGCTTCGTGGAGACGGCGGACAACCTGCCGGCCAAGGAGGCCCTGCAGGAGAACGTGGTCGACATCATGGCGAGTTCGCTGGAAGAACTTTTGGAGAGCATAGACGGCAAAGTGGTGACGATTCAGGGAGTGGAAACCACTCTGCATACCAAGGGCGCGGAGCTAAGGGAGCTGCCCATGAGCGGCCGTCAGCGCTTTCTGAAAGCGTTGGTCGATCCGAGCGTGGCCTACATTCTCATGCTCCTGGGGATCTACGGGCTCTTCTTCGAGCTGAGCAACCCAGGGAGTCTCGCGCCGGGAATTCTCGGTGGCATCTGTCTGTTGCTGGCGCTCTTCGCCTTCCAGAACCTGCCCATCAACTACGCGGGGATTGCGCTACTACTCTTGGGCATGGTTCTGCTCATATTGGAAGTGAAGGTCACGAGCTACGGCGCGTTGACCATCGGAGGTCTTGCTTCCATGGTGCTGGGATCCTTGATGCTCTTCGACTCGCAGCAGTCATGGGCTCGCGTGAGTCTCAAAGTGATGATTCCCGCGCTTGTCGTCTTCGCTGGTTTCTTCATGCTCTGTGTGGCTCTGGTGGTGCGCAGCCATCGTCGTCCGGCCGTCCAGAGTAGAGAGGCGCTCGTCGGGGCGAAGGGGAGAGTGGTCGAGCCGATCCCCGGCGGTAGCACGCCGGGAAAAGTGGTGTTTCACGGAGAAATTTGGGACGCGGTCTCCGAGGTCGCCGTACCCGAGCAGGACCAGGTCGAGGTGGTGGGAATCGAAGGCCGTGTGGCGCGCGTCAAGCCCGCCTTGAGGGCCTGAGTCCGCCAAAGAGCGCCCAAGTTGGAATCCGGACCGTGTGGGGAGGACCCTTGCGCGGCTGGACCACAGTTCCGCATTCTGAAGGGGATGCGGCTTTCCAGGAGGAATGACATGCCGTTCGCCTATTCCGGTGGGATTTTCGTCCTTCTCGCACTTTTCGTGCTGGGTAACTCGATTCGCGTGTTGCGCGAGTACGAGCGGGCCGTGGTGTTTCGCCTGGGACGTTACACAGGCACGCGTGGACCCGGACTCATCATTCTCGTTCCGTTCATCGAGCGCATGGTCAAGACGAGCTTGCGCACGGTGGCCATGGACGTGCCGCCCCAGGATGTCATCACCCTGGACAACGTCTCGGTGAAAGTGAACGCGGTTCTCTACTTCCGGATCATCGAACCCTTTCAGGCCGTGATCGAGGTGGAGGACTATCTCTTCGCCACCAGCCAACTCGCCCAGACCACAGTGCGCTCGGTGGTGGGCCAGTATGAGCTCGACCATCTGCTCTCCGAGCGCGACAAACTCAATGCGATGATCCAGACCATCCTGGACGAGGCGACCGATCCCTGGGGCATCAAGGTCAGCATGGTGGAGGTGAAGGACGTCGACCTGCCGGTGGAGATGAAGCGCGCGATGGCCAAGCAGGCCGAAGCGGAACGCGAGCGGCGGGCCAAGGTCATCCACGCCCAGGGGGAGTACGAAGCCAGCCAGCGCCTGGCCGAGGCGGCAGTCAAGATCGAGCCGCATCCGGTGGCTTTGCAGCTGCGCTATCTGCAGGCGCTCACCGAAGTGGCGGCGGAGAACAACAGCACGACTCTGTTCCCTCTGCCTATCGATCTGCTCGAGGCGTTCCGGAAGAGAAGCTCGGCTGAGTCCTGATCGAAGGCTCTTTTCGTGAGCCGTGGAGGTGGTTCGTGAATTGGAATGCAACGACACCTAGCGAAGCTCTTGCCTGCAGAAGACGGGGGAGAGGACGCGCGATGATTTCTCTGACGGCTCTGATGGGTCCGACGACCCTTGTGAGCCTGGTCATGGTGGCTGTCTTGGTCCTGCCGGAGCGCGCAAACGCGGACAAGCTTCCTTTCGGCGTCACCGTCTTCGGCGGAGTCTCGGCCGGGGGCGGCATCTACAGCGCTTCCACTTCGCAGGGCAGTGTGGAGTGGACCAGTGCCGATGGCGGCAAGGATTGCCCGCGTCGCGTGGACAGGAACACGATCCGCCCGTCCGGCAGGTAGCGCCCGTCGCAATCGTCATACTTGCCGTGCGTGAGCTGCTTCAGGCCCGAACCGTCAAGGTTCATCTCGAACAGGTGGTAAAAGGCGTCCTCGGGCACGTTCGCCTTGTCGAGCTTGTTGGTTTCCGCGGCCAGGTGCTCGTAGTAGCGGCACCAGGCAAACAGGACTCGCTTGCCGTCGTAGGAAAGCGTCGGGCGCAGGAAGCTGCCCGGCTCCTTGAACGCGGTCGTCAGGCACTGCTCGGTCGGTGGTCCGTCGTGAAGCCGCGCAGCAGGTATATCCCACCGCCCGGCTTAGACCACCAGCCGTAATACTGGTCGGACATGTGATTGAAGCTGCCGGGAACGCGCTTCGTGAAGAGCAGGGTGTCGAACTCGCCGAGCAGCGGATTGCGCAACGCCAACCGACGCTCGCAGCCAGCGGGCCTCGAGAAAGCAGCGGTTTCGCGGACTCGCCTGAGCCCAGGCGGGCGAGTTGCTGTTTGAGACCGGGCAATGGCCACAGCGTTCGTAAGCGCCGAAACCTGCGCCACTTCACCGGCCAGCCGTTCGCACACCGCCAGCGTTTGCTTGGCGCGCGCGCCCAATCCACCTGCGGAGGACGCGCGTTGTGGCCCACCGACCATTGCGAGACGCTCGCCTGGTCCGCCGGGCAGTTCAGCGCCAGATTCTTCTTCGGCTCGGTTTTGCCGATAGACTTCGACCTCGTCGAGATGGAGGTAGCTCTTCCCGGGCAAGGCCAACCGCACGTAACGTGCCCGCGCGTTCTTCAGCGCAACCACCAGCGGCTTCTTGTCCTCGAATCCGTGAAACACAGTCCCGTCGTGCTGGTAGACCTGCCGGAACTCCTTGCCGTCGTCGGAGAGCAAGACCCTGATCCGCGCTGCCCGCTCGGCTGCCGTCGCGACGATTCCAGATCACAACGCGCCCGATCGTCTGCGTCTCGCCCAGGTCCACCTGCCACCACGGCTCCTGGCAGTGGTCGGTGTGAAAGCCCCATTCGCCATTTTTGATGCCGTCGCAGCCCCCCGCAGCGTCAGCTTTCGTGGTGACCGGCTCGGACACCGAGCCCACCAACGCCACTTCTTCCGCTAAAACCCAATCCACCTCAATGCGCTTCTGCCACGATACCGGGTCAAACGCTCCCGCTGCAGCGAAGCTAAGGCCGCATAAGCAGAGAATGGTCAACAGTCTGTTCACGACACTTGGCCCCTTACGCCTTTGCCGGTTCCCCAAGCGCCAGCACATCCTGGCGGATGCGCGCGAGGTCTGTGGCCTCCATGGTCAGTTCGCCCGCCTTTGCGTTTTCCGTCACTTGCGCCAGTTGCGTCCGCCGGCCAGGACGTGAGTGACGCCATGCTGGGCAGCGGTCCAGGCGATGACCAGTTGCGACAGCGTGCAGGCGTATTTGTCCGTGAGCGCTTTCCACTACGCGAGCAGGTCCAGCACCCGGCTTGCGGTTCGCCGGGATCAGCCAGTCGTTCCAGTAGGTGTTGCTGCGGAACTCGGTCGGCTGGAACACGCGGTCCATGCCGATCTTGCCCGTCAGCAAACCCTGCTCCAGCGACATGTAGGTCAGCGTGGCGATGCTGTGCTCGGCGCAATACGGCAGGATGTCCTTCTCCGCCTCGCGATGCAGCATCGAGTAGCGGAATTGGTCGCTCACGATGCCGCCACAGCGCATGTTCTCCTTCAACTCGTCCAGCGACACGTTGCTTACACCGATGGCGCGGATTTTGCCCTGCTGCTTGAGCTTGAGCAGCACCGCCATCGTGTCAGCGATCGGCGTGTGATCCGGCGGCATGGACGGCCAATGCGTCTGGTAAAGGTCAATGCAATCCACCTCGAGCCGGCGCAGGCTGTCCTCGATCTCGATCTGGATCGTGTCGGGCCGGAGGCTGCGGTTCATCTTCTTGCCGTCGAAATCGGCGAAGAAGCTGCCGCGCGCGTCCGCCCACCACAGGCCGCACTTGGTGGCGAGGATGGCCTTGTCCCGCCGGCCCTTGAGTGGCCTTGCCCACCACGCGCTCGCTGCGGCCCCAGCCGTAAGCGGGCGCGGTGTCAATGAGGTTCATCCCCAGGTCCAGCGCCGCCTGGATAGTGCGCACCGACTCCGCGTCGTCGGTGTCTTGCCCCCAGAGTTGTCCGCCGCCCAGCACCCACGCGCCGAGACCGACGATGGAAGCTGAGAGGCCCGAATTGCCAAGCGGTCTTTGTTTCATAGGTCAAATCTCACCGTGTTGGTTTCTCTGCTGGTCAACCAGCATCCCATCACAACGACAGCACATACTCGATCAGGTCGTTGATCTCATCCGCCGTCAACTGGGACGTCTTGCCATGCTGGTCGCTTGGATTGGCGGTGGTCAGCACGTCCCGCATGGTGGCTGCCGAACCATCATGCAAATACGGTGCTGTGCGCCACACCTCGATCAGCGTTGGCGTGTCGAACGTGTCCGACGGCTTGTCGAACCTTCCTACCGTCCCGACGTCGTAGCTCTTCAAGTCAGTAAACAGTGGCCCGGGATGGCATTGTGCACACCCAGCCTCCTTGCTGCCGAAGACTTTCTTCCCACGCCTGGCTGCCGCCGAGAGCCTGCCCTTCTCCAGATGCGGGCTGGGCACTGGTTTAAGGGACTTGAGGTAGGCATCCAGCGAATCACCCACCTCCGACGGTTGCACGGTGAAGAGAATGTGCCGGATGCCCGCGCGCACGGCCGCCTCGGCGCTTTCGCGCACGCCGATGCTCATGGCGGGCGGCGTCTTGAATGCCAGCAGCAGGCTCTTGACGTTCTTGGGATTGCCGATGCCGTCGTTGAGCAAGTCCCAGTTCAGGCCATCCACCCGCCCCTCCCCGGGATGGCAGCTTGCGCAGCTTTGCCAGCCTTGGAAGCAGATCCGCGCGTCATTGAAGTAGAGTTCGCTTCGGCGCGCGGCGGTCATCTGCCGCTTCGGCCCAAGCGGGATGGACTCCACTTTCGGATACGCGCCGTCGAGCTCGAGCACGGTCAGCGTGTCCGAGAAATAGTTCGCCACGTAGGCTCGCCGGCCCACGACTACGACCGCGCGCGGTCCCAGATCGCCTTCCGGCAACTGCCGCCGCTCGCGCACGCCCACCAGGAACGACAGATCATTCGGCACGTCCGACGGCGCACGCGTGCCGGAGCTGCTGTAGGGCAGCGCTGGGCTGATCGGCGCCGTGGGCTCGGGTGACAGCTTGGCCAGCTTGGCCAGCAACGCCGGAAAATCCGTCACGCTGAGCTCGTGTGTCCCGGCGAGCGCCACCACGAGCGTCCGGCCATCCTCGCTCCAGGCCGCGCCCCAGGGGTTGGCCGCGCCACGGTCAATGTTGTCCAGCAGGAAGGTGTTAAGCACCTGCATCCGCCCCAGGTCAATGATCGTCTTGGCGTTCGTGTTCATCCAGCCGCGCTCCAGTTGCGTCGTCGGCAGATGGAAGCGCGCGAGAGAATGTCGGTGACGACGGCGTACCTCCATGCCGGCGAGATCCGGATGTCCTGCAAGGAGCTGCTGCCGTTGGGCAGCCACAAGTCATCCACCACCTGTCCCAGCGCCGTGTCAATAACGCTGACCACTGCACCCACATGGTCCACATCGGCGCGGCCGTGGGGTAGATAATTCGCGACCAGCAAGTGCCTCCCATCGGGCGTGATGGCTGCCGCGACCGGTTCCCGGCACCGGAATACGCCGAACCGTCTTCTCGGTGGCCAGGTCAATAACGCTAATGTCATCGTTGAACCGGTTGCAGACGAACAGGGTCTTGCCGTCGGCGACACCACCGGCGACATCGCCGTGTGGCCGGCGCGCAGCTTCGCGACGATGCGCCCCTTCACCACGTCCACCATGCCGACCTGGCTTTCCGGGCCGGCGCACGTGACCAGGAGTGTCCTCCCGCCAGGGCTCAGGGCCAGGCCAACTGGGTGATGCAGGTGTAGGGATGGACTTGGTCCACCTGCTTCGCGCCCGGATCGAACACGAGCACCCGCTCGCCTGTGGCGCAGGCAATGTAAAGCGCGCTGCCATCCGGCGTAGCCACCATGGCGGCTGGAGAAAGCCACTTGTCGCGCGCCGGACGCGGTGAAGGCCGGCAAAAAGAGGGACACAAGGAGCGCTGCCGCAGCAGCCCCGAATCGCAACCGGGAGTTGGCGTTCATTCTGCAGCTAGGCTGTCTGACGCCGCGGGAAATTCAAGCCTGCAAATATTCCCCATTACTCCTTCACTCCATTACCCCATGATCCTGGGCGGCGGCGCCTTGACAAACCGGGTTTCACGCAGGTAGATCGGCTGAAGCTTCTCGCCGGACTCGGGGATCTCGGCGCGTCCCGGGCCAGTTGCCCCAGGGTCGCGGCGCGGGGAAACAGGACGCGACTGCCTGGAAACCAGGTGTTCACTTCCGGCCCCACGATCATCCCGCCGGCCTGCTGCCTAACCCGCACCTCCGCCGCGGTCGCCAGCCGCAATGGCTCGACTTCACTCCGCGACTCCGCACTCACGTCATAGCCAGCCAGGTAAACCTCGTTGCGTTGGGCGTCGATGACGATCTCGACGCGCCCGCAGATTCCCTTCCCCTGGGCTTCGGCGGCGACGCATTTGACGCTGCTGATTCCCACGACCTTCACGGGGCGCGCCAGTTGCCAGCCTTGGGCCAGAGCAATGGCCAGACGCATCCCGTTGTAGGAGCCGGGGCCTAATCCAATGGCCAGGCAATCAATTTGCGCGCGGTCGATCCGCGCCTGCCGCAAGCCTCTTCCACCAGGCCCAGTGCGTCCGTGGAGCGGCCGCCGGTCTCTATGGCTTCACCCAGGCAGAGCGGGCGCGGACGCGAAGCGCCGTCCACCACCGCGGCGCTGCGTTGCGGCGAGGAGAACTCAAGCGCCAGAATTTTCATAGGTGATACGCCTCTCGGTCTCGCTCAGGACGTCGATCCGAACGCAACACAGGTTTAGCGCCTGGTTAGGAAGTGTGCGCACTCTGTGTGTCGGACTCAGGGAGTGGACTTCTCCAAACCAGCGTTCCGCCCATTCGATCACCGTGACGCCCCTCGGCTGCAGGTATTCTTCCAGCCCGGCGGCGGCGATTTGCTCCGGCGAGTCCAGTCGGTACAGGTCCAGGTGGAACAATGTCAGCCGTCCGCCGCTATAGATATTCACGAGGGCAAACGTGGGCGAGCGAACCGGCGCCGTAATGCCCAAACCGCGTGCCAGCCCTTTGACGAACTGGGTCTTGCCGGCGCCCAGATCGCCGGACAGGCCGATCACCAGGCCACTCCCGCGCATCGCGGCCCCACTGCTCACCGAGCGCCGCAGTCTCCGCCGGGCTATGCGAAATGCTCGTAGCCATGGGCTGGTCAGCGGTCGGACGCTGGTTTTGTCGCGGATAGTGATGCCCTCGCCGGCCTTGATCTTGCCGATGCACGTGAGCGGCGAGTTTGGGAAACTGCTTTCTCCAGGCGTCCAGCAACGGCACGGCGTCGCGGCTGGCGACGGTGAATAGCAGCTCAAAATCCTCGCCGTCCGTCAGTGCCGCCAGCAGGGCCGGCTTGGCCGAGGAGCCGGCTTTGGCGGCCAAACGCGCCGCGCGGCTTATCGGAATGGAGGTCGCCAGCAACTCCGCACCCACGCGACTGGCGTGTGAGGATGTGGCTCAGATCGCCGGCCAGCCCGTCGCTGACATCGAGCATGGCATGCACGGAAAAGTGCTGCGCCAGCCACCGCGCTTCCGCCAGGCGCGGCTCGAAGTCGAGATGCTTGCCGGCCAGCGAACCACCCAGCTCGCCGGTGACGAAGATCGCATCGCCGGCTTCCGCCCCGGATCGCAGCACCCCTTTGCCGCGCGGCACCCAGCCCAGTAGCGCGACGGAAATAAAGATGCGCTCGGGACTGGTCGTGGTTTCGCCACCGACAATGGCCACCTGGTGTTGGCGCGCCAGGCCGCTCATTCCGGCGTAAATGGCTTCAACTGATTCGACGTTGAAGCTCGCGCGGCAGGCCGATGGTCACTAGCGCGGCGGTCGGTGTGCCCGCCATTGCCGCGATGTCGCTCAGGCACCGGCCCAGCGCCTTATGGCCGATCTTTTCCGGCGGCGTCTCCGCGGTGAAATGGACGCCTTCGACGACCGCATCGGTCTTGAACAAGAGCAGCCGGTCCGGCGCGCCCGCAATCGAGCACGGCGCAGTCATCGCCCGCGCCGACCACCACAGACGAGTTTGTCGGCAGCGAGCGCGTCAGGCGGTGGATCAGTTCAAACTCGTTCATATGCCTCACGTCTGCTCGCAGAAGAACAAGCGTCACGAAATTCAGCGCGTTGAAAAGTGCGTGCGCAGTGATGGGCGCCAACAGGTTGTTGGTCCTCTCATAGAGCGCCGTCAGCAGCAGCGCCAGGACCGCCAGCGGCAGAAACGTAACCATGTTCATGTGCACCGCCGCAAATAGCACCACGGTGCCCCACAAGGCCACCCGCGGGATACCCGGCCTGCTTGATCGCCGGGTAAAGAATTCCGCGGAACAGGATCTCCTCGGCCACCGGCGCCAGCAGGATGGCCGCCGCACCCAACGTGGCCCGCCCGGCCAACGACATGCTGACGCGCAGCACGCGGACGGGCAGTTGTTCTTCGGGCTGCATCTTGAAGTGCGGCAGGTGGGTCATCACCAGCGCCGAAGTCTGCTGCAAGCCCCAGCCCATCGGCAGGAAGATCAGCGCCACGATCATGCCCAGCACCACGGCTCTGCCGCCGCTGATTCGAAAGGCCAAAAGCCTCCGTCCAACCGATGTGGTGCTCGCGCAGAAAGAGCGCGATCAGGACCAGAGCCGCCCCCTGGAAACTCAACGACGCTACGACGATCGTCCAGATGGTTGTGTCTGGCCTTCTTACCCCGGAAAGCTGCTGCACCCACATCCCCAGGAACAATCCGCCGTAGGCGCAGCCGACCAGCGTCATCAGCCGGCGCGTGAAAACCTCGTCGGCCACGGTTTGCTCACCAGGACCAGCGTCGCCGCCAGGCAGCTCAGCGCGGCCGCGGCCAGCGGGAAAGAACAGCGCGGCGCTGGCTTTCGTTTCGCGCTGATGTAGTGCTGCACGCTGGTCACCAGCGACCCGGCGAAAACGCACATCGATTACGCTCAACACCAAGCGTATGATCGCTCCGCCTTCCATGGTTTCGCCGATACCATCGGCGGAGCTAGCCCACCGCGCCCGGGTGACGATGCAAAAAGCGGCGCTTTGCTTTCACGGCCGATGCAGGCTATGCTTGCCGGAATGAAGAGAGGCGCGGTTTGCCTGGACGTGTTGGTGCGCCATGGGCCTCACGGCGTGCCACCGGCAATCCACCGAACTAAAAACGAAAGAACAGTGACTAGGCATTCCACCGCCGCCGCGCCGGCCTCTACGAACCGCCTCGCGCGCGAAAAATCGCCCTACCTGCTCCAGCACGCGCACAATCCCGTGGACTGGTATCCGTGGGGCGAAGAGGCCTTCGCCAAGGCGCGCCGCGAAAACAAGCCGATCTTCCTCAGCATTGGCTACTCCACCTGCCACTGGTGCCATGTCATGGAACGCGAGTCGTTCGAGAACGAGCAGATCGCCGCATTCCTCAACGCGCATTTCGTCAGCATCAAGGTGGATCGCGAAGAGCGCCCGGACGTGGACAAGATTTACATGACCTTCGTCCAGGCCACGACCGGCGAGGGCGGCTGGCCGCTCAACGTGTTCCTCACGCCGGATCTGAAGCCCTTCTTCGGCGGCACCTATTTCCCGCCGGACAACCGGCACGGCCGGCCGGGTTTTCTGCAGTTGCTCGAACAGATCCAGCAGCTCTGGCAGACGCGCCACGCCGAACTCGCCGCATTCGGCCGCCGAAATCCATGCACGCCTTGAAGCAACTAGCCGTCGCAGCGCGACCACGCAGTCCGACGCTCCTGCTCAACCGCGGCAGTCCTGCGCGCACGCGGGCGCGCTGCTCAAGGAAAGCCTATGACCCGCAGCACGGCGGGTTCGGCGGCGCGCCCAAATTCCCGCAGCCCAGCCAGCCGCAGTTCCTGCTGCGCTACGCCAAGCGTTTCAGCGACGAGGAGGCCATGCGCATGGTCCTGCACACCTGCGATCGCATGGCGGCGGGCGGCATCCACGACCAGCTCGGCGGCGGCTTCGCGCGCTATTCCGTGGACGCGCGAATGGCTGGTGCCGCACTTCGAGAAGATGCTCTACGACAACGCGCAGTTGGCTCAGCTCTACCTCGACGCCTACCTGTCAGCGGCGAATAGCGCGTTACGCCGACGTGGCGCGCGACATTCTCGATTATGTCCTGCGCGACATGACCCATCCCGGACGGCGGCTTCTATTCCGCCGAAGACGCGGACAGCGAAGGCCACGAGGGCAAATTTTACTGCTGGACGCGCGCCGAACTGTCCGAGCTGCTGACGCCCGGAGGAATTCAACGTGGCCATCCGTTACTTCGGCATCACCGAAGCGGGCAACTTCGTCGACCACAGCCATCCCCATCCGCTGCCCGGCCAAAATGTTTTGAGCATTGTCGAGCCAGATCTCTCCAGCCGCCGAGCAGACCGCTGCTGCGCCTCCGCCAAACGCAAAATGTCGCACCGCTCGCGCCAAGCGCGTCCGCCCGCATCTCGACGACAAGATCCTGGCCTCCTGGAACGGCCTGATGCTCGGCGCGTTTGCCCGGGCCTATGCTGTGCTGGGCGAAGACAGCATATCGCGCCGCGGCGGAAAAGAACCTGGCGTTCCTCCGGGCCAAGCTCTGGGATCACGCCACCCGCACCCTCTACCACCGCTGGCGCGACGGCGAGCGGGACGAAGTGCAACTGCTCGAGGCCTACGCCTTCCTGCTCTCCGGCGTCATCGAACTCTACGAAGCCACGCTCGAGCCCGGCACACCTCGACTTCGCCATCGCCCTTGCCGAATCCGATGCTCGACAAGTTCTACGACGCCGAGCATGGCGGCTTCTGGCAGAGCCCCGCCGACGCGCCCGACCTGATCCTGCGCGTCAAGGAGGACTACGACGGCGCCGAACCCTCCGGCAATTCCGTCGCCGTCCTGGCCCTGCTGAAACTTGGCCGCATCACCGACCGCAAGGCATTCCTCCAGCCCGCCGACCAAACCCTGCGCCTTCTCGCCCACCGCCTCCAGCAAGCCCCCCAGGCCGTCCCCTGCCTCCTCCAGGCCCTCGACTTCTGGCTCGACGAACCCCGGCGCGCCGTCCTCGCCGGCGACCCCGCCAGCCCCAAAGCCCGCACCCTGCTCCGCGCCGCACATTCCGTCTATCAACCCAACAAACTGGTGTTCGGCAACACCGGCGCCGTGGACCCCTTCGCCAAAACCCTGCCCGCCACAGGCGGCCCTCTGGTGTATGTCTGCACCGGCACCGCCTGCCAGCCCCCGGTCAGTGACCCGGCCAAAGTCAGGGCCCTGCTTGAGTAGCGGTGCCGCGCCCTCTGACGGCCCATTCAGGATGCAGACCTCGGACTGGGCGCCTGCCTGCGAGGCAGCCCGGGCCAAGCCATCCTCTGGCAGGCTGTTGGCTTGCTGCTCCCTCGCAGTTCCCTTACAGTTCCCTTGCAGTTCGCTTGCAGTGCCCGGGCGCATCCCGCCCGCATCTCCCTCCCTTCGCCCTCCACGTCCCTGCGTGGCTTGCCGCTGTTTAGACGATCCAAGGCTGCCGGATGTTCAGTTGGGCACGAGGTTGAGCTGGTTTACGAGGACAACAAACTGCGCACGGGCGCGGTGCTGTCGCTGCTTGGGCTGGCGGGTTGCGCCGGGCTGTGGGCGGCGAGCCGGCGCCGGCCGGCGGGTTCAACTGCTGACGCGGATCTGGCCCTGGCGGTGGCGGCGCAGGAGCTCGACGTCGGCATCCACCATCAGCTTCACCAGATCCACGAAGCGGGTCTTGGGCTCCCAGCCAAGCTGGCGTTGGGCCTTGGAGTAGTCGCCGATCAGCAGATCCACCTCGGCGGGGCGGTAGTAGCGCGGGTCGATCTCGACGTGTTTCTTCCAATCCAACCCCGCGTGGCCAAAGGCCGCCTCGAGGAATTCGCGCACCGAATGGGTTTCGTTGGTGGCGACGACGTAGTCGTCGGGCTTGTCCTGCTGGAGCATCAGCCACATGGCCTCGACGTATTCCTTGGCGTAGCCCCAGTCGCGCTTGGCGTCGAGGTTGCCGAGGTAAAGCTTGTCCTGCAGCCCGGCTTTGATGTGGGCCACCGCGCGGGTGATCTTGCGGGTGACGAAGGTCTCGCCGCGGCGGGGGGATTCGTGGTTGAAGAGGATGCCGTTGCTGGCGTGCAGGCCGTAGGACTCGCGGTAATTGACGGTGATCCAGTAGGAGAACACCTTGGCGCAGCCGTAGGGGCTGCGGGGGTAGAAGGGCGTGCGCTCCGGTCTGCGGCACCTCGCGGACCTTGCCGAACATCTCGCTGGAGGAAGCCTGGTAGAAGCGCGGCCGGATGCCGGTCTCGCGGATGGCCTCGAGCAGCCGGACCGTGCCCGTGGCCGTGATGTCGGCGGTGTACTCCGGGCTGTCGAAGCTGACCCGGACATGGCTCTGCGCGGCCAGGTTGTAGATCTCCTCGGGCTGAATCTTGCCGATCAGCCGGGCCAGCGCGCTGGCGTCGCTCAAGATCGCCGTAGTGCAGGAACATCCGGCTTTTGCCCGAGTGCGGATCATCGTAAATGGGGTCCAGCCGCCCGGTGTTGAACGTGCTGGCGCGCCGGATCAGGCCGTGCACCTCGTAGCCCTTCGAGAGGAGCAGTTCCGCCAGGTAGGAGCCATCCTGCCCGGTAATGCCTGTAATCAAAGCCTTTTTGGCCATAGTTTGCGGGGGACAGCTTCAGACAGTGGGAGCCTCAACGCAAGCCCGGAGGCACTCTTCCGGGGTGAGAACTTTTTTGAAGATTGTTGTGGAACTTCCGCCTCCCTTTGCTACATTCCCACGCTCTCAAAGGGGCGTGGCGACGCTCCTGATGAGGCTTTGAAGAGCAACATGACCGTGTACAGAACCGAGCAGTTTAAATTGTGAGTGCGAAGACGAAGAAAATCCGGAAGGTGACGCCACGTCCCAGGCCGCATGGCTTGGCCACCGCCGCCGCCATTCTCGGACGCCCCATCCTGTCGGTGAAGAAGGACGGCAGAGCGAAGATCAAGGCGCAGTGGGCGAAGTATTATAACCGGCTGCTGGAATTGCGCGAGCAATTGACCCGGCAAATGGACGGGTTGGCCAAAGAATCCGCCCAGGAGATGCCCGGCTACAGCCTGCACATGGCGGACTCCGGCACCGACAATTTCGACCGTGATTTCGCCTTGAGCCTGCTCTCCGCGGACCAGGATGCCGTTTACGAGATCGAGGAGGCGCTCAAGCGCATTGAGAAGAACACTTACGGCGTTTGTGAACTTACGGGCAAGCCGATTCCCCAGAAGCGTCTGGAGGCGATCCCCTGGACCCGGTTTACCGTGCAGGCCCAGGCGCAATTGGAGCGCGAAGGCGCGCTGCGGCAGCGCCGTCTGGGCGCGCTCGGCACGATCGATGCCGTGGGGTTGGCTGAAACGGAAACTGAGGAAGAAGAGGCGGAAGAGAAGCCCAAAGAGAAGGAATAACAATGCCCCGCGAAATCATCACCATTGAATGCACCGAAGCGCGCAAGGAAGGCAAGTCTCCTTCGCGCTACACGACCACCCGCAATAAGAAGCTGAAGACCGAGAAGCTGGAGATCAAGAAATACAACCCGGCTTTGCGCCGCCACACCCTCCATCGCGAAATCAAGTAGCCACGTTTTATGCCTCGCAAAACCCGCCCCGACAAACCCGAACGACGCGGCGCCCGCGGCCGGTCCGCTTACGGCGAAGCGCGCACGCCTCGCCCCAAGCCGAAGATTGACTTCACGGTGGACGCCCTCGATTTCAAGAATATCACCCTGCTGCGGCAGTTTGTAACCGATCAGGGGCGCATTCTCCCCCGGAAGTACACTGCGTTGCCGGCCCACTACCAGCGCCGGCTCAACCGCGCCATCAAACGCGCGCGGCAGATGTTGCTGATGAAGTAAATGAAAAAGCCACGCGCGGGCGTGGCTTTTTCATTCTGACCTGCAGGGGGAATAGCCCTTAGGTCGCTTCGCGGGACACCCAGTCTCCGAGGTGGAGGTATTCCCTGATCTTCCTGCGTTCGTAGCGGTGCTTCAGGGGTTTCTTGGGCTGGTTGTCCACTTTGCGGAAAGGATGTTTAGGATTACGGATAGCCTCGCTGATCACTTCCAACGATTTGGTCATAACTTGGTTTGTTTTTTTGTTCAAGTTCCGCCATGCATAAAGGATGCCATGGAACCTTCCTTGGTCAGGTTCGCCGTGCATTGAAATTGGCATCTGCCGCTTCAAGCGAATCAAGTATACGACTATTTCCCGGGAAATCCATTCAAAAAAGAGGGAGGGATTCTGCTCTCGAAATGCGAGTGCGCCTTTCACCGCCAGCCAAAGGCGCCCGAACGCCATTCGCCTTCGCTCCTGCCTGTCAGCAACCGCAGGCCCGCACGGGAAAAAGTGTCCTGAACTTGTGCATATTCTGCTGTCAGAATGCCGGCAACCACCAGCACACCATCCATGCGCAATCGGGCCAGAAGCCGCGGCTGCTGGTCCAGGAGCAGGCGCGACACCAGGTTGGCGCAAATCAGGGAGTATTGCCGCTCGGCCCGGCGTGGCAGTCTGGTCAGATCCTGCTGCCGGAAGCGTATTTGGGCCAACACGTGATTGCGCCGGGCGTTGGCACGGGCAACGAGGACCGACTGGGGGTCGGAATCGAAGGCGTGCACCGGGGCATAGCCGAGCTTGGCAGCGGCGATGGCGAGGATGCCGGAGCCGGTGCCGACGTCCAGGCACGATTGGGTCTCGCCCCGTCGGCGCCGGGCAACCAGTTGCCGCAGACAAAAGGCTGTGGTCGGGTGTCGGCCCGTGCCGAAGCTCAGGCCGGGGTCGAGCACGACCACGGCCTGTCCCTTTCGCGGTCGCCGCCGGCTCCAGCCGGGCTTGAGCAGGAGGGCGGAACCAATTGCCATCGGCCGAAAATGCCGTTTCCAGGCTTCCGCCCAGTCCGTCCGGGCGATTCGCTTCAACAAGACTCTGCCGGGGTCGAGGGTCAACCCACTCGCAGCGATTCGTTCAAGGCCCAGTGCCAACGCTGTACGCCTCGCCCGAGACCAGTCCGCCTTATGCCGAAGAAAGACTGTGACCACTGTTACCCGGGTCTCGGCGTCAGTGTAGGAAGAGACAGGCTGGGCGAAGGTGCTCCCGAACAATTCGGAGACCGCATCTTCGGCCTCTGGGGTCGTTTTCAAGGAGATTCTCCAAAGCATGGCTCAATTCATTGGCAGCGCCGCAGCCGGGCCGGGCACTGTCACTTGACGGGCTGGTCGCTGAGCTGGCCTTTGTCGAGATACACGGTGCGCGAGGCGCGGGCCGAGGCGTGCGGATCGTGGGTGACCATGATGATGGTCTTGCCGTGCTCGCGGTTCAGCGCCTGGAGCAGATCCAGAATCTCGTCGCCGGCCTTGCGGTCGAGGTCGCCGGTGGGCTCGTCGCAGAGCAGCAGGGTGGGATCGGTGACGATGGCGCGGGCGATGCCCACGCGCTGTTGTTCGCCGCCGGAAAGCTGTGCGCGGGTAATGCTTCGCGCGGTGCGACAGGCCGACGATTGCCAGCGCCGTCGCCACGTGCTGCTTCGCGCTGCGGCGCTTGGAGAGGTGCGTGAGCAGGAGCGGCAGCTCGACGTTGCGCTCCGCGGTGAGCACGGGCATCAGGTTGTAGAGCTGGAAGACGAAGCCGATGTGCCGCGCGCGCCACGCGGCCAGCTCGCGGTCGGACAGCTCGTCGATGCTGCTCGCCGGCGATCTGACGGTGCCGCGCGTGGGCCGGTCCAGTCCGCCGATCAGGTTCAGCAGCGTGCTCTTGCCCGAACCCGGACGGCCCCATCAGCGCGAGGAACTCGCCCGCCGGCACTTGCAGATGCAAGTCCTTCAGGACGTGGATGTCCTCCGAGCCGCGGTGAAACACCTTCTCCACTCCGTCGACGTCGGACCAGCGCGCCGTTGGCCGAGTTAGTCATGCGCTCATCCCGATTCCTTCTGCTCGACCTGCGACGCCGTCCGTCAAGTCCGCCGGGCGGATCCATCGACCACCCTTTCGCCGGCGGCCAGGCCGGCGCTGAGACCGTCTCATCGCCGCGCGTGCCGGCTGACGGTGACCGCGCGGCGCTCGGCGCGGCCGCTCTGCACCACGAAGCACCACATCGCGCCCGTCCTCGCTGCGCGGACGGCGGTCGTGGGCACGATCACCGTGCGGCCGCGCGCACGGGTCCTGACCCGCCCGCTTCCTGAAACGCCACCTTCACGCCCATCTCCGGCAGGATGCGCGGATCGAGCTGCTCGAAACCGACGCGCACTTTCACCGTCGACTTCTGGCGGTCGGCCGTGGGGATGATCGCGATCACCTTGCACGGGATCTTCCAATCCGGATAGGCGTCGAGCGTCGCTTCCACCGGCTGCCCGGGCGTGGACGCGGTTGATGTAGCTCTCGTTCACGTCGATCTCGATCTCCAGCGACTCCATGTCCACGATGGTGCAGATGCCCGTGCGCGTGAAGCCGCCCCCGGCGGACATGGGCGAAATCATCTCGCCGGGCTGGGCGTTCTTGGAGGTGACGATGCCGGCGAAGGGCGCGCGAATGATCGTGTCCTCCATCTGCTGCTTCCAGTAAGCCACCTGCTTTTCGGCCACGGTGACCTCGGCCTGCTGCTGCTCCAGCCTCGCCTTGAAAGCCAGGACGGCCGCTTCCGCGCGGTCGTAGTCGGCCTGCGCGGCGATCTTGTTCTTGAGCAGGCCGGCCTGGCGCTGCAACTCCTGGTCGGCTTCCTTGATACGCACGCGGGTCTCCGCCAGCGCGTTCGTGGCGGAGACCCACTGCGCCTCCGCCAGGCGAGGCTGGTCTTGACGTTCGTATCGTCCAGGCGCGCCAGAATCTGCCCTTCCTGCACCTTCATCCCCTCCTCGATGAGCACCTCGGTGACCTTGCCGGTGACCTTGGAGGAAACCGTCGCCTGCCGCCGGGCGGTGACGTACCCGGAGGCGTTCAACACCGTCCGCTCGATGCCGTTGCCGGCCGCCTCGCGCACCAGGACGGTGCGCACGGGGATGGCGCCGGGCCGCTTGAGCCAGAAGACGATTCCCGCCGCCAGGGCCAGGACCAGGATGACAATGACCACTACCCGAAGCCGGGAGGACGGCTCCGGCTCGGCGTCGCGCTCGATGCGCAAGTCATTCAGCGTAGGTTTCGGCGAACTCACAGGCAGTGGCCGCGCCAAGGAAAGCGGTTTCCCGGCTCAGGGTCAATTGAGTAGTGCCGAACAGGCCGAAGCCTCCGAGACATGCACATGCCGAGAGGGAGTTCCAATAAACAAACCCGGATTTGTGCCAGGGTACAAGCTGCCGCGGCTTCCAGTGCCAGACGTAGCACCACTGGTTGGCGAGGGTGTATTCATCACGGACACTGAGGGTGAAGGCGTGGGTGGCGTCGTTCCAGACGGCGCGGAAGGCGGCGGTGTTGCCGAGGAAACGGCGGACCCAGCAGTGCTGGCCGGGCTGAGGGGACAGTCTTGGGGCCAACGGCGGAACCAGATCGCCCTCCGTCCTGTTCCTCCGCCCGCCTCCGCGTCACTCCACCACTCCATCACTCCACCGATCCACCAATCCATCAACCGCCCTGTCTTCTCCCGTCGTCCGGCCCCTCCCGAGGCGTGCCCCGGACGCTGCCCGAGGCTGCCTGTTGGCTTACTGTTGGCTTACCGTTGGCTCCCTGGTCGGGGTCCTTTTTAGCCCCCAAGTGTGGCATTTTGGCACACGTCGTCAGCCCCTGGTCCCGCGTCCAAAATGAGCGTTCCTTACTCCCCGGCCTCCCCCTTCGAGGCCTCGAAATGCGCTCGGCGAGCCAGGCTTCGATCGCATGGAGGTCGTCTGCGCGGAGCCTGTCGAGATCAGAGCCACGGACGCAGAAGAAGCCTTGCCGGTCGTTGAGCACGGACGGCAGTTCGTCGCAGTTGGTGAGGAGAACGCGGCGGCGAATGTGCGGGCTGTCTGCCAAGGCCATGAAGGTGGATAACTCCCGCCAGGTCAGCGTGGGGCGATTTGTGCGGAGCTTGACTTGGTACGCGTTGAACTGGCCAAGCAGGGGCTGAAAGACGTCATCGGTGCCGATCTCACGCGGGACGCCGTAATGGTAGAGCTTGCCGACGCGTGCGACGAAGCAGCGGTTCTGGCGGAAGAGCTGGGGTAGGGTGACCACGTCGGGGAACGTGGAGCGGAAGTTGACCCGCAGGTCGTGGACGCGCGTGGTGTCGGGGCGCAGGCTGGTCATGAGGGAGGCGCGGCTGGGGTTGCAGAGGGGGTATTGGCAGCAGGCGCAGCGAAACATCACACCGCGCCCGGCCGGGCGGTCAGGATTGGGCGTTTTGGCGATCGGATCGCTGTAGCAGGCGATGCGGCAGTTCAGGTTATCCACCGCGAGGAAGAGCACATTTCTCTTACCCGCCGTGTCCGAGGCTTGAGCGGCGGCGTTCAACGAAGAGCAAGCACGCCAAGGCTGTGAGCCCGATCAACGTGCGTTTCACGTAATGCCGTTAGCTATATCTCCACCGTCTTGCCCGGGATGGGGGCGGGGTAGTGGCCTTGGGCGTCGGCCTGGACGGGGGCGGGGCTTTTATCGGTGAGGTCGGCCACGTTGGAGCAGAACTGGAAGTTCGAGGCCATGGCTTCGTCCCAGGTGATGACCTTGCCGGTGTGGACGGCCGCGCGGCCCATGATGGCGCCGAGGTTCGAGAGAGCGGCGCGGCGGGTCTTCGTTGTGCGGCTTGTCGTTGCGGATGGCGCTCAGCAGGACGTTCCACTCGGCCTGCCAGGGGTTGACGGTCTCCTTGGGCGGCCTCCAGGCGATGTTCGTCCTGCTCGATCCGCTGGTCCTTGTAGATCTGGACAGTGGGGGCGTGGATGTTGCCGGAGAACTGGGCGGCGCACTTCGTGCCGTGGACGTAGGTGGCGAAATCGGTGAAGCAGTTGGGGATGTAGCGGCCGGTCGACCACGGCCTTGGTGCCGTCGGGGAAGGTGTACTCGATGGAGTAGCTGTCGAGGTTCTGGCCGCAGTCGGTGCTGCCGGGGATAGCGCCCGCCGACGCCGTGGGCGGACACCGGCCAGGCGTCCTTGATCCAGAAGCACTCGTCGATCTGGTGGATCATCAGCTCGATGAAGATGCCGCCGCGACGACCAGAGGAACTGGTACGGTGCCCGGGCTGATCTGCCACAGCAGTTCGTTCTGGCCGCGCGGGAACGGGCCCATCGGTAGCCGGTGTCCATGCGGTAGGCGCGGATCAGCTCGACGTCGCCCATGGCGCCGTCGCGGATCTTCTCGATCAGCGCCTGGCGGGCGGACGAGTGGCGGCACATCAGCCCGGCGGCGATCTTGAGGTTCTTCTTCTCGGCCGCTTCGCCGGCGCGGAGCATGCGTTTGATGCCGCCCGGGTCGGGGGCGAAGTCCTTCTCCATGAAGACGTTGACGCCCTTCTGCACGGCGTATTCCAGGTGGGGCGCGCGGAAGGCGGCGTGGGTGGTCAGCATGGCAACGTCGCCCGGCCGCAGGCAGTCGATCGCCTTGCGGTAGGCGTCGAAGCCGAGGAACCGCCGTTCGGGCGGGACGTCGATCAGATCGCCGAGCGCCTGCGTCAGGGTCGTTGTGCGACTTGGTCGAGCCGCTCCTGGCGGAGATCGGCCATGGCGACCAGCTTGACCGGGCCGCCCGCGCCGGAGCGGGCGGCGCGCTTGGTGCCGCCGTCGTCGCCCAGCACCAACCCGCCGGCCGACATGGCGTTGGCCACCGCGCCGCTGCCGCGGCCGCCGCAGCCGATCAAGGCCAGCCGGATGGTGTTGTCCTCGGCGGCGTGGACGTGCGGAAAGGCCACGCCGGCCAGGGCGGAGGCGGCGGCGAACTGGGTTGTGGTCTTGAGGAACTCGCGGCGTGAGGTGGTTTGGCTGAGGTGCTGGTTCATAAGTGTTGGAGCGGATGGTAGCGGGTGAGGGTGGGGGAGCCAATATAAAATGGGGTCAGGGAGGAGTTTGGGCTCGCGTGGACGCTCGCCCTTAACGAGCTGGGGCGGAGAGGGACTCAACGACTGCCTTGGCGACGGTGGCGATGATGTCGCGCTCGTTGGCGTGGTCCACCGTGAAGGTGACGAGGACGAACTTGGCGCCGTTGGGCAGCTCGACATAGGCGGCGTCGTGGCGGGTCTCGCTCGTCCAGCCGGCCTTGGACCAGAGCTTCGCGCCGGGCGGCAGGGCCAGGGCGGTGTAGGCATGGGCTTGGACGTTCTTGCCGCCGGAGTCGGGGGAGAAGTCGCGCTTGAGCAGTTCCATCATCTCGGCGGAACGCTCGGCAGAGACGGCGTTGCCAGTGACGATCGCGGTCAGCAATCGGGCGGTGGCATCCGTGGTGAGCCAGTTGCGGTGGTTGGGTTTGCTCATCTTCACCGACTGCATCTCGCGGCCATAGGGGCCTTCGCACCACGGCTTGCGGTTGACGTTGATGTTGGTGTAGCCAAGGGACGCGAAGTAGCGATTCACGGCGTTGCGCTTCTTGTACCAGCGCTCCATCTCCTGCGGGCCAAGTTCTGGGCCGCTGGTGGTGCCGGTGAGCAGATCTACGATGTAGCCGGTGGCCTCGTTGTAAGAGTCCACGATCATGTCGCGCATGGCGCGGCGGAGTTCGTCAGTGTCCTGGAGCTTGCCGTCCTCCAGCCAGCGATGGACGGCCACCAGGTAGAAAAGCTTGATCACACTGGCCGGGTAGATCTGCTCGCCGCCGCGGTAGCTGGCCTGCACGGGTTTCTGCGGGTCGCGCAGGTCCACGAGCGTGATGGCGAGCTGGTTGGTGCCGAGCTGCTGGGAAGCGAACTTGTCGAGCGCGCGTTCTACAGCCCGATCCACGACTTTCTGGAGGTGGTCGGAGTGGGCGATGTGACGGGTTGAAGCCGTGGCGGGAGCAGTCGTTTTGTTCTGGGCGGAACTGGGTCGCACGGTGAGCAGAGATAGCAGAACCAATGCGGCAAGGGTAGCGTGAATTGGAAAGGCCAGTTTCATGCCTCACCTATTAGCACGAGCCGGCCTGCCGTGTGAGCGCAAAGTTCTAGGCAGCCTTCCGAGTGGAGATCGCCGGCCGGCGGCCGGCGTCGGTCCAGCCAGCCCCCGATGCCAATGCCGTGCTCGCGGCCTGAGCGCCCACCAGGCCCGCCGGGGAGGATTCAGCCGCCAGCCTGCGAAGATACTCCTGGTTGTCCTTCTGCCAGTCCCGGTTGATCTTCCAGGCGTAGAACGACAGGCCCGCCGCCACCAGCCTGCCGGTGGCCAGTTTCTTAAGCCCCTCGGGCAGGGTATAGAGCCGCGTATGCCCGTACACCTGGGCACACTGGAGCTCGAACGGCGTGAAACCGGCCGGCCGATAGACCACGTGATGCGTATCGTAGAGATCCCAGTCGAAGGACGTAATCCGCCTTTCGGCACCCAGACGCTGGTAAAGCTCCGATCCCGGCAGCGGCGTCAGGATGAGCAACTGCACGCTCGTGAGCTTCATCTTACGGGCGAAGCTGACAGTGGCTTCGACGGTGTCCCAGTGGTCCTCTTCGAACCCGAACACGAACATGCCGTGGATGTGGATCCCGGCTTCCTGGACAACGCGGATGGCGCGACGGATGTCCTCCAGGTCTTGGCCCTTTTTCATCTCGGTGAGGCTCTGGGGATTCACCGATTCGAAGCCAATGAACACCGTATGACACCCCGCGCGTTTCATCAGCCGCACCAGCTCGGAATCGCGGGCCAGGTCGGCGCGCACCTGCGTGGACCATTGGAAGCGGAAGCCTTCGGCGATCATCGCCTCGAGCAGTTCCCGGGCGCGGCGCTTGTTGGCCGTGAAGTTGTCATCGCAGAAGAACACGAAGTGGCGCCGGGTGTCGTACTGCCGGAGTTCGTTCAGGATGGCGGCGACCGAGCGATACCGGAACTTCTTCCCGAACATGCCCGTCACCGAACAGAACGAGCAGTCGAACGGGCAGCCGCGCGAAGTCTGGACCATCACGGTTTTCTTGCCGCCGATCACGCAGTCGGCCGTTCCCCCGGCCAGCGAGAAATCCGGCGCGGGCAGCGCATCCAGGTCAGTGATCCAGGGCGCCAGCTCGTTATGCCGAATGACTCCGGCGCCATCCTTCCACGAGAGGTTCGGAACCGCGGCGTGCCTGGGGTCGGGCGCTCCTACGCTGCCTTCGTTCCAGAGGTCCAGCAGCGCGTTCATCGCCCCTTCGCCTTCTCCCCGCACGACCAGGTCCCCATGCCCCAGCGCTTCCTCGGGAAGGAAAGTGACATGCGGTCCGCCCAGGATGACCGGGATGCCGCGCGAGCGGCATTCATCCGCCAGCGCGTAGCCGCGTCGCGCTGAGGCGGTGATGGTCGAGATGCCCACCACTTCCGGCCGGCCGTGCTCAGCGATCCAGGCTTGCAGATCGAATCGCTGCCGGCCCTCGACAAACACCCGCGCGTTCCAGCCCCCGCGGCGGTTCACCAGCCCGGCGAGGATGAAGCTTCCCAGCCGTGGCAAGGTGAACTGGGTGAAGATGTTAAGCTGCGCGCCCGCCGGCTCAATGAACAGCATGAGACGTTTCATGAACAAAGCCCTTTCAGTAGTCGCGCAAACATCGCTCAGGGTTTGCTCAAAATCCAGTCCGGAAACAAGGCGCGGCGGGAGCCGGCGCGTGCGCGAGTGCCGGGGAAGTTGCCGGAACGCCGAGCGTGGAGCAATGCTCAGCGGTCCGGGGCGGCGCCAAGGACTCACGCCTGCGCTCACGGACGCAACGCGCGCAGCAGCCCTTCATCCCCGCAGGGAGAACGTGCCGCTTCTACCGCCTCCGCTCGGCGTAGGCGCCAAGGCTACCGGTCTCTGCGGGAGCGGGCGTTAGAAGTGGACCCGCGAGAGGAGGGCGCCGCTGAGGGGGTGCTGGCGGATGAGGCCGGCGGGCGGATTTCAGCGGCCTGGCGCCCGCTCTTAGGCAGGTAGAAGTGCGGGTTTGCAGACGGAGTTGCAGCGGGGATGACCGCTCGGCAGCGCGCGCATTGCCCAAAGCAGGCAGGCCGGAGTCAGAGCGGTAGCCGGGCGCGGCGCGGGCGCCCTGCTTCCAGTTATCGGGAGCGCGGGGTGTGGTGACGATGGGAGGCACGGTCATCACCGGTTGCGAAGCGGTGGGTGTTGACTGGACTTCCGGGGCGGCGGCGGGTCTGGTCTCGGGGGACCAGGGCGAGGCTCGCGAAGTCCTAGCGGCAGGGGCGGCCGGTGTCGCTTGCGGCGTGCTCGGAGTCGGCTGGATTCGGGACGATGGGGAGGGGCGGGTCTCAGGCGGCCAGTTCAAGCTCTGGGGCGATCTGTCGGGGGTTTGCTGGGAGGACTGAGCCCTTGTGGTGCTCGACCACGGCGCAACTTTGGGGGGTTCCAGTGCCGGCCGGCGCGAGGCGCTGGCGCCGCGGGCGGAGTTGGAGGCACGCTCGACTCGGGCGGACCCGCTGGGGGCGTGACGGATGACCGGGTGCTGCGCGTCAACTTTCTGTGCCTCCATGCGAACGGGCCGGGCGGGCGCTTCGAGGCGGGGCCGATAGACGACGGACGAGGCGCGGGTGGGCATCCGGTCGGGCCGGTCGGACCAGTCGCGGACAGTAGCGCGGGGGATGCGGCCGTGGGAGGCGGCGGAGACGCGGTCGAGGGGGATCCCAAGGTGTGCAACCCGGTTATTGTTGACGACATAGTTGTTGATGATGGTGGTCTGGTTGTAGATGGTGGCAACGCGAGCGTGCGGCAGGCAATGGCGGTAGAGGTTTGGCTGGCAGACGTTGCCAAAGGAGACAAAGAGGAACGCGTCGCTGCCGAGGTTGAAACCGAAGTTTGCGCCGACGGCGATGCCGTTGTAGCGCCAGCCCAGGCGCACATCAAAGACGGCGCGCGGCGGCAGCGGCGCCCAGCCGCAGGTGTCGCCATACGTCCGCCAGGTCACCCAGGCCGGCCCCCAGACGCGGTCCGGTGTCCAGACCCAGCCACAGCGCGGGTGCCTGTACCACCGGCCATAGTGGAAGGGAGCCCAGCCCCAGGAATAAGTGGATTGCCAATACCAGCCGAGGTCGGAGTAAACCCAGGAGCCGCCTTGGCAGTAGGGCCGCCAGTCGGCAGTGATCACGACGGCGGTGGGTTGCCAGCACCAGCCGTAGCCGTCCAATTGAACCCAGGTACCATAGGGCGCGAGGTCGCTGTAGAAATAAGTGACGTCGGGCGGAGGACTGGTGACATAAACGGGCGCGGGAGCGGCGGCTACTGTGGGAGCCGGGGTTGGCGCAGGGGCGGCTGCCGAGGCAGGCGTGGTGGCTGCGGGGGCGTATTGTTGCGGCTGGCCCCGCAGCGTGCTGTCGTGGTTCAGCATGGCCGTGGTGACGTCGGGGGACAGGCCGATGTCTTTGAGGTAAAGGACATCATTGGCAGAGAGGTTGAATGGGGCCTGCGAGTTGTTGATGTAGGCCAGAACCACCTCGTCGCCGACGCCTGACGTGGCGAGCTTGACCACCTCCGCGGCGCCCGGCGAGAGATTGGCCGGGGTCGCCGCCTGAGGCTGCCCGGGAGCCCCTGGGGCAGCGGCGGGCGGCGTTTGAGCGAAGCCGCACATTGCGTAAAGAGCTAACACTGCAATCAAACCGAACCATTTGGTAGTTTTCATAACATGCTCACTCGCATTCTTCATTAACCGGTTAGACCGCCTGGGGAAAGCTTTATTCAGCGTTACGCATCGGATTGATATCGCGGGGGATAGGCGGGAGGGGGACGTGGTGCGTGGAGGGGGCCAAGGACGAAAAGACCACGCAGAACATAGCGAAACCATACGTTACCCATACGTTACTCATACGTTAGTCATACGCTAGTCATACGGTGGCCATACGGTAAGGGAGGCTGCAGACACCGTGCACGCACGCCAACGGGGCGCCGGCGGGGACGGGGACGGAGGCGAGGAGCTGTTTGGGGTTGGCAGGGGGCGGGACCGGTGGTTGAATGGGGCGACCGGATGGCCGCCGGGCGCGAGAGTGCCGCGCCGGGAGCGTCGGGATGATTAATCGCAATGTGCCTCATTAACTGAAGGAGAATAGATATGTTCACGAACGTTTCACGCAGGTGCTTTCTTAAATCAACCGCAGTAGGTGTGGCGTCGGTGGGGGCGCTGGCGGAGATGGCTGAGCGGTTGTCGGCGATGAGCGCGCAGCCGGCGCTGGGGCCGAAGACCAAGGTGCGGATCGGGAAGGTTTACCTGGGTCGCGAGCATCCGGGCTGGCCGATGTCGAAGGTGGACGTAAAGGCCGAGATGCAGGACTTCGAGGGGAAGCTGGCCAAGCTGGGGTCGGGGCTGGCGGATGTGGAGTTCGTGGAAGGAGGGCTGATTGCCAACGACCAGGAGCTGGCGGTGGCGAAGGAGAAGTTCAAGGGGACGGACGGCATTTTGGTGATCCACCTGACGATGGGAATCATGGCGCAGTTGCAGAGCTTGATGGAGCTGGGCATCCCGGTGGTGTTGTTCTCGCTGCCCTACACCGGGCATGAGTGGCACACGATGGCGGGGTGGCAGCGGCAGGGGAAACTGATCGAGGTGTATCCCAGCAGCCGGCATGAGGACGTGCTGGTGGCGATCCGGCCGTTCCGGGCGATTCACCGGCTGAAGGAGGCGCGGGTGTTGAATGTGAGCAACGGGCCGGCCGACGCCGCCTATTGCGCGGCGCTCAAGGAGAAGTTCGGCACGGAGATCATTTCCCTCCTGCTGCCGGACCTGCAAAAGGCTTACGAGGCGGCCGACCAAAGCGAGGCGATGGCCGACATGCGGCAGTGGGTGAAGGAGGCAAGGAAGATCGTGGAGCCGACCAAGGCGGAGATTCTCAAGTCGTCGGTCATGTATATTGCAATGCGGGACCTGCTGGCGCAGCACGGGGCGGTGTTGATCACGATGAACTGCCTGGGGATGGGGCTGATGGACCGGGGGATGGGCTATCCGTGCCTGGGGTTCGTGCGATTCAACAACATGGGGCTGGGCGGGGTGTGCGAGGCGGACCTGAAGTCGAGCATGACGCACCTGATCTTGAGCTACCTGGTGGGCAAGCCGGGGTTGTGACCGACCCGGTGTTCGATGTGTCGAACGGGACGATCACCCACGCGCATTGCGTGGCGGCGACCCAGATGCTGGGGCCGGGCACGAAGGCGTCGGCGTACGACATCCGCAGCCACCTGGAAGATGGGCGGGGGGCGTCGCTGATGGTGAAGCTGCCGGTGGGGCGGAAGGTGACGATGGCGCGGCTGATCGGCACCGACAAGATGCTGTTCTCAACGGGCGACGCGGTGGACAGCCCGTTCGTGGAGCGGGGCTGCCGGACAAAGCTGACGGTGAAGGTGGAGAACATAGACAAGTTCCTGGAGAACTGGTCGTCGGGGCTGCATCGGGTGATCTTCTACGGCGACCACACGCGGGACATTCAGCGGTATTGCCGGTTCGCACAGATCCGGCTGATCCACGAAGGGACGGACGAGCCGCAGAAGGTGGATGGGCTGGACTGGGAACCGCGCGTGCATGCGTGAGCAGAGACCGGGGACACTCAAGCAGGTAATGCAGGGAGGGCGAGCGTCCTCGCGAGCCCAAACTTCTTGGGAATCAGCGAGAATCAGGGCTCGCGAGGACGCTCGCCCTCCCTCTAACAATTGCTCCGCAGTTCCAGCTCGTAGAGCTGGGCAAGAGTCTTGAGCTGGGCGGCGAAGTCGCCGCAGTAGAGGATGGGGTGAGGACCGGGGTAGATGGTGCAGACGTCGTTGACGTCGGGGATCTTGACGAGGACACGCGTGGCGCAGCCGCCGGTGGGCGGGCAGGCGGGGGAAGAGACAAGCTGGCCGCGCCAGGCGTCCAGCAGCTTTTTGCCGCTGTGGTATTTGCAGAGGGTGACGGTCTCGTCGTGGGGCCATTGGACGTCGAGAGCCAGCGTCTTGGGCATCTGGTGGAAGAACGGGCGCAGGTCGTAGGGGGTCTCCTTCCCGCGCGGGCCGTGGAGGCGGGTGGCGCAGGTGCAGTGGGCGCCGAAGTAGAGGTTCTGCTCGGTGTCGAACTCGGGGTTGTGCTGGAAGCCGCCGCGGCCGAAGCAGTTGGCCCCGAGCATCAGGGTCAGGGAGGCGTTGAAGTCGTTTTCGCAGCCGCAGGGGACCAGGTTCCCGTTGTTGAGGGCGAAGCTGAGGCACGGCTTGCGGTGCTTGAGCATGAGGCACTGGATGGTAATGGCGTCGGCGTCGTGGCGCCGCATGATTTCCTGCACGGCGGCATGGGAGCGCACGGCGTCCTCGAAAGCGGTCTTGCTCAAGTCAGTGACGTGGCGCGCGTGGGAGCGGACGGACTTGGCCAGACGCTCCATTTCCCGGGACAGCTTGGTCTCGTCAAAGAGGTTGTTGAACTCGTCGGCGGGCACGCCGCGAATGGCCGAGCCGAAGAACGGTTCGGTGCTGTCCTTTTGCTCCTTGAACTGGCTGGCCACGCGCAGCAGGCGGCTCTGGGCCATGCGGTTCATGGCGTGGACGGCGCGCAGGCCGCGCTCCAGCGCGTCCCAGTTCTCGATGGAGTGGATGTATTGGCAGCGCGGGGCGGTGCGGAAGTATTCAGGGGGTAGCTGGTGATTGGCACCGACAGGATGGTAAAGGATGATGGGGCCTTTCCAGGCGTCGAGGATGGGGCGGAGCTTGGCGCTGAAGCTGTTCCAGAAGTTGAAGAGGAGCAGCGCGTCGGGCTTGCTGGTCTCGAGGCTGGCGATGAAGGCCCGAATGGCGGCATCGGTGTAGATGGGCTTGTCCTCAAGAGCGAGCGTGAGATCGAGCTCGGCGGTCAGTCCGCGGAGCTGGGCGAGATACTTCTTCTGCTGCTGTTCCGGCTCGAACTGATTGCCCGGCCAGGTGAACCATTCGTGCTTGCTCCACCCATCCTCGTTCTTACCGGCCAGGACGATGTCCGCCGGCGGATAGAAGAAGGCGCCGCGGATGAGGGCGGGCTTCTTCTTGCGCGGGGCGAGGTTAAGGCCGGCGGGGGCGCCGAAACTGCCGAGAGGCCAGAGGGCGGCGCCGGCGAGCACGGCGGTGGATTTGAGGAAGGTTCTGCGATCGCAGCCAAGGGTGAGTCCGTTGCTGTCCAGAGTCATGCCACGAGCATAGCGCCGTGAGTAGCGGCGTCAATGCGGGAAGCTCGGAGGCTGTTCAGCGCCGGCCCAAGGCGTTCCAGCAGCTTGCCGTGAATGCCGCCGAAGCCGCCGTTGCTGAAGACGCAGACGACTTCGCCGCCCTGCGCGTGCTTCGCCACGTGCGCCACGATGGCATCCACATCCGGCAGATAGGCCGCGTCTTTGCCGGCGGCCTTCAAGTCCTGCATCAGCTTCTCGGGATCGAGCCGTTCCTCGGCGGCGAGCTGCTCCAGCCGCGCCACCTGGGCGACGACCACGGCGTTGGCATCGGCAAAGGCGGCGGCCAGTTCGGTCTGAAAAACGTTGCGGCGCGTGGTGTTGGTGCGCGGCTCGAAGACGGCCCAGACCTTCTGCGTGCGGATACTTGATGCGCAGCGCGCTGCAGCGTCTCGCGGATGGCGGTCGGGTGATGGCCGAAATCGTCCATGACCGTCACGCCGCCCGCGATGCCGCGCACTTCCATGCCGGCGCCGGATGCCCTTGAAGGTGTCGAACGCGGACTGGATCTGCTTGTTCGTCAGGCCGCAATGCTTGGCGCACGGCCACGACGGCCAGCGCATTGCGCACGTTCAGTTCGCCGACGAGGTTCAGTGTGGAACTTGAAGCTGGGGATCTCAAACTCGCGTCGCCGTTGGGCCGTAGCGGACGTTGAAGGCCTGGACGGCGTTGTGCTCGCCCAGGCCGAAGCGTTTCACCGGGCAGTGCGTCACGTTCGAGCAGCGGCGCGAGGTTGGCGTCGTCGCCGTTGCCGAGCAGCAGGCCGTTGCGCGGCACGAGCCGGATGAAGTGGCTGAAGGCTGTCTTGATCGGCTGCCAGGTCTGTCGAAGATGTCGGCGTGATCGAACTCGAGGTTGTTGATGATGGCGACCTCGGGCAGGTAATGGACGAACTTGCTGCGCTTGTCGAAGAACGCGGTGTCGTATTCGTCGCCCTCGATGATGAACCATTCGCTGTCGGTGAACCGCGCGCCCTGGCCGAGGTTGTTCGGGATGCCGCCGATGAGATAGCTGGGGTTCAGCCCGTTGTGCTCGAACACCCAGGTCAGCAGCGAGGTGGTGGTCGTCTTGCCGTGCGTGCCGGCGACGACGAGCGAGCGCTTGCCGCGAATGAAGAACTCCTTCAGCAGCTCCGGCAGCGAGCAATAGCGCAGCTTGTGGTCGAGCACGTATTCCGCTTCCGGATTGCCGCGCGAAATGGCGTTGCCGATGACGACCAGGTCGGGCTTGTGCGCGAGGTTCTGCTCCGCGTAGCCGTTGATCACCGCGATCTTGCCGCTCCGCCAGGAACGTGGACATCGGCGGATAAACATTCTGGTCCGAGCCGGTGACCTGGACCCCCTTTCCTTCATCGCCGCGGCGGCCGACGCCATGGCCGTGCCGCAGATGCCGACGAAATGAACGGATCGAATTCGCGCAAACATACGGCGCAAGAAGATAAGCCAAGCGTGAAATCATGAAAGCGAATTGCTTCGCTGTCTGCGGGCAGAGATTACCCTGCTTTGAAATCCTCGCCTGCTCCGTTAGGCTCGGGCGCATGAATCGCTTCAAGATTCCCGATCGGGCAAGCCTTGTCGCCTTGCACTCCTCGCGCTGGCGGTGGCTCCTGGCGGGGGCGGCTCGGCGGCGCGCGCGCGGCCGAAACCTACCGCGCTCTCCCAACATCGTCATCATCTTCGCCGACGACCAGGGCTATGCCGACGTCGGGTGTTCGGCGCCAAAGGTTTCCGCACGCCGAACCTCGACCGGCTGGCGGCGGAGGGCTGCGTCTTCCGCAACTTCCATGTGGCCGCAGCCGGTTTGCTCGGCCTCGCGCGCGGGCCTGCTGACCGGCTGTTACCCGAACCGCATCGGCATCCACGGCGCCCTGGGGCCCGGCTCCAGAGTCGGCATCAGCAGCAACGAAATGACCCTGGCGCAACTGGTGAAGCAGCGCGGTTACGCCACCGCCATCTTCGGCAAGTGGCATCTCGGCGACTCGCAGCAATTCCTCCCGCTCCAACACGGTTTCGACGAATACTTCGGCCTGCCCTACTCGAACGACATGTGGCCGCTCCACCCGGACCTCGTCAACCTGCCCCCCGACGACCCGAAGCGGAATCGCTACCCGGACCTGCCGTCATGATCGAAGGCAACCACGTCGTCATTCCCAAGGTCACGCACGCCGACCAGAACCAGCTCACCACCTGGTACACGGAACACGCGGTGAAGTTCATCGAGCAGAACAAGGATCGGCCGTTCCTCCTTTACTCGCGCACAACATGCCGCACGTGCCGCTGCACGTCAGCGACAAGTTCCGCGGCAAGACCAAGCGCGGCCTCTACGGCGACGTGATCGAGGAGATTGACTGGTCCGTCGGCCAGGTCATGGACGCGCTCGAAACGGACCGGAGTCGAAGACAAACACCTGGGTGATCTACACCTCGGACAATGGCCCCTGGCTAAGCTACGGCGATCACGCCGGCTCGGCCTATCCTCTGCGCGAGGGCAAAGGCACGTGCTGGGAAGGCGGCACGCGCGAGCCGTGCGTCATGCGCTGGCCGGGAAGAATCCCGCCGGCACCGAGAGCAAACAGATGCTGATGACAATCGATCTGTTTCCCACCATCGCCAAGCTGATCCACGCCGACCTGCCCAAGCACACGATTGACGGCCTGGATGTCTGGCCGATTATCTCCGGCAAACGCGGCGCAAGGAACCCGCATGACCGCCTACTGGTTCTACTATGGCTTCAACCAGCTTGCAGGCGGTTGTCAGCGGCGATGGCCGCTGGAAACTTCAACTGCCGCACACCTATCGCACGCTGGGCGGACGACCCGGCGGACACGGCGGCACGCCCGTCCCCTACGAGTCGCGCAAGATCGAGCGCGCCGAACTTTACGACCTGGCCAACGACATGAGCGAGACCACCGATGTGGCCGCGCAGCACTCCGCCATCGTCAAGCGGCTCGAAGCTGAGGCCGGGAAGGCCCGGCGGGAGCTGGGCGATTCTCTGACCAAGGTGACGGGCAAAGGCGCCCGCGAGCCTGGGCGGCTGGCGCGGAAGTAACAAAAGGAAAGGGAGCGTGTCGGTCTCCGACGGGCTCTAGTTTCCGTCTTGTCGCCGGGCGGCAGCCGTCTTAGAGTAGCTGGAGTGAAGTGAGACACGGAACATGATTGAACTCATTCAGTTTCCCTGGAGTCCGTTACTGCATCGTCCAGCGGCGCATCCTCGAGTTTGCCGGGACGAGGTTCAAGATCACCAACATTCCGAGCGGCGACCGTTCACTGGTGTGGCGATTGACGAGGAAACGGTATTACGGAGTGCCGATTGTGCGGGACGGGAAGTCGGTGATCTTCGAGGTGAACGAGGATTCGCAGGTGATCGCCAAGTACCTGGACGCGAAGCTTGGGCTTGGGCTGTTCCCGTGGGACCTGGAGGGTGTGCAGGGGATTATCTGGCGCTACATCGAGAACGAGGTTGAAGGCGCCGCCTTCAGGCTGAATGACATTTACTGGCGGGAGGTGGTGCCGGCGGCGGACCAGGTCGCGTTTCTGCGGCACAAGGAACGCAAGTTCGGCGGGGGTGCCTGGAGCAGTGGCGGTCGCAGCAAAAGGAGCTGCTGGCACGACTGGAACAGCGGCTGCTGCCGTTTGAGGAGATGCTCTTGCACAAGCCGTTCCTGCTGGATCACCGGCCGCGGTTCGTGGACTTCGATCTCTACGGCATCCTGGGCAATTTCCTCTACTCGGGCCATTACCGGGTGCCGCGGGCGCACACGCGCCTGCGGAAGTGGCACCGGCGGATGTCCGAGGCGGAGATGGCGCCGGTGGCGGACGAGGATGACGTGCCGTTCTGAGGAGCGAAGAAAGGTATTAAGCGATGAAAGTGTTACTGCCGTGGATATGTGTCGTGGGTTTGGGGATCGGGCTGGGCTGGGTTTATTCCGCCGGGCAGAAGAAGGATGCCCAACTGGCGGCCTTGCGCGAGGAGAGCCAGCAGTTGCAGCAGGCGCGCGCCGAGCTGGAACAACTGAAGAATGCGCGCGCCCAGTCGGAGAGTGACGAGTTGGCGCGGCTGCGCCGGGACCACGAGGAGCTGCTGCGGCTGCGCAACGAGGCAGGCCAGTTGCGCCGGGAGAAACAGCAACTCGCCACCCAGGTCCAGACGGTCCAGGCGCAAGTTCAGGGCGCCCAGGAGCAAGTGCAGGCGCTGCGCGCAAAGCCGGGGCAGCCAGCCGCTCCGGCCCCGGCAGATGCCGCGGCCGTGGCAGCCTTTAAGGCACGCTACGGACTGAAGGACGTGACCCCCGAACAGGCCCAAGCCGCTGCCTGCATCAACAACCTCCGGCTGATTGATGGCGCCAAACAACAGTGGGCCGTGGAGAAGCAGAAGCAGCGAGGCGCTTTGCTCACCGCGGCGGATATCACGCCTTATCTAAAAGGCAACGCGGTGCCGGTTTGCCCGGCGGGCGGGGTGTATACGCTTAACCCGGTCGGCCTGGCGCCGATTTGCAACATTCCCGGGCACACATTGGCGAAGTGAACGTTGCTTGGGCGAGCGTTCGCGCGAGTCCAGCCACCTGCGGAACACAGAAGTCAGGGCTCGCGCGGACGCTCGCCCCCCTGGATGGTTCAGCAGATGTACTGCTGACGCAGTAGGCGGATGCGGTCGCGCAACTGGGCGGCGCGCTCGAACTCCTGCCGGTCAATAGCGCGGCGCGCTGGTGCTCCAACTGCTCGAGCTCGGAAAGGGGGCGGTTCTTCTGGATTTGGGACTCGAGCTCGCGCAAGGCCAGGATCGAGCGCTCGCGCTCGAACTTGAAGGTGTCGTCCTCCAGCTCCTCGAGGGTTTCGATCTTGCGGATGGCCTCCCGGGCAATCTTGAGGGCTTCTTCGTAAGTGTGTTTCTCCATCGCCTGCATGACGGAGGCGCAGGCATTGACGCGCAGGATGTAGGGGCGCCACTTCTCCAGGAACTGCTGGTCCTCCTCGCGCCGGGCGTAACGGTGCAGGAAATCGAAGGCGCGGAGGTTACGCGCGGTGTCGCGGATGGTGCGAGGCCAATCCTTGAGTTGAAAGAGGCGGACGTAGCGGAAGTAGAAGAGCGTGCCTTCGTGGAACAGCTCGCCGCATTCCTGCGGGCTGAGCTCGAAGTCGGACTCGCGCCCGGAGAACTTGGCCTGGTTAAGCCGCTGCGCGTAGAAGTCCAGGGCGGAATCCATGCCGTGGGGGCGGAGGCCGTCGGGCCGGCCGTCCATTTCATATTGTTCGACGCCCAGCGGCGTGCGCACCTGAAGAATCTCACGACCGTCGTCGCCGCGGACCGCGCGGACATCGTTTTCCGGGTCGTAGGGCCAGGTCTTCAGGATTCTGCGCAGGTCAGCGGAGTCGTTCATGTTGCTGGCTATAGTATGTACGAACCTGCGTGACATTCAACGCCATCTTAGTTCGAGGTGGGAGGGGTGGCGCGCAGCCAATCGAGGCTGAGGCGGCGGAGGCGGAGGTGGTGCGGGCCGTTGGTCCGCCAGTCAGAATAGCCCAGCAGGACCGCGCCATCGACAAAATGAATTGCGGTGTAGCAGTAGACGCCACTCGGGTCGTCTTCCAGAATCCTGCGCTGGGGCCAGGTCTGGCCGTCGTCGGAGGAAAGGGCGGCGACCAGCGGGGTGCGTTTGCCCTTCGGGAACGGGAAAGCGCCGGAGTGGTCGTTGAAGACGGCGAGCAAATCGGCGGAGCCGGGCAGGCGTTTGATGCTCGCGGGTGAAAGGGGCGACTTGAGGGCGGTGGCGGCCAGCGGCGGCCAGGAAAGACCGGCGTTGGTGGAAACGCAGCCCCATTGTGCGCCGAGATCGGTTCGCGCCCACGTGAGGACGTTGCCATTGGCGAGCTTCGACTACCCCCGGTTCCTGAAGGCCGCTGCGGCTCGGTAGCGGCGCGGCCCACCATTCGTTGGCCTCGCGCCAGGTCCGGCCCTCGTCGTCGGATAGATACCAGAGCGCCAGGGCGCGGCTATCGAAGGAGTGCCGGTCCTGCGGGTCAGACCGGCGGGCGCGATGGAAGGCAGCCGGCACAATCAGCCGCCGCCGGTGTTGAGCTGGATGACGCGATCGTTGTTGAGCACGAAGTAGCCGGGGGCATCCACCACCAGTGCGGGAGCGAACCACGTTTCTCCGGGCTTCGTCGGTGGAAAGCTGCATCCAGGGCCGGCAATCGTGCAGACTGTTTTTGATGAGGTGGAAGAGGCGATCCTGCCGCTTCGGAGCCGCAGCAGCGAGACGCTCATGACGTTCTGGTGGCCGGTGTTCTCCACCACCACGCACGGCTGGCGGTCCCAGGTCCGCCCCGCGTCGTCAGAGCTGATGGCAACAATGCGGGCGGGGCTTGCTCGGCGCCGCCGCCAATGAATTGGGAATAGAGGAAGAGGATGCGGCCGGACTTGAGGGTAACGAAGGCGCCCTCAGAGTTGCGGGGGTTGTCTTTGGAGGATTCGATGTCGAGAACGACGCGGTTTTGGGCGCGGGAGCACTGTTGGCGGCGATGGGAAGCAGCAGGGCTGCCAGGAGGGCGGCAGCCAGAGCGGTGGTTGGGGTCTGGGGACGGATTCTGTGCTCGCATGGGAATATGAGAACAGAGCGGGGGGGAGGGATTGCCAATCGTCAATTGCCAAATGCCAATTGCGGCGTGGGGCGTCAGTAGGAGGTGATGCGGAGGCGGTAGAGGCGCGCGGTGCCGGAGGGCGTGACGGTGAGCTGAATGGGGGAGCCGGTGCCCCAGGCTGGTGCAACTGGGCAAGGGCTGCCAGTTGGGGGCGGCGAGGTTCGTGCAATACTCGACTGAGTAGAACCGGCCCTGGACGGTCGGGAAGGAGAGGGCGAGGTTTTGAGGGGTGGACGGGCTCACGGTCAGTTTGGGCGAAGAAAGTGTCTGGGGAGCAGTGACAGGCAGGTTGTAGAAGGCAAGGAGGCCGACGCCAGCAGCGTTGGCGACCCAAGGGCAACAGTGGCCGCGTGGCCGGCGTAGCTGACGGTGGCGCCGTAGCTGACGGGGGAGCTGAACTGAGGATGGCGGCGTTATTTAGGCGGCGCCGCCGACGGGCGCCCCAGCGACGCCGTTGACGGCGAAGTCGGCCTGCGAGCCTGCGCCCCAGACCAGCGTGTCGGAGGTGTTGCGCATGACGAGGGCGATCTCGTCATGGGCGGCGTTGTTGAAGCAGGCGTAGAGGACATCGGGCGCTTCGACGTTGCTGGCCTGCCGGCCGTAGAGGTCGCGGGCGACGAGGTTGAAGATGTGAATGCCGATCAACTCGTAGCCGCCGGTATAGGCGTAGTGCCAGGCACCCAGACCGTAGGCATCAATGCCGGTCGTGGACATGACGGAGATGTTGCCGTAGTTGTGCTGGAAGAGCCTTTGCCGGTTGCGCAAATCGAGGCCGTCGGTCCACCAGCCGAGCACAGGGACCTGCGGACCTGGTGGACATAGACCCGCTTGACGCCCGGGTAGTCCCCCAGCCAATGATTGTAGACCTCCAGAAATCCCGATTCGTGCTGGGCCGCGCTGGTCTTGTAATCCGACTCGCCCTGGTACCAGAGGATGGCGCGGATGCCGTTGGTGAGGCCGGCGCGCTGCACGCGGTAGAGGAGGCGGCCGTAGTTGGTGTTGAGGTCGGCGGGGAGGGCATCGTTGCGCTGAAAATAGGTAATGGGCTGGCCGGGCTCGGCGGCGTTGATGATGGCGATGGGGATTTGGTAGGTGTCCAGGAGCAGGCGGCCGAACTTGAGTCCCCACTGTCCGACCATGCCAGATGCGTAACGGGTGTCGCCGACAGCCGGGTGCCACGCGAGGTCGCCGGTGGTGCCGGCGGCGGAAGCGGCGGGAGCGCCAAACGAGCGGAGGAAGGCGTGCACGTTGGCGCTGGCGCTGCCGGAGTAGCTGACGGCCTCGGCGTTGGATTGGCCGTTAATGAGGTAGGCGTCACCGGCGACGACGTTGACGGCGAAGGCGATCTGGTAGGAGCTGGCTCCGGAGCGGAGGTAGAGGATGAAGCTGTAATTGGCCAACTCGGCCGGGATGGAGGCGCTGATGTCGAACGAGGCTCCGTTTTCGGAGAAGACGAGTGCCTGAGTAACATTCGTATAAGGAGCGCCGTTGCGAGAGACCTGCAGGAGCAGGGAATCGTAGGTTTGGTTCCAAACGGTACCGCGGCAAGCGACGGTGGCACGCCCGGTCTGAGGGTCGCGCGGATACACCTGGGAGCTGGCCGGGGCGGCGGTGAGCGCGTAGCTGAGGGGGGTGACAAAGCCGCCCGGATTAATGACGCCGGGAGCGCCGCCGTGGTCGAGGAAGCGGAGCAGGCCCAGTTGCCGGGCGGTCAGACCGCTGCTGTTGGCGCCGAAGCGGAGCGAGTCAACGCCCAGGCTGTAGTTGGTGATGAGGAGGAAAATGTCCACGCCCTCGCTGGAAACCCAGCTCTGGCCGCTGCTGTCGGCAAAGGCCAGGGCCGAGGCGCCGTTGCCGAAGTCAATGGTTCGGGGGCAGTTGGCGCTGGGGCCGGCCAACTGCAGCGGCCCGAGTTGCTGCCGGAAGCCGCCAGTGTCGAGGGTGGCGGGAGTGTCGGTCAGGCCCATGTCGGCCACGTCGGTGCGGCCGTTGTTGTTGGAGAGCACCAGCATGCTGGCGGCCGGGATGACGTTGGGCGCGCCAAGTTTAAGGATGCCGCCTTCGATGACGGTCGGGCCGGTGTAGGTGTTGGTCGCGCCGAAGATGATCGTGCCGCGCTGGTAGCGGCTGATGCCGTAGGCCCCGGTGAGGACGGTGTTGAAGGCGGCAACGGCGTTCGGGTCGTCATGGCCGGCTGACAACAGGCGGTTGGTATTGTTGTTGTTGTTGGCCGCAGTCAGATTGAGTGTGCCGCCCTGGAAGGTCACGGTGCCCCGGTTCACGTGGATGTCGCCCACCTGTTGCGTGCCGGAAACCGTAACGGTGTAGGGATCGGTGGCGTCGCTGCCTGCG
>CAVSGG010000011.1:0-95790 GCA_963727455.1 Candidatus Krumholzibacteriota bacterium | reverse complement strand
AAGGCTCGAAACCTCCAGTGCGGCGTCGAGGGACGCTATGGATGGAATCGCCGAATGACCCCCGATTTTCCAACGGCAAGCACTTCGTCATTCGACAAGCCCATGACGCAGGTGAGATGTAACTGGTGCCCCGGTCCATGGGCTCCCAGGAACTTCCGTCATAGCGCAGCATGGTACCATTTTGACCACAGGCGAAAGCCGCACCTCCGGGACTCGCCCAGACCCACCGCAAATCCTCGCTCGTACCACTATTCATTGGTGACCATGCGCTCCCCATCGAAGGAGAGAATGAGTACCGTTTAGGCCCACCGTGAAGATGCGATGGTCCGAAGTCCCCGACGCCGATAGGAGCCGTTCGCTCGTGCCGCTGTCCATCGGACTCCCAGACATCACCGTCGTAGCCCAAGATCCGGCCGCTGATGCCGACCGCGATCGCCATGGTATCGGAAGCTGTGTAGACACCGGATAGGTACTCGCTCGTGCCGCTGTCCATCGGAGTCCACGTGCTTCCATCGGAGATCCGAGAATCCTCTAGCCGATCCGACGGCGAAGATGTTGCTTTCTGAACTCCCGTGAACGGCGTAGAGGAGTTCGTCGTCCCGCTGGTCATCGCGGTCCAGGCGCTGCCGTCGTAGTGAAGGATGAACCCGTCCGCTCCCACCGAATACACGTTGCTGGACGAGGTGCCCCAGACGCTGAGATTGGTCGCCTGCGGAACGTTGCTCATTTCAGTCCAGCCAGTGCCATCATAATGTAATATCGATGCGGATTCATCGAGCAGGAAGGCGTCATCCGGAGCAGCCATCCAGACCCCCGATAGACGTCGTTGGATCCAAGCGTAAGTGCTTTCCAGGTTGAACCACTCGAATGGAGGATGGTCCCAATATCTCCCACGATCATCACACCACCAGAAGAAGATCCCCGGATGCCGTAGAGAGGCACGGTGATGCCGCTGTTCACGTAGCTCCAGCTCGACCCGTCGTAGTGTCCAATGGCACCGTTCCCGCTCACTGCGTAGAGGTCGGTAGAAGAAGTGCCCCAAAGTGAGTCGAAGTCCAGGCTGGATTGGCTATCCAGCGTTGACCAGGTACTACCATCGTAGTGGACCATGGCTCCACTGGCTCCCGCGGCAAAAATGTCACTCCCCGAGTTCCCCCAGATGGCGTAGAGATGCTCGACGGTTGCGGATGTCACGGGCGACCAGCTTGCGCCGTCGAAGTGTAGGATGAGTCCTCGTTCCCCCACGACGTAGATGTCATCCGCGGAGCTTCCCCAAATCGCGTTGAGGCTGTAGTTCGTTCCACTGTTCATTTGGGTCCAAGAAGTTCCATCGTAATGAAGAATCAATCCTCCGGAGCCAATCACGTAGACATTCTGGCTGGAGGTACCCCACAAACCGGTAAACAGACTGATGACGGGAGGGTACATCGTGGTCCAACTCGTCCCGTCGTAGTGCAGCAGCGCACCGACCTGACCCGCTGCGAAGACATCGAAAGGAGAGGTACCCCACACCGCGTAGAGATCTTGAACGGTGCCGCTCTTCATCGTTCGAAAGCTGCTGCCATCGTAGTAGAGAATGAGTCCGCCACTGCCGACCAAGAAAAGGGAGTGGGTCGTGGTGCCCCAGAGGGCGGTCATGCGCTCACCGCCGGCCTCGTAGTGCCAGCTTGCCACAGTCACCACATCGGGGCTGGTGGGAGTGCTGCTCGAGCTCCCGCAAGACGCGAAAAGAGGAACAAGGGCCAAGAGCACGAATGTGAGTACTGCCATTCGTCGGAGCACGAGGAGCCTCCTTGCGAACCACGTTTGGTCATGAGAGCGAACGAGTTTCTCGTTCGGCGAGGTACTGTGTGGGGGGAACTTGCCGAAGAAAAATACCCCGCGCCGTGCGAGGCCGCAATTGATTGGAGAGGATCAAAAAGAATAACCGAGTGAAAGATGTGTCTGTCTCTGAATCTCGCTTCGAAAAACGAGGGAGATACTAGTTTCAGACGCAGTCGAGGGGTCGATGCGGCGGATCGGGCAAGATGACTTCGATTTCGTCGCCGGGCCGGACCTCTCCACTTTCGAGCACGATGCCCATGATCCCCGACTTGCGGATCAGCTCCCCCGACTCCGAATGCTCCAGGACCGCCTGCTTCAGGCCCTGTTGAAAGTCGTCGAGCTGACGGCACGGACTGCGTAGCCCCTTGACCTGAACGACTGCTGAGGGGCCTACTCGTAACAGGGTATTCTGAGGCAGGGAGAGGACGTCGAGATCGCGAGTGGTGATGTTTTCCCCGATTGCTCCCGGATAGACCTCGAATCCGCGCGCCTTCAGCTCTTCCAGAAGCTCAACGTGAAGGAGATGAACCTGGCGCAGGTTGGGTTGTTCGGGGTCCTTCTTGACCATCGAACGGTGCGCAACCTTGGCTCCAGCGTGGGCGTCACCTTCGACGCCCAGGCCGGCCAACAGAGTAATGCAAACACAGTTTTTCTTGCTGAAGGTGTGCGAGCTGCTGCGGCTCACCGCGACCACCGCGGGTTTGCTGCCAGTGACGGGGCGGGTTTCCGCACTCACTTCTTCATCGCTCCGTCCAGTGGCAAGATGACCACCTCATTCACGGTAAATAAGGGAACCAGTACCCGGTTGCGCTTCGTGTCGATCCCGATGTCCGCCGGTGACTTGAGCGAATCGGCAAAGACGGTGTATTTCCCCTCTTGGTTCATCTCGTAGATCGCCGCGGCGTCCCAGCTGGTGACGAGGAAATGTCCATTCTTCAGTTCCACCAGGCCGTCCAAGGTCCCTTTGGGTGGACTTGGCAGCTCAGTCTGCATCCCATCGGGGGTGATGCTGAACATCTTTCCCGATCCCATGGTATTGACGATGAGCTGGCCCTTGTGATCCCAGATTCCGTTGGGGTGTCCCATATCCTTGTTCATCAGAATGGTTTCATGATGACCATCGGCCCACACCTGATATACGGCATCGGTACCTGAGGGTTTGAAGCCAGGATTAAAGCCGCTATCGGTCACGTACGCCGACTCCTCGGGCCCCGGAGTCATGCCGTTGAGAAAGGTCGAACCTTCTATCGTGATGGAACTGGACTGAACGCCGCTGGGGAGGTCGAAAACTTGTACTTGGTTGCAGTCAGCAACGAAGAGGTGGGTTCCCACTACGGCAGCGCCCTTGGGCGCGTTGAGCGTCACGTTCTTCATTGTGCCGTCGATCCACTTGAGCTCTTTGACGCTTCCGTCGGGCTTGAGCTTGGAGATGAATCCATTGCCGTCGACAGCAGAGGGATCCCCGTTGATATTGGTAACCAGATAGACGTCTTCAGCGGAATAGTACTCGACCGACTCTGGGGTGGAGAAACCGACGTCCTTGACGACAATTTTCTGGTCGGGGCTCTTGGCGAACGCCGCGATCGACCAGAGAGCCGCGACGAAGAGGAGAGCAGCGCTCCACATTCTACTACTTGGCTTCATTCTGAAGATCCTTTCCGGGCCGAGTTGTCTGTCAGATCTCCCGCGATGGCGGGAAGTATTCGTATCAGAATATGAACAAGACAACCCCTCGCGGCCACTTCTGCAAAGATCGGCAACCCGAGTTCTTTTACTTGGGTCCCAAAGCTCCCGCGGACGGCCAATCAGTGTCTCCGACACGTTCGAGCTTCATCTCAAAAAAGCGAACTGGCTCTTTGCCTGGCATGACGCGATCCCCAGTCTCGATCCAAGTTCCATCCTTGATCGTGGCTGTATATTTCATCGTCATCGGTCCCGCGGGGATCTCCCAGCTGTAACCATCTTTTGTGGGAGTCAGCACGAAGTCGCCAACATTTCCCTGCGCATACGAGTGCATGCTGTAAGCCTTGGACTGTGGGTCGTAGGAGATGATGCCCAGCGCATTGAAACTGACGGTGCCATCAGCCTCGTAGCCCCGGCCCTCGACGACTCTCAGTGAACCATCCAAAAACGATCCAACGCGCTCTGTCTGGGTTATTTCGTGCTTCCCGCCCGGGCCCATGCTGATCGAAGCTGGACCCCTCCATACGCCATCCATGGTCGCGAATTGGGCCATCGCTTCTCGTTGAGCCGCAATGAGCTTCGCGGGATCGGGACGCCTCTGGGCTGAAGCAGTACGAGCCCACGGTCCCGAGAGAATCAAGAGGGACAACAATAACAAGCGAAATTTGGTCATGGCAATGCCTCCTAAGCAGCGCATAAGGGAAAACTGAGACCTGTAGGGGAGAGGGCGGATGAGTTGAGCCTGGACTAGCTGTCCAGGAGAGGTCAAGGGCAGATAGGGCTTTCGGAAAATACATGCGTCGCCCACGAGCGGGAATGGGCTCAGTCCAGCCCGAGTGTCCGCTCTCGCCATTTTGCGAGATCCACGCCCTTCAGCAGCATCCAAAACGCGAAAGCCAGCTCGCCGACGAAACAGGGGATGAAGAACACAGGAAAGAGCGTTTGGGCGAAGGGGGGATCCAGGAACTGGGCAAAGCTCGTGAAGAGGTAGCAGAGGCCCGCGAGCGCGAGCAGAAGGCCAAGAAGCTTGGGGAGAAAGCCCGAGTGATAGAGCAAGTGACCCAGGGCAAGGCACGCGAAGCCGAAAAATACCAAACTGATGGCATAGGCGTCAGCGTGGAGATTCATCACCCAGAGTGCGAGCGAGTGTAATTGCTCTGCGGAAAAGGCTTCGAGAGAGCTACCTCCGTGCAGAAGCTTCAATGCCGCGAAGTGGCTCATGCTGGCCACGGCCAAGATGAGATCACAGGCAAGGCGCATGAAGGCAGCCAGAAGCGCAATACTCCGATCGACCCGGCGGAGGAGCGCATACAGTATTACTGCCACCATGACATCGAAGGAGAGGTGCAAGATCTCGCCGGAAAATCCAAGACGAAACAATGATTCGTGAGCCAGGATATTGCGAGCCGTCGCGCCGGCATCGGCCGGTATGACGAGCTTCGTGCGAACGAAGAGTTCGGCGAAGATACCGGCCACGATGATGTACAGATAAAATACGCCACAGAGACGCGCGTAGTGCTGGGGCCAACGAGCAACGGAACTTTCAGACATGCTTGCCCTCGTGGGAATACGTGGCCGGTGGTTTAGAAATGAAATCCTATCTGAAGCTGGCCTCTTCGTGCCAGTCAATGTTCATGGCGAGACTAGTAGCGCAGCTCTTCCGCGATCTGCAGTTTGTCTTGCCACAATTCCTCGAGAGCGGCCAACTCTGCGGCCGGGTCCTTCACTTCGTTCTCGGTGGGCGGCAGCAGATCCACGACTTCGAAGAGGAATGCATCGGGGCCATCCGAGTTCCAGTCGGTCTGAAGCGCTCGATTGGGATGCCCCTTCGTCTGGAGCTGAAAGCGGATGCGGTTGAGCATCGCCGGAGCGTCGGGGCTGGAGCCCAGGAGAGTGCGGCCGGTCGGGATGTGCTGAACGCGGTAGACTCCGGCCGGACGCGCGGACTCCTTGTAGTCTCGAACGGCCTTCTTACGGTCCATGGTGGTCCCTTTCGAGCGACGCTTGGCTCAAAAAAGAGGAAAGAGTACTTGTCTCTGATTCTGCTTACAGACTCACCCAGCTCAGAAGAGCCAGCACCGCCACGCTCACCGCAAGAACCACCAGAGCACAACCTCCACCGCTGACGATCTTTCCGATTTTTCGCTGCCGACCCGACTTGGTCAGCGGGATTCCCGTGGCCCGCGAGATCTTGTTCTTGGCCCGCGTGATGCCGACCGCCCGCTTCCAGGAGAAGCCACCTCTGTTCATTTTTCAATGCTCCCCATGCCAGCTCTCGACCCAGTTGCAGCGAGTTCAGACCCTCAAGCCGCTTCCTTTTTCCCGTGCGGAATTGCATGTCGAATGCGCCAGGCCAAGAACAAGCCCACTATGGCCAAAGGCACCATGGAAATAGGCCAGGCCTTCCAGTTGGCCGGGTTGGTGGCCGCACCGGCGAGCCGCCCCAACTCGTCGAGCGTCTCATGCGGAAGAATCACCGCGTAAGTGAAGCTCATCGCCGCGGTACCCAAATACACGAAGCCGTCGATCAAACCCACCGCGATACCGGCGTTCTTGCTGCCGCCGAAGTCCATGCTCGCAGTGCCCGACAGCATCCCGTGGACGCCAATCACCGCCATCGACATCAGCACCACCAGCCAGCCCACCCAAGGCTGGGTATAGGTGAAAATCATGATGACAGCGCACACCAGCATGAAAGCGTAGAGCAGGGCCGCCACCGGTCCGCGCCGCGATTGGAAGACGTGGTCGCTGATCACGCCCGCCACCACACCACCCATGATGCCGGCCACGCACAAAAGGAGGCCCCAGTTGTCGTACACGAAGCCCGAACTCAGTCCCAGGCTGAGGTCGGTCTGCTTCGCAAAGGTGCGGAACCATTGCATGATCGACTGTCTCAACCAGCCACTGCAGAACTCGATGGTGGCGATGGTCATGATGATGGGGTTGCGGAGCATCATCGAGAAGACCTTCCTGGGACTCATCGGCGGGCCTTCGACTCCGTCGGTCGCGTCACCCAGGCTGATGTCGGCGAAACCGGCCTGGCTCGGGTGATCGCGTACGACCGAAAAGTCGATCAGCCAGAAAATGCCGAGGATCAGGGCGGGCACGAAGAACACCCAGGCCAGTCCCAGATGCTCCAGTACGAACAGCCCCCAATCGAAGGCGAAGTAGATTCCCAGCGAAATGAGAATTCCGAAGATCGCCCCGAAAACTCCACGCTCTCGCACGTGGAACCAAGACGAGTTTACCTTGACGATGGCGACAGCGCCGAAACTCTGGAAGTACATGTTGATGCCATAGAGCAGGGAGAACAGAACCACGAAGTTCTGTGCGAAGAAAGCGTGCCCCGGACCCATGTGCACCAAGGAGAGGGACATCAGTCCCATCACCAAGTTCGCCAATGCCGCGCCGGCCGCGCCCATGAGAATGGAAAAGCGGCCACCGAAGCGATCGGTCAGGGGACCATTCACCAGAAACGAGAAGCCATAGATGATGGTACCCACCCCGAAGATCACTCCGAACGCCTCGTTGCCCATCATCGAGTTACCGTGACTGCCCTGAAGATTCTCGAACGCGAACTTGCTCACCTTCAAGTTGTAGCGACCCATGTAGAGGAAGGCGTAGGTCAACCCTAGAGGCAACCAGTTCCAGCGCCTGCGGGCCATGAACTTCGCCGAATGTCCAAGGTCGATCTTGGGTAGGCGCGCCAGCACGAGGGCAACGACGACCAAGAGGATGAGAATGGGGAGGAGTTCCTTCAGCCAATCGAGCATGTTCGCGCTCCGGTGGTTGGTGAAAGTCCGCTGAGGCTCAGACCTGCGGATTCAATCGCTGAAAATCGCTACCCGTGGGCTCTTGAAAGACCCGCAGGTCGAATTGGGGGATCACCGCCAGGATATGATCGAAAATGTCGGCCTGGATTCCTTCATATTGCACCCAACGCTGGTCCTTGGAAAACACATAAACTTCAATCGGGATCCCCTTGGGGCCGGACGGCAGGTGCCTCACGAGGAAGGTCAAGCCTTCGGTGTGCACCTGGGGATTATGCCTCAAATAGGCTTCGAGATAGGCCCGGAAGCAACCCAGGTTCGTGAGACGGCGCCCGTTGACCAGGACTTTTTCGTCGACCTTTTGCTCCTGGTTCCAGGCCGCCAGTTCCTTGGTTTTCTTCTCGATATGATCGCGGAGGTATTGGATCTTGGAGAAGCGTTCCAACATCTCTTTGTCACAGAAGCGCACGCTGGTCATGTCCAGACTGACGGCCCGCTTGATGCGCCGCCCTCCAGAGAGCTCCATTCCGCGCCAGTTTTTGAAGGAATCGCTGATCAGCGCGTAGGTCGGGACCGAAGAAATCGTCTTGTCCCAGTTCTGCACTTTTACTGTCAGCAGCCCAACTTCGGTGACCGTTCCGTCGGCAGCGTACTTGGGAATCTCGATCCAATCACCTTCGCGCACGAGGTCGTTGCTCGCGATCTGCAAGCCGGCTACCAATCCCAGGAGGCTATCCTTGAAGATCAACATGAGCACCGCGGTCATCGCCCCCAGGCCGCTGAAGAACACCAAGGGGCTGCGGTCGACCAGCGCCGCCAGGATGAGGATGAACCCGATGCACCACACCACGATGCGCAACGCCTGGCTGATAATTTCGGTGGGAGCGTGTTTCGCCAGCGCGAGCCCGCGCGAGATGTCCTGTCCGGCGGCGATCAACGCCGACAGGGCCAAAGTGACGACGAGAATCATGTAGGCTTCCACGAAATTGGCAGCCAGTGCACTCAGGCGCGGGTAAGGCTCCAAAACCGGTGGAAGGAAAGTGAAGATCAGCCAGGCTGGAACGAGATGCGCGAGTTTGCCCAATACGCCTCGTCCGACGATGGCATCGTCCCAGCCCACGCGCGTACGCTTGACGATGGGCCGGACGATCCGGTGCAGCACACGTTTGACGATGAAATCGCTGAGCCAAGCCACGAGCAGGATGAGGATGACCCGCACCAGGAGAGTGGACAGGTTGCGGGCGAACCAATCCGTCCAGCCGATCTCCTCAAACCAGTGCTGTAGGCCTTGCAGCATCGTGCCAGCTTCTCTCGAGACTTGTCTCCGACCTGAAGACGGAGAGAGGAACTGGTGAATTCTAGCCTCCACGGCGCGAGTGGTCCAGAATAGGTGTTAGTGTTGCGTCAGGGAGCGAGTTCGAGAAGAGGTTTCGTGCGCAGTACCGACTACGAGCTCATCTGGGCCATGGTCTCGGAGATCCCTCCCGGGCGGGTGGCCACTTACGGTCAAGTTGCCCAAGCCGTTGGTTTGCCCGGCCGCGCGCGCTTGGTGGGCCGCGCTCTGAAGAACCTCCCCGAGAATTCCGCCGTGCCCTGGCAACGTGTGCTGGGCGCCGGTGGACGCATTTCGCTCACCGCTTCGGCCGGACAATTGCAAGAGGAACTGCTACGGGAAGAGGGGGTGCGTTTCCCGAGAAAGGGTAGAGTGGACTTGAGCCGCCACGGGTGGGAGTTTTGAGAATCATATCTAGTGGGATGAGCGAGGACTCAATGCAGTGATGATGCAAGAGATCAAAATCTACCGCGAACTCCCGAGTGATCGGAATCTGTTTCACGTCGCGCCGCCTGCGACCATTCGTGTTCTGGTGGTGCTGATTCTCGCAGTGGCGCTGTTTTCGGGAGTCTGGCTCGTGCGCAGCAAATGGAATCTGAGTCCAGTTCCCTTCACACTTCTCACCATCGTGATGACCATTATCTTCTCTTTGATGGCTGTGAACGCGACGAAAAAGGAAAACTGGGCTTCGTTTTCGATGGATCCCCGCGGCATCTACTTCCGGTCGACCACTCGGGGAGAGTTCATTTTGGTTCCCTGGAGTCAGGTTGGGCTCATCGCGCCCGGTCGTTTCGGCGTCAACAAGAAAGGGTTGGGGATTCAACTTCTGGGCGAGGCTGTGAATGCCCCGATCGCAAACGTCCTCTCGCGCGAGGGGGACGGGTCGAAGGCCTGGGTCCAGGTAAAATCGGATATCCTGAATCGGAAGAAGCTCATCGCCAAAGCCAATCAGCTTCGCGGCCGTTGAGTGCCGGCTCGGGGCTCCCTTGGAGGTGACGGATGTCCAAGAAGAATTCGACCCGCTGGTCACAAAATGTCACCCAGAATAGCGACGCTCTCGATAAGGAAGAGCTGCGCCGACTCTACGGCCGTACGGACTAGGGGAACCCGCTACCCGGGCCAGGCCACCACCGCCGCGCTCACCGCTCCGGCCAGAGCCAGAACGAACTTGATGCCGCTGGCCGCAACTTTGCCCACGAGAGCGTGCATTCCCACTCGTACCGAGGGCTGCAAGCGTTGCTCTCGCAGGTATTCGCCTCCCACCGCACCCACGAACGCGCCCAGGAAAGAGCCGAGCAGGGTGCCGAACAGAGGCACTACGCCGCTGCCCACGATCGCTCCCGCCAAGCCGCCCAGGAACGCGCCGAGCACCCCGTAGCGTGTGGCGCCCTTTTTGGCCACGTAGAGGCTGCCGAGCAGGGCCTCAACGACTTCGCCGATCGCCAGGAGCAACGCGAAGGCGAGGAGTACCTTCCAACCCACCGCATGGAAGTTGTAGAAGAGATCGTAGAGCACCGCGAGTGCGAGCGCGATCCAGCCCCCGGAAATTCCGATGGGAATCGAAAGCAGGGCGACGCCCATGGCAATGAGCCAGGCGACATACCCGATCCAGATTCCGATCGATCCTGCTAACCCACCCAACTCTTGCATCTGAGGCTCAACCCCTCTCTCTAGGAGTGATCGGTCGCAGTGCACTCGCCTTGAAGATGGCGATCACTCGTGCGTTCTCTTCAAGCTCCATTTCCTGAACTGCCTGTTGCGTCAGGGCTACCGTGAGCGTAGCCGATTCCTCCGGAGCCCCTTCCAGGCGCAAGGTGGCGAAGCTGCGGTTCCGCAGAGTTTCCAAACGGACGATCCGGGCTGCGAAGGCGTTGCGCGCGCTCAACCCTTGCGGAAGCTCGCGGGCCAGGATCACGTCGCGCGCGGCGAGAGCCAGATAAACGCTTTCGCCCGGCTCCTCCTGGGGAAGCGGCGGTCCGTGGAGCTTCAGCGCGCCCAGAGTGAATTCGCTCATTCCATCCTCCAAGAGATGGGCGCGGAGGGTCGCCCGGAGCAAAGAGTCGCCGGCCTGCAGCTCGGGTTTGGGGGCGTGTGGGCTATTGGAGAGAACGCGCGCCGCCTCCCCGTGGGCAATCAGTTTTCCTTGCTCCATCAGCGCAACCTCGTCCCCCAGCAGGAGCGCCTCCTCGGCCGAATGTGTCACGTAGACGAAAGGTACTGCGAAGCGCGTGCGCAGCGCGCGCAAGTAAGGAAGGATGCGGTAGCGCAGCGGAAGATCGAGGGAGGCGAGTGGCTCGTCCAGGAGCAGAGCACGCGGCCGGGCCAGAATGGCGCGTCCCACTGCCACCCGTTGCCGCTGGCCACCAGAGAGTTCATTGGGGCGGCGGTTGAGATAGGGTTCAAGCTCTAGCATCTCCACCACTTCGTGCAGGCTCTGGTGGTCCAGCGCGCCGTACACGAGATTGGCGCGGACGCTCATGTGGGGGAAGAGCCGACCTTCCTGGTACACGCGCGGAGTGCGACGCTCGCGCGCGGGCAAGTCGATCCCCCGTTCAGAGTCGAAAAGCGACACCCCGTCGATCCGAACATGGCCGCGGTCGGGCGTGCAGGCGCCGCTGATGAGATCCAGAACGGTGGTCTTGCCCGCCCCCGAGGCCCCGTACAACACGGTGACCTCGGCTTCGGTCTTCAGCTTCAGTTGCAGCTGAAAGCCAGCGTCGCGCGCGAGATCCAGATCGAGCTCGAGCACTTCAGCGCCCCCTGCGGACCGCGTGATCGGCCAGCGCGACCAATACGAAGGAGAGGATCGATACCGTGAGTACCAGAGGCCAGGCCGCGCTCAATTCACTCGTGTTGGTCAGGGAGAAGATCGCCAGAGGGATGGTCTGGGTTCGCCCCGGGATGTTGCCCGCCACCAGAATGGTGGCCCCGAATTCGCCCAAGGCGCGCGAGAACCCCAGAATGGCGCCGGCAACGAAGCCATGACGCGCCAGGGGGAAGGTCACGCTGGTGAAAACTCGCAGCGACGAAGCGCCCAAGTTTGCTGCTGCTTCCTCCAGCTCGGTGTCCACTGCCTCGATCGCGCTACGCATGGCGCGCAAAAACAACGGAAAAGACACCACCGCGGCAGCGAGGGTTGCCGCCTGCCAGGTGAACACCAGATCGAAGCCCAAGAGCCGGTGCAATCCCTTTCCGAGGCTCGAGGTGGGGGAGAGCAGCCACAGAAGAAGGTAACCCGTCACCACCGGCGGAAGGACTAAAGGCAGGCTCGCTGCGGCTTCCAGCAAAGTCCGTCCGGGGAAATTGCGGCGCGCCAAAAGCCATGCCAAGGGCACGCCCAAAATCACCATGAGGACCAGGGCCGTACTGGCCACCTTGAGGGAAATCCCCAGAGCGGTCCATTCCACCGGAGAAAGGATCAATGCATCTCCACCGTCGCTTCAAAGCCCGCGTCTTCCATGATTTCTCTCCCCTTCCCGCTGCGCAGGAATCGCAAGAACTGGCGGGCTCCTGCGGGATGTTGGGCGTCGTTGAGAATAGCGCCGACATAGAGAATGCGTGCGTGTGTTTGCTGGGAGAAGGTACCGACCACCTTCACTTTCTTCCCCGCATCTGCGGCATGGACCGCCGCCGCGTAAGCGATGCCGAGGTCGCAGGCCCCGCTGGCAACCGCGGCCCGCACTGCCGGTTCGTCTGCCATGGGGATCAATCTGTCCTTCAACTCCTTCTGAAGTCCCATGTTCGCCAGTGACTGACGGGCGTACTCACCCACGGGGACTCCGACGTCGCCGATGGCAATCCTGGTGGCATCGAGCAAGAGGTCCTTCAAACTCTCGTGAGCTTGGAGCTGGGGTTGTGCCACCAGCACCAGTTCGGTGGTCCATAGATTGAAACGATTTTCGGGTTTCACCCAACCGCGATCGACCAGGGCATCGACGTGTTCGGGAGCGGCGGAGAGATACAGGTCGACCGGGGCGCCACGCTCGATCTGATGCCGCAGGAGATTGCTGCTGGCGCACGAAAGTTGAATGGAACTCGTCGAGTCGACCGAGGCATAACTCGCCACTGCTTCGCTGAGAACACCATTGAGACTGGCCGCGGCCAAGACGAAGACCTTCGGGCGGCCGCCAGAATTTGCTTCGGACTTCTTGGTGTAGCCGGGGCGCAAGCTGGGGAAGAGAATCAGTGCTCCCACTCCCAGAGCGATGACCACAAGCGCCACGATTCCGATGAATTGCCGAATCTCGTCGCTCGAGGCGTGACGGCCGTCCCGATGAGATGCTCTGCTGTCCTTGTGCTTGCTGGAGTGCTTGGGGGTCATCGCGTTTCCTTCCTCCACTGGCCTCGCGAGCCATCACCCGGCAAATTTCGCGTCGATTCTACTCGCTCCCCTACCTTTCCGTCGACGGATCTTGCGCTACTTTTCGTTCACGCGCTACCATCGGCACATCAAGGGTGGATCGATCATTCCAACAAGCCTGAATGATTCCGGTCGGCCAAGCTGCATCCTCGATCACCGGAGCCCATGCATGCCTTGTCATCACGCCCGAATCACCGTTTTCGAACTTCACAAGAGGGTGTCGAGACTGCTCACTCTCCTTCTCGTCAGCGCGATGAGCTGCGGGATCTGCGCCTGTGCCAGCATCCCTGCCGAAGCCCCCGTGCTCTCCGACGAACTGGGCCATCGCTTGCAAGCTCTCGAGAGCGCCCACCTCGCCCTACTGCACCGCTACATGGAGGAGAAGCGCGCTCGAGTGAACGAGTTCATCGATCACGAGTGGATTCCCAGCTTCACCCACGAGTTCTTCTCCGATCCCGAAATGCAGGCTGCGTGGAACCAGGTGGTGCAGAGTGGATCGGAGGAGGATCGCTCGGGCTATCTCCTGAACGTGGCTCCGGCCCTCATGGCAGAGATCAGCGCCAAGCGTAACGAGATGCTTCTTCCCCTGTATGAGATCGAGCGTCAGCTCGAACAGGGCTTGCGTGAGGACTACATCCAGGCCAAGGCCATCAACACCGCGCTCAGCTCCTTTCTCAGCTCTGCCTCAGAGCTAGCGCAGACGCGCCAAAACTATCTCGCGCTCGCCGGAGTCGAGGAAAGGGCCCTGCGCAATTTCGTGGCCGAAATGGACGATACGGTCAACGACCTCGTCGTCAAGAAGGGCCAAGCGCTCGATGCTTATCAGACGACTCAGGATTACCTGGCAAGGATGAAGGAGATTCTGGACCGCTTGCACGGCAAAGAAGCGGTCGCGCCCTGAAGGAGTTCGAAAATGTCCATGGATTTCGAGAAACTGCGCACCAAAGCCAAGCGAGCCGCGCGAGATGCCGCCAAGCGCACCGACACCAAGCTGGCCAGCGCGGCTTCCTCACTCACCTCGTTCACCGACGAGGAGATTCAGGAACTCTTTCCCAAACCGGCCGATGTGGAGAAGCTCGCGCAGCTCATGGCCATCGTGCGCTCGGCGGATAGCGACAACCGCCGAGTGCTGCGACTGAAGCAGAACATCGATGACCTGGCCGGTACGGTCTTGAAACTGCTCGGCACCCTGGCCTAGACCGTACGGCTGAAACGGGGGCTGTTCAGCTCGTCGCCGGGAGCCTTCAAGTAGGCGTCGAAGGCCATGGCTACGTTACGCACCAGAAGCTGTCCCTTGCGTGTCACTTGCAGGCGGCCGGGCGACAGCTCGACCAGCCCGTCCTTTACCGGCTCCTTCAAGTTCTCGAGCGCTTTGGCGAAGTACTCCGTGAAGGAAATGGAGAACTGCTCCTCGATGGGAGCGTAGTCGAGCGCGAGGTTGTTCATGATGCCCATGATCACCTCGCGGCGCAGAAGATCGTCCTGGCTCAGGCTCACCCCGCGAAACGCCGGGAACTGGCCGGCATCGATCGACTTGTTCCACTTGGCGAAGTGCACGTGGTTTTGGCTGTAGGCGCCCGCCACTTCGCTGATGCTTGAGACGCCGAAGGCCAGGATGTCGGTCTCGGGGAGGGTGGAATAACCCATGAAGTTGCGACGCAGCGTTTCGTTGCGACGGGCGACCGCCAGTTCATCTTCCGGAAGGGCGAAGTGATCCAGGCCGATGGCTTCGTAGCCGTGCTTTTGGAAGTGAGCAAAGGTCATCCCGATGATGCGTAGCTTGAGAGCGGGGTCGGGCAGGGCCTCCTCGGGCATGAGACTCTGGTGCTTCTTGATCCACGGAACGTGGGCGTAGTTGAATACGGCCACGCGGTCAGGACGCCACTCCGTCACCCGTTCGAGAGTGTTCTGGAAGCTCTCTTCGGTCTGGTAGGGGAGGCCGTAGATGAGGTCGATGTTCACCGAAGTGAATCCGAGCTCGCGGCACCATTGGTAGTAGCGGCTTGTGAGCTCATCCGGTTGTACGCGATGGATCGTCTCCTGCACCTTGGGATCGAGATCCTGCAGACCCATCGACATGCGGGTGAATCCCGCCTCGCGCAGAGCAACCAGGTGCTCGCGCGTGGTCACGCAGGGATCGGTCTCGATCGAAATCTCGTCGTGGAGGGGCTCGATCGAGAAACGCGCCTTCACGTGGTCCATGAGCTCGGTCAGTTGTTCCGGGGTGAAGTAGGTGGGAGTGCCCCCTCCCAGGTGCATCTGAACCACTTTCCGTTGCTCGCCGAGGCGCTCCACCACCAGGTCGAGCTCTTGCTTGAGCCGATCCAAATAGGGTTGGGCGACTTCCTTGCGTCGGCTGATCACCACGTTGCACCCGCAGAAGAGGCAGCGCTCCTCGCAGAAGGGGATGTGGAAGTAGAGGGAGAGCGGCCGATCCTGGCCCTGCTCGAGGGTATTTTTCAACTCGGCGAGACGCAGCTCGAAATCCCGCGCGCTCCACTCGTCCGTCCACACCGGCGCCGTGGGGTAGGAGGTATAGCGGGGCCCCGGCCGGTCATACTTGCGCAGCAGTTCTTCGATCTCTTCGGGGGCGACGCGTCCCCCGGATACGGGTTTGGTCATTGCTCGGCTCCAGGACCCATTCAGGGTCCAGGTGTTGGGGAATTCGAACCAATCCCGCGAAAGGTCGCCCTCTCACCTCTGATCGACCGCGTGATACTTCTGGGCCGAAGCCGAGTAAACCGCGAAATCACCGACAAGACGGGTGTTCTTCCGGGAGTGCAGGGGATCCTCGCGATCCACGAGGAGATACACCCGGGATAGGACTCCATCTACTTGAATAGTATTTGGATCGTCGACAAACAAGTGCAGCAGGTGGTCGCAGGCCGTTCCCTCCTGCCGCGTGTGCAGCACCACGCCCGCCCCATTCTTGAAGCGCAGGGTCATCCCCGCATCTTCTTTTTTGACAATGCCTTCCAGACAAATCCTGACGCCGGACAGGGCATTGAGCCCAATTTCATCCTCGGGATCGAGCATCTCGTAGTTCTGGAATCCGTCCGTGATGCCCGGAGACACCCGCTTGGGCTTGTTCGCGGAGCGCGGGAGCCGGCCCTCACGGGTGAGCACGCCACTACTCAGAAGGGCGGTTCCGCCGGCCGTCAGACGCTGGATTTCCAGGACGCCCTCACGGGCCAGGGCATCGACCCGGGGCAGGCCCGTGTAGTCGGAGGCCCGCTTCAGGATGGCTCGAATGTCGGCCACTCCCTCGAAATGCAGCACGTCCCCGTCCTCACTGATGACGCGGCTACCGCCGGCGAAATTTGCCGAGGTGATCGGAATGCGAATGTGGTGTGAGTAGTCGGGATTCCAGAACTTTCCCAGCGCGCTCTGGCTCGCGATGGGCTCGTTTGCCTGCCGCAGAGCGTCCTCCAGGCTCATTTCGGTGTAGTGATCGCCCATGTGGCGGTACACCAGGATAGCAAGGAGCACGAGAATGAGGGTGGGTACGGCACGGATGACGAGTGCCTGCAGGATCGCCTTGGGCCCGCGGTGCCAGACCCTCTCGTGAAGCTGCTCCATCTCCTCGGTGAGGGAATGATGCTCCGTTGTTGGCGCCGCGGCACTCGTCCTGGCACCGGGGGTGCCCGGCATGCCCCTCAGATCGGGCAGCAGCTCCTTTCCCTCCAGGACCGTGGCCCGCATCCTCTTCACCAGTTGGGCGACCTTGGGCAGCTTCTCCTTTTCCACCAGGGCCTGTAGGTCGGGATGGAAGCTCATGGGTTGCCACAGAAAATACTGATTCAGCCCCGGAGCCTGATCTTGGGCTTCTTCTGAGGGAGGATCTACGGCCTCCAATCCGAGCCAATCGGCGATTCTCTTTCCCTCGGCCGGGCCCTGGTAGTTGTGAAATGTCAGATGGTAGTTCTCTCCCTCTTTGCGGATCGAGAATTGACGGTTCATGGCTCCCTCCTGTGGAAACTCCGCGGGTCAGAACGCAGCCCGTGCGACGGCCGCGCAGCGAGAACAGAATTCCGCTGGTTTCAAGTCCACTTCTTCTACTGAAGCTGAGAACTGCATGACGCAGTTCGGGTCTCTGCAATGTTCCAATCCCAAGAGATGTCCGGTCTCGTGAAGGGCCTCGCGCTCGGAGCGAGCCCTCAAAAGTTCGTGATCCTCCTTCAGTCCGTACTGAGAAGGATGCAGACGATGCAGCGAGAAGAGGCCGCAGCGTCCATTGAGGTGCGCCTCTCCCAGAACGAAAGTGAAAATGGGAGAGAAGAGATCGACGTCAGCCACACCCAGAACGCGGCAATTCTCTTCCATCGAGATGTTTTCCAGGAGCGGCAGGAGCGCGCGGCAGTTGTACTGAGCCCGCTGGGAGTCGTAGGCCACGGAAGGATCGAGCACGCGGTCGAGAATTCTGCAGACCATGGAAGTCTCCTTCTGCAGTCGCTCCTTCACGAGGGCGGGATAACCCCCGGGAAGATCGCCCATCGCCATCAGGGCGAGACCCTCCACGACCTCAATCCTTCTTCAAGTCGTAGAGCTTGATCTTGTTGTACACCGTCGTGCGGTCCACCTCGAGAATCCGGGCGGCCTGAGAGATGTTCCAATCGCAGTCGCTCAGGACCCTCTGGACATGTTGCTTTTCCGCCTCCGCCAAGGAGCGCGGACCATTTCCCAAGACCGGTTCAAAGCGCGTTCCGATGGGGAGGTCAGCCGCGCGTATCCTACCCCCCTGATGGATGACCAGGGCCCTCTCGATGGCGTTGGTCAGCTCGCGCACGTTCCCCGGCCAATCATGCTCCTTCAGTCGCGACACTGCCTCGCTTTCCAATTCGGGCACCGGTTTGTTCATGCTCGCGGCCAAACGCGTCACGAAAGCATGCGCCAAAAGCGGAATGTCCTCTCTGCGTTCACGCAGGGGTGGGAGGTGAATCTGAAACACGTTGAGACGGTAAAATAGGTCCTCGCGGAAATTCCCCGCCTGTACTTCGAGCTGGAGGTCCTTGTTCGTTGCGGCCACGGTGCGAAAGTCGGCACTGGTCTCGCTGGTTCCGCCCAGGCGCGTAACCTTCTTTTCTTCGAGCACTCGCAAAAGCTCCACTTGGATCTTGGGGGAGACTTCGCCGATCTCATCCAAGAAGAGAGTGCTCTTGTCGGCCAGCTCGAACTTGCCCTTGTGTCGGTATTGCGCGCCGGTGAATGCACCCCGTTCGTGTCCGAAGAGTTCGCTCTCCAGGGTTCCCTCGGGCAGAGCTCCGCAATTCACCACCACCAATGGGAGAAACGCGCGCGGGCTCGCCGTGTGAATACCGCGTGCCACGAGTTCCTTGCCGGTTCCCGACTCACCGGTGATGAGCACCGTGCTCTCGGTGGGGCCCACCGTTTCGATGAGCTCCCGGACCCGCTTGATGGCTGGACTCTCGCCCAGAATCGGGGTGGAGGCGGAGGTGGAGGCGAGCTTCTCGCGCAGCTGTAAGTTCTCCCGCTCCAGATTGCGCTGGGCCGCCGTGTTGCGGACTACATGACTGAGATGCTCGGGATCGAAGGGCTTGGTGATGTAATCGTGGGCGCCCTCGCGCAAGGCCTGGACCGCGGTTTCCACCGAGGCATAAGCAGTGATGATGATGACGGTAGTATCGGGAGAGATCTCTTGAATGCGACGGTTCAGCTCGAGCCCATCCATTCCTGGCATTTTGATATCCACGAATGCGAGATCGCACGGTTCTTTCTTGAGGCGGATGAGGGCCTGCTGTGCGTCGGACGCGGTGATCGCCGTGTGGCCATCTTCCTGAAGCCATCCCGCGAGCGATTCCCGTACGACAGTTTCGTCGTCGACGACCAAGATTTTCAGTGTATCGGCGGCTGCAGTACTCATGATTCGATGACCTCTTGTTCGGAACCTTCGCCGGAAGAGCTTCCGTCGGGCGAAGAAGGCGGGGACTTGACCGGCAGGTCCATCCAGAAGCTCGTACCCTCCCCGCGCCGCGATTGAAAATCGATGCGCCCGTGATGCCGTTGCACGATGCCGTAGAGGACGGCAAGACCCAAACCCGTGCCCTGGCCGCTTTCCTTGGTGGAGAAAAAGGGCTCGAAGATACGCGCCTGAATTTCTAGGGGAATCCCTGGGCCGGTATCACGCACTCTGACCCGTACCATCTTCTCTTTTTCAAGATACTCCAGATTGAGAGCCAGTTCGCCACCTTCGGGCATTGCATCCAGGGCATTCATCACCATCACCAGACAGGCCTGTTCCACTTGGTTTGCGTCACAGTCGATATGCGGCAGCTTCTCGGGAAAGTTCTCGATGACGGTTACTTGCTGGAGCTGCGCGCGGTGACCGACGAGCTTGAGGCAACGGCGCAGAATTTCCGCGATATCCTCCATTCGCGTCTGCAATTCGCGCCGACGCGAAAACAAAAGCAGGTTGCGCACGATGTCACCGCAGCGCGCGGTCTCGTGTTCGACCATTTCCAGCTGCTCGATGGAACTCTTGCGTTCCTCTTCGCTGGAGGTGCCGTCCAGAAGCCGGGGCAGGCGGCGCAGGAGAAGCTTGATCGTCACCAGAATTCCGGCCAGCGGGTTGTTGATCTCGTGCGCAACTACGGCCGAGAGCTTCCCCAGCGACACCATTTTTTCGGTCAGTACCAGTTTGTCTTGGGCTTTCTTCAGCTGCGCAGTCTTCTCGGCTACGCGTCGTTCCAGGGTGCGGTTCCACTCCTCGCGATCGTGCGCCGCCGTCTCCAGCTGGGCCGCCATCTTGTTGAAGGAGGAGGCCAGCTCGTGGACCTCTCCGATCGACTGGGGGGGGAGCCGCGTATCTAGATCTCCCGCCGCGATGCTGCGCGTGCCGTCCAAGAGGGCGTGCATCGGTCGGTGCACCACCCGGTAGGCCGACCACCCCGCCACGAGACAGATGAGGAGAACCAGTGCCCCGGAGAGAATCCAGTAACCGGATTTCTGCTCGCTCAATGCGGCTTCCAAATGTTCGGTGCTGAATTCGAGGTCCAGGATGCCCAGTACGGTTTGACTCGGATCGTGAACGTGACAGGCCGCGTTGTAGCATTCGCTTTGATTCAAAATGGGAACCGCCAGACCCAGAGCGTTGGTTCCGGTGGCGAGACGGTAGACGTGCAGTGCCTCCCTGGAGGACTTCGGCACGCTCGGTTGAGACTGTCGGTGACAAACCTGACAGGGTTCCGCGCTGCGGTCGGCGACTTTGCCCAGTTCGGACGGACGCGAGGAATAACGCACTTCTCCGCCGGCCGAGACCACGCGCGCGGCCAGAATTTGTTCCTGGGTCCCCAGGTTCTGGATCATGTCGTTCAGCAAATTCTGATTGTTCTCGAGCATCGCGGTGTGCGTGGTGGCGAGAACGATCGTTCCCATGCTGCGCGCCGTGTCTTCGAGCACGGACACCATATTACGGCGCTGGATGCGTTCCAGAACGATGCCGGCGGCGCTGAGGGAGAGGCTGAGCACGATGGTGAGAATGAAGACGAGTCGCCACCCCACGCAGTTGCTCACGTTGCGCCAAATCTGCCGCATAAGATTCCGCCCGCCACCGCGAGTGCGGGAGGCGGGCGGAGGAGAAGCATGGTCGTGCATCCCGTTCGACTCCCGGGATCTGGCCGACTCGTTACCTCGGATCGGGAGCAGAAGAAGCGCGGGAGAACTCGAGCCCCGCAAGGCGCTTGTTCTCCTGGGCCCAGATCTTCGTACGCTCGGGATCCTCCGTCTCGAAGATGGGAAGGTAACGGCCCGCCAGATTGAAAGCGGTCACACCTATCGCTACAAGCATGAGCGATACGGCAATCTCAGTCCAGGCGGGAGTGTAGGTTTTTCCCGCAACGACTTCGAAGCCGGTGATTCCCACGTTGAGCCGGTGAATGATGAAACCCAACACAGCCAGTTGTGCACCACGGTTCAGCAGCCGCGTGTTCTTTCGGAAGTGTGGATAACTGAAAATGACAAGCGGAATCAACAAGCCGAGGATGATTTCAGCGAAGAAAAATCCTGCAGCTCGATCCAGTGGCCAGAGCTCGCTCAACGCGCCACGTTGCACCAGGTCGCCGATTCTGAGCACGGCGTAGAAACCCATCACCCAGGCCGCGACCTTTGCCACGCTCTGCAGTACGGGTCCCTCGATACAACGACCGAAGGCTCTCGCGCTCAAGTTCGATTCGACGATGGTCATGGTCAGCCCCACCGCAATCGCCGACACGAAGAAGAGGAACGGCAGAAGCGGGGTGTACCACAGCGGGTCCAGGCGTCCCGGCACCAGCAGGAACAGACTGCCCAGTGAGGACTGATGCAGCATGGAGAGAAGGACGGCAGCCAGGGTCAGAGGGAAGGTAAGGTGGTGGAAGATGCGCGCGAGACGCTCCCAGTTCAACTTCTCGAACACGAAGGTCGCGAATTCCATGGCGAGCACGCTCGTATAGAGCGTCACGCACCAGGCAACCTCCCACATCACCGAATGATGGTTCCACATGACCAAGGGGTGCCACACCTTGAAGGGGTGACCCAGGTCGAACATGAGCCCGCCCACGACGAGGAGGTAGCCCAGGAAAGCGGTCAGGACGGCCGGACGCGCGATGGGCTGCCATTTCTTCACCTGGAAGATGTAGACCAAAGCGCTGATGGTGAATCCGCCCGCGGCCAGCATGACGCCGCACATCACGTCGAATCCGACCCACATTCCCCAGGGAAAGGCGTCACTGAGATTGGTGACCGCGCCCAAACCCTGCGTGAAGCGCAGATAGGCCCCGTAGAGACCCCCGAGGGTCACCACGATTCCGATCACGCGCCAGGGATGGGTGATCATCCAGGACAGAGCTTTCATCACAAATCCTCCTCCTGCCCGATCTCACTCGCAGTGCTGGAATGTTCCGCGGCGTTTCCGTTTTGCGCCGCCAAGGACATCCGTCGCCGGATGATCCAGTTGATGCCCAGAAGGCTCACCCCCGCGATTCCCACCGCGGCCGGAATTCGCTCCATGACGGCCCAGGTCAATTCCGGGGGCGCCGTATCGGGGAGATTCCCCGGTATGGCAGCCTCGAGAATCTTCTCGGGACCGATCATCAAAACGCAGGTTCCTCCGACCTCTTCGGTACCGAAGACGCGGGGCGCGTAAGAATCGGGGTCCTCCGAAATACGCTTCCACGCGGTGGCGATGAGTTCGGTCCGGTCTCCGAAGGTGGTGGCTCCGGTGGGGCAAATCTCCGCACAGGCGGTGACGCCTCCCTCGAGCGTGCGCTGCTTGCACATCTCACACTTGCGAACCCTCGGAGTGTTCGACTCCCACTCGTAGCGCGGAACGCTAAAGGGGCAGGCGACCATGCAATACCGGCAGCCGATGCACTTGTCGTAGTCGTAGGTGACCGGACCCATCTCGTTCTTCTGGAGTGCCCCCACCGGGCACGCCGAAGCGCAGGAAGGTTCGACACAGTGCATGCACATGTGACGGTAATATTGATCGTTGCCCGCATCCGTCAGATACGTGAACGAAGTGGCGGAGAGACGGTCCCTCGGTTCCTCCGGGAGACCGTTCTCCTCCTTGCAAGCGTCCACGCAGGCTTCACAGCCGATGCAGAGATTGATATCGTAGAGAAGAGCTTTCATCACACCCGCTCCCTAGTCAGCACTCGAGCTGTTCTGAAGCTCGAAGAATTGCCCGGCCAATTGCTGCCATTGCGCGGCATCCAATTGACTCGCCACATCATCGACCGGGGCACCGCCATCCTGGATGACACTGCCGGAAGCCATCATCAACTGACGTTGAAAGCGGTCCCGGGTGTCTTCCATCCAGCGCTGAGCCAGACTTCCCGAGAGCAGGTTGGAGATCTGCTGGTGCAGGTCGGCGGCCCTGATCTTGAAAATCCAGCCCCGGCCGTAAGAATCCTTGTTGATCAGCGAGGGGTCGTTCTTGAGGTCGGGATTGACCCCGACAACCTCACCGCTGACCGGCGAGAGCAGATGAACTTCGCGGCCCTCATGCTGGACCTTGGCCGCATGCTCGCCCTGATGCACCCAGCTTCCGCGATTGGGGGGAGTCACGCGGCTATCGGTCCCGATGAGCCTACGGCCGAAGTCATCGACTCCCACATAGGCTTCTTCCGGACTCACCCAATGTAGCCAGGTGTGGCCCTGGTGAAAGTGAAGATCCTCAGGGAGGGCGTATCCCGCGGCGAAGCGCGGGGTGGCCTCTCGCAGCTTGGCATGACGAGCCTGGGTTTCCGCTGCACGCAGACTGCGCTTGCGTCTGTCCAGGATCGCGTCGATCGCAAGGAAGAGGATGTACATACTGGCGACAAGTACGACGACCATGGTTCTCACCTCCGAGGGGCTCGGCCGCGGGTCCGGAATGGACCCATGCCTGGTCGCGCCCGTTCGCCTCCTCGCATCGCATGCGCGATGCCGTCGCGGTCGAGCCGGACATTCTGTCAGAGACCAATTTGTAAGTGGTTGATAGTCAAGAAGATGGAGGTCTAGGACAAAACAGCTCAGCGCGAGCCAACGCATTCGAGCTTGTAGGAAAGTTCCACACGGTTTTGACGCCCGGACGCACGTAAGCTTCCAACTCGTTGGCATGCAACGGATAAACAGCCCTGTGGACTCTCTCCACAGGGCTGTTGGACTCCTCAACAGAATCGCTACTCAGGCCATTGGCGCAGGCCCGGGGGCGTAATTCCTCAAAAAGAAATTCCCGCCGGACCATCGTGGCACAGATAGCAGGACACACCGGTCCAGCCGCCGCGGTAATCCAAACCGTGGCAGTCCCGGCAACCCAACGGACCATTGAGGTTGACCGCATCCCCGTGGAAGGGTGGGTCGGGGTTGATCCAGTTGGCCGGATGCCCCCCAGGGCCATTGTGGCACTCATAGCAGCTGGGGGCTTGCTCGGCTCCCATGAGATCCTGGCCGTGGCAGCTCTGGCAAAACTCGGGGCCGTCGCGACGCACCAGGGCTCCGTGGAAGTCGGCGCTCTGGGTTTCCATCCACTGCTCGTCGGGATGAGCGGCGTAGAAGGTGTCGGTGGGATCCTTGCGATCGGCGCAGGCCATCGCGACCAGGGCGATGAGGAAGAGGACGAGCAACAGACCTAGGGATTGGCGAACACGCATGGTCTACCTTCCGTGACAGCGGGCACAGGTGGGATCTTGCTCACCGGCATCGTGACAGGCGATGCAGGACTCGAGATTGAAGCTCGCCTCGACTCCGTGCCGGCTGGTCACCCAGTCCGCGCGCGAGTGGTTTTCGGGCAGCACTTGTTCCGCCGCGTGGCAACTCGAGCAAAACACGGGATCCTCGTGGCAAGTCTGACACAGCATCTGGTTGCTTCGGGCTTCCAGCGCGTGGCTGAAGCTGAAGTTCAGGTCGTGCACGCGCGGGCGGACGTTGTCTCCGTTGTGGCAGTCCTGGCAATCGGTCTGCGTATGACAGCTCTCGCACTTGTTCTGGTCGAAAGTCGCGTCAAGCGCATGCTCGCTCATCCACTGCGGACCATGGCTCTGCGGCACCGGCGCTTGGTTGGCGCCGTGACACATCGAGCAGTCGGTGAAGCCAGCCGCCGTCGCGTGACAGCTCCGGCATTGCGGATGCTGGGGAAAGGTCTGTCCGCCCTTGCCGTCGGGAGCATGGCAATCGCTGCAGTTGAGTTCCTGCTTCTGGATGTGAGACTGGTGCGGAAAGTGCGCCAGCTCCGTCATTCCGGAACTCATGCTCGCGGCTTCTTCGGGATAGCCAGTGGGCTCTTCGCCCAGGTGGCACATCTTGCAGTTGTCTTCATCCTCCACGTCGTGGCAGTTGGCGCAGGTATCCATGGAGGGAAGAAGTCCGGTCAAGCCGGTCGCGTCGGGAACGTTCTCGTGGCAGGTCTCGCACTCGATGCCGTTTTCGGCATGGATGTCGTGAACCTGCCGGATTCCCGTGGTCGGCGTGGCCGGGCTGTCGCCCAGGGCCAGCGCCGCGAAGACGGGCAGGATCAGAACGCAGAGACCGATGGCGAAGAGCTGCTTCACTGCAACCACCCTCCTGTTCCGAGTCCAGTGCTCGAGGCGCCTCGTCCCATGGCGAGATCGATGCCGACCAAGAAGCGCAGGTCCTTGGAATACTGTGGATTGTCCAAGCTCTGGAATTCCAGATGGAGATTCAGCCCGTCCCGCAAACGAGTCACGCTGCGGGCGTAGAGCGTGACCAGGTCGCGCTCGAAGTCCTCGGGCGCATCCTTCAGGAGAGCGTAGGTGGAGAGCATTGCTCCACCACTCAGGTTCCACCAGCTGAGGGGCCGCCAGCGCAGATCTCCGAACCAGCGACTCTCTTCCCCCGCGTCTCCCAGGCGCACTGAATAGCCCAGGCGGCCGTAAGGAAAGAGAACCGCTCCGCCGAGCCGGGTCTGTTCGAACTCGTCGACGAAGGAACCGAAGTACTCCACTTCCAGCCCCCACTCTTCCGCGTTCTCGTAGCGCGCGGAAGCGCGGGCGAGACGCACGCGGTCGAGGGAGGGGAGGAATCTCTCCCAATAGGTGTTCTTCTCGACACTCTGGCGGCGATCGAGGTATTGCACATTCAGCATGGGCCAGCCGGGCGTGGGACGGTACCAGGCGAGCAGCTCGGCCTGGTCCCACTGCTCGCTCTCCGTCTCGTAGTGGGCCCTCAAGATGGTGCGCAGGCCAGGAGTGGGGCGCAGCGAGGCCTCGGCTCCCACTTTCTGGTAGGCGCGGGCTCCGTTGTGCTCGAGGTACGCCCAGTCCACGCCCAGATTCATCCAAGGTGTCAAGAGCGCGATGGCGTGGGCGCCGAGCGCAGTTTCATCGCTGAGATTGCTGGCTTCCCATTCCATGTTGTAGGGCGAACGCGCGCCACCCCAGGCCCGCAGCTTGAGCCGCGGGGTGGGCTTCAGAGCCAGATAGAGGCCGTCCATCGTGTAGTTGGCAACGCCCTCCTGCACGAAGAGGCGGCCCAGACGCAGACGTCCCCGGCGCGAGAGGTGAGCCTGTAGATAGGCTGAGTAGAGCCGGTACGGCGTGGTTGGGTTGGCCCGGAACGCAAAGTCGTCGGCGAAGCGCCCTGAGAGACGCAGGTCGAGTTTGCCCTGGGCAAATCCGCTGACGGCGCCGTCGAGATACTGGTAGAACTCGAAGTGCTTCGTTTCCTCGTTGACCGCATCCTTGGGCGCGGTCGTGTAGGCATACCCCGTGGTTCGGGTGCGGAAATACCAGCTTTGCGCGCTGGCGAAGGCCGTATTCTGGCTTGCCCTCGAACTCTCGGTCTGCGCCCACGCTGTCGGGCTGACGAGGAGGGAGCTGCCGAGCAGCAAGAGCAACACACGGGTCCATGTGGAGGAGCGAATTCGCTTCGATCCAAGGGCATGGATAGTTTTCACTCCGAGCCTCTTTTCTTCACGCGCGCCGAGAATGTCCTCGATGATCGCTAGGGAATGTCCAGAAGAGAAGCATAGGGCACACCTCTCCGCTATTGGCAGCAGAAAAAGGGCCCCTTTCGTTCATCTAATTGTTGCTGAAGAACTTGCGAGGTCAAGGAGGGATTTCTCGCCCGGCAAAATTGGGGGGATTGACAGCCAAAAACGACTAGATGAAGCTCCCTGGAGAACCTATATTCGACAATCTTCTCCAGCTTTCCCGCGCGCTTTTCCCCGGCGCTTGGGGTCGATCCTCTCAGCCTTTCTTGGAGAATCCGCGTGAATTCTGAAGGTCAAGCTCCGCCGCAGAAGAAACTGCCCTCGGTCTTTTACAACCTCGTCACGATGCTCGGTGCGTCCCTGGCCGCGCTGAGCCTGCTCTTGATCCTCTTCCTGATGGTCCTGGAGGTCCTGAGCAAGGACTCCAGCCCCTACATGGGGATCATCGCCTTCATCATCCTGCCGATCTTCTTGATCATGGGACTGCTCGCGGTGGTGGTGGGAGCTTGGCGGCAACATCGACGGCGCAGCCATGGGCAGCCCGACAAGCCTCTGCCGCGCATCGATCTCAATGAAGGTCAGACGCGGCGCGCGGCCGTCATCTTCACGGTGGGGACGACGATCTTCTTGGGAATGACCGCCTTCGGGACCTACCAGGCCTACGAGGCCACCGAGAGCGTGAAGTTCTGCGGAGAGACCTGTCACAGCGTCATGGAACCGGAATTCGTGGCCTACCAGAATTCCCCGCATGCCAAAGTTGCCTGCGTACAGTGCCACATTGGTCCGGGAGCCGAGTGGTTCGTTCGTTCGAAGCTCTCCGGCTCCTATCAGGTCTACGCGGTTTTGACCAACAGCTATCCCCGCCCGATTCATACCCCGATCAAGAACCTGCGGCCTTCCCGTGAGACTTGCGAGCAGTGTCACTGGCCCGAGGTCTTCTACAGCGACCGATACGTGGTCCACGACTACTACTTGCCCGAAGAAGACAATCGGCACTTCCGCCTCCACCTCTTGTTGAAGACCGGCGGGGCCCACAGCGAAACCGGTCATACCGAGGGGATTCACTGGCACAGCAACCGCGAGAACAAGGTGGAGTACGTGTCGACCGACGAGCGTCGTCAGGTCATTCCTTGGGTGCGTTCGACCACGGCCGATGGAACCGTCAAAGTGTTCAAGAGCACTGACGAGGATTTCGATGAGAGCGCCCTCACCGACGACAACATCCGGGTGATGGATTGCATCGACTGCCACAACCGGCCTTCGCATCGCTACAATCCGCCCGCCCACCTCGCCAACCGGGCCCTGGCCACGGGCAAGGTGAGCAAGACCATCCCCGACATCAAAGGCATCATGGTGGACGCCATGGAGCAGGACTACGCGAATCGCGAGGAGGCGGAGAAGGGACTGAAGGAATCCATCCGCAAGCAGTGCAGCGATGCCGGCGCCAATGCGGCCCAGATTCAGGCCGCGGTCGATGTCACCTGGGACTTGTACACGAAGAACTACTTCCCCGAGATGAAGACCGACTGGAAGGCTCACGAGGACAACATCGGACATCTCTTCAGCGACGGTTGCTTCCGCTGTCACGACGGCAACCACGTGACTGAGAGTGGCGAGGCCATTCCCCACGATTGCAACGTCTGTCACACCATCGTGGCCCAGCAATTCGACGATGGCAGTGGGTTCACCGACATCGAAGGACACGAGTACCGCCATCCGGAGGACGTCGGCGGTGCGTGGAAGGATACCAAGTGCACCGAGTGTCACGCGCCTTGAGCTGATGCTGGTTGAGCGACTGGGCTCCGTGTAGAATGCTTCGGACTTCCAGCAAGGAGTTTCCGATGCATGCCAGGTTGCTTCGATCACTCGCCGTTCTAGTTCTGCTGTCCGCTCTGGCCACGGGCTTTTGCGCGCCTTCCTTGGTCCAGGCGCAGGCCACTACGGCGGCCATCGCCACGCCTTTCGCCGCGCAGGCTGGGACGAGCGCTCCGCGGATCTCCCCCATCCGTCCCGTCACCACCTATTCCATCGTCGCGCGCGATCCCAAGACTGGTGAGCTGGGCGTGGCGGTGCAGTCGCACTGGTTCAGCGTGGGGACCGCCGTGCCCTGGGCGCGCGCCGGAGTGGGCGCGGTGGCCACCCAGTCGATGGTCGATCTCACCTACGGCCCTCTCGGTTTGGACATGATGGCGGCGGGACGCTCGGCGCCGGCGAGCTTGAAGGCGCTCCTGCAGGCCGATGATCACCCGGAAATTCGTCAGGTGGCGATGATCGATGCCCAGGGAAGGGTGGCGGTGCACACCGGCAGCGGCTGCATCGCCGAAGCCGGCGATCACGCGGGCGAGAACTATAGCTGCCAGGCCAATCTCATGGAGAAGAATACGGTGCCCGACGCCATGGCGGCCGCGTTCGAAGCCGCGAAGGGTGATCTCTCCCAGCGTATGCTGGCCGCGTTGCAGGCGGCCCAGCAAGGAGGGGGGAGACATCCGTGGCCGGCAGTCCGCCGCGATGCTCGTGGTGAAGGGCACACCTTCCGGCCAAGCCTGGAACGACATCGTGGTCGACCTGAGGGTGGAGGATGCCCCCAAACCGGTGGAAGAACTCGGGCGACTGCTGGTTCTGCAGCACGGTTACGACATGATGAACCAGGGCGACTTGGCGGTGGAGAAGGGGGACCTGGCCGCGGCCAAGCGCGCCTATGGCGCGGCGCAGCGCATTTTGGGAGACAATCTCGAGGCCAGCTACTGGTACGCGGTGGCGCTGTGCAACGCGGGCGAGACCGATTCCGCGCTCGCGATGTTCAAAGAGATCTTCGAGAAGGGTGAGAACTGGCGCACCCTCACCCCGCGCATCGTCAAGGCGGGCTTCCTGAAGGCCGACGATGAGCTGTTAGCCAGAATCATGGCGCAGTGATCTGAGGCAGTTCATGAACCTGGTCTCCGTCCATCCCCTCGTCGATCTCTCGCTCTGGTATCACTGGGCCATCGGCGCCGTCATCGTCCTGGGACTACCGGGCTGGTTTTGGGCCGGGCGTTACCTCCCGGGCCTCGACTGGCCGACGCGCCTGGTACTCACCCTCGCCACTGGATTGCTCCTGGGCCCAGTCGACTCGCTGGCCTCCGCGCTCTCCATTCCTTTGGAACCCTGGAGTCATACGATCGTCCTCTCATTGGCCGGCTATTTTTTGGGGCGGGTTTCGAGCTACCGAGGAATCTGGCGGGATATCGAGGTGGATCTGCCGCCCCTGAACCTTCGTGAGTGCCTGGGAGTCTGCGCCGTTTCGGTGGCCATGGCGGCCGTTCTCATTCAGGGACTCGGGGCATTCGTGGTGCCCGCGCATCTTCATGACGCGAGTAACCACGCCTTCCTCATCGAGCGAATCCGTGAGACCGGCTCCGTGTCACCCGAGAAGCTCTTCGCTCCTCCCTATGTTCAGCTCGGGGTACCCTATTGGCTTGGATGGCACGTGTCGGCCGCGCACATCGCGGACATCGGCGGCATGCCGGCGTACATCGTGGAGTGGATGATGGCAGTGGGCGCCACCACGCTTCTGCCCATCTCCACCTGTCTTCTCTGGAGAGTTCTCAGGTTCAAGAATTTCGTCGCCGTCCTCGCGGGAGTATTTCTGGTTTCGAATTTCTACATGCCGGGTGGGCTCTATTCCTGGGGAGGCTTCGGTGCCTTACTCGGGTTCTTTTTGGTTCCTACCACGGTGGTGTTCATCCGGAGCGCACTACGGAATACCCGCGGGGTCTTCACCGGAGCTCTTCTCATCGGCCTCTTGTTCGCCGCGACGCTGCAGATCCACGCGAGTGAGCTGGGCATCATTCTGCTCTTGGTGCTCCTATCACTTTCCGCTGCTGGAAAGAGTTCTTCGTTTTCGGTTTCACACTCATGGCGGGTGAGCGTGGCAGGCGTCCTGGTTCTGGGCGTGGTGATGGGGCTGCCGATGTGGAACGCTGCGCATAGCTACGTCGCGCACGCGATGGATGCTCCCACCGGAAGTTCTCCAGGTCTTGGCATGGCTTTGGGCCAGATGTTGCACTATACCGGCGGAGAGTCACTGGCACTACGTGGCTTGGTGGTCCTGGGAATTCTCTGGGGACTTCTGCGTCGCGGAACGCGCCCGGTGGCGGTCATGTCCCTGCTCCTACTCGTGCTGTACCTGGATCTGCGTTTGCGGCACGACGGGCTCTCAAAGGTACTCAGTGCTCCTTACTACCAACAGCCGGCCAGGGTCTTGTACCTTCAGTTGTTTCTGCTGCCCCCGCTCATGGCTGAGCCCGTCTCGGAGCTGTGGAAATGGACCAAGATGCACGGGCACATGCGCTGGGCGGGAGCCGCCGTTCTCGGTGCTCTGCTCGCCTTCGCGGCCGCGCCGGGCGCCGCACACAACTTGCGAAACTTGAGGCAACTGAAACAGCTGACCGCGTTCTCAGAAGATGATTTCCATCTCGCTCGAAAAATCAGAAACGCCCTTCCGCCTTCGGCTCGCATCGCCAATCAGATCAATGACGGGAGCTTTTGGGCGCGTTGGATCAGTGGGAGGGATTTCATCGATCCAGCGGCCTGGGGAATGACTGCGCTGCGAGGCCCGGTGAATCATCTCGAGGAGCTTCCGTGGCCAGAGGACGTATGGAGTCTGCAACGATACGGCGTGAACTATCTCTACCTGAGTGATGGGGTGCTTCCGTTTTTTCCCCATCCACCGCTCTCACGCGCGACCATTCGCAAGGACGCGCGCTTCGAGGAGATCCTCAGCGGCGAGGACTCTTCGCTCTTTCTCATCGAATGGGAGCGGGGAAAGAAAGAGGACTGAAGGCGGTCGCGGCAGCAAGTGCCCGCACCGCCTTCCGTCCCCTCTTTGCAGTTATTCCCCGGCCGGCGCCGGTGCGTCGTCTTCCTTCCTCCAGGCCGGATGGTGATGCTCCGCAAGACGCGAGGGCATCGTGCCGCGCAGCATCGCGAAGCTGAGCGGGTAGACCTCCGGATGGAAGATCACGAAGAAGAAGTGGAAGATGAGAATCGCCAGGGTCGCCAGCCACGCTTCGAAGAGGTGGATGACGGTGGCGACATCCACGATCCACGAGGGGAAGACGGAAGTGGCCACTACCGGGAACCAGAGAATCGCGCCGGTCAGAGCCATGACCACGGTTCCCCAGACCAGAGCCCAATACTCCATCTTGGCCGGGTAGTCGAACTTGGCGAAGGCTGCTTGCTGTTCGCTCTTGCCCAGGTGGAAGCGCATGTTCTGCAGAAGCTCGCGCGCGTCACGCAGACGCGGCGCGATGCGTTTCAGCTCGCCGCGTCCGTAGGAAGTGAAGGCGATCCAGTAGATGTGGTACAGACTCACTGCCACCATCACCACCGCGCTGACGCGGTGAATCGCCCGTCGCGCGGTTTCTCCCACTCCGAGCGCGGTCATGGCGCGCGCCCACCAGTGGTCGGGATAGGCCAGCATGAAGCCTGAGAGGGCCAGAAGCACGAATGCGATCAGGAAGAGCGAGTGCTGCCAGATCTCGCTGCGGTTGAAGCGCCGGCGGTTCTCCTCACCCTTCTGCTTGCGCCAGTTCTTGCGGATGTAGAAGAAGAGAATGACCGCGTTGTGCAGCAACATGCCGCCCAAGACGCCGATGAGCAGCACCCAGTACACGCGCTTGACCCAAATAGTGATGTTGGTCGCTTTCGCACTCGTCTTGGATTCCAGGAGATGAACGGGTTGCTTGACGAACTTCTCTCCGGCACCGGGGTGGCATTTTCCGCAGGTGGCTTCCAGGTTCTGCGGAGCGACAGTGGAGCGGGGATCGCTGGAGTCGTAGATGTTGTGGATGCCGTGACAGCTCGCGCAGTCGGCGACGTTCGTCCCGCCACGACGGGATACGAGGCCGTGGTAGCTTGCCTCGTAGGTCGAGACTCTCGCGGCAGCGATGTTGAAGCGACTGATCAGCGCTGTGCTCTGGTGACAGGCCGGGCAGGTGGTTCGAACCAGTCGCCGGCTGGTCTTGTTGCCTCCGGCCTTTTGGGTGACCGGAGCAATGGTGTGCATGCCATGACAGGTGGTGCAGGTCGGAGCCAAAGTCACGCCCCGTTGCGAGGCGACTCCGTGCACTGAACCCAAGTAAGTCTGCGCTTCTTCTTTGTGGCACTGGCCGCAGGTGGAGGGAATGTTGAAGGGGTTGATGCGCGACTTGGGGTCTTTCGCCAGACGGATGTCGTGATAACCGTGACAACTGCTGCAGACGGCCGGCTTCTTGTTGGGGTCTGACAGATCCAGACCGTGAACACTGGTCTCGTATTGGGCGGGCGGATTCGCGTTCACCCCGGTGAGCTGGATGATCTTGGTGTCGCCGTGACAGCGCCCGCAGGTTGCGGGAATGTTGCGATAGAAGACGCGACTCTGTGGGTTGTCGGGCGGAAGCACGTCGTGCACCCCGTGGCAAGCCGCACAGGGATTCTCGCCGAAGGGCGAGTTCTCGCCCTCCTTGAGAACGATCTGTTCGTGAGCGCTGGACTTGAACTGCTCGCCGGCCTCTTCGTGACAGTTCGTGCAGTGAGGAACCACGACGCCTTCATGCGGAACCTCGTCGAAATTCCCCTCGTGGCAGTCCGTGCACTCCAGCCCCGCCTGCCCGTGAATGGACGCGGCAAACTTGGCGGGATCCACCTGATGCGCTACGTCGACCACTTCCTCCTTGGGTGCGTGGCAACCGAGGCAGTCGTCGCTGCTCGCCACCACGGGGCGGGGAGACAAGAGACTCAGCGCCAAAAGTGTCAGCGAGAAGTAAGTCCACTGCCGTGCGATTCGCCGGGAGGGGCGTCCGGAATTCGCAGTCCATCGCAATCTTCATCCTCATCTTCCAGCCTCACATGAACGACGCCGGCCTGAAAAGACCGGCGTCACTCGAATTTTGGTTTCACGCCTCCGCGCCTGAGCCCCTATTTCTCGGTGGGAATGGGGTGCGCGATCTTGGCGTAGAACTTTTTGTAATCGAATTCCTTGTAGGTCGGGCTCTTGTCGTTGTGGCACTGGATGCAGGTCTTCTCATCGGGAATGATCAGGCCCGCGGCCACCGCCTTTTCCTTGTCCTTCATGACCGGCATTTTCATATAGTCGCCTCCCGGACCATGGCAGCTCTCGCAGCCCACACCATCTTCGACGGTGTACTTGGCACCCAGGAGTTTCGCATCCACGCCGTGCGCGGTCACGTGGCAGGAAAGGCACTCATCCAATTTCTGCGGGTCGCCTTCCAGCTTCAGCTTGGCCGCCACGGACTTGGCTTCATCGGTGGCAAGAACCTTGTAGGCATTGGCGTGGGCACTCTTCAGCCAAATCCCGTATTGGTCCCCCTTGGATTCCGTCTTGTGGCACATTTTGCACTTGTAGACGCCGACATACTCATGATCGGCCGCCACGCTCATCGTGCTGAAGATGAAGAGCGCCAGGACGGCCAAGCTCAGGATCAAGGTGAATTTACGCATCGTTATCTCTCCAGCCTCTCGGGGGTCGATCGAGTGATCGACCGTTCATGGGTTTCCGCAGCTATAGTGGTCAGCCATCCAGACTGAGACAAGGAGGAATGCCTCCCAGAGCCCGGTTTTTCACGAGGAAACGATCGTTTGATCGTATTACTCCAAGCCTCGCCACCGTTTTCCTCCATCCGCCGACCCTAGCATAGAAGCGGCTCTCATTCTCCATCAAATGCTCGCCGGGACAAAACGTTCCCTCAGGCTTGCTCCAAACGGGCCGCGGCCACCTGGATCTGGCCCACCGGCAGGCCTCCGTCGTTGGGCGGAATCGCCGCGTTGGTGAAGAAACGCAGCTGGGCACGGGCCAGGCGGGTGCGCAGCTCGTGGCGCATCCAGCCGTTGACCAGGCAGCCTCCGCTGGCCACTACGGTGTCCAGCTGGTGCTCGCGGGCCAGGTGCACCGCCCGCTGGGCGACCCAGCGCGCCACCGCGGCCTGGGTCCAGGCTCCCGCCCGAGCCAGCTGCCGGCTGTTGAAGGGCCGCAGCAGAAGATGGTCCAGGATGGCGCGCAGGGTCTCCCTGGCATCGGCATCCGGATCGGGGAGCTTGCTCTCGTCGATCTCGTGGGGTACTCCCGCCAGACGTTCCAAGGACATGGGAGCCTGTCCGTCGAAACTCTGGTTGTTCGAGATGCCCAGAATGGCGGCCAGCGCGTCGTACACTGCTCCCAAGCCACAGGCCCGCGGGCAGTTCAAATTTTCCCGTAAGAGCGCGAGGGTGCTTTCCGCCGCGACAGGATCCGGAGCGGAACTCTCGAGCCAGGTCTTGGCGGCGTCCTCTCCCTTGAGCTCCCAGAGCAATCCCGCCGCGCTGCGCCAGGGGTGTGCGAAGGCGGTCACGCCACCGGGCAGGGGGAAGTAGGGGAGGTGATCGACGCGCTCGACCTTGTTTGCGTCCCCGAGCAAGAACTCGCTGCCCCAGAGGCTTCCGTCTTCCCCCCAGCCGGCCTGGTCGAGGGCCAGTCCCAGGACGGGCCCCTTCAAGTTGTGCTCGGCCATCACCCCGGCAATGTGCGCATGGTGGTGCTGCACTCCGATCGCGGGCAGTTCCATCTCCTTACACAGTCGCCGTCCCAGACTCCCGGGATGAAGATCGTAGGCTAAGGCGCTGGCGCTGAAATCGTGCAGACGACTGAGGTGTGCCAGGGTCTGCCGGTAAAGGATCTCCACGGCCGGGGAATCCAACTCGCCGAGATGCTGGCTGAGGACGATCCAGCGGTCGAAACCCAGAGCCAAGGTGCCGCGGTGAATGCCGCCGAGGCCGAGGATGGGGGGAATCTCGTGATCCAGGATCAGCGGTCGTGGCGCCTGTCCCCAGGAGCGGCGGGTCGTCACCAGGTCGTCCCCTTGGACCCGCATGACCGTGTCCTCGCAGGGCATCATGATTTCCCGGTCGTGCAGGACCATGTAATCGGCCACGTCGCGCAGGCGCGTGCGCGCCTCCTCGTTGCTGGCGACGATCGTTTCCCCCGCGAATTTTGCCGCGGTCACCACGAGCGGCTGCGCCAAGGTGCTCATCAGGAGCTGACGAAAGGGCGTGCTCGGTAGGGTCAATCCGTAGTCCGGAGAATCGGGGGCGATCGAAGGCGCCAGGACTTCGGGATGTTTCTTGGGGGCGAGCACGATGGGAGCCGAGGGATCCTTGAGTTTGCCGCGCGCCAGTGGATTGAAATGGCACACGCGCCGGGCCCAATCCAGGTCAGGCACCATCACCGCCATCGGCTTGGTACGGCGCTGGATGCGCCGGCGCAGTCTCTGCACCAGAGCTTCGTCATTCGCGAGACAGGCCAGATGGAAACCACCGGTCCCTTTGATGGCCAGAATGTGCCCCTTCTTCAGCAGCTCCACCGCTTCGTAGATCACGTCAGCGGCCGACACCGACTTGGGCGCGGGCTCGATCCAGTAGCAGGGTCCGCAGTCCGGGCAAGAAATGAGCGCCGCGTGGTAGCGCCTTCCCTTGGAGTCTTCGTATTCGCGGCGGCAATTTTCGCACAGAGGGAAGGGGGCCATCGAGCTCGTGTCGCGCGTGTACGGCGGCTTGCGGGTGACGCTGTACCGCGGTCCACACTCTCCGCATGAGCTGAAGGGGTAACGGTAGCGGCGGTCGTGTGGGTCGAAGATCTCCTTGAGACACTCGCTGCAGATGGCGCGGTCGGGGGAGAAGGGAGCGGAGTGCATGCCCTCCCCCTCGGAGACCAGGATTTCGAACTCGGATTCCCCCCCCAGAGCCAGGTCCTTCTTCAGCGACTCGTCCAGCCGAGCGCAGGCGAACGAGAGTACCCGCTTCAGTCGTTCGTCGAAGCTCTGCAGCTTGGCGGTTTCGCCTTCCACCTCGAGTTGAAGCGTGGCATCGCTGCGCCGCATCTGACCACCGAGATGAAGCTCTCGCGCCAGACGGAGGACGTGGGCCCCGAAATCTTCGATTCCCGGTTCCAGTTCCACCTCGTATTTCCAGCGCTGACGGCCGTGGTCGATCATGCTGTCCCTTTGCCGGGCGACTTGACGCCAGGCACTCCTTTCTCGAAGCTATGTCCCATGTCCAGCTTGGAAGACATCCGCGAGTCTCTGCCGTTCTTCGACTCCGTGCGCGCCGGAATCACGATTCTCGACGAGCGCCTCACTTTGCTCTGGGGCAATCGCTATTTCAAAGAGCACATCGAGAACTTTCCCGGACTGCAAGGAAAGCACTGCTTCACCGGCTACGTTCCCAAGGACCGGCGCTGCGAAGACTGCCTGCCGCCCTTGGTGCTTCGCTCGGGAAGGGTTGCCGAGACGCTGCGCAGTGCACAGGCCGAAGACGGGACCCTCTCCTATTTCCGCGTGGTCGTGGCTCCTCTGGGCAATGACGGTGACATGCTGGTCACCTTGATCCTGCCTCTGCCCAGCGAGGAGCTGGGTCAGATGGACAGCTGGCGTGAGCGCTTTCTGCTTTCGGCCATCCGCAACGGGAACGACGGTGTGATCGCCCTCGACCGCGTTCACAGTGTGCGTTTTTGGAATCGGGGCGCGGAGAAGATCTTCGGGTGGGACGTGAGTGAAGCGGTGGGTGAGCCCATCGAACGACTTTTCAGTGAGAATGCCTGGGCCGTCGCCGAAGAGGTCTTCGTTCCGAGCGATCCGCTGCTCGCTCTGGCCAATCGGGAAATCGAAGTCGAAACGCGCGCGGGTTCCCTGCTGTGGATCGATGTCTCGCGCACCCCGCTCTTCGACGGCAGTGGGCGGCCCAACGGCTACAGTTTCGTGGTGCGCGACATCACCGCGAGAAAGTTGGCCGAAGAGAAGATGGCGTTCACCGAGCGCATGACCGCGGTGGGCAACATGGCGGCGGCGCTGGCGCACGAGATCGGAACTCCGCTGGGGGTCATTTCCAACACCGCTGAATTCCTGATGCTCGATCTGGAAGATGACGACGCGCGGCGGCAGGAGCTGGAGACCATCGTGCGCGAGACCGACCGGATCGGCGGACTCGTTCGGGAGCTGCTCAGCTTTTCTCGCCCCGAAAAGCCCGAGATGGAGCCCCTGGAACTCAAGAACGTGCTTTCCCGGGTCGAGCGTCTGATCCATCACGCCTCGCAAAAACAGGGGACGAAAATCGAGGTGAAGATCGATTCTCAACTCGCCCCCATTCTGGGAGATGCGAACCAGCTGGAGCAGGTCATCCTGAACCTCTGCATGAATGCCCTTCAGGCCGTGGAGTCCGGAGGCACGGTCTGGGTGACCGCTCGACAGAGTTGTCCCATCGGCCCCGACGGGGTCGAACGCACCGGACTCGAGGTGGTGGTGGAAGACGATGGCCCCGGCATTCCTCCGGCGCACCTCTCCCAACTCTTCGACCCCTTCTTCACGACCAAGGTCAACGGTACCGGACTCGGGCTTTCGGTTTGCAAGACCCTCGTCGAGGAACACGGGGGCAGCATCACGGTCAAAAGCTTGCCCGAAAAAGGCGTCAGCTTCACCGTGTGGTTGCCGGCACTCTTGGAAGGCGATGCTTCCGTGAGAGAGCCCGGGGGAACGCCGAGCGGACTGGGATCCGAGCCCTTCTAAACCGAATCCAATCCCGCTTGGAAGGCCTTCTGATTGATCGAGAGAATGTTCTCGTTCTTGCTGATGCCCCGGATGGTCTCCTGGATCTTCTCCTGCGCCGGGAAGCCCAACACTTTGTGCATTGCGCCCAGGAGCACGACGTTGGCGACTCTTCCCATCCCCAAGGAGTCGGCGATTTCGGTGGCCGGCACGGGGTAGATCTCCACGTCATCGCGCGTCGGCGCGGCGGAGATGAGGCTACTGTCGTAGAAGATCACGCCGCCGGGTTGAACATCCTTCTCGAACTTCTCCAGGGAGGGCCGGTTCATGGCCACCAGCACCTCGGAGGCGTTCACCAGGGGATTGCCGATTTCCCGCGTCGATGCGACCACCGAGCAATTGGCGGTGCCCCCGCGCATCTCGGGCCCGTAGCTGGGCAGCCAGGTCACGTTGACGCCCTCGAGCATGCCCGCCTTGGCGGTGAGCTCGCCCAGCATGAGAACGCCCTGCCCGCCGAATCCGGCTACCTTCATGCGGATGGTGTCCTTCTTGGCTCCTTCCCCCTTGAACGCCTCGGTCCAGGGCGCCTGCGTCAGGCGAGCGGCGCTCTTGGAGTCCTGCGCGCTCCGTAGCACCACACGCTCCACCGCATCGGGGTCGTAATTGGCCGGTTCGGGAGGAATGGCGCGCTCGTGCGGAGTGTCCTTGTAGGTGCCCAAGGGGAAGGCGGGCACCATGTTCTCCTCGATCCAGTTCAGTGAATCGACCGGGTCGATCTTCCAGCCGGTGGGGCATTGGCTGAGGATCTCTACGATCGAGAAGCCGCGGTTCTCCATTTGGTACTGAAGTGCCTTCTTGATGGCCTTTTTGGTGCGGTTGATCTTTGCCGGCGTGGTCAGGGCGTGCCGCGCCGAGAATGCCACGCCGTCCAGGTTGGCCAAGAGCTCGGCCACTTTCATGGGACTGCCGTAGTCGCTGAACTCGCGGCCTCGCGGCGTGGTCGTGGTATGCATTCCCAGAATGGAAGTCGGAGCGAGCTGTCCTCCGGTCATGCCGTAAATGGCATTGTTGATGAAGATGACCGTCAGGTTCTCGCCGCGGTTCGCGGCCTGCAGAATGTTGTTGCCGCCGATTGCAGCCAGATCACCGTCTCCCTGATAGGAGATGACGATGCTCTTGGGGCGCGCACGCTTGATTCCTGTTCCCACCGCCGGTGCACGGCCGTGCGCGGCCTGGACGTTGCCCGTGTCGAAATAGTAGTAGGCGAAAACGGAGCATCCCACCGGGCTGATGAGCACGGTGTCGTCCTTGATCGCAAGCTCGTCGATGCACTCGCCAAGGAGCTTGTGAACGATTCCATGTCCGCAGCCGGGACAGTAGTGGGTCGCGTCGGGTTCTGCGCCTCCCTTGCGGGGAAATGTCTCCAGAATGGATTGCGGCCTCTCGATGATCTTCATGCTGTCACCCCCACACGCGAGGTCCAAAGGTTCGTCGTTTCCTCCAAGAGCTCCTCGGTCGAAGGGAGCACGCCTCCTGCTCGTCCGTAGAAATGCACTGGGAGCAGGTCGCTCACCGCGAGGCGCACATCCTCGATCATCTGTCCGGTGGAAAGTTCGACCGTCAGACAGATCTTGGCCTGGGCGCAAACCGCGCGCAGCGCTTCGCTGGGGAAGGGCCACAGAGTGATGGGACGCAGGAGCCCGGCTTTGATGCCGCGTTCACGAGCCTCATCGACCACTCCCTGCAGAATCCGGCTCACCACGCCGTACCCGACGTAGATGAGTTCGGCGTCCTCGGTGCGGTATTCCTCCCAACGAACTTCGGCCTTCTCCATGCGCTGGAACTTGCGGTCGAGATGACGAACGTGCTCCTCCAAAACCTCGGGCACCAGCTTGATCGAGCAAATGAGATTGGACCGGGTCTCCGCCGTGCCCGCCACGCACCACTCGTCCTTGTTGGGCAGTTCACGCACGGCGCGCGAGAGCCGCACCGGCTCCTTCATTTGCCCAACGAGACCGTCGGCCAGAACCACTGTCGGATTGCGATAGCGATCGGCGACCTCGAAGGCTTCCATGGTGAGGTCGCACATCTCCTGGGCGCTGTTGGGCGCCAGGATCACCATCTTGTAGCACCCGTGACCACCGCCCTTGACCATCTGGAAGTAATCGCCCTGCTCCGGCGCGATGTTACCCAGCCCAGGTCCGCCCCGCATGATGTCGATCACCACCAAGGGGAGTTCGCTGCCCGCGGCGTAAGAGATGCCCTCTTGCTTGAGGCTGATGCCCGGACTGCTGCTAGCAGTCATCGTGCGCACTCCGGCGGAGGAGGCGCCGTACACCATCTGGATCGCGGCGACTTCACTCTCGGCCTGCAAGAAGGTGGCCCCGGCCAAGGGGAACATCGCGGCCGCAGTGTGCGCGATTTCACTGGCTGGGGTGATGGGGTATCCGAAGAAGCAGCGGCACCCGGCCAAGAGGGCGCCGTGGATTACGGCTTCGTTGCCTTTCATGAGCACCGTCGCGCCCTCGGTGGACTCGACCGTCTTGGTCTTGCGGCCTCGCGGATCCAATTCCTCCGGTGAGCCCCAAGTGGGCACGGCGCTGCGGAAGGCCTTTTCGTTCACTGGCATTCTGGCCTCCCCCTAACGGAAGCGAGTTACGATGATGGCACTGGGCTCGGGACAGGTCGAAAAACAGATCCCACAGCCGGTACAGCCATGTCCTTCATAAACGGCGGGGCGGTACCCCCGACGATTCAGGGAATCGTCACGAACGATACAGGTCTCGGGGCACATGGAAATGCAGAGCCCGCATCCCTTACAGAGGTCGGGAATGACTTCGCACTTGCCTCGATCCTCAACGCTCTTGGTGCTCATGGCGGGGCTCCTTCGGGCTGGATCGATGGGGGATCCCTGAATCCAGACAGGGAATGATCTTTTGGGCGGGGCGGCAGCACTTGGTCCGGGCCCCGCGACGCTGGAAACCTAGTCACTTGGATATCCAGATCCAAGGATCCGCTGCCGCTGCGGGCCATTCCGGACAGTTTGTCAGATTGGTGCTTGGGCGTGCGCCAGAGGTTCTGCCGGGGGGCGCCGCTAGCCGGCCGAGGGCTCGTCTTCGGGTGTCGGGGCCTGCTCTTCCTCGCGGGCCTTCATGTGACGGTAGATGGTCCGCGCCGCCACTCCCAGGATCTTGGCTGCCTTCTCCTTGTTGCCATTGGTAATGGCCAGGGTCTGGTCGATCACCTGTTCTTGGATTTCGCGCATGGGGGTGCCCATGGGCACCTTGAGGACGTTGCCCTCGAAGCGTCGAGGTGCGATATGGGCCGGCAGATCCTGTGGCAGGATCACGCGGTCCTTACAGAGGACGACGGCACGCTCAATGGCGTTTTCCAGCTCGCGCACGTTCCCCGGCCAATCGTAGGAGTTGAGACGGTCCAGGACTTCTGGGTGCACGCTGGGAGTGGCGCTCTTGTTCTTCTCGCTGAGCTGTTGCACGAAGTGCGCGACCAAGAGGGGGATATCCTCGCGCCGCTCTCGGAGCGGGGGGATCTCGATGGGAATGACTGCGAGACGATAATAGAGGTCCTCGCGGAAGCGGCCTTTCTGGATGAGCTGGTGCAGGTCCTGGTGGGTGGCGGCCAGAATGCGCAGGTCCGCCTTGAGGGTCTCCGTTCCTCCCAGGCGTTCGTACTCCCGCTCTTGCAGCACCCGCAAGAGCTTCACCTGCATCTCCAGGGAGACGTCGCCAATTTCGTCCAGGAAGAGCGTGCCGCCCTCGGCCAATTCGAAACGCCCCGGCTTGCGCTTCACCGCACCGGTGAACGCGCCCCGCTCGTAGCCGAAGAGCTCCGCCTCGAGCAGGGTTTCGGGAATCGAGGCGCAGTTCACCTTGATGAAGGGATTGCGTGCGCGATCGCTGGCCGCGTGCAGAGCGCGGGCGATGACCTCTTTTCCTGTGCCGCTCTCGCCGAGGATGAGGACCGTTGCCTCGCTGCGCGCGACTTGATTGACCAGATCGAGCACGCGGCGCATGCCCTCGCTGTTGCCCACCACGCTCTTGCCGCCGTGGCTTTCGATCTGCGCGCGCAGGGTGCGGTTTTCTACCACCAGCGCCCGCCGTTCCAGGGCGCGGGAGAGGATCTTGAGGATCTGCACGCGCTTGAAGGGTTTGGGCAGGAAGTCGTAGGCGCCGGCCCGCATCGCTTCCACCGCGGCCTCGATGGTCCCGTAGCCGGTCATGATGACCGTTTCCAGGTCCGGGTAGAGAGCGCGCGCGGCCTCGACGAACTCCATGCCGCCCATCTCTCCCATCCGCAGATCGCAGAGGGCCACGTCGACTTCGCCGTCGTGGCGGCGCAGAACCTCCAGCCCTTCGCGTCCGTCGCGCGCGGTGAGCACCTCGTAACCCTCGCGTCGGATCATGCGGTCGAGGGAGTGCAACATCTGCACTTCGTCGTCCAACACGAGGATGGTTCCCCGGCCCACCGACTCGGTGCTCTCGATGCGATTGGGAACGGATTCGCTTGGGCTCATCCCGGCCTTTCCTCGGCTGAAGGGGCCCCGTCGCACGGCCGCGGCTGGGTCGGCTAGAAGCTACCCTTTCCCCCCGACTCTGACAAGATGTCCAGGCCACATTTCGGACATTTTGTCAGCATTTTGAGGTGTTGCGGAGGGCCAAAAATGGAATGAAGGCAAACCTTGCCCCCCCTGGGCCCAGTCACCACTGTGGGTACCGATTCCCGGTTCAAATCAAGAGACCGGGGCAAGGAGGAGGCTCGGAAATGGCTGATCGCTTCGCGGTGATCGACGGCAACGAAGCTGCGGCAAGAGTGGCGCACAAGACCAACGAAGTCATCGCTATCTATCCCATCACGCCCGCTTCTCCCATGGGGGAGCATGCGGATGCGTGGTCCGCCGCGGGACGGAAGAATCTCTGGGGCGAGGTGCCCGAGGTCATCGAGATGCAGAGTGAAGGTGGCGCCGCGGGTGCGGTCCACGGATCTCTGCAAGCCGGTGCCCTGACCACTACCTTCACCGCCTCGCAGGGACTTCTCTTGATGATCCCCAACATGTTCAAGATCGCCGGTGAGTTGACTCCCACCGTGTTCCACATCGCGGCGCGCTCGGTCGCCACGCATGCGCTTTCGATCTTCGGCGACCACAGCGACGTCATGGCGGCGCGGGGTACGGGATGGGCATTTCTGGCTTCGGGCGGAATTCAGGAAGTCCAGGACCTGGCGCTCATCGCGCAGGCCGCAACCCTGAGGACGCGCATTCCCTTCCTCCACTTCTTCGATGGATTCCGTACCTCCCACGAGGTGAACAAGGTCACCACTCTGAGCGACGAGCAGATTCGCGCCATGATCGATGAGGACCTGATTCATCAGCACCGCGCGCGCGCGTTGAATCCCTCCGCGCCAGTGCTCAGGGGATCGGCCCAGAATCCAGATGTGTTCTTCCAGGCGCGCGAGGCGATCAATCCATTCTACGATCGCTGCAGCGAACTCGTGCAGGAAACGATGGACGAGTTCGCAAAGCTGACCGGACGCCAATACCAGCTCTTCGATTACGTGGGTTCGCCCCAGGCCGAGCGCGTGGTGGTGCTCATGGGCAGCGGGGTGGGCGCGGCCGAGGAAGCGGTCCGCAAGCTGAACGAGATGGGTGAGCCCGTTGGCCTGCTCAAAGTGCGGCTCTACCGACCCTTCGACATGAAGGCCCTGGTGAAGGCGCTCCCCGACACGGTGAAGACCCTCGCCGTGCTGGATCGCACCAAGGAGCCGGGCGCTCCCGCAGAACCCCTTTTCCTGGACGTGCTGGCTGCAGTGCGCGAGGAGTGGCAGGGCGAGGCACCGCGGGTCATCGGCGGCCGCTTCGGCCTTTCGAGCAAGGAATTCACTCCCGCCATGGTGAAGGGAGTCCTGGACGAGGCGAAGAAGGAAGACGCGCGACGCCGCTTCACCGTGGGCATCGTCGACGACGTGACGCACCTCAGCCTCGATTGGGATGACGATTTCGTCACCGAACCCGACGACGTCACCCGCGCCGTATTTTACGGACTGGGTAGCGACGGCACGGTGGGAGCCAGCAAGAACTCGGTGAAGATCATCGGGGAAGAAACCGAGATGTACGCTCAGGGCTACTTCGTCTACGACTCGAAGAAGGCCGGCAGCACCACCGTCAGTCACTTGCGCTTCGGGCCGCGGCCCATCGAGAGCACCTATCTCATTCGCCGCGCGAATTTCGTGGCTTGCCACCAGTTCAACTTCCTGGAGAAGATGGACGTTCTGGAGACGGCGTGCGAGGGCGCGACCTTCCTTTTGAACAGTCCCTTCTCCGCCGAAGAAGTCTGGGACCAGATTCCGGCGGAGACGCAGCAGGGCATCATCGACAAGAAGCTGAAGTTCTACGTGGTGGACGGCTACAAGGTGGCCAAGGAAGCGGGCATGGGCACACGGATCAACACCGTGATGCAGACCTGCTTTTTCGCCATCAGCGGCGTACTGCCCAAGGACGACGCGATTGCCCAGATCAAGGAGGCCATTCGCAAGACCTACGGCAAGCGCGGTCAATCGGTACTCGATCGCAACTTCGCCGCGGTGGATGCGTCTCTGGGCGCGCTCAGCGAAGTCAAGGTGCCGGGCAAGGTCAACTCCACCATCCGGCGGCACCCGGGAGTGCCCGAAATCGCCCCCGATTTCGTGCAGCGCGTCACCCGCATCATGATCGAAGGGAAGGGGGACCTGTTGCCGGTGAGCGCAATGCCGGTCGACGGAACCTTCCCCACCGGGACCACGAAGTGGGAGAAGCGCAGCATCGCGCAGGAAATTCCCATCTGGGATCCCGACATCTGCATCCAGTGCGCTCTTTGCTCCTTGGTGTGTCCGCACGCGGCCATCCGCATGAATGCCTGGGATCCGAAGAAGCGTGACGGCGACCGGCCAGAGGGCTTTCTGTCGATGCCCTGGAAGACCAAGGAGCACGCGGGGCTGGAAATGGCCATTCAGGTCGCTCCCGACGACTGTACTGGTTGCGGAGTCTGCGTCGACGTATGTCCCGCGCATTCCAAGGAGGTCGCCAAGCACAAGGCGATCAACATGGAGCCCAAGCGCGAACATCTCGAGCGTGAGCGGGCTAACTTCGACTATTTCTCCTCGATCGAGTTTTTACCCCGGCAGGATGTGAAGCTGGACAGCATCAAGGGTAGCCAGCTCGGGGAACCGCTCTTCGAGTTCTCGGGCGCCTGTGCCGGCTGCGGGGAGACACCTTACATCAAGCTGGCGACGCAGCTTTTCGGTGACCGCATGATCATTGCCAACGCCACCGGCTGCTCGTCCATCTATGGCGGGAACCTTCCCACCACTCCCTACACGACCAACGCGGCAGGTCACGGTCCGGCTTGGAACAACTCCCTGTTTGAAGACAACGCGGAGTTCGGGATCGGCATGCGATTGGCGGTCGAGGCGCAGACCTCGTTTGCGCGCAATCTCGTGCAAAAGTTGAGCGCGCGCTTGGGTGGGGATCTGGCCGGCGGTCTGCTCGAGGGCGAGCAGCAGACCGAAATGGGAATCGCCGCGCAGAGGGCGCGGGTCGCCGAGCTGAAGGAGATGCTGCAGGGCGAGGACGACCTCGATGCGCGCGATCTATTGGCCGTAGCCGACTCCCTGGTGCGCCGTAGTGTCTGGATCGTCGGCGGCGACGGATGGGCTTACGACATCGGCTTCGGCGGACTCGACCACGTCATCGCTTCGGGTCGCAACGTCAACATTCTCGTGCTCGACACCGAGGTCTATTCGAACACGGGCGGTCAAGCGAGCAAGGCCACGCCGCGCGCCGCGGTGGCCAAGTTCGCCGCAGGCGGCAAGCCCCTGGGCAAGAAGGACCTCGGCATGATCGCGATGGCTTACGGCAATTGCTACGTGGCGCAGGTGGCCCTCGGAGCCAATCCGAGCCACACCATCAGGGTCATGAAGGAGGCGGAAGCCTACGACGGGCCTTCGCTGATCATCGCCTACAGCCACTGTATCGCGCACGGCATCGACATGAGCACTTCGATGTCGCACCAGAAAGAGGGCGTGAAGAGTGGCTTCATCAGCCTCTATCACTACAATCCGGACGAGGCGCACAGCGAGGGATCGACTCCCTTCAAGCTCGACAGCAAGCAGCCGACGATTCCTTTCCGTGATTTCGCCTTGAAGGAGGCGCGCTTCGGCATGCTCGTGCGAAGCAAGCCCGAGCGGGCGCAACATCTCTTCGCCATTGCGCAGAGCGAGATCGAGCAGCGCTACAAGTACTACAAGCAATTGGCGGGGGTGGAGCGCACGCTTCCCGCCGACGAAGGAGAGGACGCGGATCGTCTCTCGAAGGAGCCGAAGGAATGAAGTCGAATTTGACCAGCGACTATCTGGGCCTGAGTCTGAAGAATCCGCTCTTGGCTTCGTCTTCTCCGCTCACCGGTGAGCTCGATTCGCTGAAGCGTCTCGAGGACGCCGGAGTGGGAGGAGTCGTTCTTCCCAGTCTCTTCGAGGAGCAGGTCGAACACGAGGAGATCGAGGAACAGAGACTGTATCACTACGGTTCGGAAAACTCTCCGGAAGTCACGGGCTACTTTCCCGAGCTGACCGACTACAAAAGGGGACCGCAGGAATACCTGGAGCACATTCGTGCCGCGAAAGCGAGCCTCTCCGTGCCGGTCATCGCCAGCCTGAACGGTCATTCGCCCGGTGGCTGGTCCCGCTACTCCACGATGATGGAGGAGGCGGGAGCCGACGCCTTGGAGCTCAACGTATACTACGTGCCTGCGGATCCCGAGACGACGGGAGAGGACGTCGAGCGACGCATCATTCAGCTGGTCGAACAGGTGCGCAAGGGAACGCAGCTTCCTCTCGCGGTGAAGCTGGGACCCTACTTTTCCAGTCTGCCGCACATGGCTTCCCGTCTCGACTTTGCCGGTGCCGACGGGCTGGTGCTCTTCAACCGCTACTTACAACCCGATCTCGATCTGCTCGAGATGCAAGTCGTGCCGCATCTGGTCTTGAGCAGTCGAGAAGAAATGCTCTTGGCCCTGCGCTGGATCGCGATTCTCAAGGACCAGGTGGGTTTGAGTTTGTGTGCCACCAGCGGGGTGCACGATCACCTCGATCTCGCGCGCATGCTCTTGGTCGGTGCCGACGCCGCCGCCCTGGCCAGCGTCCTCCTGCGCAAGGGTCCTGGTCACGTGAGCGAGATTCTGCGCGGCTTGGACGCCTGGATGGAGGAGAAGGAGTACGCGAGCGTGGAGCAGCTGAAGGGCTCGTTCAGCCAGGCAAATTGTCCCAACCCCGAGGCCTTCGAGCGCGGGAACTACATGAAAGCGCTCACGAAGTACACCAACGAGTGGGTCTGAGCTGCCCCTGAAACGCGGGAAACGGGCCCGAAGTGCGGGCTCGTCCCCGGTATGATAGACTGTTGGGGATCCGGGGCGCCTCCTGGAACCCCTCGAGGGTCTCCCTGGGGCCCCCGTCGGTAGTCCTAGACCGAGGCAATTCCGCCCGATCCCCCACATTCCATCATCAGGTGCAAGCCATGAGCATCAAGTCCCCGCTTCTGCTCTTGCTCGGAATACTCTCCTTCCTCATGGCGTGTGGAGGAGAAGAGGGCAGTGTCAGCGCCGAGAAGCTCCCCGGAACCGACTCCCTCACCTCCATCGTGGTGACTCCTCAGGACGCCGAGGTCGACGTCGGTCAAACCCAATGTTTGAGTGCCACGGGCTTCTACGCTGATGGCTCGCGGCAGGACATCTCCGCTCAGGTCGACTGGAGTTCCTCCGACCTCTCGATCGCGACCGTCAGTAACGATGCAGGAAGCAAAGGCACTGCGACTGGTGCCGGGTCCGGTGAGGCCTTCATCTGGGCGAAGGACGGTGGAATCGTCGGTGGGGTGAGCTTCGGCGTTTTGGACCGCGTCGTTTTGGGGATGGGGCCGCTCAAGGTGAGCCCGCAGAACCCGAGGTACTTCGTGGACTCGCGCGGCCGGCCCGTGCTCTTGACCGGTTCGCACACCTGGCTCGATTTCCAGGATGCCGGGAGAGGCAATCCTCCACCCGAATTCAACTACACGAGCTACCTCAATTTCCTGCTGCAGAACAAACACAATTTCTTCCGTCTGTGGACCTGGGAGCAATCGCGCTGGACCCTGGAGACGGCAGATGACCAGTACTGGTTCCATCCCACCACGCCGTTCATGCGCACTGGCCCGGGCGTGGCCGACGACGGTCTACCCAAGTTCGATCTCAGCCAATTCGATCAGAGCTATTTCGACCGACTTCGTCAGCGCGTGTTCATCGCGCGCACGAAGGCCATCTACGTCTCGATCATGCTCTTCAACGGCTGGAGCGTGGTCGATGCGAAAGGGAATTTCTCGTACAACAATCCCTGGCACGGACATCCCTTCAAGGCCTCGAATAACATCAACGGCATCGACGGGGATTTGAACGGAAACGACAGCGGGGAGGAGACCCACGAGCTAGCCAATACCGCCGTCACCGCGATCCAAGAGGCTTACGTGAAGAAGGTCATCGACACCGTAAACGATCTTGACAACGTGCTCTACGAGGTCAGCAACGAGAGTGATTCCGGTTCTATGGACTGGCAGAATCACATGGTGGAAGTGATCAAGCAATACGAAGCCGGCCTGCCGGAGCAGCATCCGGTGGGTGTCACGGTGGAGTGGCCCAACGGCGACAACAGCGCGCTCTTTGCCAGTGAGGCCGATTGGATTTCCCCCAACGGTAGCATCGACGACCCCACCACCGCCGACGGCAGCAAGGTCATTCTGGATGATACGGACCATCTCTGCGGGATCTGTGGCGACCGCAAGTGGGTCTGGAAGTCTTTCCTGCGCGGCAGGAATCCGATCTTCATGGACGGCTACGATGGAGAGGGATACGGAGTAGGTGGGGAGGGCTTCAACTTCGACGATCCCACCTGGGTGAGTTTGCGGGCCAACATGGGTTACGTCTCCTCGCTTGCGCGCCGTCTCCCTCTCAATCAGATGTTGCCGAGCGGTGAACTCGCCTCCACCGGTTACTGCCTGGCCAAAGCGTCCTCGGAGGGACCGGTATACGTGGTCTACCTGCCCTCGGGCGGCAGCGTCACCGTCGACTTGTCGGCAACCGGACATCTGACCTTGCAGGTGGAGTGGTTGGATCCACTCGATGGCATGAGCTCCGCTGGCGATCCAGTTACCGGAGGGAAGAAAGTGCACTTCGACTCGCCCCTGAGCGAGGACGCGGTGCTGCACATCCACGAATGAGGGTCGGTACTCAGCTGGAGCGGATGGTGGGGGATGGCGATTTGCTTCCCAGCTTCTTCAAGAGGCGGGGCGCGAGGATGAGCGCGCTGCCGTAAATCACCAGTGAGAGGAACATGGTGGCGGAACGACCGTGGCGGAGATCGCCGAGGAGCAGTTCCACGCCCCCCAGGACGAGAGTCGGGTAGACCAGCCAACGTGCTTCGTGGAAGCGCGGCTTGCGGGAAATCCAGGCCAGGAGCACCGCCACCACCGCGAGCAGCCCCGTTCGCAGGGAAGCCACAGCCGCGGCATCTTTTGCGCGGGTGGCATCGCCTGCAAAGATCGCGTCCCCCAAGAGCGTACCGATTCCACAGATTCCCAGCACCAAGAGCGCGAGGCACAGGGTTCGCGGAGCGCGCGCAAGCGGGCCCCAGGTACCGCGGAAGGCCGCCACGCGCAGGCTCGAGCACGCCGCCGCCGCCAGCATCACCGCCGCCAGAGGCAGCGCGTGGTGATTTCCCAGCGTCGATTCCCAACCCAAGAGCGCGCCCAGAGAAAGCCGCAGCAATCCCGAACTCAGCGCGGCCGCACCGGTGAAGAGCGCGGCGTGCAGAAGCAGCGTCGTGCGCTGTTTCTGCAGGGCGAAGGCCGCGGTAAGAGAGGCGTCAGCGAGGAGAATCCAGCTACGCAGTTCTCCAGCAAAGAGCGTGAAGGAAGCCACCAGCATGAACACCAGAGCGATGCTGGTGTAGAAGATGAAGTTGCTGCGGCGATTCCGTCGCCGGTCGATGAAGCTGAAGGAGACCGCATAGCTCAGTGCGGCACCCAAGAGCGCCGTACCTCCCATGAACAAGCGCAGGTGCTGATGGTGTCGGGCCAGAACGAGCGCTCCGCCCATCCCCACGATCAACACGAAGACAGTTTGAACGATCTCCAAAGGAAGAATGGCTCGGCCGCCCACCAGGGTGCGCTGGGCGAAAGTTCCCAGATACAAACCAACCAACGCGTATTGCAGGAGCACGAGGATTCTCACGTCCATGCCCCTCAACGGAGTGCCTTCGCTTGCCAAAAGGAACAGTGAGGTGAGCAGCAACACCATCATGTCCGCCAGGACCGCGCCCGAGATTCCCAAGAACAACCACTTTCGAGCGTAGGCGAAGAGCAGAGTGCAGCCGTAGATCGCCAGCGCGATGGCGAGATAGGGCAGCCATAGTTTGGTCAGCATGGCCAAGGCCAGAGCCAATGGAGCGCCCGCTCCGGCGAAGATCCAGGCCATTCCGTGCAGACCTCTCCGCCAAGCGATGAAGAGCGCCGCGCCGACGGATACGCCGAGCGCTGCGGCGCTGAGCGAGGGCGCCAGGTATTTCAGCTCAACCGTCGCCTCGAAGAGCAATGGGAAGACGACCAGCGCCGAGGACAGCGCGTGAAAATGGGCGCTGCGAACGAAGCCCTCTCGATTGGCGGCGCGGTACGCGAGCGGCAAGAAGCTCAGGCCATAGACAAGTCCCAGGGCGGCGCCCGCGGTTCTCGGCAGGATACCCGCGTCAGTGGCGGCTCTGAGAAAGAAGGCGCCTCCCAGAACCAAGAGGGTCCTACCCAAGAGGGGCAGCAGGCTACGCTTGGGCTGTTCGCTGGCGCCCGCGTGAGCGAATTCCGCCTCGGCTGGGGCCAGGGGGAGCTCGGCTCGAGGAGCTTCTCGTTTCCCGCGGTGGCGCAGCTCCTCCTCGAGAGCCTCCACGCGCAGACGCAGAGCTTCGAAAGCCCTCTCCAATCGCTGGATTCTTTCGTCTGGCACGCTGTCGTCCCTCGCTGCGGGAGCACTCCGAAAGAAATCTCTTGCGGCGAGGTCCCCTAGAGTCCTCAATCAGTCCTTGAGTAAAGACGCTCAAGAGCCCAATATCCAGTATGGTACGAGCGTACGTCCGGATCTTCCGCTTGCCAAGGGAAACCGCGAGGAGGGCAAGGGAAGGGGCCAGTGGCTCGGTGGCGCCAGAATCGGCAGAAAGGGCTCCATGACGCAACCTTCCAGTGAAGATCTCGTCTCCCGCCGCAGTTTCTTGGATTGGCTCTTGGGGTTGGGGGTCGTGGGTACGCTCGCAGCCGCCATCTTACCGATCTTCCGCTACTTGAAACCTCTGCCCCAGCAGGGGGCGAGCGGACCCGTTCATTTGAGCGCGCAGGACACCGCGACACTCGATCATGACCAGTTTGTGATCGTACGCTCGGGCGCCACCCGCTTGCTCGTCTTCGAGGATAGCTCGCAGAAGCTGCGCTGTCTCAGCGCCAAGTGCACGCATGAGGGCTGCACCGTACAGTACGTGCCCGGGGACGGCGTGATCTGGTGCGCGTGTCACAACGGGCGCTTCGACGTCGATGGGCGTGTGATCTCCGGCCCACCACCGCGGCCGCTCGAGGCCTTCCGAGTGGATAAAGAGGGTAAGGACATCGTCATCGATGGGAAGTTGACATGAATCAACCCGCCATTTCCAACCCCGTATATCGTTGGCTCGATCGCCGTTATTCCCTGGGCAACCTGGTGGAGTTCCTCAAGCACAAAGAGGTGCCTCTGGGCGACCACCCAATGGTCTGGTACTACCTGGGCGGCACTACCCTCTTCTTCTTTCTCGTTCAAATCGCCACGGGATTGCTACTTCTGCTCTATTACAAACCCGGCGAGGCAAGTTCCTACGAGAGCATTCGGTTCATCACCACCAAGGTGCCCTTTGGTTGGCTCATCCGTTCGGTGCACTGCTGGAGTGCGCATCTGATGATCGTCTCGCTGACGGTCCACATGTTCTCGACGATGATGCTCAAGGCCTATCGCCCTCCGCGCGAGATCACCTGGATCACGGGCTTCCTGCTATTCGCCATTGGCTTGGGATTTGGGTTCTCCGGTTATCTTCTGCCATGGAACGAGTTGGCCTACTTCGCAACCTCCGTGGGCACCGATTCCGTGAAGGCAGTGCCGGGCATCGGAGAGTGGCTGCTCCAAGTGATGAGGGGAGGACACGATGTGTCCATCAATACCCTGTATCGCTTCTTTGCTCTACACGTCGTTGCACTCCCGCTGCTCATCTTCGCTTTGATCAGCATTCATCTCTTACTCATCCAGCGACAGGGAATGGCACCACCCTTGACTCATGAATCCAAGGGACCGGGCATGAAGTTCTTTCCTAACTTCTTGCTCAGAGATTTGCTCTTGTGGCTCCTCTGTCTCATCGGGCTAATGATACTGGCGGTGATGCTTCCCTACGGACCGGGGGTTCCTGGTGTCGAATGGGAATTGGGGCTGAAGGCCAACCCGCTTCAGCCTGCCTATCCGGGGATCAAGCCCGAATGGTACTTCCTGTGGATCTATCAACTGCTCAAAGAGTTTCCGCCGCATCTCTGGGTGATGGAAGGGCCGCAAGCCGCGCTCCTCATGGTTTCTGTCCTCATGGGCAGTTGGGCGCTCGTGCCCTGGCTCGACCGCAAGGCGAGAGCGGACAAGCCATCGCCTGGTTTCAGCGACTACGGAGTGGGCGCCATTCTCTTCGTAGTTTTCCTCACTCTGAAAGCTTGGGACATCGGCGGCCACGGACACGGGGCTGAGGTCGACGTGAGGGCGGTCGCGCGCGTCTGCGCTTGGTGGACTTTGGGACTGGCCGCGCTCATCACCGTCTTCCGATTCCTCGTTTACCGGCATCGATGGTTCCTCTTCAGTGGCGGTATCGCGCTACACGTGGCGCTCCATGGCCTTCTGGGCATGAGCTATCTGCGCGCACTGGTCGCGGCCGCTGTAGTCGTGGTCATCGCTTGGGCACTCACCCTCGTCACGGGTTCGAGTGCGAGAACGATGCGGAGGGTGAGCCAATGAAGTCTCGAATCACGCTTTCGGCGGGACTTTGTCTTCTCTTACTGCTGCTCGCAACGGCACCGGTGTGGAACTTGATTCCGCCTGCTCTCGCGCAAGACGGCGACGCAAGCGAGCCCGTCGAGCTTTCCGCGCAGGTGAGAGAATTCTTCGAAACGAACGAAGAAGGCAAGCCGGTCGTGCCAGCCGAACTGCAAGAGTACTATGGCCAGCTGCCAGATCATGCGCGCAAACTCTTCAGCAAGGCGGTGGAGGCGGGGCTCATTTCCTCGGCTGCGCACGCCAGGGACTTGCTGTCTTTGAAGCTCTCGCCCGACAAGATGGAACTGGTTCTGAAGGACAACTGCATACTCTGCCATACCGACAAGGACATGCAATCCGAGGAAACGCTATGGCACATTCGAGATGATGGCAGCGGCAGCACCACTCTCATTCTGCAGAATTTTCTCGCGGACGTTCATTTTCGGCAGGGACTTTCGTGCTCGGGCTGTCACGGCGGGCACCCGGACCAGACCGAGATGTCCGACGATATATACGAGCGTTGGCCGGACAGCGAACGCCGGAAAGTCGATCGGACCTGGATCCCGCAATTTTGTGGGCGATGCCACTCCGACCCGGCCTTCATGCGAGGCTTCAACCCATCCTTGCCGACGGACCAGTTGGCCAAGTACCGCGAGAGCAAACATGGCCAGCTTCTGTTGGGCAAGGGGGACTCCAAGGCGGCGCAGTGCGTGAGCTGTCACGGAGTACACGGAATCCAGGGCTCGGATAGCCGTCGGTCAACCACCTTCAAATCCAACATTCCGGCTACCTGCGGAAAGTGCCACGCCGATGCCAAGTACATGGCGGGTTACAAGACCGAGGACGGAAGTCCCTTGCCCACCACTCAGCTCAAGCAATACCGCAAGAGCGTGCATGGTCAAGCTCTGCTCGTGGATGGCGACCAAGGGGCCCCGGCCTGCAACGATTGTCATGGAAACCATGCCGCGATGCCGCCACAGATCTCCTCGGTGAGCGAGGTTTGCCGAACCTGTCACAGTGGCAACGGCAAGCTCTTCGATGGTAGCAAGCACAAGCAGGTGTTCAGTACGCATGGTTGGCCCGAGTGTGCGAAATGTCACGGAACGCACGACATTTCCAAGCCGAGTGATACGATGCTGATAACCGAACCGGGCCATCTTTGCTTCGATTGCCACACGAGATACGCCAAGGACAACCCGATCTGCAACGCCACTGCGGCCCACTTCCATGAGAGAATCACTACCATGGAAGCTGCCCAGGCGAATTTCGAGCAGATGACGCATACGCTCGCCGCAAAGGGACTGGATGTCGATGCGCTCGCCGCTTCCCTGTCCGAGCTGAACGATGCTCTGCGTCAGTCTCGCTCAGCGGTGCATGCCTTCGATCGCAGCGACTTCGACGAAGTTGCGGATGCCGGTCTGAAGGCGATCGAGACCGGAGATGCGGGTATCACCAAGTCGGAGAAGGAGTATCGCTTCCGTCGCAAAGGGCTTCTATTTTCGATTGCGGTGATGGTGTTCCTGGCGCTGATGCTCTATTTGAAGATTCGCCAGGTCGAAGCGCACCAGAAGAGTAGTTAGCTCTCTCCGCGACCGAGCAGTCCCTTGAGCTTCTTCAGCACGCGCGGTCCGGCGGCTCGCTTCACCATGCCTTTGGCTTTGGCCAGTATCATCTCCCTGGAATCAGTGACCGGGACTTCCACCAGGGTGACGCCAGGTAGCTGGAAGGCGCGGCGAAGACTGGCCTGGGCGTTGCGATTCAAGAGCAGATAATTGGCGTGGGTGGCCTTGGCCAGATCCTCGAAGTTCGGATTCACCAGTTCCGTGCCGTATGCGCTTCCGTGGGCCGATTCGAGGCTGCGGCGGATGAGCCCGTAGGAACCATCGTTGATCACCAGGACGCAGAATTGTTGCTTCGTCTTGACGGCACTGAGAAGTTCGAGCCCGGTCATTGCCATGCCGCCATCACCGACGATGGCGCCCACGGTGCGTTCGGGGTGGGCGAACTTGACGCCCAGCGCGGCGGGAAGGGCGAAGCCCATCGATTGAAAATCGGTGGGTAGCATCAGGCCGTGCGGGCAGAACACCTTGTAGTAGCGGCGCGCCATGAGCTGGTGAAGGCCCGAGTCGGCGACCAGGATGCCGTCGCGCGGCATGACGTTGCGCAGTGCACTGAAGAACTTCTCGGGCCCCTTGCCCAAGATCGAGGGTTCGGGAAGCTCGATCCACGAGGACTGACGACCCCGTTTGCGCCAATCGTCGAGTTCCTGGCTCGACCAGCCGCGACCTTCGTTTGAAAACTCTCGGCTCTCGCGCAGAATGGCGGAAAGGAACTCACGAGCGTCCGCCAATACGCTGAGGCTCGCCGGGTAGTTTCCCTGGAGGACTTCCCTGGAGCGATCGACCTGAATCAGTTTTTCCCGAGGAATCTCGAGTTTGAATCCGTGACTGGAGTTGTGAGAGAACTTGCAGCCGACGGTCAGAACGAGATCGGCGCATTCCAGGAGGGCGTTCCGCGCCTGCGCGCGCGTGCCGGAGAATTCGAATCCCAGGGAAAGGGGATGGTCCTCCGGGAGGATCCCGCGTCCGGAGGTCGTGGTGAGAACGGCGGCTCGTAGACCCTCGGCCAGCCTCCTGGCCTCTTCATTGGCCTGCGCTGCTCCTTGACCCAGGAGCAACAGCACCTTCTTATTCTCTCGAAGTCGGGCAAGGGTCTCTCGCAACTCCTCCCCGAAGCTCTCCTCCTCCGTGGAGCCCTCGTTCTCGGCGGGGGAATCTCGCCAAGAAAGTTCCTTCCGCAGCACATCCGATTCGATTTCCAAGAGAACCGGTCCGGGCTCGCCTTCCTGAGCGTACGAGTACGCTTCCTCGAGGGTGGAGCGCAGTTCCTTAGCTTCGCTCACACAGAAGACTCGCTTCACCAAAGGGGCCGCGATCGCTCTCTGATCGATGTCCTGCAGCTGGAACTTCCTGTCCTTGAGCTTGGTTCGGGAGACCACCACGTGGAGTACTGCCGCCGAATCGAGAGCCGCTTCGGCGATGCCACTGAGCGCGTAGGTGAAACCGGGCCCTGAGATCGTGAGAAGGACGCCGGGCCGGCCGCTGCTTCTAGCGTACCCGTTGACCGCGAAAGAGGCGGCGAGCTCGTGGCTTGGCACCACCACCCTCGGTCCCAAGCGGCCCAAGGCCTCGAAGAGCACCTCGTTCTGCGTACCGGGCAGTCCGAAGACGACATCCACCCCGAGCCGAAGAAGGGTGCGGCAGAAGATCTCCGCAGCGAGAAGATCCATCTCAGGCCGGTTGGCGAACACCTTCAGGACCCCCTCGATGCGAGGCGGCGTTGCACTGCGCGCAGCGCGCGGCGGGAGAAGTTGAAGGGGCTCCGAGCCAGGTTGCGCAGACGCCAGCTCATCGCGTCCTCACGATGAAGCATGAAGGAGAGCTTCAGCTCGGCTCCCAGTTGGCTCTTGAAACGTGTCACTGGATTCAGTTCAGCGTCGGTGAGGTCATTGCCCTGATAACCCTCCGCGGCAAGAGCCTCGCAGGCCTTCCAGCGAAGGAAGACGGAAGCGCCGGTTTTCAGGTGCTCCTCCGACGCGCCGGCGCAGACGGTGTGGCTAATGGGATGCGGACCGAGGAGTACGAGTTGGCTGGCGATGGACTGACCCTGCGGAAGCCGGGCATGGAAGAGTTTGCACAGCGAGCGCTCGTGCAGCTTTTGATAGTATTCACGGTAGCGCGGCTTCGGGAGGTAGAGCGGTACACCCTTGCGGTGGTGAATTTCCTCGTGCAGAGCGAAGAACGACTCGAAGTCATCGTCCTGGCTCAGCACGATGCCATCCTTCTCGCATCGTTTGATGAGGCGGCGGAAATTCCTCTCGACCCGGTTTCGGGCCGAATCGATGTCGCTCAGATCGACGAGGTAGCTGAACGAGGGCCTCGCGGACCAACCCTTTGCGAGAAAGGGACGCACGTCGCTGAGTGTTGCGCGCGAATGCAGACGAAGATGAACGAATCCTTCCTCTTGGAGTGCAGACTCCAGGGATTCCATGATGTGAAGGCTCAGCGAAGTGCGCTGCGAGGGATACTTCGAGCTGGAGCGCGCCAGGACCAGGCCGTTGTAGTAGAGCAAGAACCGTGGAGCCACATAATTTCCCGCTGAGCTCGAACTCACGTAGAGAGCAACACCCCCCACGATCACGCCATCACGAAAAACGGCGAGGACGCGGTAGCGGGCATCGGTGGCTGCACAGAGTACATCGAGGTAGGAGGGCAGGGAATAGATGCTGCCGTCGGGAGATTCTGCGACGAATTGTTCCCATTCCGGATACTCATCCGGCGCAAGGATGCGAGTTGTGAATCGCTCGGGCATTCTGAGGGCATCCGTCGGCTGAAGTCTCCACTCCCAGGCTGAAGACGACAGTGTGCCGTGCCCCGTGCGATCCGGCAAGCACCCGCTAGGCGCGGGGCTCGACTTCGTGCGTGGGTCCGCGCCCGCGCCGGGGGCGCTTGGGCCGCTCGAAGCGCGTAAACACACGATATACCTGGTCTTCTTCGTCCCATTCGAGCGAGTGCCCCACCCGCTCGTGGATTTCCTTGGCGTCCTTGTTGGTGGGAAGGAACTCGCTGCGGATCCCCGCGATCCCCTGCGACTTGGCGTAGTCGATGATCTTCTCCAGGAGGTGGCTTCCGATGCCCAGTCCCCGGAAGTCCTCGTGCACCACGAAGGCGGTGTCGGCGATGTTGGTGCGGTTGTTGAGCTCGTATCTGCCGATGCCCACGATGCGCTCGGCCTCGCGATCGGCGCGTTCGAACACCCCGAAGGCCATGCGGTTCTTGTAGTCGACCGAACACGCCATGGCAGCTTCCTGGTGACCGAGCTGGCTCTTCGCGTGGAAGTAACGTTGATAGATCGTCTCGGGTTCGTGGCTGTAGAAGAACTCTTGGAGCTTGCGCTCGTCGTCGGCGCGGATGGGACGCACCATGCACACGGAGTTTCCGAATTCTCGGTTCTCCACCCAGTCGACGGGGAAGGGATTCATGATCTGCCGCCAGACTTCCTCGTCGGCTTGCACGTAGTGCTTGCTTCGGACGAAATCGAGCAGGTCCTCGCGGAAGTTGGGATGAGCGATGTTGATGAGCGCCAGAGCTCGTTCGCGAATCGTCTTTCCGTGCAAGTAGGCCACACCGTATTCCGTTACCACGTAATGCACGTCGCCGCGACTCGTGACCACGCCGGCCCCCTCGTCCAGGAATGGGGCAATGCGACTGACCGTGTCCTCTTTGGCAGTGGAGGGGAGCGCGATGATCGGCTTGCCTCCTTTGCTCATGGCGGCTCCGCGAATGAAATCCACCTGACCGCCGATTCCGCTGTAGAACTTGTAGCCGATCGAGTCGCTACATACCTGCCCGGTGAGGTCGACCTGTACGGCGGAATTGATCGCGACCATTTTGTCGTTGCGCGCGATGATTCTGGGGTCGTTCGCATAGTCGCTCGGGTAGAACTCGATGCTCGGGTTGTCATCGACAAGATCATAGAGTTTGCGCGAACCCATGACGAAACTCACCACCGTCTTTCCGCGGTGAATGGTCTTTCGCGTATTGTCGATGTTCCCGTTTTGGATGAGTGAGATGCAGGCATCGCTGATCATTTCGGTGTGAATACCCAGGTGCCGCTTCTCGGTCATGAACTTGAGGACGGCATTGGGAATGTTGCCGATGCCGAGTTGCAAAGTGCTGCCGTGATCGATGAGGTCGGCGATGTTCCCCCCGATTCGGATCGATACCTCATTGGGTTCCTGCAATGGCAGTTCCAGAAGCGGCGTGTCGACCTCGACCAGGGAATCGAAGCGCGAAATGTGAATGATGCTGTCGCCGAGAGTACGAGGCATGTTGGGGTTCACTTCGGCGATGAGGATCTTGGCCGTTTCGACGGCTGCCATTTGGATGTCGACGTGAATCCCCAGACTGCAGTATCCGTGTCGATCGGGCGGGGTTACCTGCAGAAGCGCCACGTCGGTGGGGCGCTGACCGCTGCGCATCAACTCGGGAATCTCGTGCAAGAAAATCGGAGTATAGTCGGCGCGTCCCTCCCACACTGCCTTACGCACGTTTCCGCCGATGAAATACGCATTGTGTCGGAAGTGACCAGCGTAGTCGGGGTTGACGTAGTCGGCCGATCCTAGAGTGAGCAAGTGGACGACTTCCACGTCGTGGAGGCGACTGGCCTGGCGGCACAGAGCGGCGACCAAAGTCTGCGGCTCGGCGCAACCGGAACCAACGAGGACGCGCGAGCCGGACTTCACTTGGCTCAGTGCTTCGTCAGCCGTGGTCAATTTGCTTCGGTAGAGTTCTTGGGCCTTGTTCATGACAGCTCCAAGCGAGAAGGTCGTTGCCCCATCCGCTCTGAACGATGTTTTCTCGTTGGCTCAAATGCAAGGCGGGCTATCCAAGAAAGATAGCCCGCCTACCGGGATTCGGTGAGCCCCAGAGGGCCCATGGCATCCGAGCGACTCAGTGCAGCGTTGCCATCTCCCGATAGTCCGTGAGAAACTTGAAGCTGCGACGCGAGCGCATCTTCTCCAGAGCCTCTTCTTTGATCTGGCGGATGCGCTCACGGGTGAGACTCATCCTCTTGCCGATCTCTTCGAGGGTCATCTGGTTGGAGCCCTCGAGGCCAAAGTAGAGCCTCAGGACCTCGGCTTCGCGGCTGCGGAGGTGCTTCAGGGCTTCAGAAACGCCGCGGCGCAGTTCGTCCTCGAGAATCGGAAGGTCCGGTGACGGTTCGTCCTCGCCGGCCAAAAGATCGATGTAGGTCGTCGTGCTGCCTTCGCTGACCGTGTCATCGAGGAAGACGGCTTCGTGCATCAAGGGGAGAGTGTCTCGCACTTCCTCCTCGGTGATGCCCAATTCCTTCGCCAGGTCATCCGCTCCAGGCACCCGCTCGAGCTTCTGCTCCAAACGAGTGTTCGCTTTGCGTAGACGATGTAGCGCGCGCGCGCGGTTCAGCGGCATCCGCACCGCCTTGGACTGTTGCGCGAGCGCGATCATGATCGACTGACGAATCCACCACACCGCGTAGGAGATGAACTTGTATCCCCTGCGCTCGTCGAAACGCTTGGCGGCCTCGATCAGACCCAAGTTTCCCTCGTTGATGAGATCTTCCAGGGGAACGCCGTAGCGGGCGAACTGCTTGGCGATGGACACCACGAACCTCAGGTTCGCGTTGACCAGCTTCTGCAGCGCATCTTCATCGCCCTCTCGAATGGCGCGACCCAACTCGACTTCTTCGTCGCGGCTCAGGGGGGTGTAGTGATGGACCTCGCTGAAGTAGATGTCCAGATTCGTCCGATTCTCGACGGTGGCAGCAGCGCTTCTCACAGTACTTCCTCTCGCTGAGTAACCGCGGTTCCGTGGGGACAAGCCTTGCGGTGGGGGAGAATCCCGCGGTTCCAGCTGGATCCATCATCAATTCCCGCGCCGAGATTACCGTCTCGCTCTATAGATTTTAACTCGTTGTAATGAATTCAGTTAGAGCACTGGGTCTGAATCCAAAATCAAAACCGAGCGGCCCCAGTCGGACATTCTGTCAAGCGGGGGGAATCTCGGACTGACATTCGGTCGGAAGGGGAGGCCAGAATTGCCTTGGAAAACGCTCGCCAGCAACCCATCTTTTGAGATCCCGTCCCAAGCCGCGCGAACCCCTTCGGCGCGCCCTCAATCGTAACCGCCCCCCAACACCTCACCGCGCTCCCAGTCCCTGAGGGGATGGCTAGCTTGGAGAGCTTTCCGCTCTTCCTTGCTGGGGGTACCGAAGATGGTGATGGAGAAATTCTCGGGATGAAGCCAGCGCCGCGCCGCCTCGCGAACCTGTTCGCGCGACACGCGTTCGATCTGGGCGAGGACCTCCAGGTCCCGCTCGTAGGGGCGGTCGTCCAACTCGTGATTCATGAGCCTCGTGACGGCCTGTGCCGAGTTTTCGAAGCGAAAGAGGAAGCTGTTGTGCCAGGCCTGGATCTGCTCGTGGACCTCGTCGGGCGCGGGTAGGACTTCACGCAGGCGGCGGCACTCCTCTTCCACGATTGTCACCGCGCGCGCCACCGCGTCCTTCCGGGTCTGGAAGGAGATGGCCCACAGACCGGGCACGCCAGGACGATGATCGTGGGCCATGGACGAGGAGACGCCGTAGGTCAGTCCTTCGTCGCTGCGGAGTCTCTCCATGAGACGCGAGCGGAAGCCACTGCCACCTAGGATCCGGTTCAGAATCTCCAGCGCGGCGTGTTCCTCGTCAGCGATCCTTCGGTCGACTCCGACTTCCCCGAGGAAGCGCACCGCGGGCTGAGCCAGTTCCTTGGCCAGGATGTGAACGCCGGGATTCAGCGAGGGCTCGCGTTCCAGCCACACTCTCTCGGGGTCCGAAGCTGCCGGCCAGCCACGGAAGTGTTCCTCGAGCTCCCGGATGAGCGCATCGGAATGAAAGTCGCCTACGGCGTTGAGATAGCAGTTTTCCGGACCCAGATGACGGGAGAGGACCCGGGCAATGTCGCTGGAGCTCAGATTTTCGATTTCGGCCCGTGTCGGCTGATAACCCAGCCGGGGATGATCGCCGTACAGGACTTTCTGTCCCAAAAAGCCGATGGCCCAGGCGGGGTAGTCGGCTCGCCGCCGCATGAGCTCGATCTGCTTGTTGGCCAGAATGCCCAGCCGAGTGGAATCGAGCCTCGGCTCGCGCAGCATTGCACGCAGCAGTTTCAAGGCGGGATCCAGGTTGCGCGAAAGAGTCCACAGCGAGAGCTGCCAGCCGGTGGGTCCGGGTTGCATGCTCATGGTGACGCCCAAGCTCTCCTTGGCGCGCTCCAGGGAATTCGGGTCCAGCTCGCCCGTTCCCCCTTCCTGCCACAGGGCCCCCGCCAGGGCGTAGGCGCTGAGAATCTCCAGCGGAGCTGAATTGCTACCTCCTTTGAAGTGGAGGTTGAATCGGATTCCGGGGAGGTCGTGATCTTCCTTGAGGAAGAGCGTGGCCCCCGCGCCAATTTCCTCGCGGCGGACGTCTTTTCCCACCGCGGGTACGTGGAACTGCACCTTGGGTGCACTGTCGATGAGGGAGAGCATCTCCACGAAGCCCTCCGAATGGGCGGCTCCCCTCCGGCTCGGTTCGGCTTCGCGCCGGTGCTCGCCGCTTTCGCCGGCGCCGGCCGCGAGACCCTGCCCATTGCCGCCGCCCGTTCCCGCGGCGCGCTCGAGTTCGACCACACAACGCTGCTCAGGGACGAGCCATCGCTGCGTGAGCTCGTTTACCTGCCGGCAAGTGATGGTGGCGAGGCGCTCTTCATAGGTATCCAGGCGTGTGGGGTCTTGCGAGAGCGCGACTTCCGCTCCGATGTCCATTGCCAGCGAGAGCTTGGAGTAGAGTCTCTGAGTGCGATTGGCCTCGAGGAAGATGCGCGCCCGATCAAGTTCTTCCTGCTCGACCCCGTTCTCGCTCAGCTCGTGAACCACCTCGAGGATTCCGGACTCGAGCTCGCGCAACGAGCTCTTCGAAGTGGGCCGGGCGATGATGTTGAAGCTTCCGCTCTCGTGTTGCCCGTAGGCGAAGGAGATTACCGCCGCCGCGAGCTCGCTCTCGTGCACCAGGCGACGAGTGAGACGCGAGGAGCTTAGTTCACCCAGGACGGCAGAAAGGAGCGAGAGCTTGTCGTGATCGGGGTGCCTTTCTGGAACCGTGATCCAGGCCATGCGAAGATGGCCAAGGGCATCGAACTCCACTCTGTCGCGCCGGAGGGAATCGATGCCCTTTACCGGCCGCGGCAGACGCTCGGGGAGATCCTGGGTTTCCCACGCGCCAAAATACTTCTCGGCCAGAGCCTCTACGTGTTGCGGGTCGAGATCCCCAACCAGGACCATGGAGCAGTTGGAAGGCGAGTACCAGGTGTGGAAGTACTCCTCCGCATCGCTACGCATCAGGGCACGGATATCCTCCGGCCAGCCGATCACGGGCACTCCGTAGGGGTGTTTCGGATAGAGCAGTTTCCGGTGCCTCTCGAAGGCCACTCCCTCGGCCTGATTCTCGACTCTCAGTCGCCGTTCCTCCAACACCACCTCGCGCTCGGATTCGAAATCACGAAACACCGGCTCTCGAAGTCTCTGCGCTTCCAGGGAAAACCACATCTCGAGTTGGTGCGAGGGAAGTTGAACGTAGTAGCGGGTCATGTCGTAGCTGGTGGTGGCGTTCATGCCATGCCCTCCAGCTCGGGTCACCAATTCGCTATATTCATTGGCCCGAGTCGTACCGATACGCTTGGTGCCCTTGAACATCATGTGTTCCAGCAGGTGAGCGATGCCCGAACGCCCCGCGGGATCGTGCGCACTTCCCACGTCGAAGTGGTAGTAAGCGGCGAAGGTGGAGGTGAACTCTTGGGGAAGCACGAAAATGTGCAGACCGTTGGCGAGGACGATCTTGCTGATCTTCGGCGCGATGGCAGTACTCATGGCAAGGAACATAGCCGCAGAAGACGGGCAGGGCTATGCCGGACTGGCCTTGTGGATTCGAGCGTGACCAAACGGACCGCTTGTCCCACCATGACCCCATGAATCGAAACAGCCCTTCTTCCGACTCCTGGCGGGGCGCGCGACTGAGCGCGTTGCTGGTCTTCGCCCTGGCCATCGGTGCCTTCTACTGGATTCTCCCTCTGGACTTCACCGGCTTGGACAGCGGTCCCCTCATCGACGCGAACCGTTTTGAAGCTCCGGCGGGTCCTCTGACTTGCTTCACCCACGAAGTCCGCGACCACATCCAGCCGGAAGTCGGTTTCTACCGGCCCTGGACCGGACTGAGCTACGGACTCGACTACCTGCTTCACGGATTGAATCCGCGCTACTACCACCTGAGCGACCTTCTTTTGCACGGGGCGGCAGCCGTGACTCTGTTTTGGCTGCTTCTCAGTCTGGGAGCCCCGGGCTGGGGCGCACTCTTGGGTAGTAGTTGGTTCGCGGTGCATCCTCTGGCGGTGGAGGTCGTGCCGGCGGTGGCCCGTCGCGCGGATCTCTGGGTCGTCTTCCTTCTGTTGCTTTCGTGCCTGGCCTGGCGCAGGTGGGAGCTGGGGCAAAGGGGCGCGCGGCCTCTTCTCATCCTCGCGGGACTCTTGGCTCCTCTGAGCAAGGAGACCGGAATGGTGCTACCGCTTCTGCTATTGAGCGTGGCATCGCCCGACCAGAGAAAACCTGCTTTTCTGGTTGGAGGCATTCTGGTCCTTCCCGCCCTGCTTGCGCGAAGCTTGGTCCTTAGGGGACTCGGGGGTTACGGCCATTTGAGCTTCGAGTTGGCCTCGCTCCGCTCGGGACTGGGCGACCTGGTCGATCCAGTGCGTCTGGGTGGACTGTGGGGCGTCAGAATCGGTCTGAGTTTGCTGCTCTTGCTCAGCGTGTTGGCGGTGCTCTGGGCGCCTCGTCTCAGAGAAACGGAGTCCGCCGACTCGGTTGAAGAAGAGAGTCCGGCACCACAGGAGAACCCTACGCGAGTTCTCTTGCGCTTCGGACTTTGCTGGACCGCGCTGCTCCTTCTGCCGGCGGCTCTGGCCGACGGTCTGTCGGCCTGGTACCTCTACGCTCCCCTTTCGGGCATCGCCGCAATCCTCTGTGCCTTCTTGGCCCGCCCACCGTGGGGCAGGCGTTGGCTCGTCCGAATACCCCTGGTCCTGCTCGCCTTCGTGAGCATGTGGCCGGCCTGGCTCATTTCTCCGCTCTTCGTTCCCTACTACGAGTGGCACGAGGTTTCGCGGCAGATGAAAGTATGGCGTGGAGTGATGGAGGATCTGCCCGAGGAGTTCTTTCAGGGAACTCAGCTCGTGGCGGGAATTCCCTTCCGGGTGGACTATCCCTATCTGCGTTACGGTCGCGTGCGCTCCGCTTCTTGCCTCAGCGACTTCTCGCTTCGCTCTTGGATTCGGCTCATCCGCGATAGGGACTGCGATCCGCGCGCCGCGGCACTCTTGAAAATCATCTATCCCTCCTCGCGCTGCGCGGTGCAAGTGTCCTGGCTGCCGCGCGAGAAGGAGGCCAGGTTACAGGCCTTCGGACCGGTGCAGCTCATGCTCTTCGACGAACCGCACCCCTTCACCATCCGCGAGCAAGAGCCCGATGAGCTGCTTCTCTCGGACATCAAGTTACCCATGTGGCGCTTCAATGGTCTGAGGTTGTTGAAGGTACCGTTGCCCGCGCCTTGATCAGCTCAGCTGCTCTCTGTTCGCGAACTTTCTGCAACATCTCGCGTACCTGAGGATCTCGACGCTCACGCTCGTACTTTTGATCCAGCTTGGTCATGATGTAGAAGGAGAGCAGGACGAATAGCATCGGGGCCGCGCAGGGAATGAACCTCCTCCAACGGCGGCGATGCAGCAGGTCCATAGTGTAGATGGTTCCCGAAGCGAGGATGAAGTTGAAGCCGATGGAGACCTGATACAGGTAACGGATGTTCAGCCAGTCGTCGGGAAAGCTCAGCGCGGAGAAGGGAAGGATGGAAATGAAGGTCCAGGTGATGAAGAACCGGAGCGCGCGATTGCCGAAGACGAAGCCGAAGAAACCGTAGGAGAGGATGCTGAGTCCGATGAACCAGCGGATGACCGGCGCCGCTTCGTAGAGGCCACGAACCACCGGATTCCCCATGGTCACCAAATGGCTTACATGCAGAGGGAAGAACATGTGAATGATGTAACTCACCATGTTTCCCAAAGAGCGCACCGTGAATGTCCAGGGCTTAGCTCCAGCTAGCTCGTGACTGAAATCGGTGGCCCCGGAAAGCTCGCGAAGGATCCAAAACAGGACCGCGCCCACCACGAGAATGACCAGGTTGGGCTCCAACAGTTTGCGATTGCTTCCGCGGGCAGTACGAAAGAAGAGCTTGTAGGCCAAGAGGCCCAACACCAGGCTGAACGCGGTCGGCCTGGCGTAGCTCGCCAAGAGAAAGAGCAAGAGGACCAACGCGTAGCGAGGGGAGAAAACGCGCCCCTTCTCGCTCAGGTCGTTGCGAATGTAGAGATTGAGGATGAGCAGATAGAGCGTGGTGATGATGAGGTTTTCGATCCCCGCCACGAACATGATTGCCTTGCCGTAGCTGCCTACCCCCAGCACGAAGAACACGCTGGCCAGCCGCGCGATTCGCCGGTCGCCCAAAAGGACCATCACCAAGAGATCGACCAGAATCGCGTTGAAAGCGTGGACGATTAAGTTCACGGCGTAGTAGCCGAGAGGATTCAGCCCGAAGACGCGGTACTCCAGCTGGAAGAACAGAAGCGGTACGGGGTGGAAGCGCTCGGCTGCGTTGGCCGCGAAGAGTCGCGAGGGGTTGCCCGCGTTCAGGATGGCGGTGTGCAGGAAGTTGAAATCTTCGGGGTCCCAGAAGGGATTGTTGAGAATTCGCCAGTAGAACGCGAACGAGAGGGCAATCAATCCCATGAAGAACAACCACGCTGGAAACCGCGAGGCGCGAGACTCAGGCATCGCCACTCCCCCCGCCGTAGCGCGCGCAAAGCACCACGCTCAGCCAGCCCAGATGTTCGAGGTCACCACGGAAGTGTTTGGCCAGAGTGGGTTCTACCCGCTCGATGTACTCCGGTGGCAACACCCTTCGCGGAAAGTAGCGCACTTCCTTCCAGCCGTTGCGCGTCAGAAGCTCCATGTAATCATCGGGACGCACCCGGTTGGGAGTCCCCGAGAAGCGAAGAGAGCGGTAGGTGGCTCTGGTATAGCGGTAGATGTTCAGCGGGTCGACGTCACGAATCCAGCGCGTGTGGGTCTGCAGATCGATCTCCGCCACCAAAAGCGCGCCGGGCCGCGCCACATGGCTCAGGCCGGCGATGACCGACTTCACCCGATCCAGGTGCTCGAAGACGGCGTGACTCAAGATCAAGTCGAAGCTCGCCGCGCCAAAGACCTCCAACCCCAGCTTGGGATCATGGACGTAGCCGAGGGGGCCTTTCATACCCTTCTCCAAGGCGTCCGTGAGCTGCGCCAGAGGAACCGAAGTGTCGCGAGCCGTGCGCTCGGCCAGGCCCAGATGCAGCTTCTTGGGGGAGCGCGCGAGCAGAGGGTGGGCGTCGATGGCGCGGTAGCAGCGCAGTCCCCTTCCCAAGAGTACCAGTCCCGTACCCAGATCGGGCCCCGGTCCCAACTCCAAAGCGCTCTTTCCCTCAAGCTCCAGAGGGTGGCGGAGGAAACGCTCCAAATGCGAGAGCCAGTTGGTGACGACCGCGTTCGCGTAGCGGTAGGCGGCATCGGGGTCGAGGAGGGCAGTGGGACGGGGCGTACGATAGCCACGAATCCGATGGCGCAGGAAGTTGGCCGCCAGAATTGCCAGACCCGCCAGATGATGGAGGCGATTGTGGACCGGTGGCGCGGGGAGGATTTGGATTTCTTCGGCCATGATTGGGGCTAAGGAGGCAACATGTGGGCCACGCTGGTGTCTCGACCAGCGGCCGCCATCTTAGTCGAGAGCCCGGGCCTGGCGCCAGTCTCCGTCTTGTCCTATCCAGATCTAGCCAGAATCTGGGCGGAAACGAGGAAAATGAGCCGATATCAGAATACCACGCGCCAGGATCCTCGGGGACACGATCGGGCCATCCAGGAGATGTTCGCTGGCATCGCCCGTGTCTACGACCGCATGAACGGCATCCTCAGTCTGGGCCGGGACGCGGTATGGCGGCGCGATTTGGCGCGCGAAATCGATCCCGCCGCGGGCGATCTCCTGGATGTCTGCAGCGGGACCGGCGAGCTCTTGCTCACCGCCAAAGCAATGGGGAAGGGCCGCCGTCACCTGGCCGCCGATTTTTGTCTGCCCATGCTCGAGGCCGGCAAGGTGGACAACCAACTGACGCGCGAGTGCGCGGTGGTGGCAGCAGACACGCAGCGTTTGCCCCTGCCCGATGCGTCTTTCGACGCGGTCATGGTGGCCTTCGGGCTGCGCAATTTGGGGGAGCTGGAACGGGGGCTCGACGAGATCGCCCGAGTTCTGCGCCCTAATGGACAGCTACTCGTGTTGGAGTTCTTCCGTCCGCGGCGCGCCTGGGCGCGCGCTCCCCTGGAGTTGTATCTCGAGCGTGTGGTGCCCTTTTTGGGCAAGGTGGTGGGGAAAGACGAGGGTGCCTACACCTATTTGCCGCGCTCGATGGCGCGCTTTCTCACCGTGCCCGAGTTCGTAGAGGCCCTGCAACGCGCCGGCTTCAGCGCCGAAGTTCGGGTGCGCCGGCAAACCCTGGGGGTGGCCCATCTGGTCGTGGCGCGGCGGGCCACGGAGTCTGCGGGACAGCCAGGGACGCTTTCCGTGGCGGCCGACTCCTCTTCGAGCGGCTCTGCTAAAATCCTGTCGGAACACTAGTTGAAGCCTCCGTTCGCCGTCCGGCCCAGAAATCTGCCGGGGACTGGGGAACAGAAGCTTGGGACGCTCGTTAGAATTTCAGTAGATTGAATGCTAATCCGGCGGGTGGGAGCTTCCCCACCCGTTCGAATTCTGCAAGGCATCCATCCCCGGCAAGGAGACCGAGAACACATGCGCTCATCCCGACTCCCGATCATTACTCTCATCGTCCTGAGCTTCGTGGCCATGCTTGCCACGGGCGCTCTCGCCTGCGACAAGAAGGGCGCCAAGGCGTCCACCGCGAGTGCTTCCTGTCCCATGAAGGGCGCCAAGGCCAGCACCGCTTCCGCCAGCTGTAGCAAGAACATGAAGGCCACGGCCGCCGGCACGAGCTGCCCCATGAGTGGCAAGGCCCAGACCGCGGCCGCCTGCATGGGCGACAAGGTTTGCGCAGGCAAATGCGCCGTTTCTTTCGACACCGACCGTGTTTCTCCCTCGGAGCTCGTTGTCCGCTACCACGGGAAGAACACCGACGCCGTTGCCAAGCTCCATTCGCAGGCTAACGGTGAGCTGACGGATTTCCACTGCCCGCTCGCCCAGAAGATGATCACGGCCGAAAACTGCAAGGTCGAGATGAAGAGCATCGACGACGGGGTGGAGTTCATCGCCATGAGCGATGACAGCGCTCTGTTGGATGGCTTCGTCAAGAACTACGAAGTGGCCGCCGCCACGCCTCCTGCTCCCCCGATGCCCGAAAAGCCCAAGGAGATGAGCAAGAAGGTGCAGGAGAACACCGGAGAGTAATTCGCCCCCATTTCGGCGGATTTGAGGATTGAGCAGAGCCCGCTCCCTTCTGGGGGCGGGCTTGTGCTATACTCCTCGTTCCGGTTCTCACCTCAGATGGCAAGGAAAGATGCTCCCATCTCGTTTCGGCGGCTCGCGGCCGCCGCTCAGCACACAACGACTGCCCGTGCTTTGGCTCGCCGTGCTGGCCGGAGTCTCTCTCTGCCTGCCTGCCGCTGCGCTCGCGGGGACTTCTGCTCGCTTCCGGGTGGACACCAGCCTGAGTCAGGTACAGCGGATGGGAGCTAGCCCGACGGCGTCGTTCTCGCTTTTGAGCGTGGACACCGAAGCGCCGCTGTCGCAGGCACTGGGCCTTTCGGCGGAGCTGCGCATGGACACTCCCAGCCTCAACGCCCCCGGCCGCGGCTTCAGCGTGAACTTCGACCCTGGCCATGCCGACTACGGCTTGGCCCTCAAGATGACTCCTTCCTATTTGCCGGTGGGCTTGGAATACAACCGCCTGGCCGGCAACGCCGCCGCGATCATCGATCCACAGGTCTATGCTGCCTCGGACAACGGCTACCTGCTCGATGACAGCGCTTCGCAGCTCTTCAGTCTGCGTCAGCAGGGGCTCCATCATCGCCTGCGAGTGGGTTGGGGGAGCATGGGCGTGGAGTCCAACGTCGCTCCCATGCTCTTGGGTTTGCACGGATTTCTGCCCGTGCATGGGCGCGCGACTGGACCGTTCACTACCCTCAGCGCCGAGAGGCTCAGGCTCTTGGGCTTTGTGGGCCGCGCCGGCGTGATGCTCATGCTCGATACGCGCGCCCACGGGGTCGACCGGGGCGACTATCTGGCTTGGGGCGTGACGATGCATCGGGTGCTCAGAGAGGGATTGATTCTGGGTACGAGCTACATGGCAGGCAATTCCTCGCTTCCGGGTACCAGCGCACCCTCCACCCTCAGCTTCTATCTGCGTCTACGCTGGCACGGTACCAAGAGCCACGCATTCGGTGACCGGGAAGATTGACCCCAGGCCTGCGCTCGCCCATTCTTGAGAGCATGAAATTCGTACTGAGCCTCTTTTTGGCGGCGACTCTCCTCGCTCTTGGAAGTGTCGACGCCGGCGCTGCCATGGGCGGCAGCGGGTCTCCCTCGGGCTTTCGCGCGGCGGATCACGGCCGTGGCCCCTGGGCCCTGGAGTTCGGGCCTCTCCTCGGTAGCTACCACTTCGACGCCCTCACTGCTTTCAAGGATGCTCCCCTCTTCGGGGCGCGTCTGGGAGTGCGGCGCAGCGCGCATTTTCAAATCGAAGCTGAATTCACCGAGGTCTACACCAGCCGTCACGTCACCGACAATTCGGCCCGGCAGGTGTGCATCGCCCTCCACGGTCGCGGAATGGAGTGGATCGGAAGCTGGCAGCCCTCGGTCTTGGGTGGAATCGCTTTCGTGGGACTGGACGACAGCAAGGATCCGGATTCCTTCGGGGAGGCCTGGGATCTGGGTTTGGGTCTGGGCCGTCATCTCAACCATCACTGGATGCTGCGGGTGGAGTGGATGCTGCGCTACCAGCGTTTCAGTCTCTTCGATCCCAATCTGCCTCCGGAGTCCCAGGACGAAAGAGTGCGGGGAACCTGGGCGCACTCCTATCTGCTGGGAGTTCACTATGGTTTCTAAGCGAGTATCCCGGGGAGGCTTCCGCGGCCGCGCGATACCCATTCTGGCGCTGCCGAGCATGGTGGCGTCGTTTCTGCTGGTCATATTCTCGGCGGTGGGACCGGCTCGTTCGGCCGAGCCGGACGGTTCCAGCGACACCGCGAGGGTCGGACACGCCCTGCATGTGAGTGGACAGGTAGGTTGGTGGGATTTCAACGAAGCATTTCGCTTCGACGACGATCTTTTCTACGGACTAAGGGCCGGGGCCTGGATCAATCCGCGCCTGAGCCTGGAAATCGATCTGGAGCAGATTCGTACCCGCGACGAGGAACGACGTGAGTGGAGCCGCGCCGTGTTCCTGAATCTGCATGGGCGCTACCAATGGAGACCCGAGCGCCTGCTCTCCCCCGGGATGCTCGCCGGCGTTTCCTTCATGGCCGCAGACAACGAAATTGCGGCCAACAGCATCACCGAGGGACTGGACTTGGGCCCGACGCTGAGTCTGCGACTCGGGAGGCAGACGAGCCTGCTGGCGGAGATTCTCTTCCGCTACACCTCCCTCAAGCACAGCTACAGAGCGGACGGTACTGGCGCTGGCCAGGACGAGGCGGTGCAGTACGTCTGGAGCCATGGCCTCCGACTGGGGGTGGACTTTGCGTTCTAGGGGGATCGTCGCCCTCGTCTTGGCCCTGAGCTTGGTCGCCTGCCGGCAGCTTACGGGACCGGTGCGTGAGGATGCTACCCCTCCAAAGTACATCCTCGCGCGCGGGCAGGTGTTGGGCGTGGGTGGAGTGCCAATTACGAATACGCGCGTGCGAATTGCGCCAGAGTCTAGCAATGACAACGTCTTTACATCCCTAGACATCGATACGGATGAGCGCGGTTTCTTCGAGATCCAGCTTCCGAATGTTCCTCTCGAAGTGGCTCATTGATCCCGCCTCCACTTATGCACTGCCAGACTTGCGCTTCGACTATGTTCACTTTCAGGACGGCGTACGGCAAACCTTCGCATACACGGGTCGGTTCTATTCCGGTATTGTCGAACTCGCGCAGCTCGGGCTTAACTACGGCAGCGGAAGAGTCCATCTCAGCACACGCGTCCCTGTCGGAGAAGGATCTTATCAGTCGGTGACGAACAGGGAATATTGGGGTGAAGGGGGGCGCTTCGGATCTACGCACCCAGAGACGGCTACTACCACGCAAAAGTAGACGCGTGCTGTCCCCAGTTAACTTACGAATGGCCAGATAGTGTCGAACTCGTTCCAGATGATTCTCTTCACCTCGTGCTTCCCGCTGTTTCCCATCAGCTCACACTGACTCTTGGGGGTTCTCCCCTTCCGGCCGGAGAAGTTCTTGTCAGTATGCGATCCTGGTCGGATTCCGATACGCGGTTGGACACGTATCTAGACTGCGATGGCCAGCAGCAAGTTTTTGATCTTGTCGACCTGCCTGGACTGACGCGTTGCGGGCTCAGCGTTCGTTCGAACCCGGAGCCGCCGATTTTTGGAACGCCTGGCCTGCTGAACTTCGTACCCCAGACCTACCTCATTCCACCGCTGGAGGAGGGCAGCGCTCTTTCCTTCGAATTGGGAGAGTACGAACTCGAGATTCTCATGCTCGATCCCGAAGGCGCGCCGGTTGGCCTGAGCGACGTATCGCTCGAGAGCGAGATTGGGATGTACTCGAGCCTACGCTCACTAGTGACCGGGAAGGCAAAGTGGTCTTTCGGGTAAATCCCGCCGGCTATTACCTCGCGGCCAATCCTCCCGATCCCTACGAAAGCATACGTCGCTACTTCGTCCTCGAGGGGGATACCCAGATGGTGTTCCACTTGCAGCCAGTGTCGCAGAAGGAAACAGTGCGATGAGAAGGATGAGGAAACGCGGGCCTGCGCAACGAGGACTGCTCCATGTGGCGTGGTTCAAAAGGGCAGCGTGGGTCTCGAGACTTACGCTACTTGCCGCGAGCGTGTTGAGCATAGCAGCCTGTCGCGAACTGACCGCACCTACCCAGTCTGACCCCACCATGATCTTGGCACAGGGCCTTCTTCTAGGGCCCAGGAATGTGCCCGCGGCCAGCGTGCAGGTGAAACTCATCCGGAAGGCGGGTAGCTCTGGAGACGCGTTTGCGGTTGCTACGTCTAGCGATGAAGAGGGTCGCTTCCAGGCTTGGGTTCCCAACCTGCCCCTTCTCGTGCAGGTTCGCCCTCCTACTCAGAGTACTCTCCCGAATCTGGATGAGGACAACGTACACTTCAAAAGAGGAGTGGTGCGCTCATTCGACTTGTTGGGGGACATGTATGCGGGAGTGGTAGGCCCAGCGCGCTTCGATTCGCTTCTCGCGGGAGCCGTACTTTACATGCGAACCTACGTGCAACGCGCTGACGGAGGACGAGACGGGCTCTCGGCTTCGACACTCCTCTTGCCCGACGGAAGCTTCGAGCTGCGCCTCCCTCAAACCGGCCGATACGATGTTTACATCGATCGCTGCTGCACCAACGCATTCCGCTACTATTGGCCCGACAGCCTAGAGGTCTCTAGGGGAACCCCCTTGCAGCTCGAGGTGCCCCTCGTGGAATGGCAGCTCAACCTTACTCTGGCGGGCAGCCCTTTACCCGCCGGAGAAATTCGCTGTGAGATCGACGATTATTCGAACACGTATCCTTATGATAGATCTTGGCAGACGATTCTCGCGGATGGATTGACCACGAAGTTCGCAATGTACGCGATTCGAGGAGGACAACACTTCGAGCTGAGACCATATGATCAACCCGTACCGAGTGTTCCGGGAAGGCCCGGCGTTCTGAATTTCATTCCTCTGTTCCTTACGATTCCCCCCATGGACGACGGGGTGGTTCTGTCCTTCGAACTCGGAGAGTACGAGTTGCAGATCCTGCTGCTGGATCCCGAAGGAGTTCCCGTTACAGGGGCCGACTTGTTGCTCTACGATGAAACCCACTACGATCCTTGCCGAATGAACGCGAACGAGGATGGACGGACGAGCTTCTTCGCGAACCCTGTGGGGCACGAGTTGCGTGTGTCTGCGGATGGCTATCTCACTACACGCCGCTATTTCACCCCCACCGGCGACATGCAGATGACGATCACCCTGCAGCCGAATCCCGACGAGAATTGAGCCGGGCCGGCCGCAGGCGATCGATCCGCCACTCTCAGCGCACCAAGACCATCGGCCGGGACTGACGGGTGCCGTCATTCCCGATGAGGACCATGCGGTAGACCCCGGAGGCCACGGCGCGTCCACCATCGTCCGTACCGTTCCACACGATCTCGTGATCGCCGGCGGGCAGTACTGCATCCACGAGGGTGCGCACTCGGCGACCACTCGGATCGACGATTTCCAGCCGCAGCTGCTCGCTGCGGGTCAAAATGAAGCGCAGCGTGGTTCGCGGGTTGAAGGGATTGGGCACGTTGGGCAGTAATCGCGCGCCGCGGGCGAGCGCGGGCGGCGACGCGGTGGCGGAGTTGAGGGTGAAATCCCCCACACGTGGCGCGTGGTCGCTCGCATCGGGAGTGGTGTTTGCAGAGAGCCCGTAGGTGGCCAGAGTCGTGCTCTTCATGGTGCGCGTCTCCAGCACATACCCGTGATCGAGGGTGATCACGCTCGATGTATAGAAGAGATAGTCGAGCATGCCGGGATAGAAACTGCTCGAGTCCTGCCGCCAGGTGTAGACCATGCGCGCGTCGGGGTGGCGCGAGAGAGCGTAGCTCAAATTGCCGTTGCCCCAGTCGGGCGGAAAGTCGCTGCCGTAACTCCCCTCGTCCTGGATGTCACCCGATACCAGGGTGTCGAGCTGTTGCCGCCAGCCCACCAGATTGAAATCGCCGGCAAGAATCACGGGTGTATTACTGGCCAGGTCCAGAGTGCCGCCAGGAGTCATGGCATCGCGCAGGAAAGCCACCGTCGCATCGGCTTGCCGTTGACGGTTGTCGTCGGCGGTGCAGCAGCTCCAGTGATTCGCGAGGATCAAAAGGTCGCTGTCCCAGCTGGGCCGCACGTCCAGAAGAGCCGCGGTGATGCGGTCGCCCGGCGAGACCTCCCAAGACTGAAGGATGGGGAAGCGGCTCACGATGACGTTGCCGCTGTCTAGCTTCAAAGCGTACCAATCCTCCCCGCTTGCGCTGGGCAGGTATCCTTCCACCACCTGGCGCACTTCTTCCGCGGTATGGTTCCAGACCTCGCAGATCACCCACACCTGCGCATCCACGGTGGAGAACATCTTGTCCAACGCCGTCTGGTGCGCGCTGCTGTTGTCGAAGAGACCGTCGTTCTGCACGTTGTAGTCGGCCACGCGAATAGTCGAGGGGGTTTGTTCGAGGGCGACGGTGGCGATGGGAAAGCTCGTGGCGTCCAGGGTATAGCTCACGCTGCCGCTGTCGGGTAGGCGATCGCCACCGGAAGCGTTGTCCGTGATCACCATGCGGAAGTCATTCCCCGGAAACAGGGGCTGTCCCCCGGCGGGCACTGCGTCGCGTCGTAGTGCCAGCTCGAACTCGGTCGCGCTGACGGTGGGGGCGATCGTAAGCCCGATGTCCGGATGGTCGATACTCTGCGGCGATGGAGTGTAGAAGGTGCCGCTGCGCTGCCCGAGTTCCCACACCAGATCGGCTCCGATCCCGTTGATCGAATACCCGGTGGCCGCATTCATGTCGGTGTCCAGATAGAAGCGGATGTCCTGTTGCTCGTCAGGCTGCACCTCGACGGTGGTGTCAAAGCGCAGGAAGACCCAGTCCTGGTCGTGAGCAATCTCCAGGTGGGTGAAGTCGATCCCGCTGCTCCCGCCGTCGCCGCCGGGGTCTAGGCTCTCCTGCGCGGCGGCGGTCCAATCGTCGAACTGCCCGTCGGGCGTGATGGGAAGGGCTCCCGCAGAAGCAGTGGGCACGAGGGAGAGGATCAAGCCGAGGGAGGCCAGCATCCCAGCGAGGAATTTGCACACCGAAGGACAAGAGAGTCGGAGAGCCATGGGAGTCCTTTCTCGAGCGGAGGAAGAACCTAACTTTACCACATTCGCCCTTTCGGCTGGTGCTGCCTTGCCCGCGCTGCGACCGCCGCCTAAGCTTGCTCTTCCATTTCCCCTTTCGCTGAAGTAGGCGTGTCATGTCCCACAGCATCTCCCTCAGCCATGCGCGAGAGGATGCGCTCTTCCTGAAGGCCCTGCGCCGCGAAGAGGTGCCGCATCCGCCGGTCTGGATGATGCGCCAGGCGGGCCGCTATCTGCCGGAATATAGGCAGGTTAGAGAGAAAGCCAGCTTTCTCGATCTCTGCCGCGACGCGGAGCTGGGCTGCGAGGTGAGCCTGCAGCCCATCCGGCGCTTCGATTTCGACGCGGCGATCATCTTCAGCGACATCCTCTTCCCCCTCATCGCGATGGGGGCCGATTTTCGCTTTGGAGATGGTGGCCCGAAGCTGGCCCAGCCCTTTGATACGGTGGAGAGCTTTCAAAAGCTGCACTTGGTGGATGCGCGCGAGGAATTGCCCTGGATCCACGCTTCCCTGAAGCTCGTGCGCGAGAAGCTCGACCCTTCCAAGGCGCTCTTGGGGTTCGCGGGGGCGCCCTTCACCCTCTTGGCCTACCTCGTCGAGGGACAGACCAGCCGGCTCTACCCGCGCACCAAAGCCTTCCTGTGGCATCACCCCGACACCGCGCGTCAGGTCTTGGAACTTCTGGCCGATCAGGTGGGCGCTTACTTAGTGGAGCAGCTCAAGAGTGGAGCCGACGCGGTGCAGTTCTTCGATACCTGGGCCGGGCTGCTCTCGCCGAGCGACTACGAGCGCTGGGCTCTGCCCTACGCCAAACGGGTTGCCGACAAGATTCACGCTGCCAAAGGAAGTTGCATCTACTACCTGAACGGCGGGGCGTCGCTGGTCGAAGCCCAGGTCCAAGCGGGGGCGGACGCGGTCTCGGTGGACTGGAGGGTGGAGCCGAAGGAGCTTCGTGCCCGGGTACCCGAGGGAACCGTGCTGCAGGGGAATCTCGATCCCCTCGTGCTTCTAGGACCGACCGAGTTCGTAGCCAGCCGCACGAAGTCGATGCTCGACGCCTTGCGCGGCCGCCGCGGATATATCGCGAATCTGGGACACGGAGTCATTCCCGAAACTCCCCTCGATTCGGTCGCGGCTTTCGTCAAGACCATCCACGAGTGGCGTGCATGACGCTGAAGTCTGCGCGGGAGAATGCTTCTCCCGCCGATCTCTCCTGGAGTTTTTCTTCATGAAGCGTGTGGTCGTAGTGGGAGGCGGGATCTCGGGGCTGGCGAGCGCCTATCGCATTCGTCAGCAGGCGAGTTCCGTCCAGCTGCCGCTCTCGCTCACGGTGGTGGAAACCGGCACCAAGATGGGGGGCAAGGTCCAGACCCTTCGCGCCGAGGGCTACGTGTGCGAAGCGGGACCCCAGGGCTTTTTGGACAACGAACCCGCCACCCTGCGGCTGGTGGACGATCTAGGAATCCGCTCGCGGCTCTTGCCCAGCGAGGAAGCCGCCGCGCGCCGCTTTATCGTGCGCAACGAGCGCTTCCACGAACTCTCGACCAATCCGCTGAAATTCTTGGCCTCGCCACTGCTCTCCTTCAGGGGAAAGCTCTCGGTGATCGGCGAGTTCTTCCGCCCCGCACGCCGCGACGGCGGCGAGGAGTCGGTGCGGGCCTTCGGGGAGAGACGCCTGGGCCGTGAGTTCACCGAGATCATGCTCGATTCCATGGTCAGCGGTATTCACGCCGGCGACATCTCGCGGCTCTCCCTGCCCGCGGCCTTTCCCAAGATCGCTGCTCTCGAGCGCGACTACGGCGGGCTGTTCAAGGGCATGATTCAAAAGCGCAAGGAAGCAAAGCGTGAAGCCAAAGCCGGCCAGGGCGCGCGCACGGTGGAAGCCGGGCCGTCCGGGGTCCTCCACTCCTTCGATCGTGGCATGGCGGTACCCATCGAAGCGCTCACGGAGAGCCTGGCCGGAGAGAACCTGCGAGGTGCCACGCGCGTCACCGGGATCGAGAGCTTGGAGCGAGGATTCCGTGTCTTTCTGGCCGACTCCTTGGGCGAGAGTTCCACCCTCGATGCCGACGCGGTGGTCCTGGCTTGCCCCGCTCCGGGCATGGCGCAGATCTTGGATTCCCTGGTTCCCGCCGCCGCAGCTTCCCTTTCGAAGGTCGCGCTGGCGGGGGTCCACGTTGTCTGTTTGGCTTACGAGCAGGCGCAGATCGGTGGCGACGTCAGGGGATTCGGGGCGCTGATTCCCCGCAGCGAGGGACTGCGAACCTTGGGCGTACTCTATGTACACGCAACCTTCGCCGGGCATGCTCCTTCCGATCGCGTCCTGCTGCGCGCCATGGTGGGAGGCCGCCATGACCCGCTCGCCAACGAGCTAGGAGATGAAGAACTGCGCCAGCTGGTGCGCGCTGAGCTCTCTCCGCTCTTGAATATCGAAGGGGAGCCCGTGTTCCAACGGAACTTCCGCTGGAACGAAGGGATTCCGCAGTACGAGATGGGACACTTGACGCGAATTTCGAATGCGCGCGATGCCCTGAAGAGCTATCCCGGCGTCTTTCTGACGGGCAACAGCATTTGTGGCATCGCTTTCAATTCGTGCGTGGCCCATTCCGAGGAGGTCGCTCGGGAGGTGGCGGAATATCTGCTCGCAGCTCCCGGGCTCGAGGAGGCTTGATGCTGAACTCGCAGACGAAATCGAAGCACGATCCGCAAAACCCGCCCATGGCCTCGGTCCGGTTGGGAACTCGCGGCAGCCAGCTCGCGCTGTGGCAAGCGCGCTGGACGCGGGACCGACTGCTCGAGGCGTGGCCCAGCCTCGAGGTAGAGATCTTGGAGGTTTCGACCAAGGGGGACCAGGACATCTCGACTCCGCTCGAGCGCATCGGGCAGATTGGACTTTTCACGCACACTCTCGAGCAGAAGCTTCTCTCGGGAGCGATCGACGTGGCGGTGCATTCCTTGAAAGATGTTCCTGCGCTCTTGGCTGAGGGTTGCGTTCTGGCCGCCTATTCGCCGCGCGAGGACCCGCGGGACGCATGGTTCCACCGAGAGGGCCTCAGCCTGGAGGAGCTGCCCGAAGGAGCGCGGGTGGCGACGGGAAGTCTGCGGCGCCGCAGCCAACTGCTTCAGCAGCGCCCCGACCTTTCGATGCTGGACCTGCGGGGCAACGTGAACACGCGTTGGCGGAAATTCGAGGAAGGCCAGTTCGACGCCATGGTGTTGGCAGTAGCGGGAGTGAAGCGCATGGGTTGGCTCGACCGAGTGAGCGCCCTCCTAGAGCCCGAGATCTTGCTTCCCGCGGTGGGACAGGGAATCTTGGGGCTCGAAGTTCGCGCCCAGGACCCCGCACAGCAGCTCGTGGCGCCCCTGAACGATGTCTCGAGCCGCCGGTGTGCCACGGCGGAGCGTGCGCTGCTCGCGGGTGTGGCCGGGGGCTGCGTGGTGCCTCTGGCCGGATTCTGCGTGGAGGACACGGGTGAACTTTGGTTGAGAGCTCGCTTGGGAAAGCCGGACGGGAGCGTGATGTTGAGCGCCGAGGAGAGGATCTCCCTCGCCTCCTCGAAGGAAGAGGATGACACGGCCACCTTGCAACTGGCGTACGAGCTGGGTCAGGAAGTGGCGGCCGCTCTACTCTCTCAGGGCGGGGCCGCCATCGTGAACGCCGCCAAGAAAAGCGCGGACGAAGCGCACTGAGTGCAGCCGGCCGGGCAATGGAAAAAAAGGAGTGACGATGTTTCCCGAACAACGCATGCGCCGCCTGCGACGCACCCCTCAACTGCGAGCAATGGTTCGCGAAAGTCATCTGCGACCGGAGCAGCTCATCTATCCGGTGTTCGTCGTGCCCGGCGAGGGCATCGATCATCCCATCAAGTCGATGCCGGGTCAGAGTCAACTCTCCATCGACAAGCTGGTGGAGAAACTCTCACAGGCTTTCGATGCGGGTGTGGTCTCTACCATTCTCTTCGGGATCCCCAGTCACAAGGATCCCCTTGGCAGCGAGGCCTACGCGGAGGATGGAATCATTCAGCAGGCGATCCGGGTGTTGAAGGAACGTCTACCCGAGATGATGGTGATCACCGACGTCTGCATGTGCGAATACACCGATCACGGACACTGCGGAGTGATTGTCGATGGAGATGTAGACAATGACAGGACCCTGGAGCTCTTGGCCCAAGAAGCCCTGAGCCACGCGCGTGCCGGGGCCGACATGGTGGCCCCCAGCGACATGATGGACGGACGCGTGGGAGTGATTCGCGAGCGGCTCGACGACGAAGGGTTTGGACACATTCCCATCATGGCCTACGCGGCCAAGTTCGCCAGCGGCTACTACGGCCCATTTCGCGATGCGGCGGAGAGCCCGCCGCAGTTCGGGGATCGCAAGAGCTATCAAATGGATCCAGCCAATGGACGTGAAGCCCTGCGCGAAGTCGAGTTGGACATCGCCGAGGGCGCGGACATCGTGATGGTCAAACCGGGGTTGCCCTATCTCGACATCCTCAGTCGGGTGAAGGATCGCTTCGAGATGCCCACCGCGGTCTACCACGTCAGTGGCGAGTACGCGATGCTCAAGGCGGCTGCCCAAAACGGTTGGGTCGATTACAACAATGTGCTCATGGAGACTCTGACGAGTTTCGTGCGCGCCGGAGCGGATCTCATTCTCACCTATGCGGCGATCGAAGCCGCGAAGATTTTGCGGAAGGAATAGGGACATGGATCAATCCCTCAGCCGCGACCTGCTCGTGCGCGCGTCCAAGGTAATCCCCGGCGGCGTAAACTCTCCCGTGCGGGCGTTCAGCTCGGCCCACTGTGATGCTCCCTTCATCACCAAGGGTAAGGGCGCTTACATGTACGACGAGGACGGCAATCGCTTCATCGACTACATCTGCAGCTGGGGCCCCCTCATTTTGGGGCACGCGCATCCGGAAGTGATCGAAGCGCTGCGACAGACCGCCGAGAAGGGTACCAGCTTCGGCGCGCCCACCGCCATGGAAGTGGAATTGGCCGAGCGAATCTGCGCCCTCATTCCCTCCATGGACATGGTGCGCCTGGTGAACAGCGGTACGGAAGCCACGATGAGCGCAGTGCGCGTGGCAAGGGGAGTGACCAAGCGCGACAAGTTTCTCAAGTTCGTCGGCTGCTATCACGGACACGCCGACAGTTTTCTCATCTCCGCTGGCAGCGGGCTGGCCACCTTCGGCACTCCGAGCTCACCGGGTGTGCCCAAGGGAGCCGCCCAGGACACTCTGACCTGCGCCTACAACGAGCTCGAGAAGGTTCGCGAGATCTTCGCGGCCAACGAGAACCAGATCGCGGCCATCATCGTGGAGCCGGTGGCGGGGAACATGGGCTGCGTTCTGCCCGAGCCGGATTTTCTGCCGGGACTGCGCAAGATCTGCGATGAATCCGGAGCGCTGCTCATCTTTGACGAAGTCATGACAGGTTTCCGCGCGGGACCGGGCTGCGCGCAGGGAACCTTCGATGTGCAGCCCGACCTCACCACTTTGGGGAAGGTGATCGGAGGCGGTCTGCCGGTGGGGGCTTACGGAGGCAAGCGGGAGTACATGAAAATGGTGAGCCCCAGTGGTCCGGTGTACCAAGCGGGAACCCTGAGTGGCAATCCGCTCGCGGTGAGCGGCGGGTTGAAGACTCTGGAGGTCCTGTACCGCGATCCCGAGAACTTCCAAAAGCTCTCGGACATGAACGAGCGCCTCAGCAAGGGCCTGCGGGAGAGGGCGGCCAAACACGGGATCGAAATCCAGACTCCTCACCTAGGCAGTATGGCCGGTATGTACTTCAGCTCCACTCCTGTGCGCAATTTCGAGGATGCGCAGGCAGCCGCCACGGATCGTTTCTATCGTTTTCATGCGGCCATGCTGGAGCAGGGCGTGTACTTGGCGCCTTCTCCCTACGAGGCGTGGTTCTTGAGTCTCGCCCATCGCGAGGCGGAGATCGCAAAGACCCTCGATGCGGCCGAGAAGAGTTTTGCTCTTTTGTCCGATTGATTCGTTCCAGCGAGGAGCATTTCGTGGCGCGGAAAGAACATGCCATCGACGAGCTTCCCCTGGCTCTGGCCATCACCGGAGCCAGTGGAGCGCCCTACTGGCGGCGACTCTTGCAGGTGGTGCTCACGCGGGGCATCGACGTTCACCTGGTGTGCTCGCCACATGCAGACAGCGTGTGCCGGCTGGAGCTGTCCGAGCCGCTCGAGGACGTGCTTCAGCAAGTTTCAGCCGAAGCTCCTGGCCGTCTGCATCGCTTCGAAAGAAACGACTTCAACGCCCCCATGGCCAGCGGCAGCGCGCGCTACCGCGGTATGGCCATCGTGCCCTGTTCGACGGGAACTCTGGGCCGTATCGCGGCGGGAACCAGCGATGGTCTCACCGCGCGTGCCGCGGACGTGATGCTCAAGGAGAGACGCCGTCTGCTGCTTCTCGTGAGGGAAACGCCCTACAGCCTGGTTCACCTGGAAAACATGCGTCATCTCGCGCGCGCCGGCGCCACGATCATGCCCGCTTCCCCCGGCTTCTACCAACGCCCGCGAACCATCTCCGACCTCGTCGACTTTGTGGTACAGCGCATTTGCGACCAACTCGAAATCCCCTGTGAACTGCAGGCCCGTTGGGGCGCCAACGAGGAATGAGCGCAGCCCACATCTGGTCTTTGACAGGAAGGGCACGGAATTCATGGCGGATCCCGACGATCGCGCGAAGGAAGTTCCCAGCGAGAGCCAACGACGCGATTTCTACCAGAAACTGCGCGCCTGGGTGAGCGAATGGGCGGCGAGCCGGGACCTCAAGACGACCAAAGCCGCCTCCCTCGTGCTCGCGGCGCCCGATCTCTTTCATCTCTGTTGCAAGCTCTTGACCGACCCGCGAACCCCCGCCAAGAGCAAGATCACTCTTGGCGCGGTCGTCGCCTACTTCATCTCTCCCATCGATCTCATGCCCGAAGCGATCTTCGGTCCTCTCGGCTTCATCGACGACGTCGCCTTCGCGGCACTCGCCATCGACAAGTTGGTGGAGAGCGTGGGGGAGGAGGTCATCCGGGAACACTGGGCGGGCGAAGAGGATGGATTGCAATTGGTGCGGAGCATCGTTGCGACCATGGACGAGCAGCTCGGCAAGCGCCTTGCGTCCAAGTTGCGAAAATTGATCAAGTAGTAGGAATGCAGTGTGGAATCAGGCCTTCTGGTCCTGCCGTAGAAAATCCAGGGCCGCTTCTTCGCTCTCGTAGAGATGCCAGGAGCTGAGCACTCCCACCACCTTCATCAAATCTCGGATTCGATCATTGGCTCCCACGAGAGCTGTCTTGCCCTTCTGCTCGTCCATCAGCCGGTGGGCAAAAATGAGCAGCCCGAGCTGTGTGCTGTTGATCCAGCTCATTCGCGAAAGATCGAAGAGAATGCGACGCGCACCCTCGGCCAGCACGCTCTCGATCTGAGGGCGAAAGAGCTCATTGGAAAAATCTCCCGTGTGGGCGGGAGAGAGCTCGAGGACGGTGACTTCGCCGACTCGGCGTTGGTTGATTTGCATGCTCATTCTTCTTTCACCGATTCCATGCTTGCCCAGTGTACCAGGGTAGCCGTTCAGGTCCAGAGCTCAATCGTTTCCGCGTTATTTCAAGAGGGCGACCTTGCGCGCGGCCACCTTTCCGTCCTCCTGTACACGCACGAGGTAGATGCCGCTGGCTAGCTGGATTCCCGCGCCATCACGCCCGTTCCAACGCAGCTCGTGCGGCCCGGCTGCTTCGAACTCATCGTGCAGCAATGCGACACGCCGGCCCTTCAGATCCAGGATCTCTACTCTTACCCGACCGGCTGAGAAAAGTTCGTAACGGATGAGCGTGGATGGATTGAAAGGATTGGGAACGTTGGCCTCGATCCGCGGACCACGAAGCGCGGCCGGAATGGCCATCGGGGCGGCGGTCGCTCGGGTGAGCATGCTGTCGTAGACGTTCAGTTTCCCGGCTCCCCAGGTGTCATTGGGCGATGAGCCCGTGAAGGAGTCGTTGCGAGCCCCTTCCCGCAGCAGCGCGCGCATCTCACCCGATCCGAGGCTGGGATCCCACTGTTTGAGAAGCGCCGCCGCGCCAGCCACGTGGGGGGTGGCCGCGCTGGTCCCACCGAAGGAGCCATAAGCGCCCGGCACTCCCGCGGAGTTTTGCGAGCGCATCGCGGTATAGGTGGTGCTTCCCGGGGCGGCGAGGTCGACGATGGAAACTCCGTCCACTCGCTTGCCGCGCCCGCTGAAGGAATTGATGTCCCCGTTCTGCGGACTGTAGGCGGCGACGGTGATTGCCGAGTCCGCGGTTCCGGGCCAGGTGACGGTGCCCGTATTCAGCGCGTCTTGCCATTTGGAGTAACTGTACCAGCCCGAGAGATCATCCCAGCTCATGGCGTTCAGGTGCGAGGACTGCGAAGGCATGTTCGCTTCGACCCGGCGCGCCACGAAGCGCCAGCTGCCGTCCAGCGCTTTCGTTCCCGCCGGCCCCTTGGTAATTGCCTCCAGACGGAAGTCGACGCGGCGCGTGCCGCGCGGACTCAGATCCTCGGCGCTGTAGATGCTGAAGTTCCCCACATACGCCGTGCCCCCCGCTCCACCTAGCTCCAACGCAGGGCCCGAGGGGGTTTCGCAGGTGAATGCGATCGAGTCCCCTTCGAGCTGAACGAAGTAGAAGTCGCCCCAAACCACGCCCACGTCCACCGTGAGAGGAGAGTCGACCATGAGGAAGCTCTCGACGCTGTCGCCCACTGCGCTCCCGAGATCTCCTTCCCAGTGCATGTTGCCCGTGGCCAAATTTCCCGCCGCCGCCACGTGGATGCTGCCCTCGGCCGCGAGCTCGTTCATGAGGATCTCGACGTTGGACGAACCGTCCAGAAATTCCCAGATCCACTCCCCGTCTTCGTAGACGAAAATGTCGGCCCCCTCAGCCGCGGCCCAGCTCATGCGCACGTCCAGCGGCGTGACGAAGGGATGTTCAGGGGAGTAGTCCAGATTGGCGTCGATCAGGTCAGCTCCCGGTGCAAAGCCCGCGTAGACGCGCCCTTTCGCTCCTCCCAAGAGGATGCTGGCCACGTTCGTCCCGTGACCGTAGGTGTCACCCTCGCTTTGGATGAGGTCGACGCCGAGAGTGCGGATCGTATCATCGCGCTCCCAGACTGCCTTCACCTTGCAAGTCGACAGCATGGTCAGCGTCTCGTTTGTTTCGAGAATCCCATCGCCGTTTGCATCGTTCGGACGAAACAGAGCTTCGCCGAAGCAGGGGTCGCTGTCGGAATAGGTGGGTGCGCCAAAATCGCGTTGGTGGTTGCCGTTGACGTCCAGGTAGAGATGATCGATCTGCAATTGCAGACTACTGTCGAGCCCGGGCGCGGAACCCGGGGCGTTCCACCAGCGTAAGGTCTCGCCGAAATCCGCCAGTCCATTGTGGTTCAAATCCACCGCATCTCCCTCGCTCAGATCGCCGCTCGAGTCCAAGTCGAGAAAGGAATAGCTGCCCCCATCGCCGTGCCAGAAATCGGGATGGCTGAGATCGATCCCGGTGTCGAGATCGGCCAGGAGCACGCCGCTTCCATCGAGGTACGAGCCGTCCGGACCGGGGATCGTCCAGGCCTCGTCGACGCCGCTCAAAGTTCTCGTCTCGTAAAGTGGCGGAATGCGCCGGGGCGTCCACGCAGTCTCCACGCGGAGGACGCCGTCGATCGCGCTGATTTCGTCGAGTTGGGAAAGCCTGATGCGCGCGGGGAAGACGCTGACGCCGCCCAGGATGGGGCCGTCCGGGCCCTGAACGACTCCGCGCGCGGAGGGAGAATTTGCCGCCCCGGCCGACACCCCATAGAACACCGCGCCCGCGCGCCGAGCTTCGCTGAGGAGCGCGCTTGAGGGACTCTTCTCGAAGCGGATCGTCACGGAAAGCTGCGGGTCCGCCGCCAAGGGCGCCTTGCCGCGTTGCATTTCGTGGCGCAGAAAGCGCAATTTCGCGCCGACTACGGCGGAAAATGGCCGCTGCCCGTTCTGCGCCTGCGCGAGGCCGACAGTCCCCTGGGGCAGGACGGTCCAGCCAAAGAGGAAAGCCGAAAGGAGGACTACGCGGCGCATCATGGATCTCCCGAGAGGGTGTGCCTTGCTCAATTTAGGGTGTTGTGAAATCGGCGACCAATCCACTACAGTCTGGCCTTCCTCATCCCGCGGTGGATTCGATCGAGGGGCGGTCGAGGGGTCGGGCGCGGGGACCTTCTCCGGGGCCCGCCTCTAGCCCTAAAATGAGTTCAGTTTTGTCCAACGCTCTTGCCAAAACTCTGCGCGCCATCAAGATCGAGCACACGATCTTCGCCCTTCCTTTCGCCCTGATTTCGATGCTGGTGGCCAGCGATGGGCGCCCAGCGGGACGTGTGGTGCTGTGGATCGTGGTCGCGATGGTGGGGGCGCGCAGCGCCGCGATGGCCTTCAATCGGCTGGTGGATCACGCCGTCGATGCGCGGAACCCACGGACGCGTTCGCGCGAACTACCCAGCGGTCAGCTCAGCCGTGGGCCGGTGTGGGTCTTCACCGCACTGATGGCGGGTATTCTGGTTATCGCGGCCTGGCAACTCAATCCACTGTGTCTGCGTCTCTCTCCGCTGGCCCTCGCCATCATTTTCTTCTATTCGATCGCCAAACGCTTCACCGCGCTCACACATTTCCTCTTGGGATTGGCGCTGGCCATCGCGCCGGTCGGAGCGTGGCTCGCGGTTCGGGGTAGCTTCGCGAGTTTTCCGCTTTGGCTGGGGGGCGCCGTGATTCTCTGGGTGGCGGGATTCGACATGATTTACGCCTGCCAGGACACGCACTTCGACCGCAAGGAGGGCTTGCACAGCATGAGTGCGGCCCTGGGCGATCGGCGCGCGCTACTTTTGGCCCGCCTCTCGCACGCCGGGAGTGTCCTGTGCCTTCTGATGGCGGGGCGAGTGGAACGCTTGGGGACACTCTGGTCATTGGGGATTCTCGCCACCGCCTTCCTTCTCTTTTACGAGCACTGGCTCGTTCGCCGCGGGGATCTGCAGAATATCGACAGAGCGTTTTTCCAGGTGAATTCCTGGGTGGGCGTCACGCTCTTTGTGTTCGTCTTGGGGGAGATCTACCTACACTGAGCAGTTCTGGCGCCCAAGGGCGCGATGGACTACCCTGCGGGTCGACCCGAGGATCTCATAGTGAACGTGATTTTGGACAAGAAGAGCCTCTTGAACGCCGTGGGAGATGCGGATCCTCTGGCCCTGGCCGCGCGCGCGGACCACGAGCGCCGCCGAAGACACGGCCGTCTCACGCGATATGTGTTGCTTCGTACCCTGAATTGGGGAGTGGGGGAACGTTTCAGTCCTCTGAGTGGAATCGATCTGGGAGAATCTCCCGATTTGCGTCTCCCCGCGGGCTCCCCGCACGAGCTGGGTACGGCCTTGCTCGAGCGGGCCCATCCGTCGGCCGGAGACTATCAGGTCATCTTGAAGAGGGGATTGTCGAGCGCGCGGCTCGTCGAGTATGCCGGCGCCTGCGCGGATGCTCTCGCCGACTTGGGAACTCCAGCTTCGAGCGGGAGCGGTGCCGCGAGTCGTCGTATCGTTCCGACTTTCCAGCTGGGCAGTACCGACCTCTGGATCGACGCGGGTGCGGATGCAAGCGTTCTCGGTGAGGCCCGCGCCGCAGGTCTAAAGCTCATCTCCGATGGAGTGCGGCCCCTGCACCATCCTGCGCAGGGTGAGGAAGGCGCAAAGAGCTGGTCTTCCTTCTGGCTGGCTGCGGGGGAGGCTGGCCTTGTGGGAAATGCCACCGTGCTCTTCGGACCCGCTCACGACACGGGCTCGGTGCTCGATCAGCTAGAAGCTATCGCGCGGGTGCAGCATGCGTGCGGGGTGTTCCACTCGCTGGCCCCGGTGATTTGCGACCCGAAGCGGCCGGAGGGCGGCGCGAACGAAGCAATTACCCAGGGTCGACAGGATTTGGAGGTTTTCGCGCTCAGCCGGGTCTGTGGCAGCGGAATAAATCATCTGCGCATGCTCTATGCATGCAGTGATCTGAAGATGGCACATCTCACTCTTGCGAGTGGGGTGGACGATCTCGAGGGTCATCTCTTCGACTGCAAGCGTACCCCGCGCGAGACTGCGGATACCTTCGACATGAATCTGGACGAGATCGAGGCCTGGTTGACCGAGGCCGGTTACGAACCCGTCTTGCGCAATGGCATCTTTGAGGAATTTTCCCGGGAGAGTGACGAAGCATGAGTTCATCCATTATCCATCGGGTGGGAGCGGTCTCGTTCTTGAACACGGTGCCGCTCATCCACGGCCTCGATGAACGCGACGACGTTCTGCTCTCGCGCGAAGTGCCCAGCCGACTCGCCGACCGTCTCTACGAAGCTCAGGTCGACGTGGGCATGATTCCCGTGATCGAATATTTGCGCGGTGTGGGAGGAGACATCGTTCCCGGTATCTGCATCGGCGCCAAGGGCCCGGTGCATAGCGTGAAAGTCTTCTCCAAGATTCCCCTCGACGAGGCGGAAACGATTGCGGTCGATCGCGGCAGCCGCAGCAGCGTTGCCCTTCTGAGAATTCTCTTGGCGGAGCTTTTCGACCGCCAACCCGATCTGCACACGGTGACGCCGCGCTCCGAAGATCCCTTCTGTGAACACGACACCGCTCTGATCATCGGAGATCGCGCCATGAAAGTGGACGCGAGTCGGATCTACGAATATGACTTGGGCGCCATGTGGTACGAACTCACGCATCTGCCTTTCGTATTCGCGGTGTGGGTTCTCTCTCCCGCCTACTCGCGAGATGAATCACGAGAACGCCGCGCTCTGCTCCTTTCGATTCTAAAGTCCGCTAAGCAAGAGGGCTTTGCGCAGCTCGAGCAGCTCGCCGCCGATCACGCGCTACGCACCGGACACGGAGTCCAGGAGTTGATGGACTACTGGTCCCATTCCATCTGTTACGACATGGCGGAGAGCGAGCTGGCCGGGCTGCAGCGCTTTGCCGAGTTGGCGCGTGAGCACAACCTGTGCAACGGGCGCGAAACGGTCCAGCTGGCGGTCGCCTGAACTTCCCTAGAGACTCCGAACCCCTCGGAGCGTCTCTCTAGCTCTCCTCGACGAGCCACAGATAGAGTTGCGAAGGCCCGTGCGCGGGAAGCACGAGAATCTTCTCGATGTCCGCGGTGCGGCTGGGCCCCGTGATGAGGGTGAGAGTGGGCGACGTGCCGGCCTCGTTTTCGCGGGAGGAACCCCTCTTGCGGTTCAAGTGCGTGAAAGAACTTTCGAGCGCATCGTGGATGCGTTCCACCAGCTTGGAGGTGGAGGCGATGACGATGTGAGTGGGAGGCAAGAGCGAGAGTGCGCGCGATTCGTAAGGGCCCATTCTGAGGCCGATGGTCGCGGATTCAGCGATGAGGACGTCCGCCCCTCCAATGCCAACTTCGTAGTGGGCGTACTCACCGAAGGTGCGCGAGGAATCACCGAGTTTCTCCTGGGTGGGTGTTTCCCGTTCGATCCGGACGGCTTCACCCCCGGTAACGCTCGCTTCGAATTCGCGCAGAGCGCCGTGCATGGCATCGATCGCCGGATCGAGTTCCTCGCGCGCGGCTACGATGACGCGCCGCAAGTTCTCGCGGTGAAGGAGTTCCGCCACCTGACGACCGGCCTCCGCGTAGCTCTCACACCGCTGTACCGCGCCATGGACGCTGTCCTTGGTCTTCAGCAGCGGTTGCATCTCGCGGCAGAAGCGATCGACCAGGTTCATGGGCACCTCTGCCTACCGGTTCGGGCATCGAAGTTCATAGGCGTTTCCCCCGGGAAACCCTGCCTCCCGCGCGGCTCCACTGATGCACGAAAGAGGTCGGGGCGGGTTCAGGAAGCTCGCGTCCCTGGACCCAGGCGCCCATGGCAGTGTTACCCCCGTGGCCCAAGCCGGGACCTTGCAGGATCCCGCGCGCCACCCGAGCCAGGATGCGATAGAGCTTCGGCCGGATCATGACTTGTGACCAGACCCACCAGCCGAAGCGTTCGGAGACGGAAGCGCCGCTGGTTTCGACGTAGCGCTGGCGCTCGGAGCGGAGGAGATTGGCAATGTCGATCTTCACCGGACACACTTCACTGCAGGCGCCGCACAGACTGCTCGCGAAAGGCAGATCTTCCCCGTGATCCGTTCCGAGATGATGCGGACCCAGGAGCGCTCCGATGGGACCGCTGTAGGCCGAGTCGTAGGCGTGTCCACCGATGCGCTCGTACACCGGACACACGTTCAAGCACGCGCCGCATCGGATGCAGCTCAGGATCTCGCTGCGAACCGAGTTCTGCGCGAGGGTGCTGCGACCGTTGTCCACCAGAACCACGTGACGCGGTGGCGACCCATCCGCTCCCAGAATAGAGGTATAGGCCCCCATCTTCTGTCCGGTGGCACTGCGCGCCAGCACGCTCAACAGGGGACCGAGATCGACGCTGGATCGAATGACCTTCTCCAGACCCACCACCGCGATGTGGACTCTGGGCAGTGTCGCGCTCATGCGGATGTTGGCCTCGTTCTCCAGCAGTACGATCTGTCCAGTGTCCGCGACCAGGAAGTTCGCGCCGGTAATCCCCGCGTCGGCTCCGAGGAATCGTTCGCGAAGGGCGGTGCGGGCGATTTTCGTGAGCTGCACCGGATCCTCGGTGTATTCGACGCCCAGTTTCTCATGGAAGAGATGCGCGATGTCCACGCGGCTGAGATGGAGCGCGGGAGCGGTGATGTGACTCGGTCGTTGCCCGGCGAGCTGCACGATGAATTCGCCCAGATCGCTTTCATAGACTTCGTATCCCTCAGCTAGGAGATGCTCGTTGAGTCCGATCTCCTCGCTCAGCATCGACTTTCCCTTCACTACGCTGCGCGCTTGATAGTGGGAGAGAATTCGCGTGACACATTCGCGCGCCGCCAAAGTATCGTGCGCGCGGTGGATGTGCCCACCGTCGTGCGTGAAACGCTCTTCGAAAAGACGGATCAGCTCCTGGAGATTTTCGACCGAATCTCGGCGGGCACGCGCCGCGAGCGTGCGCTGCTCTTCGAAGTCGGGTAGCTCGGCGACGGCTTGAGCCCGCTTGGCGCGAGCGGTTGCGGTCGCCTTTTCATAGGGCAGAGAGAGGGCCGGGTCTGCCAGGGCCGATACCAGTCGCTTACGCAGGGCGGTCAAACTCATCTTCCGTCCCCCTGCCTTTCGTCGATCCGGTGGTCGAGTACATTGGCCAGATGAACGGAACGTATCCCAAGCCCACGTCGTTTCGCTCGCGTGATGAGTTGACTGAGACACATGGGTTCGGTCGAAATGAGAAGATTGGCTCCGGTGGCCTCGATCTCCCGCAATTTGGCATCGGCCATCGCCACCGAGAGTTCCGGCAGCTTCACGGAAAAAGAGCCCCCGAATCCGCAGCAGAGATCGTTTCGGTTCATTTCGACCAGTTCCAGGCCATCGACTTTCGCAAGCAGCTGTCGCGCCTGCTTGCCCAGCCCCAGCTCGCGCAGACCGTGACAACCGTCGTGAAAGGTGGCTTTGCCCTCATAGCGAGCTCCCAGATCATCGACGCCGAGCACGTCCACCAGAAAAGAACTCAGTTCCCAGGTGCGGCTGGCGAGCTCGACGGCCTCGACCTGAAGCGGGGTGTCGGCGAAGAAGCCGGGGAACTTGCTGCGCACGAAAGCGACGCACGAACCCGAGCTCCCGACCACCGCTTCCGCTTCGGCGAAGGAACTCAACCACTGCCGGGCGACCTCGACGCTCTCTTCGAGATAGCCGCTGTTGTACCCCGGCTGACCGCAGCAGGTCTGGGTCTCGGGCACGATGACTTCGTGACCCAGGCGCTGTAGAATTCGCGCGCAGGCCCAGGCGACCTCGGGAGAGAAATGATCCACGAAGCAAGGAACGAAGAGATGGATGCGCATGCGGCGCCTCGGTTGAGAGGTGTCGAGTCCGGAGAATAACCGCCGGGGCCGGCAGGGATCGTCCTCCGAGGAACTCCTACCGAAGGATATGCAAGCTCTGACTCCAATCAAGCCCTCCCGTGCAAAAAGGGCGTTCGCGCCGACTCGATAGAAACCGTCACCATGGCGCGATTTGGCGGCAGGGGACTTGAGCTGAGGGCAACAAGGACCTAGACTGTATCCTCCTCATTCATTGCCGAAGGTTCATCGTTCAATGGCAGAATTGGTGCCCTATCCCTTCCCGGCGCTCGTACGGCGCGCTTTTCACGAATTGCGGACGCACGACCGCATCTTCGACTTGCCGCGCGCGAAGTTCCATACGGGCAACTCGAACTACGATCTCAGCGCACCCTTCGCCGACAGCCGGGTCGCTTCGCCCTTGGGTCCGGCCGCCGGGCCGCACACCCAGATGGCGCAGAACCTCGTTTTGTCCTGGCTAGGCGGTTCGCGGTTTTTCGAACTCAAGACGGTACAAATTCAGGATGAATTGAAGATTCCGCGGCCCTGCATCGACATGCGCAACGTGGGCTATAACGCGGAATGGTCTCAGGAACTCAAGCTGGAGGCCGCGCTGGAAGAGTACGTCAAGGGCGCCATGCTGGCGCAGATGCTCCAGGAAAGCGGCGAGCTCGAGCTCTCTCCCTCGTTCACTGATCTCATCTGGGACATGAGCGTGGGTTACGATCTCGCCGGAATCAAGAGCGAGAGAGTCCAGACATTCCTGAAGAACATGCTCGATTGCCGCGAGGTCGTAAACCGCTTGCGCGCGCAGATCCCCTCTGAGTTCTCGGCTCTGCGGGATCTCGACTTTCCCAAGCGCCTTTCCAACACCCTCACGCTCTCGACTTTCCATGGGTGTCCTCCCGAAGAGATCGAATCCATCGTGGAATTTTTGATGAGGCATCTGGGCATCCACTGCGTGGTCAAGTTCAATCCCATGCTCCTGGGGCCACAACACGCGCGCAGTCTCTTGCACGACGAACTGGGCTATGACGAGATTCGCATTCCCGACAGTGCGTTCGAACGAGACATGCCATTCGAACGCGCAGTCGAAATCATGGAGAGTCTGGATGAAACCGCGCGAGAACTGGGACTGAGCCTGGGGGCAAAGCTCACCAATACTCTCATCGTGGAAAACACCGCCGGCTTCCTGCCGCCTGAGGAAAAGGAAGTCTACCTCTCCGGCCCTCCTTTGCACGTATTGGCCATGCATCTGGTGGCCCGCTTCCGCCATCAGTTCAAGTTGCGCTTCCCCATCTCCTTCAGCGCCGGCATCGACAGGTTCAACTTCCCCGACGCGGTCGCCTTGGGGCTGGTTCCGGTAACCGTATGCAGTGACCTGCTGAAGACGGGTGGCTACGGCCGCTTGGGGGGATACTATCGTCAGCTTGAAAGCCGCATGGATGCGGTCGGCGCCAAGACGCGCGAAGAGTTCATTCTGGCCGAAGCGGCGCGCCACAGATCAGACTCGCGAGCCGAAGCATCCCTTCAGCAAGGCGGTTCAGGAACGAGGGCAAAAGATCTCCTGCAGGCGGTACTCGTCAACACCGACGCTTACTTGGATTCCCTCGCCGGCGAGGAGCGCTACCGGCAGGCGAAGAACCGCAAGACGCCCAAGAAGATCGGCAGTCAGCTCGAGTTCTTCGATTGCGTCAGCTGCGACAAGTGCTTACCTGTTTGTCCCAATGACGCCAACTTCATCCTCCGAAGCGGCACGCGCCGCATTAAGAGCGGGTTCCTGAAGCGCCGCGAAGAGGAGTGGGAGTTGCGCGAGGCGCCGATGATCGAATTGGACGAACGGCATCAGATCGCCAATTTCGCCGACTTTTGCAACGAATGTGGCAACTGTGACATCTTCTGTCCGGAGGACGGCGGGCCTTACATCCTGAAGCCGCGCTTTTTTGGCAGCGAGTCGCAGTGGCGGCGCTGGAAAGAGTATGACGGGTTCTATCTGGAGAGAGTGGGGGAAGGCGAGAGGGTGCTTGGCCGATTCGAAGGACAGGAGTTCCTCTGCGAGAGAGAAGGGGATCGGGTGCGCTACCGTGGCCGCGGATTCGACCTGAGCTGGCGGGGCGAGGATGTGCGACACGCGACCGGAAGCGGTCCTGAGCAGATCGATTTGACCTATTTCCACTTGATGGAGTGGTTACTGGACGCCGCCCTGGAGGGCGACGCCCCCAATTACATTCAGAGTCTTGCGAGGCAATCATGATCGAAGCACGGCAGCTCATCGAGAAACTCGACGAAAGCATTCTTGCGCACCTGGAAGGTCGCTCCCTCTTCCTCACGCGGGAATGGTCGCAACCGGAAATTTCCGTTCTGCTCGATCTCGTCGACACTTTCCAGGCGCTGGATTTGGCGCGCATTGCGACCCCGCTCTTTCCCAACGAGCTCTTCCTGTCCCTCTTCTTCGATTCCTCCACTCGTACCCGCTCCGCCTGGGCGGGAGCCTCGGCGCGTCTTGGTGCGAGGCCGGTCATCCTCGACGGGGGAAGCACTCAGGTCTCGCACGGGGAAACCGCGGCGGAGACCGGCGCCATGTTAGGAATGAACGCGCACGCCTTGGGGGTGCGGCACGATCTTATTCTCGGCGAGGGCAATTCCTTCATGCGCGACGCCTACCGCGGCATCGTGGAATACCTCGATGCGATTGGTGACGACCGGGTCGTGCCTATGGTGAACCTGCAGTGTGACATCGATCATCCCACGCAGACTCTGGCCGACCTGGCCTGGCTACGCGAGCGCTTCCCTGAGGGACTTGAAGGCAAGACCATTGCCATGAGTTGGGCCTATTCACCGTCCTATGCGAAACCGCTTTCGGTTCCTCAAGGGGTAATCACTCTCATGACCCGTTTCGGCATGCACGTGCGTTTGGCGCACCCGGAAGGCTACGAACTCATGCCGGAAATGCTCGAAGCGGGCAAGCGCTTCGCGAAGGAGCACGGCGGAAGCCTCAGCGTCGGACACGACATGGATGCCGCCTTCGAAGGCGCCGATGTTGTCTATCCCAAGAGCTGGGGCCCCTACGATCTCATGTTGGAACGCGTGCAAGCCAATCGCGCCAGCGACCAGCAAAGGATGAAAGAGATCGAGAAGAAAGCGCTCGAGAGAAATCGCGCCTACATTTCGTGGATCTGCGATGAGCGGAGGATGCGCTTGACACGAGGGCCGAACACCCTCTACATGCACTGCCTGCCCGCGGACATTGGTGCCGAGGTGAGTCCCAAGGTCATGGAGGCGGCCAGGGTCGACGTGGCGCGCGAAGCAAACAAGAAAGTCTACGTGATGATGGCGCTTCTCGCGGTGGCCAAACAGCCCCGGTTGCGCGCACGCCTTCTGCAACTACTCGATTGAAGGAGAGAACTTTGGATCAGAGAATTCGTGAACTCGCCGTACAGTATCGTCCCATCGCCATGGAAATTTTGCGCGAGGCAGTGCGAATTCCGGCCGATTACGTGGATCGCTCCCCCGATCAGGGCGGAGATCCCCTTTGCGGACTATCCAACCACGAGGGTCCGCGACTGGAATACCTCAAAAAGAAGATCGTGGAAATCGGTGCCGTGGAAAAGGCGGAGGATGTCGGCTTCGACGAATTCGGCAATCTGACCTGGAAGGTAGAGGACAGGGACGACAAGATGCCGGCCAAGGACAAGACGGTCGTGTGGTACGACGGTCATACCGACACGGTGGCCGCTTTGCGCGATCGCTGGCCCCAGGCGACGGGCGGCGTCGATTGCTACGACGGAGTCGTGGACGAAAAGAAGCTCGACGAGAAATTTCTGCGCGGCGAGTTGGGTTGGATGCCCCCGCGCGAGGAATGGGATCACCTGGTGTGGGGCCGGGGCAGCGCCGATCAGCTGGCCGGTGTCGTTTGCCAGATCATTGCGACCAAGATCCTGCTCGAACTGAAATCCGAAGGCTCCCTGCATGGGATCATCGTGCGGGCC
>CAVSGG010000010.1:0-163329 GCA_963727455.1 Candidatus Krumholzibacteriota bacterium | reverse complement strand
GGCCATCCAGTGGGCCGAGAGGGGAGAGCTGCAATGAGCGCGAAATCTACGCAGCCGCTCGTCCTGGTGCTGGACAATTACGACAGCTTCACCTTCAACCTGGTACAGTATCTGGGCGAACTCGGGGCCCGCATCGAGGTGCGGCGGAACGACGAGATCAGCGTGGCGGGGATTCGTCGTCTGCGGCCCGATGCCCTGCTCATCTCCCCGGGTCCAGGAACTCCCGACGACGCGGGAATCAGCCTGAAGGCGATCTCGGCCTTCGCCGGCAAGATCCCCGTCCTGGGTGTGTGTCTGGGTCACCAGGCTCTGGCCCAGGCCTTCGGAGGGTCGATCGGACAGGCACGCCACATCCTGCACGGGAAGACCTCGCGCGTGCTGCATGGCGAACGCGGAATCTTCCGCGGCTTGAAGAATCCCTTCACCGCCACGCGCTATCACAGCCTCGAGGTGCCGCGCAGTGGTCTTCCCACCGATTTCGAGGTGGTGGCCTGGACGGCCGACGATGAGATCATGGCGATCAAACACAAGCAGAGCGAGAGCTGGGGCGTGCAGTTCCATCCCGAATCCATCCTGACCGAGGACGGGATCCTGATTCTGCGCAACTGGTTGGAGTTGTGCCGATGAGAGCTCAGAACGACAACTCCCTGGACCTGAAACAGGTCCTGCGCAGCGCGCTTTCCCGTGAGGATCTTGGCCGCGAGACCGCCCGCAAAGTGATGGAGACCATTCTCCAGGGCGAAGCCAGCGTACCCTGGATCGCCGGCTGGCTCATCGCCCTCAGGCAGAAGGGTGAGAGCGTGCAGGAGATCGTGGGATTCGCCGAGGCGGTTCGCGCCCATGCCGATCTCATTCGCTGCACTCGTGAACCTCTGGTGGATACCTGTGGAACCGGAGGAGATGGCGCACACACTTTCAACATCTCGACCGGGGCCGCGTTGGTTGCAGCGGGCGCGGGCGCCCACGTCGCCAAACACGGAAACCGTTCGGTAAGCAGTCGGTGTGGAAGCGCGGACGTGATGGAGGCCCTGGGCGCGCGTCTCGAATTGACGAAGGAGAAGGTACAAGAGGCCATCGACCAGTTGGGCTTCGGCTTTCTCTTCGCACCTCGACACCATTCTGCCCTGAAATATGCGGTGGAGCCACGCAGAGCGCTGGGGGTGCGCACCGCGTTCAATCTGCTGGGTCCTTTGGTGAATCCGGCCGCGGCACCGCATCAAGTCGTGGGCGTATACGACGGACAGCTTTTGGCAAAACTAGGCGAGGCTCTACAGGAACTGGGCACGCGCCGTGCGCTACTGGTGCACGGAGACGACGGACTCGACGAACTCAGCGTCTGCGCCCAAAGCCGTACTCTCTTGGTGGACGGGAGTCTCCGCGAGGGCCGTGTGGATCCCGCCGAATTCAGTCTGGGTCCCCATCCACCGGAAGCGCTGAAGGGTGGTGATGCGCGCGAGAACGCGGCCATTTTGCGGGAAGTGTTGCAAGGGAAGAAGGGTGCGCGACGCGACGCGATCGTCCTGAATGCAGCGGCGGCGCTTTTGGTGGCGGACTTGGTGGAGGACCTGAAAGAGGGGGTGGCGCGCGCGGCGAAGAGCATCGATTCAGGAGACGCAGAAGAAGTCCTGCGCACCTACCTGCGCTTCACTCACGAACACGGGGCCGAGCCTTGAGTCGGCATCTGCAGGAGATTCTCGTCTCGGTTCGCGCACGCCTGGAGGAGCGCCGCCGCGCGCGACCTCTCGCCCGCCTCGCCCAGGACTGCGCTTCGCTGCCCCCCACGCGCTCTCTGAGCCAAGCTCTACGCCGGCCGGGCAAGGGAAAACATGGCGCGGCGCCTTTGCGCGTGATCGGCGAGTTGAAGCGCAGCTCGCCCTCGGCCGGGATCATCCGGGAGGATTTCCAGCCCGGGACCTTGGCGCGCGAACTGGAGGCGGCCGGCTGCCGGGCGCTGTCGGTGCTCACCGAAGAGGACCATTTCGGCGGCAGCCTCGAGGTGCTGAGGGAGGCGCGCCAGGCCGTCGCTCTGCCGCTCCTGCGAAAGGATTTCATCCTGGACCCCTATCAGCTCTTGGAAGCGCGCGTGGCCGGCGCGGACGCGGTCCTGCTGCTTGCTGCGGTTCTTCCCGATCAACAACTCCTCGCTTTCCGGGATCGTGCGCAGGAGCTCGGGCTGGAGGTCTTGGCCGAGGCCCACGGCGAAGAGGAACTGCAGCGGCTGCTGGCCCTGGAGCTCCCGATCATAGGCTGTAATGCTCGTGATTTAAGTACGTTCCAGGTGGATCTTGAGAAAGCACTCAAGCTGTGCGCCCGAGTCCCTGCGGACAGAGTATGTGTGGTGGAGAGCGGAATCCTGGAGTCAAAGCAAGCGAAGCAGGCCGCGCTCAGCCCCGTGGATGCGGCGCTCGTGGGCGAGGGCCTGATGCGCGGGGACAGTCCGCGTCTTCGCTTCGCCCAGCTCTTTCAGGAGAAGGCATGAAGACGGTACGCGTAAAGATCTGCGGACTCACGCGCCCGGAGGATGCGCACAGTGCCCTGCGTCACGGGGCGGACTACCTGGGTTTCGTCTTTGCCGAGAGCCCACGTCGGGTGCGGGCGGAGGAGATACTTCCCTGGCTGGACGAGTTGCGCGAAGAGGCCGAATTGGTAGGGGTGTTTCGCGATCAGTCCCTCGAGGAAGTCCTGCAGGCGGTGGAACGACTCGATTTGGACTTGGTGCAGCTCCACGGCAAGGAACGCGGCGCGGAGTGGCAGGGACTGCCGGTACGCGTGATCGAGGCACGGGCGGTCACGCAAGCGCGCGTGACGCCTTCGCGGCTGCGGGAATCGAGCTGGGCCACCCTCCTGGACAGCGCCTCGCCCCAGGGCGGCGGGAGTGGGCAGGTCTTTCCCTGGCAGCGGGCGGTGGCCTTGGCCAAGCGCCGCCGGGTGTTTTTATCCGGGGGACTGACTGCGGACAACGTGGCGAGCGCCATCGGCCAAGTGCACCCCTTCGCGGTGGACGTATCCAGCGGGGTCGAGAGCGCGCCGGGTCGCAAGGATCCCGACAAACTGGCCGCATTCCTCAGGGCGGTGCACGAATTCGACGAGGAAAGGGGCCTGGTATGAGTACTGGCGAATCCGAGTTCGTCTTTGATGAGAGATTGGGGGAGGACGGACGCTTTGGTCCCTTCGGCGGGCGCTACATGCCCGAGACACTGATGGGTCCGTTGACGGAATTGGAGAAGGCATTCAAGGCGGCGCGGAACGACCCCGGCTTCACGGCAGAGCTGAGCGATTTGCTGCGGAACTACGCGGGACGTCCGACCGCCTTGACCTTCGCCCGCCGATTGAGCGCGCACTATGCGAGCGCACCCATCTGGTTGAAGCGTGAGGATCTCGCGCATACGGGTGCGCACAAGATCAACAACGCTCTGGGACAAGTGCTCCTGGCCAAGCGAATGCACAAGTCACGGATCATCGCGGAGACCGGAGCTGGACAGCATGGCGTGGCTACCGCCACCGCCTGCGCCGCTCTCGGCCTCGCTTGCGTGATCTACATGGGCACGGTGGACATGGAACGCCAGGCTCTGAACGTCTATCGGATGCGCCTTCTCGGGGCGGAGGTGGTCGGGGTCGACAGCGGAAGCCGCACGCTGAAAGACGCGATCAACGAGGCGATCCGGGATTGGGTGGCCTCGGTCGAGACCACGCACTACGTGCTGGGCAGCGTGCTGGGGCCCCATCCCTTTCCTCTCATGGTGCGCCACTTCCAGAGAGTGATCGGGGTGGAGGCACGGCAACAAATTCTCGAGCAAGCGGGAACTCTACCCTCGCAGCTCTTGGCCTGCGTGGGAGGTGGCAGCAACGCCATCGGTCTTTTCCACGCCTTTCTCGGCGATCGCCAAGTTCGGATGATCGGGGTGGAAGCGGGAGGACGCGGCGAGGGTAGGGGGGAGCATGCAGCTCGCTTCTTTTCCGGACGGCCCGGGGTCCTGCACGGAACTCGCAGCTACTTGTTGCAGGACGAGGACGGCAACGTTCTCCCCACGCACAGCGTATCGGCCGGCTTGGATTATCCCAGCGTCGGCCCGGAGCATGCGTACTATCAGAGCGTGGGGCGCATCCAGTTCACCAAGGTGTCCGATGCCGAAGCCCTGGCCGCTTTCCATCGACTCAGCGAGCTGGAGGGGATCGTACCCGCTCTGGAATCTTCCCACGCCTTGGCGTGGCTGGAGCGGCTCATGCCCGAGCTCAGCAAGAAGGACCTGGTGGTGGTGAATCTCTCCGGGCGGGGCGACAAGGACGTCGAAGCCGTGCGCGCCCGCGAGGAGTCCTCTCCCTAGGGCCCTCCGTCGTTGCAGCATCAAGCCTGATTTGGCATATTGGTCACCGTCGCGCCGGGTCTCCCGGCGCGACCTTCGCGATGGCCGTGCCCGTAGCTCAGTTGGATAGAGCGTCGGTCTCCGGAACCGAAGGTCACAGGTTCGAATCCTGCCGGGCACACCACTTTCCGCCGAAAGTCCACGGGATGTTGCCGTGTTCCGGCGGCATCTTTCGTTCAACTTCTACCGCGGCTATGTTTTTCACGCGTGTACTTCTGCTGCTCTTGGCGTTTTGGGCCGTGCGCCGCCTTCTCCAGTGGTTCACCGGGGGAGGCGCCGCGCGCGTTTCCTCGCACAAGAGCGGACCGGTAGGAGGGCGCAAATCCCCGACATCCGAAGTCCTGAGCGAACAGAAAATCGAGGAGGCGGACTTTGAGGAGCTTCCTGAAGACCGGTCGAAGCGGGGCACGTAGCGAGCGCCTGCGGGAAAAGTACCGGTCGCGCTTTCGCGACGGTCGGGCTGCCTCGGGAAACCGCCTACTGCAGAAATATCGCCGCAACCGGCAAATCCTCGCCCGTGAATTTACCTCTCTGATTCTCTGGCTCGCCCTGGCCTTCATGATGATCCCCTTGGGGCGTTCGCTGTGGAGAGTCGCCGCCGCCCATCTTTCCGATCGCTCGATCTTCTGGCGTTACGGACTGCCGGGCCTGGCCGCCCTCGCCCTGATCTTCTGTCTCTTGCGCGCGCGCAGTGGCTGGCGTGAGATCCGCGAGCTGCGCACCGAGCAGAGCGAGATTCTGAGCAAGCTGCGACGAGAGATCGGCCCCGAGGATGAAGATTGAGAGCTAACACCTTGTTGAGGAAGAACTTGGAACGCAAAGGCACACTAGTTGCTTATCCCGGGGTGAGGTACCGCACACCGGATCGGGAAATTCATGGAAAGTTACGACAGCACCCGCTGGGAACGCCTCTTTGAGGCGATCTACGAGCTTTCGGGCTTGATCAGCGCGGGGCCCCATCGGGAAGAGCAGATTCTGGAGCGGATTCTGCGCAGCGCGCTCTCGTTGCTGGATGCGCGTTTCGTCCATTTGCTGCTGGTGGAAAATGAGCGGATTCGCCGTCTGGTCCTCTCGCGCGACGAGCGGGGCAGGGAGGTCCTCAGCGCCCAGCTGCTGTCCCGGAGCACCAATCTCGTGAAGTGGATTCAGCAGGAGCAGGCCGAGGCCCTCCTACAGCCGCCGGAACTCCTGATGGAGGAAACCGGCAGCTTCCAAGAGAGCATTGCCTTCGGTCCCCCGATGTCCTCGCCACTCTTCGCAGGGGGAAAGACGAGGGGGATCCTCATGGTCTTTCCCCAGGAGTCCTCCTTTTCTTCGGAGGACGCCAAGCTGCTCGGCTTCCTGGCCAATCAAGCCTCGGTGGTGCTGGAGCTGGCTCGTCTCTACCACCGGCTGGAAACCGAAGCCAGTACGGACGGCCTCACCGGTCTGTACAACTACCGCTACTTCATGGACGCCTTGCATCGCGAGGTGAAACGGGCCCGCCGTTTCGAGGAGCCCTTCGCGGTGGTCATGGTTGATGTCGACAACCTCAAAGAATACAATGACGTGAACGGTCATTTGGCCGGGAGTTCTGCCTTGCGCGAGATGGGATCCCTCTTGAAAACCGACGCACGCGAAATCGACATCATCGCCAAGTACGGAGGCGATGAGTTCAGTCTGATTCTGCCGAATACCAACGCGGCGGGATCGATCGTGTTCGCGGAGAGGATGCTTCGCAGAGTCTCCAACCATCGATTCCAGGACGATCCCCAGCGCCGGCTCACCGTCAGCGCGGGGATCGCGGTGTATCCCGAAGACGGAGATTCTGCGCGCGAGCTTTTGAGCCGGGCCGATGATCGTCTCTACCTGGCCAAGTCGGAGGGCCGGGATCGCCTCGGATATCCCCTGTCACCCGCAGTCCCAAATGCTCCTGCGCCTGAGGATTGACCATGACATTTCAAGAAAAACTCAAGGATGGCTCAGCCCGGCTGGCCGTCATCGGGCTGGGTTACGTGGGACTGCCTCTGGCCGTCGAATACGCGAGCAGTGGCTTCGAGGTCGCCGGCATCGATCTGGATACCAAGAAGGTGGAGAGGCTCACGCAGGGTGAGAGCTACGTCGGGGACGTCAAGTCGGACACGGTCGCTCAGCTGATCTCGAAGGGGCGGTTCCGCGCCACCACCGACTTCAGCGTGCTCCAATCGTGCGACAGTGTGAACATCTGTGTCCCGACACCACTCTCCAAGACCCGCGATCCGGACATCAGCTACATCAACGCAGCGGTGGAGAAGATCGTCGAGAATCTACATCCCGGCATGCTGATCATCCTGGAGAGCACCACCTATCCGGGAACCACCGAAGAGGTGATCCTGCCGCGACTGGAGAGCACCGGATTGAAAGTGGGAGAGGATTTCTTCTTGGCCTTTTCGCCGGAGAGGGTGGACCCCGGCAACGCACGCTTCAGCACGAAGAACATCCCTAAGATCGTGGGGGGGATCACACCCGCCTGCACCGAGACTGCAGTCGCGCTCTACCGCGCCTCGCTAAGTCAGGTAGTGCCCGTGTCCAGCGCCCGAGTGGCGGAAACTGTGAAGTTACTGGAGAACACCTTCCGCAGCGTGAACATCGGTCTGGTGAACGAGATGGCGCAGATGTGCAGCAAGATGGACATCAACGTCTGGGAAGTCATCGATGCGGCGGCAACCAAGCCCTTCGGCTTCATGCCCTTCTATCCCGGTCCGGGTCTGGGAGGACACTGTATTCCGATCGATCCCTTCTACCTCAGTTGGAAGGCGCGCGCACACGGATTCGAGGCGCGCTTCATCGAGCTTGCGGGAGTCATCAACAGCAGCATGCCGGGTTTCGTCCTGCAGCTCGTAGCCAAAGCGCTCAACGACAAAGGCAAAGCGATCCGCGGTAGCAAGATTCTCATCGTGGGGATTGCCTACAAGGCGGGGATCGATGACACACGCGAATCGCCGGCGCTGGACGTAGTGCAACAGATCACCGAGATGGGAGCCGAGACATGGTGGTACGATCCGCACGTCGAGACGCTCCCGCTCCCGCTCGACGCACAGCGCTTGGTGGAAATCGGGGAAGAAGATCTCGCGGATTTCGATTGCGCCGTCATCACCACCGCACATGCGGACGTCGATCACACCCTCTTCGCCAAGCATTGCAAGAGCGTAGTCGACACGCGCAACGCTCTGCGCGGAGAAACCTCGGATCATCTCTATCGACTCTAGACCGGCAGGAGAACTTCATGGCGAAAGTCCTGATCACAGGAGGCGCGGGATTCATCGGCTCGCACATTGCGGCCGCTTTGGTGGAGGCGGGGGACGAGGTGAGGATCCTCGACGACTTCTCGACCGGCTTTCAGCGCAACGTCGAGGCAGCTGGCGTGGACGAGGTCCTACGGGCCAGCGTGTCCGATCTTACAAAAGTGCGCGAGGCGGTGAAGGGTTGCGACTACGTCTTTCACGAGGCGGCCCTGGCCTCGGTTCCGCGCAGCGTGAAGGACCCGTTGGCCAGCAACAGCGTCAATGTCGCGGGCACCTTGAACGTGCTGGTTGCGAGCCGGGACGAGGGAGTGAAGCGCGTGATCTACGCCGCCTCCTCTTCGGCCTACGGCGACAGCGAGGTTCTGCCCAAGGTCGAAACGATGCGGGAGCGACCCAAGTCTCCCTATGCAGTCGCCAAACTGGCGGGCGAGCAGTACGTCTCGGTCTTCGCTGAGGTCTACGGCATGGAAACCCTGGCCATCCGCTACTTCAACGTCTTCGGTCCGCGCCAGGACCCCGACAGCCCCTATGCGGCCGTAATCCCGCTCTTCTTGGATGCTCTGTTGAAGGGGGAGGCCCCGACCATCCACGGAGACGGGGAGCAGTCGCGGGATTTCACCTACGTGGAGAACGTGGTTCACGCCAACCTCCTGGCCCTGCGGGCGCCCAAGCTCTCCGGGGAAGTGGTGAACGTGGCTCTGGGCGACCGGGTCACGCTCAACGAGCTTTACGCCCGCCTGGCCAAATTGGTGGGCAGCTCCATCGAGCCCGTGCACGGACCGGTCCGGACCGGGGACGTCCGGCACAGCCAGGCCGACATCTCGCGGGCCCAAGAGCTGCTCGGTTACGAGGCGAAAGTGCCCTTCGAGGAAGGACTACGGCGCACTGTGGAGTGGTATCGGGCATCACAGGGAAGCCAAGGCGCCTAGGCCGTTTCGCCCCCGTTTGCCAGAGTTGACAATGTGTGGCAAACGCTTCTAAACTATTGGGGAGCTTTCGGGTGACCGTGAAGGCTGCGGCCGCGCCCGAATTCGTTGCTTCCTTGCCCTGCGATCGAGGTCCTAATCATGATGCGCCCACTCGTTGCTCTTTCCGCAGCCCTCGCGTTGCTTTTCTGCCTGGCCGCGCCCTCCGCGCAGGCGAATCTGGTGGTGGACCCCTCAGCTGCGGCCCTGGGTTCGTCCACGATCTGGAGCGCCGTTCCCGAGACGGCCGATCCTGCGGAGACTCCCGAACTCACGCTCAAGCTGCAGTCGCCGGAGGGATCGAATAGCTCCGATCTCTATCTGGTGGAACCCAATGGCCGCCTCCCCCTGGTCTTCTCGAGTGAGGACCCCGATGCCAGCACCGGCGTGATTTCGAGCGGTGCGATTCCTCTGACCACCACCCTCGGGGTCACCCGCATCGGAGACGGAGATGTGAGTCTAGGTGAGCCCACAGGCTGGGTGGCCCTGGACAGAAATCGCGGTGGAGACCCCATCGTCAGTGTACCCATGGAGGGGCGCCAGCCCCGAACCGCGGCGACTCCGGCCCCCGAACCTGCCACCGTCATGCTTCTTGCATGTGGTCTGGTCATCGTGGGAGCCATGATCCATGCCCGCCGCCGTGGGGCAGAGGTCCAGAGCTAGGAGAGCCTCACTCGGGCATTGTCATCGACTCCATAAGCGTATATGGATTGGAGCGGGATCCTCTGGCTGAGAGGGTCCCGCATTCGTGGGCGTCTCACTTCGAGTTGCCCGGTTTCGTCATTCCATTCAGCGCGGGTGCCCTGGAACATGAGATTGCCCAAATCCTGTCGATCCCTGAGCCTCGTTCTTCTGCTCACTCTTCTGAGCACGGTGTCCGTGCCCCGCGCCCGGGCCCAGTATCCGAGCGCAGTCGCAGGCCAGCCCTACCATCTCGGAGTGGGGGACGTGCTCCAGCTCTCGGTGTGGCAGCAACCCACCCTGGATCGGGAACTCACCGTCCGTGACGATGGTACGGTGGTGGTACCCTTGGTGGGGGAAGTCAAGGCCGCTGGCCTGACCGTTCCGGAACTCGAAGACCTTCTGGCGCGGCGCCTCCGTTCCTTCAACCGGGACATCACCGAGGTTTCCGTCACGGTCAGCAAGTACCAGAGCCTACAGATCTACGTGATGGGAGCCGTCGCAAAGCCGGGGGTTCATTCGTTCAAGGAGACTCCCACGGCATGGGACGCGATCCGCACCGCTGGAGGCCCTACCGCCACCGCGAATTTGCGGCGCGTCCGCGTGCTGCACACGGATGAGAAATCGACGGTAACGACTCTGGTGAACGTCGCAGAAGTGATCCGCGGAGAAGGAGCCGGCGATCTTCCCGATCTCTCTCCGGGGGACACCGTCATCGTTCCCGACAACGCGATGCTGAATGCCGCGGATCGGGAGACGGGCGTGCATGTCTTCGGTCAAGTAGTCAAGGCTGGCTTCTACAGCGTGGAGGGTCCGACTCCGATCCTCACGGTGATCCTCCTGGCGGGTGGATTCAACGCGGTGGCCGATCCCCAGAAGGTGCGGCTGGTGCACGACTCGGGACACGGGGCCCTTCAGGGCAGAAAGGTGGATACGACGCTCTTCTTGGAGAATGGTCAGATCAGCGGCAATCCGCTGGTCTACTCGGGCGACACGGTCTACGTCGAGAAGAAGCCCGATTCGGGAGGAGCATGGCGCATTCTCCCCAGTATCGTGGCTTCGGTCACCGGGGTGGTTGCTCTTTTGATCAGCGTTTCACGGAACTGAACGCTCAGGAGCGTGGAGAATCAGCATGGCCCCTAGCCCCAGGAAATCGCATCACAGGTCGGGCCCTTCCGAAGCTTCCAAGAGCGGCGAGGGGGGGTTTGATCCTCATCGCCTGTGGCAGATCGTTCGCCGCCGCCGCTTCTATCTTATCCTGCCCGTGCTGGTGATCGGCAGTGTTCTCGGGGCCGGAGTCGCGACGATGCCGCCCCTCTATCAATCGAGCGTGCGCATCCTCCTGGAGGACCGCAGCACCGGGACCGACGTCGACAAGCTCATGACACGCGAGGCTCGCCGCGTGCGCGACCTCGAGAACCTTGTCATGGTGCGTGAGACACTGATGTCGCAACAGCTGCTCACCCGCGTCATCCGCAATCTTCAGTTGCGCAACGACAAGGAGATCCAGGAGCAGGCGCGCATACTGCAGGAGACGAAGCTCCCGGATCAGACTCTCAGTTTGATTGCCGAACGACTGCTGGTCGATCGACTGCGCCACAAGCTCATTGTCAGCTATCAGGAAGGGAACCTCTTCCTCATCAGCATGGAGGACAATGATCCCTACACTGCGTACAAACTCACGGAGGCGGTGACCGAGGCCTTCGTGGAGGAGATGAATCGGCGCAGGGTGGAGGGTCTGATCGAGACCACCAGTTTCACCGATCAACAGTTGGAGAGTGCGCGGCAGAATCTCAAGGCTGCGGAGGCCGAACTCGAGAAGTTCAAACGGACCCGCGTCATTCAGGAGACTCTCACCAACAACCCGGTGAACGAGAAGAACAGCCGTCAGGCCGAGGGGATCCTGCAAAACGTCAAGCTCGATCTCACGGAGAACGGGCGCGAAATCACGCGCATCGACAACGAGCTGTTTTCGATGCTCGACTCGCCTCCGCGCAATCTGCGCTTTCGCGACGATCCGCAGGTACAGGGAATTCGGGACCGGCTCGAAGCGCTGGAGCAACAGGACTACGTCTCACAGCTCAGCGGCACCGTTAGCACCGCCTCGGGCATCACCCCCGAACAGCAGCGCATCGGGGTGCAGCGAAACCGACTGAACACGCGCATGCTGGAAATCATGAGCGACAATTACCCCAATCTGCCCAAGCACGCTCTGGAGATCCTGGCCCGCAAGGCCGAGCTCATGGTGGTCGATGAGGTCTTGCGGAAACACCAGGACAAGATCCAGGGGGAATACGACGCCTACCAGCAGCGCATCAAGAAGAAGCCGGCCCTGGAGGCCGAACTTCGTCGTCTGGAGCAGAAGGTTTCCCAGGAGGAGTCGATCTACAATCATCTGATCGACGCCGAGAACTCGAACGAGCTGCGCTTGGCCGCGAACGAGAGCGGCTTCGGCATCAGCGTTCGAGTACTGGAACCGGCCTACAAGGCAATCGCTCCCTTCAAGCCGGATAAGAAGAAGATCGCGCTGATGGGGGTCGTGCTCGCTCTGGGCATCGGAATGGGCGCCATCTTCCTGGCGGAATACGTGGACTCCAGTTTTAAGGACGTGGATGAGGTCGAGCACATCCTGGGATTGCGCGTGGTGGGAACTTTACCGCGCTTCGCGGATACCTATGAGTGGAGTCTCAAGAAGAGACGTACGGTATTTGTCTGGAGAACGGCATTCATCGTCACCCTGGTGACGGCCATGGTGCTCTTCGTGCTCTATTACCGTCAGGCCATGGTCCATGATCACATCCAGCCGCTCAGCCCCCTGAGCGAGAGTGCCGCGCCCTCTACCGCCCCCGAGGATTCCCAGTGAGAGAGAACGAAGTTCAGCAATCGTCTCTGTTGTCCACCGACCCCAAGGATTTCGAGACCCCTCTCGCCGTCGAGATGCGCCGGATGTACACCAAGCTGCGTCCGCGGCTCAAGGAACTCTCGGCACAGGTCCTGATGTTAACTTCCGCAGAGAGGGGCGAGGGAAAGAGCACCACCTCGGCCAACTTGGCCGTCACGGTGGCACGGCATCGCCGTACGCGCACCGTTCTCGTCGACGCCGATCTGCGTCGTCCCACCGTGCACAAGCTCTTCGAAATGCCGCGCGAGCCGGGACTGAGCGATATCCTGCAAGGGAAGTGCTCGATCGACCAGGCTTTACGTCCGACTCCTCACTCGTTTCTTCAAGTGATTCCGAGCGGATACCGCGAAGAACACCCCGGAGCGCTCTTCGAAAAACAACACCTGAGCGATACCATCGAGCACTTGCGAAATCGATTTGAAATCGTCATCTTCGATGCGCCCCCGGTACTGCCCGTTGCGGATACCACGATCCTCGCGGGAGAGATGGATGGAATTCTGATGGTGATCATGGGTGGACTCACCCCACGAGAAGTCGTCGAACGGGCACGAGACATTCTCGATGATTCCAACGCGCGCGTCTTGGGAGTGGTCCTCAACAACGCGTCCCGAGTCTTACCCTATTACTACGAGTACAGCTATTACGGCGAAGAAGAATAGGAATCCGTTTCTCGCCGAAGTTCTTTCCACCGCAACTCACGCCGGGAAGAGAAGGTTACGACAAGACCGAGAAGAACCGCGAACCATAGAGTCGCTCCCCGAACAAGCAGGGTCGCCGCGGTCGCCGTGGCGAGTGTGACGCCGGACTGGCGCAGAATCTCGATCAAAAGAGCTTCTGTCCCCACCAAGCCGCCCGGCAAGAAGGTGAGATTCCCTGCGATCGTGCTGCCGGCGTAGATCCAGCTGGCCTGCACGAGGGGGATGGACGTCCCCAGCCCCACGAGAATCAGATAGAGCCCCACGCATTCCGCGAACCACGCTCCCAAACTCAGAAGGAGGGCGGGAAGAAGTTTCGCGGTGGAGAAGAGTCGCGCGCCGTCGCGCAGGGTTTCGCCCAAAGCGTCGGCCCGTTTGGCGGTCCACGGAATCTTGTGCAGAAGCCGCAAGAGCAGCCTCTGCACCCGCGGTCGACCCAGGAGGATGCCGCCGAGGAGGGTCACCAGCAGCAACGCGAGCAGGCGCGGCTGGAGATTCTTCTGGCCGCTACCGATTCCCGCCAGGGCCAGAAGGGTCAGGGCGAAGGCATCGGTGATCCGGTCGACGAGAAGGACCGGGGTCGTGCTCTTGATCGAGTGGCCGTGGTTGCGGCGCAGGAAAACGATTTTGTAGACCTCACCCAGTCGAAAGGGAGTCACGACCATGGTGAGGCAGGAAAAGTAGATTCGCGCGTTGGAGGCGAAAGGCACGCGGATGTTGAGGGCCTTCAAGAGGAAGTCCCATTTCGCGAAACGGAGCCAGTAGTTGAGCAGGCTCAGGGCAACAACCGGCAGAATCAGAGAGCGATCGAAGATCCGCCAGGCCTCGTGCAAGGGCTTTCTCGCCAGGATCAAGGCGAGAACCACCACGAGGAGAGCCAGAGCCGCAAGATAGGCGAAGAGATGCCGGCTCAGGAACGAACGAATGCGTGAGTTGGCGTCAGACATGGGGAATTTGGCTTGGATCCTGCCCAGTCATTGGGGTGGGGAGGGTCGAACAGGGAGCGTAGAGTCTTGCAGATGAAGCGTCAATCAAGACGAGTCCAAAACTTTCTCAGCATCACCGGTAGCATCCTGCTCCTTCTTAGCGTGGGCGCACCACCCGCTTCCTCTCAAGAGACCAGCGGGACCTTCCTCAGCATTCCCGTGGACGTGGTGGGCGCGGGCATGGGAGGAGCGGATGTTGCACGATTCAGCCATGGGATTTCGCCTTTCGCGAACCCGGCCGGGTCCCAGGTAACGAACAGCACGGCCACCCTGACGCACGAATTGTGGTTGGCGGAGCAGCGTGTCAACGCCCTGTCCATCCAGATGCCCCTGCAGAAAGGGCGCTCGGGAATTGCCCTCACCGGCCGCATGGTGAACCACGCGACCATCCCTCGATTCGATGCCAGCGGCACTCGCATGGGTTCTCTGGAACCGCAGGATCTGAGCCTGGGAGCGGCCTACGCCATGCGCTTCGGCGTGATGACCTTGGGCGCTGGCGCGCAGTACATCCAGGAGAATTTGGAAGTAGCCAAGGGCACGGGCTTCTCCTTTGACCTCGGCGCGCTCTTGGACGTGGGACCGGCGCGAGTGGGAGTGTCCGGCACCAATCTCTTCGGCTACCTCGACTACGACGGAAGCAAGTACGATCCGCCGCGGCGGCTCGCCACCGGAGTCGCGGTTTCCCCAGGACTGCACGATGTGGAATTCGTGGCGCAATACAACGATCGACGTTACGGCGACAAGGACCTAGCGCTGGGCGCGCAGTGGTCGGGGATGCACGGGATCCTCAATCTGCGCGCCGGCTATGTAGCACTCACCGAATCCTCGCAGCAGGAGAGCTTCTCTCCCTTGCGATTCGGTTTCACGATTGCTCATTCGGGACTCGCCCTGGATTACGCCTACGTTCCGCACAAGGAACTGGGGCAGGCGCATTTGCTTTCCCTCCGCTGGATGAAGCAGTAGTCTCTCGGCGCCGGCCGCCCGTCACCGGAGCGGCCGGACTATCCGGCTACTGCCAATCCACGTCCCTTTTCGGGGCGCATTCAGGGGGGACATCGTGCCCCGAGGGACGCGATGAGGAACTGGCGATTCGCTCTCAGCGTTGTTTTCGCGGCGCTGGCCTTTCTGCTCGCCTACGCGCAGATCTTCCGGGGCTGGGTCGCGGACCTCATCTCCGATCCCAACTACGGACACGGGCTTGTTCTGGGCGTTCTTCTGATCGCGCTGGCGGTCTGGCGCAGCCTGAAGGGCCGTGAGAACGGAAACTCGGGCCTAGCCCGGGTCTGGTGGGTCTGGGGGCTTCTTGCCCTCCTAGCGGCAGTCGGGGGACTCTTGGTGTCCAACGACAGTCTGCTGCGCTGGTCTCTGGTTTTGGCCGCGCTCTCCGGCCTGGAAGCCCTGGCTCCCGCCAAAATCGTCTTCGCCTGGCGAGGTCCGCTGCTCGCTCTGCTCCTCTTGGTCCCCTGGCCCTATGTCCTCTATTACGGAGCGACCGCGCAGCTGCAACGGATGTCCTCGGTCGCGGCTGCCTTCGTTCTGCGCCTGAGTGGAGTTCCCTTGGCGAGGGAGGGAAACCTGCTGCACTTTGCCGGCTACGATCTGGAAGTGGTGGAGGCCTGCAGCGGCTTGCGCAGTCTTCTGGTGATGAGCGCACTGGCCGCGTTCATCGCGGCGGCAGCGCGTCTCTCGCTGCGTCGCACCCTTTTTCTGCTGGTCCTCTCGGTGCCCCTGGCCCTGGGGGCCAACCTGCTGCGATTGGTGCTGACGGGATACGGCGCGCAGTTGGGTGGACCGGAGACGGCCGAGAACCTCTTTCATCTAGGAGGAGGACTCCTGAGCTTTGCCTTGGGCGTGATCGTTCTTGGCCTGGCCGCGTTCCTCCGGCGGGGGGAGAGACCATGAGACCCTTCGCTCGCGGTCTTCTTCTGGGAGTCGGATTCCTCGGCGTGGCACTGTTGTCCCATCGACTTCAGACTCCTGTCGCCGAAGCGGAATGGTCGAAGGAATTTGCCGCCAGCGTTCTTCAGGGCGAGCACGTAACTCCGCTTCCGGTTTCTCTCCAAGCGCGCGAGGCCCTGGGTGTCGACCGCTACCGTTTCGTGGAAGTGCAGAGTGAGGATTGGGCGCCAGTGTGGATCTACGCCGGCTATTACGCGGGGCAGAGAACCAATGCGCAGGTGCACGCGCCCGAACACTGCTACCCCGGCGCGGGTTGGGAGATCTTCGACAGTCAGGTGGTGCACGAAGACAACTCCGTGCTGCGTCAACTTTCGATTGAGAAGCAAGGGGAGAAGCGCCTCGTGTGGTACGCCTATCGTACCCGTCGCGGGCAAGTGACGAGTGCACTCGGTTTGAAGCTGGACCAGATGCTTTCGTCCCTTCGCGGTGGATCGCGCGACGCACTCCTGCTCCGACTCAGTACCCCAGTGCTCGACGTGGAAGGAGAGGGTGTGGCTCGGAGGCGCCTGGCGCGTACCTGGGAACGCTACGGGAAGGAAGTTCTGCGCTACTACGACCAGAGGGGCGGCCAATGAACCTCCTTCGCTTCGTCGAGGATCTCATCCGCCTCGTCGTCCTCGGTTTTCTGGACTTCCGGCGGGCCGGGGTACGTTTCGTTCTTCTCCTCGCGCTGGTCGCGGAAGTCGTGGTCTTCGTGATCTGCGCGGATCCGACCTTCCCCCTCTGGGGCGGAGGAATCATTCCCTTGGTGCAGAGAGTCTTCGGTTCCTACTACCTGCACTACCCGGAGAGCTTCATCGGACTCCCGGTCACCGGAGCGGCGGGAAAAATCGTGGTCGATCTCTTGGTGACTCCCTTCGTCACTGCCTGGTGCGGTTTGGCCGTCTACCGCGTGCTCGGTGAGGAGCGCACACAGAACAGAGCGCCCGCGCGTGCCAGCGCACATTACTATTGGCCGCTCTTCCTATTGACCTGTGTGGAGATCGCGGTTTGGATTCTCTTCTACGGCTTGCCGGTCTACCTTCTGAACACGAAATTCCATCTGCCGTACAAAATTCACTCGATGATCACCAGCTTCGGGGGCCTTTTCCCGCTGCTCCTTTTGAGCCCTCTGTATTTCGTGCCGGCTCATCTTCTGCGCGAAGACCGTGGATTACCGCGCGCCATCGGGGCCAGCTTCCGCCGCGCGAGGCAAGCTCTTCAGTGGCCGGTGGCTTTTATCCTCTTGCCCTGGCTCGCGGGACTTCCGCTCTCCTTGATCCTGCAGCGTTCGACTCGCTTGGCCGCTCAGCTTCGGCCGGAGATCATCCTGGTGGTGGTGGCGGTGCAAGCCGCCATCTTCCTTCTCTTCGGCTTTCTCGCTCTGGACGCTTCCATCCGAATTTTTCTGAAACCCCGGAGCCGTGGACTATGAAATCGCGCGGACTCCTCCTGCTGTTCTTGATCCTGGTCTGCGGCTGCGGACGGCAGGACATGCGAGCCCGCTACCAGGCCGAGCGCGCTCGTTACTGGGCCGAGCGGGAGGCCATCAAATTCTCCCTGGAGGCGGACCCGAAGATTCGCAAGGGCTACTATCGCACCGGGCTGGCCTACATCGACGTGGCTCAGCGAGCGGATCCTGGTCAGGTGCACGGAAAGAGCGACCCCAAGGTCCTGGCCGAATTGTCCTCCTTGCAGGCATGGGGGAGGATCCAGGCTGGCGATTCTTTCCTGCGCGCGGGACGCTTTGACTTGGCGGAAGTCCAGCTGCGCGCGGCCCAGGAGCAGGGACCGATCATCCTCAGGCGGCAGGCTGCTCTACTGCGTGCCGAGTCCGCGCGCACTCAAGAACGATGGGACGAGGCGATCCACCTCTACGGACAGTTCTACGCCCTCATGCAAGAGCCTCCGGCTCCGAATTCTCTCGACCCCCAGATCCTGCGATTGCCCTTGGTCCTGGTCCAAGATCTCTTCGCCAACGCGGATAGCGTCCTCACCGAAGAGGGCAGGGTGGAGGGACACCAATTCTACGACTGGGCGCAGAAACAGTGGCAGGGTAGGCCCATCGGAGACCGTGCGGCGTTTCTGGATCATCGGCTGGACATCGCCGCGCACCGCTGGAGAGCGGCGGAACGAAGTCTGAGCAAATACGAGTCGCACGATCTCGCGGTGAAGGATCGTCTCAATGCCCTCTTCGATCGAGCCGAAATTTTGGCGCACGGTCTGAACCAACCGGCACGCGCGGACTCGCTCTACCTGCGTGTCATCGCGGAGGCCCAATCCGAGAGCCTCCGCGGCTTGGCAAAGCTGCGCCGCGCGGAGATTCTCGTGAGCAGCGATCGCCGGAGAGAGGCCATGCTTGAATTGGACGAAGTGGTGCAGGATTTTCCCGATCAGCCGCGCCTGGCAGCCGCAGCCCTCTTGCGCAAGTCCGAACTTCTTTTGGATGCTTCGGATTGGTCCAACGCGCAAAAAACGCTACGTCGCCTCATTCAACGTTATCCGGACACCGCCGCCGGTCTCGAAGCGCCCATGCGCCTGGTGGACATCCAGAGGAAGAGGGGAAACGAGAATACCGTCACCAGCGAACTCAACCGCGCACTCAAGCAGTATCAGCGCCTCATCTCCGGACACGCCTCGGCGGGCGCGGTGGGAATCTCAGCCCGAGAACACGCGGTAAACTGTTTGCTCGCGCTTCACGAAGCCGAAGATGCCCTGCGCCAACTCGAGCAGATCCATCACATCCTGGGCAGACAGAAAAGAGGGGGCGAGGCACTCTTGCGCGCAGCGGAAATCGCGCGTGACGAGCTGAAGAACCCCAGGCTGAGTCGGCTCTACCTGGAATGGGTGGACGAACAGGTGCCTGGAAGTCGAGCCGCTCTACGAGCGCGCGAGATGATGAAGCAGATGGGGATCGAGCCCGAGAGCGGAACTTGAGCCGAGCACCCGTGAGAGTCTGAACAATTGATTCCCCTACCTCGCCGTTCTAGACTGTCGGCGGTGAACATCAGCCGAGAGGTTCTTATGCGTCAGATGATCCTAATTCTGCTCCTGCTCTCCGTAATCGCGAGTCCTGCTTCAGCGCAGGAAAATCCGCCCAATGCGTTTCGGGTGACATCGCAGGTGAGCAACTGCGAGATCGTCCTGAAGGGAAAGGACATGAAACGCTCGTCCATGGCGCCGCTGGCAATTGACGATCTGGCGCCGGGACGATACGAGGTGCAGCTCTACCGCGAGGGAGTCCAGCAGTCCAAGGTCATGATGGCTGCGGGCAGTCGAGTGGTTCTCTCGGATCGCCGCGGCAGCCGGGTCCTTCTTTCGGCCGTCGTTCCGGGACTGGGTCAGCTGCGTGATCTTACGCTGCCATCGGCATTGGTCCCCATGGCCGAGGTCGGCAACGCTCTAGGCCAGGTCTTTCGCTACTCGGCGCGGGTCAACGATCGGCAGCAGACCATGGATGCCGTGGCGGCGCAAACCTCCACCGCGGACAAGCTCACACCGGCTTACCAGCGCGTGGCCAAGCACCTCGCGGACGAGGTCTGGCTCGAGGAACAGACGCGCAACAACTACGGCTATCTGGCCCTCTACGCCCACCTGGGCAACCTCCTCCACGCCGCGGTGCGGCGCGGGCCCTACCGCTTCGAGCTTTCCGGTACCCGCAGCATTGCCGCCCGCTACCGGCCCCCCTCCAAAATGGGGGTGGGGATGCTCTCCCTGCTCTATCCCGGCTCGGGCCAAACCCGCCTGGGTCACGAGACACGTGGCCTCGTGTGGTCCTCCTTGGGCTTCCTGGCCGGGGTGACCCTGGTGGAGACCCAGCGTTTCCTGGATCAGCGCAAGGTCAGCGAGCAGGACGCCTCGCGCGTGGTGGCTCTGCAGGAGAGCCAGAGCGGGGCCACCCCGGAGGCTCAGGCCCGCTGGGCTGCCGCCCAAGGGGACCTCGAGAGCGCGAAATCGCGCAGGCGCGCGGTGATTTTCGGCATGGGAGCCCTCTGGATCCTGAATATGGCGGACGCCATCTTCCTCTGCGACGATTCTCCGGTTCCGCTGGAAAACGGGCGAATCGGCGCGCTGGGGGTCGATTTGCGAGTGGCCTGGGTTGGCGAGGCTCCCGGGCTGAGCCTGGCGCGGCGCTTCTGACGCGTCCGGCCAGGATCTTGCCTGGTGGAAGGGGAAAGAAAGAGCTAATCTCGTCCTTGACGATTAGGGGAGTTACACCGGCGCTCTCCAGATCACGGCTTTCCGGTCATGCCCGACGAAGTCCCAGCTTCGCGTTCCGCCCGGGGGGTCAGGGTCCAGATCAGCTCTCAAACTCGAGTGAGACGCGTTGCCGGCACGGGTGTGTGAAAGGTCCAGAATGCAGCTCCACCCTTCGATGATCCAGCACGTGGGATCAAGCTCCCGCAGCTACGACGCCCCGCAGCTGAAGTACCTCGGGAGCCCGATTCCGCTCTACGGACAGGTGCCGAGCTGGAAGCGGGGCGTAAAACGGGTCTTCGACATCCTCTTTTCCCTGGTCGCGCTGAGCTTCTTCGCGTGTCTCTTGCCCTTCCTGGCACTGGCCATCAAGCTCGAATCGCGCGGCCCCGTCTTCTACGGGCAGATCCGCGTGGGCATCAATCGCCGCGGCCGTGAGCGCCGGCGGGAGCAATCCCAGGCCCCCGAGATCGGGGAGAGACGCTGCCAGGAGCAGAGCCGGGATGTTCGCAGAGTCATCGCGGAGGGTAGGCCCTTCAAGATCTGGAAGCTGCGAACCATGTACATCAACTCCGAGTCGGAGGGAATCCGCTGGGCCAGCGAGAACGATCCTCGGATCACCGGTGTCGGTCGCTTCCTGCGCCTCACCCGCATCGACGAGTTCCCGCAGTTCTACAACGTGCTGAAGGGCTCCATGAGCGTGGTGGGGCCCCGGCCCGAGCGCCCGCCGTTCATCTCCCTGCTCAGCCGTGAGGTCCCCGGCTATCTGGAGCGGCTCCGTTTCAAACCCGGAATCACCGGATTGGCGCAGGTCGAGAGCGGCTACGACGAGTCGCTGGACAGCGTCCACAAGAAAGTCGCTCTGGACCTGGAGTACATCACGCGCTTCGGACTCTTGCGAGACTTCCGCCTGCTCCTGGCGACCATTCGCGTCGTGCTCACGGGCCGGGGGGCACTCTAGGGCGTTTTGCCCCTACCTCAGCTCAAAGCGGTCCTTCCAGGGAATCCTGTACCATTGTCGAATCGACCTCTCGTGGGCCCTTCGAACGCCTGAGTGGGGAATTTGGCGCAGCCGGGCACGATCCTTGATGGAGGCTCCTACGGACTCCTGGGGGGAGTGCCGCGAGCCAAATGATTCACCGCGCCTTCGTTCTGTCCTTGTTTCTCGCCCCCGCGCTTGCGCTGGCCCTGCGCGAGCGTGCTTCGGGGATCGTCGTGCTCGTGATCTGCTGGGGGCTCAGCGGAGCTCTCTTCTATCTGCACCGGCGGAAGTTGCTCCAGGGCTGGAGCGGCTCGACTCCCCAGTCCGCGGAGCGCTCGGGCCCTTTGGGGGGTCTGGACTTCTACCGCGGTGTGCGCGAGCGCGTCCTGCAGCTCAAACACAGCTACGAGGACGCACGTCTGCGTCTGGTGAACACCAACATCCAGCTGCTGAGCGTACGCGAGCTGTGGCAGGCCCTGGCGCGGCCCGGCCGTCTGGAACATACGGTGGACGGAGCGCTGGTCTACTGCCACCGTGCCAGCGGGTTTCAAGAGGTGATGATCCTCCGCATCGAGCGCAAGTCGCGCGAACTGGTGGGTCGCTGGCTCCACCCGGGTGCCAGCGGCTCGGTGGTAGAGAGTTTGCGCTGGTCCCTGGGTGGTCTTGGCGGAACCGCCGCCCGCGCGATGCGAAATCCCAGCAGCATACTCGTCGCAGAGAATTCCAGTGAATTGCTCCTGACCGTGAACGGAGAATCTCCCGCGGCATTCCGGGAGCACGGCGCGCACCTCGTCGTGCCCTTGCTCACGCCGCTGCCGCGCCACGAATGTCTCAAGGGCGGTTGGCTCTATCACGACGACTGTCCCGTGTTCGAACTCGCTCCTTCCGAACAGATTCGCGAGAGCTTTCCCGTCGGCGAGGGAGGACTCGATCTCCATCCCTGCATCTCTTGCCGCCACTATCCACTGTACGGCCTCATGGTAGTCACCGACCGCGCGCGCCCGGCCGGGATTCGCAAGGCGGATCAGTTGACCTTGGAATCGCTGAGCTACGCGGTGAGTGCAGTGCTACAGAATGCGAGCCTCTATCACGAGCTGGAAATGGGGGAGCGCTTTCGCGACCAGATTCTCGACGGAATGAGCAACGGCCTGATCACCACCGATGACCGTGGACGCGTGATTTTCATCAACCGTCGCGCGCAAGAGCTCTTGGCAAGTTCTGGAAGATCGCTGGTGGGGAGGAAGCTCGACTCGCTGTTGTGGGTTCCCGGTGTGGAGTCTCCGACCAAGGCGGCTCTCTTGGGGCGTGAGCCGAGTCTGCGTTGGGAGGGAAGGATGGGCCTCGACTCCGAGAGTTCCATTCCCGTGCTCTTGACCCTCGCGAAATACCGTCGGGAGGAGGGGGGACTGGTGGGGGTCATTGCAGTGATCGAGGATCTGAGCGCAGTGCATTTGATGCAGGAGGAAATTCGGCACCTGGACACCCTCGCCGCGATCGGCCGCTTCGCCAGCAGCATGGCCCACGAGATTCGCAACCCACTCGGCGGAATCAGCGCCGGTATGGATTATCTGGCGCGCAAAGGCGCTTTCGACGGAGAGGACTCGGAGAGCGTGGCGGTGATCCAGGAGGAGATCCAGCGCCTGGACGGGATCATCCGCAATCTCTTCCAGGTGGCGCGCCCGGCACGTCTGCAGAAGGAAGAAACCGCCGCCACCCAAACCGCCCAGAGAGTTCACCGCGCCATCAAGGACTGGGCCCAAGAGCGTGGGGTGGAGATACGCATCGAAAGCGAAGACGCCCTGCCCAACTATCACATCGACCGCGATCAGATCCATCAGGTCCTCTTCAACCTGCTCAAGAACGCGGTCGAAGTGAGTCGTCCCGGCGCCACCGTTCTGCTCAAGCTGAGCAAGCTGAGCCATGCTAGTCCAAAACCCGTACTCGAAGAGGCCATCGCCTTCGAGGTCATCGATCAGGGTCCGGGGATCGACCGCGAGGACCTGCCGCACATCTTCGAACCGTTCTACTCCAAGAAGGCGGACGGTACCGGGCTGGGTCTTTTCGTCTCGCACAACATCGTGGAGCGCCACGGCGGCGTTCTTCAGGCCTTCAGTGACCCGGGAGAGGGAGCCCGCATTCGGATTCTCTTGCCCCTCGCGCCCACCACCATCGGGAGCCAATCATGAAACCGCAAATTCTCATCGTCGATGACCAGGAGTCCATTCTCTTCTTTTTGCGCCGCACTCTGGCGGAGGAGGGGTTTGAAGTCATCAGCGCGGAGACGGGAAGCAAAGCACTCAAGCTCATCGAGGGCACGATTCCCGATCTCGTCCTCTTGGACTTGAAGCTCCCGGACATAAGCGGCCTGGAAGTGCTCGGTCGCATCCAGAATCTCTATCCGGATCTGTGCGTGGTGATGATGACTGCTTTCGGCGACGTCGAGACCGCGGTGTCCGCCATGAAAGCGGGCGCCTTCGACTACGTCAACAAACCCATCAATCTCGAAGAGCTTTTGCTCATTCTTCGGCGCGGACTCGACACGGGGAAGCTGCATTCCGAGCTGCACCAACTGCGCTTGCGCAGTGAAATCATCGATCCCCGCAGTGAGATCGTGCCCAGCGTCGCCCCCAAGATGCTCGAGATCTACGATCTCATCCGGCGCATCGCGGTGGCAGGGAGCACGACGGTGCTCATCGAAGGGGAGAGCGGCACGGGCAAGGACGTGGTCGCCAATCTCATCCACCAGAACTCTCCACGGCGCGACCACGCCTTCCTGGAAATCAACTGTGCCTCGCTTCCCGAGGAGCTCTTGGAGAGTGAGCTCTTCGGACATGAGAAGGGCGCCTTCACCGACGCCATCAACCAGAAGCGTGGACTCTTGGAGCTGGCGCACCACGGCACGCTCTTTCTGGACGAGATTGGGGAGATGAGCCTCACCATCCAGGTGAAGCTGCTGCGGGTGCTGGAGAAGATGAGTTTCCGGCGCGTAGGCGGGGTGAAGGACATCCAGGTGGACGTCCGTATCGTGTCTGCCACCAACCGTGATCTTATAAGGTGTGTTGAGGAAGGAACTTTTCGGGAAGACCTCTACTACCGTCTGAAGGTTATTCCACTGCACATTCCGCCCCTGAGAGAACGCACCGAGGATATCCTCCTTCTGGCGGAGCACTTTCTCCGGAATTACGCCAAGGCCTTTCACAAGCGCTTTCAACGACTTTCCCAAGAGGCGAAAAAGGTGCTTGTGGGCTATCCCTGGCCGGGTAACATCCGGGAACTGAAAAACATGATGGAGCGTATCGCGCTCTTGGAGGACGGCGAGGAGCTGCTGGCTTCCCAGGTGCCCATCACGGGCAACGAGCGCACGGATGAAGGTTCGCTGCTCGAGCGTATCGAGGAAGTGCTCAAAGGAACCATTCCCGAGGCGGGAATTCCCTACGACGCACTGGTCGAGGACCTCGAGCGAACGCTCATCGAAAAGGCGTTCCACAAGGCGGAGGGCAACCAGAGCCTCACCGCGAAATACCTGAACATCAACCGGGACAAGCTCCGGTACCGGATGAAGACCTTCGAGTTGCTCTGACGATGCAAGAGGCGCGTGTGTTCCACTGCGAGCGAAAGACGGAAGTTCGTCGTGGCTCGCGGTTGCATGCCGTTTCGATGCGAAGCACTCCGCTCTGGCTTGGAGTCGCGCTCTTCGTTCTTTCCGCTTGCGGCTATGGTCTCACTCCCGGGCGCGTAAAACCCGGGCTGGAGAGCGTTGCAGTTCCGTACTTCGAAAACGAAACCACCGAACCCGAACTCGAGGTCAGCCTCACCGATGCGATCATCGCGGGAATCGTGGCCGACCGTACCTTGCGACTCACCGAGGAGAGCCAGGCCGACGCTCTCATCCTGGGGAAGATCACCTTCTTCAAGATCCAGGAGGTCTTCTTCGCGGAAAACCGGCAGGCGCAGGAGTACGAAGTTCGTGTGGCCTGCGAGGTGAGTTTGGTGGATCGCGCGACGGGGGATGTCATCGTCAAGCCGACGACGATTCGTGGCAAGGGAGACTACTTCACCGACGAAGGTCCCGAGGGCGAGGACAACGCACGCAAGGAAGCGGCCGATGAGTTGGTTCGGGCGATTCTCGCATTGGTCATCGAGGAGTGGTGATGGCGAGCGCGAAAATTCTCACACCAGCCGAACTCAAGAGCACCCTCGCCAAGGACGATCCCGCGCCGGTGTATCTTTTGGCCGGTCCGGACACCTGGCGCGCGGAGCGCACCGCGCTCTGGTTGAAGGAAAGGGTTCTCGACCCGCAGTCCGCCGAGTTCAACGCTCAGGTCTTGCAGGCAGACGAGTGCCTTCCTTCGGCCATCGTCGAAGCTGCATCCGCCTATCCCATGTTCGGCACCAAGCGTTTCGTCTGGGTGCGCCACGCGGAGGCGCTTTCCTCGGGCACTGCCATGGATGGTCTTCTTGAGTACCTGAAGTCGCCGGTGCCGAGCACGGTTCTCGTCTTCACCAGCGCCAAGCTCGATAAGCGCCTGAAGTTCACCACTGCCTGCGCGAATGCCGGCTGTGCCGTCGACTTCCAGACCCTGCGCGGCAGCGCCATCTTCACCCAGGTGGCGCGGCAGGCGAAGTCCCTCGGCCTGAATCTCTCTCGCAATGCCGTCGAAGAGCTGGTCGATCTGGTGGGAGACGAGCTGGGAGAACTCCAGACCGAGCTGGAAAAACTCGCTCTCTTGCAGGAGGGCGAGGGCGAGATTGGACCGGAAGAAGTGCGCCTCTTGGTGGCCCGCTCGCGCGACCTCGATGCCTTTGCCGTGGCCGATCTTCTGCGCTCGGACGATCCGCTGCCCGCACTGCGCGCCTGGACGAAAGTGCGCGTGGGAGGGGGCGATCCCATCGCTACCGCCGCCATTCTCGGCTGGCGTCTGCGGCAACTCGCGACCTTCCGTGCCGCCCTGGACGCTGGGGAGGACGAGGGCTCCGCTGCTCGCCGCCTAGGCATTCCTCCCTGGCAGGCGCGCCGTCTGGCCACCCTGGCCGAGGCCTCGTCCTTCGAGCAACTCCGGGGGACTCTCCAGCACATGCGCCGCGCCGATCGCCGGGCCAAGTCCTCACGTCTCGGCGCCTCCTTGTCCTATGATCTGGCTCTTTTGAGCTGGGCCGTGGAGTCGCTTCCGCCCGCCAAACGCCGCAAACCTTGACATTCGAGCGCTTCGCCGTACCTTGGCCGCATTCCAGGGGCCTTCATTCCAGAAGCGGTCCCGACATGTACTATCTAGGGGATAGGAGTAGCTCCATGGCAGCACCAGTCGCGGTCGACACCCAGAGCTTTCCGGCCGAGGTCCAGAAGGCCTCCGGCCTCGTCATTGTCGATTTCTGGGCCCCGTGGTGCGGCCCGTGCCGCATCATCGGACCCGTCTTGGAGGAGATCGCCAAGGAGCAGGAAGGGACGGTCAAGGTCGTCAAGGTCAACGTGGACGAGAACCAGCAGCTCGCCGGTCAGTTTGGCATCATGAGCATCCCGACCTTGTTGTTCTTCAAGGACGGCAAGGTGGTGGAACAGGTCGTGGGCGCAGTGCCCAAGGACAAGGTCCTTGCGACCATCCAACGACACCAGGGCTGAGCTCCAGAATTCCGCGACGTCAAGCGGGATAATTCCTTGGTACTTTGCAAGTTGGGGAGGGAGATTCAGGGATCTCCCTTCCTTTGTGCCCCATATGGCAGTTAACATAATGTATCTTATGCGCAATTCTTGGCGCGGGGCGAAGATCCCGCACCGGGTCCCTTCCCGGACCTCTCTGAGGCATTGGCTCGCTGTGGGGTTTCTCAGTCGCCGGTGGGGATCTTCTCGGCGTAGTCCTCCAGCACCGGGATGCCGAAGTTCTCTCCGGCCAGGGCCTTGACGAAGCCGAGAATACTCAAGATGAGGAAGGATGCGAACGCAGCCAACTCGAGCAGGATCTCCACCAGGAAGCCCAGGACAGGGATCCTCCCCACCGTGTTGCTCACGATGATCAGGAAACAGACGACGGCCGCTTCCACCAGAAAGAGCGCAAAAGCCTGGCGCGCATGATCCCGCAGGAAGGCGGGCTTGTTCTTACGGCTGAGGGAAAAGAGCGAGACGGGACCCAGGTATGCGATGGCGGCCAGCCAGCGCTGCTTGGTCTCTCCCATGGGGCGTGGAGTCGTGGGTTCCTGATCGGTCATCCTGCGTTTCCTCCCGGCCCGACGCGCCCCCAAAGCGGCGCGGTACTTTGACGCTTAGGAGTTGCTGATCTGCGCTCTCAGGACCTGGATCTTCGTGTTCGCTTCCTGCCGGGTCTGGAAGTCCGAGCTGCGAGACAGCGGCAGAAGCACCGTGATGGCCTGCTCGCGCTGTCCCATCTTCTCCAGCACTCGCGCCTCCGCAAACGCCGTCGAAGGAAAGAGGAAATCGTCGGGCTTGATCTCCGTCAGGAGCTTGGCAAACTGCTTCAGTGCATCCTGGTCCTGCCCAGCCCCTTCCAGAGCAAGGCCCAAGCCAGACTGCGCGCTGTGCGCATAGAAGCCGTCCGGCTCCTTCTGGAGATACTCACGAAAACTCTGGATCGCAGCTTCGTTCTCACCCAGGGCAAGGTGGCTGGCGCCGGCGTAATAGCGCGCGGTCTTGCCTTCCTTGCGGCTTCCGAAGCGTTGGATGAGGTCTTCTACCGTCAGCAGGCATTCGCTGTAGGATGTGGAATTGTACTGGGTTGCGGCCTGTGCGAGCAGATGGGAGGCCTCCTGACTACTCTGCCGCTGGCTCTGGCGTACGTAAACCGTTCCCAGGACGACGACGGCCGCAAGCACCACGCCCAGAAAGACCTTCAGAAAATTGTTCTGAAGATAGCTATAACCCTTTGCCACGTTTTCAGAAAACGCGTCATGCCGAAGTTCCTTCTTGCTGAACTTGCCCTTCGCCACGGTTCCAACCTCCCCGGCCTAAACGCCGGCAATGCTTTGCGTTCCACGCGATCCGTGGAAGAGTAGTGGGTCTTGCCGGCGCGGTCAAGAGGACCACTCCGGCCGGGAATCAATCTGCCCCAGGCAGGACTCGAACCTGCGACACCAGGTTTAGGAAACCTGTGCTCTATCCACCTGAGCTACTGGGGCCCAAAGCGCTTCCCGGCTAGTCATAGACCAGCAGGGTGTGGACCGGCCAGGGAAGCTGCTGCCTCCCCCCCAGCCCGGCCAGTTCGATGACGAAGGCCAGCTCTTCCACCTTCGCCCCGGCTTCCTCGAGGAGCTCCGCCGTGGCACGTGCCGTACCACCGGTGGCCAAAAGGTCGTCCACCACCACCACTCTCTCGCCCCGCTTCACAGCGTCGCGGTGAATCTCCAGGGTGGCGCTGCCGTACTCCAACTCGTAGCTGCGCTGCAGGGTCTCCCGCGGCAACTTGCCTTGCTTGCGCACCGGCACGAAGCCCACCCCCAAGGCGAGGGCCAAGGGAGCTCCGAAGAGAAAGCCGCGGCTCTCCACTCCCAGCACATGGTCGATCCCGCGGTCCTTGTAGCGCTCCTCGAAGCGCGCGAGGCAGGCGCGGAAGGCGTCCGGCGCATTCAGCAGCGGGGTGATGTCCCGAAAGAGAATCCCCGGCTTGGGGAAGTCGGGAATTTCGTCGATGTAGTCACGCAGCTCCATGGTTTCTTCCTGAACTCTCACTTCCAGCGCAGGTGATTGGCGGGATCGACCGCTTCCTCGCCCCTGCGAATTTCGAAGTGCAGCGCGGGCTTGCTTCGTTCGACTCCCTCACCGAGTCGCGCCAATTCCTGCCCCGCGTACACCGCCTCGTTCACCTCAACCTTGATGTGATTGGGATCGCACGGTCCGTACACGCTGCGCCATCCCCCGTCGTGTTCCAACACCACCAGACGTCCGTAGCCACTGAGGTCGCCCACGAAGCGAACCACGCCATTGGCGCACGCCAGAATTCGCGTCCCTTCGCGCGCGCGCAGGTCGAGCCCGGTATGGCGTTGCAGGACTCTCTGGTGGCGGGAATCCTTCTTTTCGCCAAAGGAAGCCACGATGTCTCGCTTGCGGATTCCGTGAATCGGAAGATCTCCCTCGAAGTGCCGTGTACGCTTCCTGCTGACGCCGGCTGCACCCGGCAGTTGCAGGCGCTGCCCCGGACGGATGAGATCGCCCTGCAAGTGATTCGCCTTGCGAATCCTCGCTACCGTAGTTTTGAAGGCGCGTGCGATCTTGAACAGGGTATCGCCGCGGCGCACTCGCACGAAGATCTCATCGCCAGCTCGGCTCGGCGCGGCTGCACCCACAACGAACGCGAAAATGACGAGGGAAAGAACCGAATGTCGCCAAGGTTTACCGAGCACCAACTCGTCCTCGCACCAACACGAAGAGGGAATCTTGGTCGGGGCGAGAGGATTTGAACCTCCGACCTCCTGCTCCCGAAGCAGGCGCGCTAACCGAGCTGCGCTACGCCCCGACCCTGAACTCTTCCGCTACCAAATGTGGATGATCCCCTGCACCGTCAAGGTTACGACGATTCCCGCGCAACAGACACCCGCCAAGATGGCGGGAAGGGCCCGGCGCGGGGAAAGATCAAAGAGATAAGCCGCGATCGCTCCCGTCCATGCCCCCGTCACCGGCAACGGCACCGCGACGAAGAGAATCAGCCCCCAAGCCCCGTGACGCTCCACCATGCTCGCCTTGCGTCGGGTGCGGGCGAAGAGCCAGCAAAAGAACTTATCAAACCACCGAAAGCGCCGCAAACTCTTTTCAATGCGCCCCAAAAGCAAGAGCCAGAAGGGGATGGGAATCATGTTGCCCAGTACCGACCAGAGGTAGGCCGAAACGGGAGAGAGCCCCCCCACCCCGATCGCCCAGGGAATCGAGCCGCGCAATTCCAGAATGGGCAAGGCAGCCACGACGACGGTGGAGAGAGGTTGGGGCAAGTGGGAGGCCCAGGCGAGGATTTCACTCTTCACCGGCGAATCCTCCCTCTCCCAAGAGCGGGACGAAACGGCACGCGCAGCCCTCTTCCTGAAAGTCCTCCCCATTCTCGCGCCGCACCACCACCAGCGATTGTAAATGCGGGTTGCCTATCGGTGCCACCAGACGGCCCGGATCGGCCAGCTGCTCGAGCAGCGCGTGAGGCAAGGCGGGAGTCGCGGCCGTCACCAGAATGCCGTCAAAGGGCGCCTCTTCGGGCCAGCCCAGGCTGCCGTCACCGATGCTCAGCACGACCCGGGGAATCTCGAGTTCGTCGAGGACCTCCCGCGCTCTCTGAGCCAAACTCGCGTGGCGTTCCACGCTGAACACTCGTGCCCCGAGCATCGCGAGCACGGCGGCCTGATAACCGCTGCCGGTCCCGATCTCCAGTATCCTCTCCCCGCCGCGAAGCGCGAGGGCTTGGGTCATGGTCGCGACGATGAAGGGTTGGCTGAGGGTCTGCTGCTGCGCGATGGGTACCGCGCGCGGCGCATAGGCCTCGGCCCATTGCTCACGCGGCAAAAAGCGATGTCGGGGAAGTCTCCCCATCGCCTGCAGAACGTTTTCGTCGGTGATGCCCTGCCCCCGCAGCTGATGCTCGATCATGCTGAAGCGTTCGCGGGCAAAAGAACTCACTTCGGCCATGTGCGCACCAGGTCCTCCCCCTGAACCATGGCCTTGTAATCGGTCATGTCGAGATGAAGAGGGGTCACCGTGATCCATCCCGAGTTCAAGAGTCCGAAGTCGGTGGTGTCATCATCGCTCTGCGGAAGAGGGTCTCCTCCGATCCAGAAATACTCTTTGCCGCGGGGATCGACCTTACGGGTGATCACGTCCTGGTAGATTCTCGAACCCAACTTGCACACGCGCATCCCCTTCACTGCACTGAGGGGCTTGGCGGGTACGTTCACGTTGAGCAGCATGTGTCCCTGCAAACCCCGCTGCAGCCACTGAGGAAGAATCTCGCGTACCAGGTGATCCGCCGTCTCGAATTCTCCCTCGCTCAAACCTCTCGAAGCTAAGGAAAGCGCAATGCTGGGAAGCCCACAGATGGTCCCTTCCATCGCGGCCGCGACGGTGCCGCTGTAGAGGATATCCTCCCCCATGTTCGGCCCGTGGTTGATTCCAGAAATGACGAGATCGGGCAGCTCGTCTTCGAAGAGCGCGCGTAAAGCAAGCAACACGCAGTCGGTCGGCGTGCCGGTAACGGAGTACTTGTCCTTCCCGTGACGCGTGATGCGCAGGGGTGAGGTGAGCGTCAGGGCATGGGAACTCGCGCTCTGTTCGCGATCGGGCGCGCAGATCGAAATGCGTGCCTCGGGCATCGCATCTTTGAGGCCCGCTTCCAGGCGACGCAGTCCTTCGGCGTGGATGCCGTCGTCGTTGGTGAGAAGAATGTGCATGAATGTGCCTCGCGCTACTTCGAGCCGGCGGCTTGTTCTCCGGGTTTACGAATCCATTGCCGGGAGCGCCAGAGCAGCCTCAAGAATCGAACCGTGTCCACCAGGGGATGGATGGAGCTCTCTTCGTCATGATACACCGTACTGATCGCCACGGAGGCCACAGGGTAGCCCAAGCGACCCGCCTTGATCAAGATCTCGGATTCCAGATCGTAGCGGCTGGATTCGAGCCGAATGGCGTGAAGGACACGAGCGTCGATGAGACGAAATCCGCACTGCGAATCGGCGATCCGCTGCGATGCCAGACCACTTACGATGCGCGACATCACTTCGTTGGTGCGCTTTCTGAGCCAGGGCATCCTCTCGTTCTCCGCCATGCGGTTGCCAACCACCACAAAGGCCCCCTCCTCCCAGGCGCTCAAAAAGCGCGGGATCTCTTCGGGGAGGTGCTGACCGTCGGCGTCCAGGGTGATGCAGGCGGGATAGTCTCTCTCCAGCATGTAGCGAAATCCGGTCTTGAGCGCCTCGCCCTTGCCGAGATTTTGTGGATGCACCACCACCTCGGCCCCCAGCTTTCTCGCCTCCTTCGCGCTCGCATCGCGGGAACCGTCGTCGACCACGAGGACCTCTACCGCGGGCGCGAGCTGCAGGATCCGGGGCAGAAGATCGGGCAGGTGGCGGGCCACGTTGAAGGCGGGAAGAATGGCGAGCACGGAATCACTCATCGCTCTCATCCTCCCAGATTGGGGTGAAGCGCGCCCACTGCTCGGGATTTCTGCCCACGTGGTTTTCGAGCAGGCCCACGATCTTGCGCAGGGCCTGTGACTCGTGCCCCTCCTCCACGCGAAGGGGCTCTTCGATCCGCAGTTCGGTCGAACTTCCCACTCGGCGAGCAAAGATCGGCAGGATGCGCGCCCCCGATTCGCGTGCCAGCCTCAGGTAGCCATCGGGAAACTTGGCCTTGCGTCCGAAAAATTCTACAGCCGTCCCCCCCGAAGCGAAGTTGCGGTCGCAAAGCAACACTACAGTCTCGCCGCGCTGCAGCGCCTCCAGGAGAGGCCGGTAGGATCGTCCCAGCGGATGCACGATGATGCCACGTTGCGCGCGCCGTTGGGTAAAGTACTCGGTCACCTTCTTGGAGGGATGCTCGAGCGCGACGGTGTGGAAGGGACCAAAGTTTTCGGCGAGCCACGCACCCCCCATCTCCCATCCTGCCAGGTGAGCGGAGAGGATGAGGAGGCCCTCCCCCAGCTGGCGGTGCAGGTGCTCTTTCCCGCGAACCACACGATAGCGTTGCAGGATCTCGGTGGTACTGCGGTGGGGCAGGCTCACGAATTCGTAGACCGAGCGCGCGAAGGCGTCGAAGACTTCAGGAACCATGAGCGGGTCGTAAGGACGGCCCATGGCCTTCTCGATTCCCGCGAGATTGCTTTCTACGATGCGTACGGTTTCAGGATGCGTCCAACGGAAGATCACTGCGACCACGAAGGTGATCTTCAGGCCCAGCCAGCGCGGCAAGCGCCCGCTCAGCCATCCCGCACTGAGGTAGAGGATCCAGGTGAGCAAGGGACGCGATCGGCGGCGAGAGAAATACTTGGTCGGGGCGACTGGATTTGAACCAGCGACCACTTACCCCCCATGCAAGTGCGCTACCGGACTGCGCCACGCCCCGACCAGACGTTGAGATGACGCCAGGGGAGAGCAAAGATACCATAGGGCCCGCCGAATGCAAGCTCGGCGCGCCAAACTCCCTCTCAGGACTTCAGTTCGTCGATGACCTGAAGAATCTCCTTGAGCCCCTGGCGCAGCTCCTCGATGAGAGCGTCGCGGGGGTCCTTCTTTGGGACCTTGGGTCCCACCGCTTCCTCGCGTGCCTTCCGGTCGGCGAGGATGCGTCGTGCCCCATCGATCTTGTACCCTTCCTCGTAGAGGAGATGTTTGATGGCCTTGAGTTCGTCGATGTCGCGCTGACGGTAGCTGCGGTTGCCGGCGCGGTTTTTCTTGGGGCGCAGGGTCGGGAACTCCGCTTCCCAGTAGCGAAGCACGTGCGGCTTCACCCCGCTCATCTTGGCCACCTCGCTGATGCTGTAGTAGAGCTTTTCGGGAAGCTCGGCGTTCATGACCCCCTCCTCTTCGCGGATGCAATTTCTCGTTCGGAGCGCAGAGCTCGTCCCATGAGTTCCTCGATGGCCTGGCTCGGATCCTTGCCTTCGTCGAGTACGGCAAGCACCTGGCGACTGATTGGCATCTTGATCTCGTGCTTTTCGGCCAGAGCAACCGTGGTCCGCACCGTCGCCACTCCCTCCACCGTCTGCGCGATCGCAGTGAGAGCGGACTGGAGGCTCTCTCCCTTGGCGACCCTCTCTCCCAGCGCGCGATTGCGCGAGTGGTGGCTCAGGCACGTGGTGATCACGTCGCCCACTCCGGAGAGTCCGTAGAAGGTCTCGGTGCGTCCTCCGAGCGCCACTCCCAAGCGCGCAATCTCGGCCAAGCCGCGAGTGAGAAGCGCGCCCTTGGTGTTATCTCCCAATCCGAGGCCGTCACACATCCCCGCCGCGATGGCCAGGATGTTTTTCAGCGCCGCGGCGTATTCCGTTCCGACCTGATCGTCGTTCGTGTAGATTCTCAACCAGTTAGTCGAAAGAGCTTCCTGCACGCGCTGGGCGCGTTGCGCTTCGCCCCCGGACAGAACGACCGCGGTGGGAAGTTGCCGCGCGACCTCTTCGGCATGCGAGGGACCGAGCAAAGTCATCTGCCGCGCCGTATTCACAGCAAGAGTTTCCGCCATGACCTGGCTCATGCGACGGCCCGTCTTTTCCTCCAGACCTTTGGCGACGCACACCACGACCGCGGATTCCTCGAGCTGGCCTTCGCAAAGTCGGGTACACAGCTCCGCCACGCAGGAGGCGGGCACGGCGAGTACGATCACACTCGCGCCCCGTATGGATTTCTCCAGGGAGTTACTCACCCGCAGCGCGCGCGACAGGCGGATCCCCGGCAGGTACCTCTGATTGGTTCCGTCCCGGAGTTCGCGAACGAGCTCCTGCCGTCGTGCCCAGAGTCGCGTCTCATGTCCGGCCGCGTCCGCACTCAGCGCCAAGGCGGTGCCCCAGGACCCGGCCCCCAAGACCGCGATCGACTCGTTCACGACCACAGAGGTTTCTCCTCCCCTCGCCGTAGACGACGCAGGTTCTCGCGGTGCCGCAACAGAATGAGCGCGCCCAAGACTACCGAGGCAATCAGGGTGGCCCAGCGGGGCTGGGCACCGGGGTGGCTCAGGGTGTGAACCAGGAGAGTCACGGGAAGCGCGGCCGCGGCAGCGATGCTGGCGATGCTCATGATGCGGGTGCTCAGAAGCAAAATGAGCCAGATCCCGAAGGCGGGGAGAGCGCCCCAGGGAGCCAGAGTCAGAAAGGCGCCGGCCGCAGTGGCGACACCCTTGCCGCCGCGAAAGCCCACCCAGGGGCTGAAGGCGTGTCCCAGGACCGCTCCCATCGCAGCGGCAAGCGCGAGCGCGTCCGCGGTCGGACCCACTGCGGCCAGTCGATCCGACAGCGCAAGCCAGACCGGGAACGCTCCCTTGAAGAGATCGACGAGGAGCACCAGGCTGGCGGTGAAGGGCCCCAGGACGCGGAAGGCGTTCGTTGCGCCGAGGTTTCCGCTCCCCTCGACTCGAAGATCGACTCCCTTGCGTCGAGCGAGCAGATAGGAGGTGGGAAAGGAACCGAAGAGATATCCGGCGAAGAGGGCGACGAGTACGGCCAACCAGGGATTCATCTGCGGGCTCTCTCCTTCTCACGGAGGGCGAGGTGGATCCGGGTGCCGGAGAATCCCGCCGCCTCACGGATACGATTGTTCAGGTAACGCAGATAGTTTCTCGGGAAATAGGCACTCCGGTTGACAAAAAGCGTGAAGACCGGGGGTGCGGTACCCGTCTGCGTCGCGTAGTAGATTTTCCCCGTCCCGCGCTGGTGCATTGGCGGGGGATTCTTTTGCTTTGCGGCCTCCAGTATGCTGTTTAGGCGGCTTGTTTCAACCATTTTCTCACGTTCGCGGGCCACTTCCCAGGCCGTCTCCAGAATCCGCTGCGTCCGCGTGCCTTGGAGCGCGGATATCGAGATCACCGGCGCATAGCTCAGAAACGCCAGATCCTCGCGGATCCGGTCGCTGAAGCGCTTGAAGCTCATGGTGTCCTTTTCGATGGCGTCCCACTTGTTCACCGCGATGAGGGCGCCCTTGCCTGCAGCGTGGATCTCGCTGGCCACGCGCGCGTCTTGGGCCACCACTCCCTCGGTGGCGTCCAGGAGCAGCACCGCCACCTCGCAACGTTGGATGGCCTGGATCGAGCGCAGTACCGAAAAGTACTCCACTCCCTTGTTGTGTTTGAAGCGACGTCGGATTCCGGCCGTGTCCACCAGGACCAGGTCCTTCCCGTGCCAGCGGATGCGGCTGTCCACCGCGTCCCGCGTGGTTCCGGGCACCTCACTCACCAGACTGTTGGTGGACCCGGTCAGCGCGTTCAACAGGCTGCTCTTGCCCACGTTGGGTCGGCCCACCAGGGCCAAATGCAGCGCGCTTTCTTGCTTGAACTCGCGTGCCGGAAGAGCCCCTACCACGGCATCCAGAAGGTCGCCCACTCCCCTTCCGTGCAGAGCGGAAATTTGATGTAGGACGGGAAAGCCCAGAGCGTAAAATTCCGCCGCCTCCAGTTGGTCCAGTTCCTTGTCCACCTTGTTCACCACCAGGTGGACCGGCTGATCCAGTCGGTGCAGCTCGGAGGCGAGCGCCTGGTCGTAGGCGGTAATGCCGCTGCCTACTTCCACCACGAAGAGGACGAGGTCGGCCATCTTCATGGTGGCACGAGCAACCTCGGCAATCTCCCGCTCGAAGGGTGTGCCCTCTTCGAAGGGAATGATGCCTCCGGTGTCCGCGAGGGTGAAGTGATGCCCGCTCCATTCGGCGGGTCGAATGTGACGATCGCGCGTCACCCCCGCACTCTCGTGTACCACCGCGGATCGCGAACGCGTGATGCGATTGAAGAGGGTCGACTTGCCCACATTGGGCCGGCCCACGATGGCAACCAATGAGGAGTTCATCTCAAGCCCTCTTGGACGCTGGGGATTGCGCCGCGACCTCGAGCAGCGCTTCCACCAGTCCTTCGCGTGCCACCGTGACCGGATGCGCCGCATTCTGCAGCAACTCCTCGAGGCTCATCCCGTCCAGAAAGAGGTCCTCGTGATTGAGCGGAGAGTCCGGCAGAAGCACCTGGCCGCAATCGGTGGGAAGATTTGCGATGGTGTCGGCGAAGTCGCGTCCGGGCAAGAGGCCCACCACCGTGATCCCCTTCCCGTAGAGCCGGTTTTCGATACCCACCACGCGCAGCTCGAGCCACTCGATTTCTTGAAGCAGGGGCATCAGGTCCCGCTGGAAAAACGCCGCTCCCAGACTGCCGGTGAGAACGGTGACGGTGCGCTTCTCGCTCGATGCTTTGGCGAGTCTGGATGCGGCCTCGCGAATCTCTTCCAAGAGAGCCCGCGCCTGTCCGATTCCATTGTCCTCCTGCGGCATGTCCGCGTAGAAAGCTCGCGGAGGAAACGGCAATTCGGCGCGCAGATAGAACTCGTCGCTGAGATAGACCAGGCGCTCTCCGTAGCGCGCGAGAAATCGGTCCTGCCAGTTCCGTAGTTGTCCCAGCGCGCTGCGTGCGTCACTCTTCGTCACCGGACTGAGTTCGGGAAGCCCCTCGCGGTGATCACTCAATCCGACGGGGACGACGGCGATCGAGGCAACACCGGGAAAGAGCGCGCCCAAATCCATTACCGTCTGATCGAGAACCTTACCGTCGTTCCAGCCGGGACACAACACGATTTGACAGTGCACTTCGATTCCATTGCTGGTGAGTTCGCGCAAGATGGCGAGCACGTCGATGCGTCGTTTGATTCCCAGGAGTTTCGTGCGCACCTCGAGGTCGGTGGCGTGCACCGAGACGAAGAGTGGACTCAGCTTCTGCTCGAGTACCCGGCGCAATCCACGCCGCCCCAGACTGGTCAAGGTGATGTAGTTCCCGTAGAGAAAACTGAGACGGTAATCCTCGTCCTTCACGTAGATCTGTTTGCGGAGTCCCTGGGGGTTCTGGTCGATGAAGCAAAAGACACAGCGGCAAGCGCAGGTCCTGAACTCCAGCGGTGCGAAGGACTCGGCCAGAAGAGTCAGGTCCTCTGCCTTGAGATCGAAGGAAAGGGAACGGCCATCGCAATCCAGGATGGCGACATCCAGGCGCGCGGAATCTTCTCCCAGATAGTAGAAATCGAGAATGTCCTCGATGGGGCTGTCGCCGATGCGCACCAGACGATCGCCTTCACGCCAGTTGTAGCCCGGCAAGATTCCGTCTGCGGGAGCGCACTGAAGAGCGATCACTGGATTTCCTCGGGAACGGGCCAATGCGGGTCTTGATGATAGACGTCACGCCGCGGACTGGCAACGATGCGCAAGAAAGGCGGGAGATCCTGGAGCGGGCGACGGGACTCGAACCCGCGACCTTCAGCTTGGGAAGCTGATACTCTACCAACTGAGTTACACCCGCTCGCTGCCCCTCCGCGGGCGGCAAGGCAGGCTGGGAAGCTAGCAAGGGCACCAGGGGGTGTCAAGAGGCTGCGGATTCTCGCAGAGCGGCTAGGAGCTGGCTCTTCAGGGCGGGATTCTCCGGCGTCGCTCTCAGCTCCACTTCCGTCTTACGGAACCAAATCTCCTGCTGTCGCGCGTAGCGGCGGGTGGAGACGAGGATCCGCTCGAAGCAGCTGCTCGCTCTCCCTCGGGTTCTTCAGAAACGAAACGATCTCCCGGTAGCCCAGGATCGAAAGTCCCGGGGAATCCTCCCCCCATCCCTCCTGCAAGAGTGCGCGCGTCTCTTCGATCCATCCTCCGTGCAACCATTGCTCGGCGCGGCGGGCGATCTTCGCGTGCAACTTCCAGCGCGTTTCCTGCAGATGGAAGATGCGCAAGCTCAGTCCCAAAACGGGGCGCGGCCGGAACTGCTTCGTGAGCTCGCTCATGCTTTTTCCACTGAGCGCGTGAATCTCCAGTGCGCGCTCCAGACGGTAGCGGTCGTTGGGGTGCAGTTGCGCCGCGCGCTCGGGATCCACCTCGTGCAACCTGCTCCTGAGTTCTTCCCCCGAAAGCGACTTCCACTCGCGGCGCAGTTCGGCCAAGAGTTCGGGGTCCTCGGGCAGATCGAAAAAACCCTCCTGCAGCGCTCGCAAATAGAAGCCTGCTCCCCCCACCACCATGGGAGTCACTCCGCGCTCGTAGAGTCTTGGCAGGAGCTCCTCGACACGTCGCCGGTAACGTCCTGCGTCGAAGCGTTCGTCGGGATCGATGATGTCCACGAGATGATGAGGCAGGGCTTTTCGTTCCTGCGGGCTCGGCTTTCCCGTCCCCAGGTCGAGGCCGCGATAGATCTGCCGCGAGTCGAGAGAAATAAGTTCGAGAGGAGACTCGAATTCTCGTGCCAGCTCCAGAGCTAGACGAGTCTTTCCGCTGGCGGTGGCGCCCACGAGAACAATCAAACTCGATGCACCGGGTCGCATCACTCAACGTCTTCCGAAGCGCCGTTCCAACTCCTGCAGCCCGATCTTGATCAAGGTCGGCCGCCCGTGGGGACAAGAGTATGGAAGCTCGGTCGCGAAAAGACGGTCCATGAGCGCCTGCATCTCCGGAAGGGTCAGTCTCTCGCCGGCGCGAATTGCGCCGTGGCAGGCATACGAGGCGAGAATCGCTTCCTTCGGATCGCTACCTCCGCGCCCGCTCTCGGCGAGATCGACCAAGATATCGCGCAGCAGGGCTCCATCGTTCCAGTTCCGCAGTTCGTTGGGTATCCCGCGCACCAGGACGGTGGAGCCCCCGAAAGCCTCGGTGAGAAAACCCATGCGTTCCAAATCGCCACGATGCACTTCGTAGGCCGATAGCTCGGTGGGCGAAAGCTCGAGGGTGCAGGGAAAGAGCAGCTGCTGGACGGCGGCCGCCCTCCCCTCCACCGCGCGCTTCCCCTCGTTGTAGAGGATCCGCTCGTGGCTGTTGTGCTGATCGACGATCACCAACGCCCCGCGAATCTGCGTGAGGATGAAGGTGGAGTGCAGCTGCCAGAACAGTCCGGCCGAAATATCCAAACTCTGTCCCAGGCCGGGATCGACCGGTGCGCCCTGGGGCACGAAGCCGCCCTCTGGCTGCGCAGAGCGATCACCCTCGAAGAGAGTGGGCGCCTCCTTGCTGCGACTCCACGCCGGTCCGTAAGAAGTGGAATGTCCCTCGGTAGGTCCGTGCCGAAACACCTCCTCCGCGGTACGCCGCAGGTGCTCCATGGCCTCGTCCTCTACCCTCGTCGTCTCGTGCGCCGTTCTTCCCCTGCTCTCACTTCGCAGGGCAAGGGCGTCCTGAATCGCGTGACGGACGAGCTCGTGCGCGGTTCCGGAATCGCGCAGGCGGATTTCCGCTTTGGTGGGATGGATGTTCACGTCCACGCGCGAGGGCGACACTTCCAAAAAGAGCAGCACCAGGGGAAAACGCCCGGCGGGAATGACCTCACGATAGGCGTGCTGAATGGCGTGGCTCAGACCCTTGTCGTTCACGTTGCGCCGATTCACGAAGACAAACTGTCCCGTCCGGTTGCCGCGGGTGTAGGTGGGAAGACTGCACAGCCCCTCCACGCGGATTCCTTGAACTTGCGCTTCGAAACGCCGCAGATGCTCGGCTACCGAGGACCCGAAGACTCCGTGAACTCGCGTCTCCAAATCGAGCGCGCTGGGAAGATCCAGGCTCACACGCCCGGAGGACTCCAGACGAAATGCGACCTCCGGGTGCGCCAGAGCGAGGGCGGTGACCACCTGTGTTACCGCTCTGTTCTCGCTGGATTCCCCCTTCAAGAATTGGCGGCGCGCCGGCAGATTGAAGAAGAGGTCGCAGGCAGTGACGCTGGTACCCGGATGTCTCGCCAAGGCTTCCTTGCGCTCGATGCGTCCCCCCACCAGATCGAGGCGCGTACCAAGATCCTCCTCGGCGGCGCGCGAGCGCAGGGAGAAGCGGCTCACCGAAGCAATGGACGCCAGCGCTTCGCCACGGAAGCCGAAGGAATGCACCGCGAGCAGATCGCCGCTGCCGGCGATTTTCGAGGTCGCGTGCGCCTCCACCGCCAGGGGCACTTCCCGCACCGGGATCCCGCTCCCGTCATCCTCCACCGTAATTTCCTCGAGCCCACCATGCTTCAGCCGGATCACGATGTGGCGCGCACCGGCATCCAGAGCGTTTTCCACCAGTTCCTTGACCGCCGAGGCCGGGCGTTCCACCACCTCGCCGGCCGCGATACGGTCGACGCAGGAGGGATCCAAAAGGCGGATCGGACGACGCTCAGCGTTAGGAGCATTCACGAAGATAATCCCTGAAGCACTTGTGATCGTGTGAGTTGGAGTTGGTCGGCACAGGCGAAAATTCCGGTGCACCGGTGAGGCTCACACTACGCTGAGGAGGGGTCGCTGTCAATCCACCGCGGGATCCAGGGCCTTTTGCGCCTCTTGCAGAATTTCGTCGGGGGTTTCGGCATCGTGGGGATAGCGCGCGTGGTCGATGCGCAGGTCCGTCCCTGCTCCTCCGAGTTCGCCAAGCAGCTTCTCGATGAGATAGCGATAGCGCCGGGCCAGCCGCCGCTGCCCCCTGGCTTCCTCCGGGGCGAGGACCGCGAATCGGTTGTGGGCGATGAAGAGCACGCAATCCGTCGAGCGCGCCGCACCGAGTACAACTTCCATGAGACGCTGGTGGAATTCTGGCTTGGCCTGTGGGGCATCGACCTGGAAGCAGGTCAGGGAGAACCCGACGTGGTAACGCTGTGCGCGCTGCAGTTCCCGTTCGAGCGCTTCGCGCAAGAGTAGACGGTTCGCCGTGATATCGTGGACTTCTGCGCCTTGCTGCGCCGCTGTCGGCTTGCTTGCGGCAGCCATGAGCCGTTCTTGCGGCAGCGCCTCTTGCGCGGGAAGGGTTCCCAAGAGCAGAGCCGCCATGTCCGCATCTTCCTCACTGAACCCGCGCTCTTCCAGCGCACTCTTGGGCTTGCGGTCGAAGGCGATGAGAACGCGCTGGTCCGCCTCGAGAACCACCAACCAGTTCTTCACTTTTCCGCCCGAGGATTCGAAGCCCCGCAAACGCACGGACTCTTCGTCCTGAATGCGCTGCGAATATTCTCTCCACAACTCCTGAGGGTCACACTCGGGTAGCTTGTCCACGCCACGCCAAACGGTAGGTGCCTCGCCCCATCCTTGGTAGACTGCGACTGCGGCAGCGCCACTGAGTTCCATGAATGCGCTGGCCACACGAGCGGAGCGTTCGCCGAAGGGAAGCGAACCCACTCGACTCAGCTCCCGCGCCAGGGCCTGCAGACGCTCCATGCGCGCGCGCCCCTCCTCCCGCGCCAAGAGCGTGCCCAGACGCGCGGTTACCACCGCTTGCACCTGGCTCAAGTTGCGTTGGAAGTGACTCAGCGCGGAGAGACCTTCGAAGTCCGTGATGAGCACCGCGAAACACTCCGGAGGACCGAGCGGAACGTAAAGAGTGGAGTAGCGCCGGGCTCGCGTGCGTCCAGCGGGACGGAACCTCTCCTCGAGGATCACCACTTCCGAAGTCAAAAGAACCTGGGCCAGAATTCCACTCTGCGGGTCCGCGTCGCGAACCAGATAGGGTTCCCCCTCTTCATCCTCCCCAGAGAGGACGCGCAGCGCCGGCCCTCCCCCTCCCAAGATGATCAGTTGGCAGCTCTCCGCGCCGGACAGATCGTGCAGGAGACTGCGGATGAGTCCGAGGGCCTGGGAGACAGGCAGCTCCATTTGCAGAAGCCGGTCGAGACCGCGTTCTAGATCGTTGACCAGGGCGCGTTCGTGGTAGGACTGGATCTCGAGTAGATGTGACAGCACGGGAGTGATGCGCGCCGCCATGCGCTGCACCTTGGCAAGGTCGGCGGCCGAGAACGAAGTGGACCCGCGGTCGCGCGAGACGTTGGTGACCCCGAGGGTCAAGTCGTCGTCGAGCAACGGCACACAGATCGCGCTCTTGATGTCGCAACGGTCACGTTCCCGTGCCGCGGTAGGTTGTCCTTCGATGAGTTCGCCTTCGCCGCTCAAGGCCACCCGTCCGCTGATACCCTCTCCCAGGCGACGTCGGCTGGTCCGAATGGTATGGTCGCTCAGACCCTCGGCGTAGGCGATGTAGAGTTCCTTCGTAGCATGGTTGAGGAGCTGGATGCTCCCGCTGTCGGCGTCGACCGCCTGAATCACCAGGGCCAAGAGACCGCGTAGAACCTCTTCCCGGTCCAGCGCTCGATCCAACCAGCGAATGGCGTCGTCGAAATCGCGCCAGCGAGCGCTCTCCGCTCGCACTTCTCTTACCCCGCGGCGTGGCGGCCAGCCAGGCTCGCCGTACAACTCCAGAGCTTCGTGCAGCCCGAGGAGGCGCACTTTCTCGCTGCGCAGGGTGGCCACCGCGTCCTGGATCCGCTCGCGCTCCTGACTCAGAACGACCTGTCCCGCCTTGGCCAGTTCGCCCAAGAATTCCGGGGTGTGACCGTGGGGAATACCCAAAATTTCGGCGATTTCGTGCCCCAGAGCCTTCGGATCCGGGTCATACACCCCCACGATCTGCACCGCGACCGCACGATGCAATTCGGCCAGGACCGGGATCTCGGCTTCCCGAACCCCGACCATCCCCAAGAGAGTCAACGGATTAGCTATGTCTTGCATGGCAATTTCGTCCACCTCCCTCCACCCTGAGGCACAGTGGACCATGATCGGCGCAGCAAGGAGGGTGCCAGCACGGACTAAACTGCCGAAAACAAAGGGGCTTAGGCGTCCTCGGAGGCGTCGGCCAAAAAGTCCCCCAGGCGCTCCTTGAGCTGGCTCAGAAGCACGAGTGCATCGACCGGCCGCAACCGCTCGGGCTGCGTCTCTCGCAGACGCTCGAGCACCTCTCGTTCCGCCGAGCGGAAGAGAGGCAGTTGGAGTGCTTCGCTGGCTGGCGGACGCCCGGGCCTGGGGGTGAGAGCGGGCGCGTTGCGGCGCTCGTCGAGGAGTTCACGGGCGCGAAGGAGGACCGAGGGCGGAATACCCGCCAGTTCGGCCACGTGGATCCCGTAGCTCCGGTCACCAGCCCCGGGGATCACCTTGTGCAGGAACAAAATCTGACCCTGCCAATCCCGTACTTCCATCTGGATGTTGGCCAGACGCGGCAGGCGATCCACGAGTTGGGTAAGCTCGTGAAAATGGGTGGCGAAAAGGGCTTTCGGATGCACGGGACCGTCGTGCAGGTGTTCGGTGATGGCCCAGGCCAGAGCCAAGCCGTCGTCGGTGGAGGTTCCCCGGCCCACCTCGTCCAGAATCACCAGACTCTGATCGGTGGAGCCACGCAGGATCTTGGCGCATTCGGCCATCTCAACTAAAAAGGTGCTCTGTCCGCGCGCCAGATTGTCACTGGCGCCCACGCGAGTGAAGAGCCGATCCACTACACCAATCCGCGCCCGGCGCGCCGGCACGAAGGATCCCATTTGCGCCATGATCACCAGCAACGCGGCCTGACGCAGATAGGTCGACTTGCCGCCCATGTTCGGTCCGGTGAGCAGCAGGATTTGCCGCTCGCTGGAATTCATTGCCAGGTCGTTGGGCACGAAGGGCTCCTGCACCAGCTTCTCCACGACCGGGTGCCGCCCCTCTTCGATGAGGAGCGTTCCGTCCTCGTCGATCTCGGGCCGCACGTAGTCGCGCGCCAGACTCAGCGCGGCCAGCGAAGCCAAGGTATCCAGCCGACCCAGGGCTTCGGCCAGAGTGCGAAGCGGCGCGAGCGAGGCGGCCAGGGTCTCGAGCAACTCGAGATAGAGTCTCCTCTCCAGTTCGATACGCCGTTCCTCGGCGCTCAAAATCTGTCGCTCTCTCTCTTTCAAATCCTCGGTCACGTAGCGCTTCGCGGAGGCCAGCGTCTGCTTCTCCTGATAGTCCTGCGGGACTTTGGACAGGTGTGCACGCGTGACTTCGATGTAGTAGCCGAAGACCCGGTTGAAGGCGACCTTGAGCGAGCTGATTCCCGTGCGCTCGCGTTCGCGGGCCTGGTAGTTCGCCAGCCACTTTTTTCCCCCGCGTGCCAGATCCGCAAGTTCGTCCAACTCACGATTGACTCCTTCGCGCAGGATGCCGCCTTTGCGCAAGTGCACCGGCGGGTCTTCGGTCAGTTGCGTGATCAGCGGCCGGTTCAATTCTTCCGCGCAGCGGAGCTGCTCCAGAATCTCTTGAAGAATGGGATCATCTTTCGCCCATTGTAGCGCGTGGATCGCCTGCACCCGCGCCAGCGAGGCTCGCAGGTTTGCGAGTTCCTTGGGCATCGCGCGGCGGGTGGCGATGCGCCCGAGAATTCTCTCGACGTCTCCGATTCCGGTCAGGGTCTCGCGCAGCGAGCGCAAGAGCACGGCCTCTTCCCGCAGCGCCTGGACCGCGTCGAGCCTGCTCTGGATCTTCGATCGGTTTCGCAAGGGCGCGCGCAGCCAGGCCGCCAGACAGCGGCGGCCCATCGGAGTCTTGGTGGCATCCAGCTGCGCGAAAAGCGTTCCCTCGCGCGTTCCGGTCTGCAGGCTGCTGAAGAGTTCCAGGTGAGCCACCGTCTCCCGGTCCAGGTAAAGCTGCTCCCCGCCATGCTGTACCGTGAGCGCGGAGACCTGCGCGGGCAGACTGCGTTGCCGGTCGGCGAGATAGCGCAGGGCACAGCCGGCGGCGCGCGTGGCCAGCACCGCCTCGTCCAGCCCCAAACCAGTGACTCCATTCAGCTTGAAGTGATCCTCTAAAGTTCTTGTGGCATAACTAGTTTCAAAGAGCAACTCGGAGACACCGGTGGCGTGGATCCCCTCCAGGGCCCCGTCCCCGGCGAGGGCCTTTCCCTCCGCCACGAATTCCTGGGGCAGGACGATTTCCGCCACCGGGTAGCGCCGCGGCAGACCCAGGACCTCCTCCACCTTGGCCTGTCCGCAGAGGAACTCGCCGGTACTGCCGTCCAGGAGGGCGTAGCCCCAGTCGCGCTCCTTGGGCAGAAGGGCGAGAAGGTAGCTGCCCTCGTCGCTTGCCAGCAGCGCGGGATTGGTGACGGTGCCCGGGGAGAGAATCTCCACCACCTCTCGGCGGACCAGACCCTTGGCTCGCGCGGGATCTTCGGTCTGTTCACAGATCGCGACGGTGGCACCCGAATCCAAGAGCTTCTTCAGGTACTGGTCGAGGGCATGGAAGGGAATACCTGCCAGGGGGATGGGATTGCCGCCCTTTTTCTCGCGCGAGGTGAGGGTGATGCCCAGGACTCTCGAGCACAGCTGGGCGTCCTCGAAGAAGGTCTCGTAGAAATCTCCCATGCGGAAGAGCAGGATCGCGTCGGGATGTTCGGCCTTCAGTCCGAGATACTGTTCCATCATGGGCGTGTGCTCGCCGGACTTCCGTCGCGTGCCCATCAGCTCTGTCCTGGAGGGAGTATGACTGCCTGCCAGCCCTGGCTCTTGAGTTTGTCTTGAACGCTCTCCGCCGCACTGCGCGTGGCAAAGCGACCCACGATCACGCGGTACCAAGGTGGTGAGCTCTCCACGCTGCGTTCGATTCTCAGTTCGTCTACCTGACTCTCCAGAGTCAGCGCAAGCTTCAAGGCCAGACTTCGGTCGTGGAAGGCGCCCATCTGCAGCGAGAAGGAGGTACGGCGAACGGGCGCCTCCACTTCGCTCACTTTGGTTTCCTGCGTCGAGCTCGAGTCTCGGACTGCCTTGATTCCCTCGTCACGCACCCAGCTCGCTTCCGCAGTGCGTGGGTAGCGCCTCAGGATCTCACTTCTGGTTTCCGCTGCCCGTTGTCCGTCCCCACTTTGCGAAAGAGCGACCGCTCGAGCGTAGAGAGCCTGGGGCGCCACATCCTTGTCCCCGGTAGCCAGGGCCGCCTCCGCATAGCGCAAGGCCCCCTTCACGTCGCCGCTGCGCAGACCCAGGTCGGCCAGCAGCACCTGGGCCATCGGATAGCTGGGACTTCGGGCTTCCACGAGCAGTAGCCTCTCCCTGGCCTTGCGCGCGTTTCCGGCCGCCGCTTCCGCCATCCCGGAAAAGAGCGTGATCTCAGGCAATCGTCGCGATGCTTCGGGGGGAGAGCTTCCAAAAATTCCGCGGCGGAGAGATAGCGGCCGCGCGCGAAGTACTCGCGCGCCCGGGCCAACGAGATCACTTGATTGAGACTGTCGGAGACCGAGCCCCCACTCGTCAAAGATGCCGCCATGCGATCGAATCGCTCGGGATCGGTTTCCAACTCCGCTTGTAACCAGCGGAGTTCGCGCGAGAGCGGAGTGCCGTGCTTCACGTGGTCCTCGAGCAGTTGACTCGCCAGATCGTAGTGGGTCTGATCGCGCAGGCGCCGAACCCGCTCCAGGATGTCCTCCCCCAGTGCGAAGCGGAGAAACCCCAAGAGCAAGACGGCCGCCGCGGAGAGGGTGAGAGCGCGCGTCCTGTTCACGAGTATTGCCTCTTGAGAACACGCTGAGATCGCATTTCCTGACCGTCCGGACGCAGGGCAGTGAGTCGGCCGCACTTGGGGCACGCCTGGCGCGCTTCTTCGTCGCGATAGCCGCAAAACGCGCAGTGGTAATGACGAGGTCCGAAGGAGTCGGGCATTGAAGCGAGGAGCCTGAGCAGCGCTTTGGAATCATTCGACTGGCTCAGGTAGCGGATCCAACCCGCCCAGGCCGGAAGGTCGGCCGCATCCACCGCCGGCGGATCTTCCACCAGCGCGAAAAAGCTCTCCAGATCGCCACGCCGAAGCCGCAGGTCCGCCACCGCGCGCCAGAGCGCGGTATCCTCGGGATGGTCGGCGCGTTCTCGTTCCAGGTCGGCGAGCAGGGTCTCCATTTTGCCTGCGCGCAGGGCGGCGTTGGCCAGTCTGGCCAGGAAGCTGCGCGCCCCGGTGCGGCTGCGGCGCAGTCCCTCCTGCCAGGTCTGCACCGCGCGGTCCGGTCGTTGAAGGGCCATGTAACGGTCCCCCTCCACCTCGTAGGCCGCACCCAGTCCATCATCCTGTTTGAAGGCCCGGTGCAGCAGGTCGCCCGCATTCTGGGGCCTGCCCTCCCGCAGGGCTTCCCGCGCCATCTCCGCAAGGTAGGCCGCGGCCTCCCGGCGGGCCTTCCCCCCCGCGATCTTGGCCCGCTGCTCCAGTCTCTGTGCGGCGTATTCGGTGCGGCCCAAGCGATGCAGCGCGCGCGCATGACGTTCCAGGAGATCGGGGTCGAGGATGCGACGATCCAGTTCTTCCAGACGACGTTCGGCGGCCTCGAAGCGGTTCTGCGCCAAGAGATCGTCCGCGATGGCCAACTCGACGAGGCGGCGCAAATCCGAGCGCAAGGATGACCGCGCCAAAAGACTCTGATGCAGAGCGAGTGCGCGCGCGGGATCGCCGCCCTCCCGCAGGAGGTTGCCCAGCTGCAGATAGACCGAGGAGGGAGCGCTGCCGGCTCGAATGAGCTCGGCCATGAGCACTTGCGCCTCGTCCTTGCGTCCTTCCAAGAGAAGTTCGAAGGCGTCCGCGGCCCCCTTGGGCGGCGCCGGTCTGGCTTCCTCGCTCCTTGCGAAAAGCATCCACAGGAGGATGGCCACGATCAGAGTGGCGGCCACGACGAGGGCAGTTGCCATTGGATCGCTCACGGTAGGGAATCACCGTCCGAGAATTGGTCCCCGGAATTGGAGAGTTCGTCGAGAGGAGCCGCGCGCAAACGTCCGATCTCACGCTCGTATTCGTCGCGCTCCCTGCGCAGTTTGCCTGAATCCAACCGCAAGCGAATTTCGCGTACCACGGAGACGATCATGCCCACCACGAAGCCCACCAGCGCCGAGGCGAAGATGACGATCCACAGCGGCACCATGGCTTGCGTCCACGCGAAGAACTTCACCGTGACCAAGGGCTCGTTGTTCTGCAGCGCGATCGCCACGAAGAAGACCAGGAGAATCACGAAAAAAATGGTTCTAAGCAGCCACACGATCGTACTTCCAGACTACGCCGAGAGTTTCGGCAAAAAATGTTGTGGCCTGGCTTCCGGTCACGTGTACGAGGAGCTCGTCTCCCCGTCCCAGATCGTCGCGCGCAGGCACCAGAACTTTACGATTGTTCAGGGTACGGGCTCTGAGAAATCCGCGGCCCTTGCGATCGGGTCCCTCGATCGCAACTTCCCAACGGCTTCCCTTGAGCGCCGCTGCTTCCATCTCCCAGAGCTCTCCCTGAAGAGCGTTCACGCCCTGAATCCGCTCGCCCTTCAGCTCCTCGGCCACGTCGTCCCTCAACTTCGCGGCCGGAGTGCCCGGACGGGCTGAGTACTTGAACACGAAAGCCGAATCGTAACGCATCTCGCGCATGACCGAGAGCGTCTGCTGGAAATCTTCCTCCGTTTCGCCGGGAAAGCCAACGATGATGTCGGTGGAGAAGCTCACGTCGGGCAGTACCTCGCGGCAGCGGGCCACCAATTCGAGATACTCCTTGCGCCGGTAGCCGCGTTTCATCCGGCGGAGAATCCGGTCGCTCCCGCTCTGGATGGGCACGTGGAGCCAGGGAGAGACTTTCTCGCATTCGGCAATGGCCCTGAGGGTCTCCTCGGTGAAATCGGTGGGATGGTTGGTCAGAAAGCGGATGCGCCGCAGACCTTCAACCTCGTTCACCCTGCGCAACAGATCGGCAAAGCTCGCCTCCTCGTGGCGATACGCCGTCACGTTTTGTCCCAGCAGCGTGACTTCCACCCCACCGCGCTCCTGAACGATTGCCTCGACCTCCGACACCACCGTTTTGGGATCCTTGGGTCTCAGCGCACCGCGCGTGTTCGGGACCACACAGAAGGTGCAGCGGTAATCACATCCGCGCGTGATGGAAATGAAATGCGTATTGTTTTCCGGATCGTACTCCGGGCTTGCCTGATAGGTGGAGATGTCGCTTGCGGTCGTATCGAATTTGGGTTTCCCCGTCTCCCGCACCGAATCGATCATCTCCGCAATGCGGCCATACTGGTCGGTGCCCACCACCAGGTCGACCGCTTTCCGTCGCGCGTGCAACTGCTCTCCGAGCCGCTGCGCCATGCACCCAACGACACCCATCAAAACGTCCTTGCGATCCTTCTTGTAGCGCATCAATTCACCGATCCGGCCGATCACTCGCTGCTCGGCGTTGTCCCGCACGGCACAGGTGTTCAGCAACAACACGTCCGCCTGCTCGGGACTCTTTACCTCGGTGAAGCCGGCGCGCTTCAAGTTGTCCAGGATTACCCGGCTGTCATAGACGTTCATCTGACAGCCGTAGGTCTCGATGTAGAGCCGGTTCTTCATCTCAGCTTTCCCCCACCGCGACTTGGGCGATTTCGTCCTCCGCGGATCCGGTCCGGTCCAGTACCACGCCGCGCAGCCGTCCTCTCTCGTCCATCCCAACCACCCTCAGCAGGACGCTCTTCTTCTCGAAGCTCTCCTCGACCTCTGCCCACACTGTCGCATAGTCCTCGAGCATGATCTCACGCTGACCTTCGACACCGTGGGAAGAGAGCCCTTCCACCACGCCCTCGAATACGCCATTCAAGTGCTTGCGCAAGAACCTCTCACGCCTGCTTTCCCCCGCCTCGCGCAGAATCCTGGCGCGTTCGGCGATGACTCCACGCGCCGCCAACTTGGGCATCCGTGACGCGGCGGTTCCGGGTCGATCGGAGTAGGGAAACACATGATAAAAGCTGATCGGAGTGGACTCAAGCAGAGCCACCGTCTCCGCGAAGGCGAGCTCGTCTTCGTTGGGAAAGCCCACGATGAGATCGGCACCCAGACCGAAATCGGGATCGATCCCCTCGATCTTCGAGAGTAGCCCGCGTAGGTAGGGAGCGCTGTAGGCGCGGCGCATGCTTCGCAGTACGGAATCGCTGCCGGATTGCAGCGAGAGGTGGAGGTAGCGGCACAAGCGTGGTTCCTCCACCAGCATGCGCACCAACTGGGTATCGACTTCCGAGGGATCAATACTGGACAGGCGAAAACGCACCTTTTCGTCCACGAGGTCCAAGAGCATCCTCAGAAGTTCCAGGAGATCGGCCCTGGGCGAGAGTTCGCGCCCGTAGTGCCCGAGGTGCACGCCACCCAACACGATTTCCTCGTATCCGGCCGCGGCCAGGCTCCTGGCCTGCTCCACGATTTCCCGGGGCGGACGGGAACGGCTCGGCCCTCGTGCACTCCAGATTGCGCAGAAGGTACAGCGCATGTTACAGCCCTCCTGCACTTTGATCGTGGCACGGCTCCGGCCGGCAAAGTCCTCGATCCATTCCCCTTCGCGCGCGCTCATCTTCTTGGGAAAAGATGCCGCCCGCAAAATCCTCTTCCCCTGCAAAAGCTGGGGCAGATAGTCCTCGAGGTGCTTCTTCTCCTCGTTGCCCAGGGCCGCGTCGATCTCGGGTAGTTTCATGAGGGGCTCGCCGTTCACTTGCGCGTAGCAGCCCACCACCATCACTTTCGCATCCGGGCGCCGCCGCTTGATCGAACGCGCCAGCTGGCGGCACTTCTTCTCCGCGCGAGTAGTCACGGTGCAGGAATTGACCACGTAGACCTCGGCTTCTTCCTCCCATTCCACCACCTCGGCCCGCGTCTTTTGGTGGAGCCGATGGCGCATGGCTTCGGTCTCGAAGAGGTTCAGTCTGCATCCGAGCGTCGTGAACGCGACTCGCATGATCGTTCCTTCTCGTGTTCCCGCGCCGTCCGAGGGCGCGAGCCAAGTCCCCTGAAATCTCGCGTATCGAGAGAGGCCCCGTCCGGGTAATCCGGGCGGGGCCTCGCTGCACACGTCTCGGTCGAGATCGACGAGGCGTGGGGCTTAGGAGTCCTGTGCGTTCTCCGCCGCCAGTTCTTCGTCGAGCTCGTCACCCTTGTAGGCCTCGCCCGCCGCGAGTTCTTCTTCGGTGAGCTCACGTTTCGGATGAGCCTCGATGTAAGCCTCGAGCTCGTCTTCATGCTTCGCGAAGTACTCCTGGGCCGAGAGAACGATCTTGCGGTTCTCCACGTCCATCTTGATGACGGTGAGGGGAATCTCCTCACCGACCCGGAAGTGCTCCTGGGCCGAGGACATTTCGGGAATTGCGAGTTGCTGCGCCGGCACGAAGCCCTCCACCTGGTCCTCGACCTCGATGATGGCGCCGTGGTCCAGCAGCCGCATGATGGTTCCCTTGCACTCGGTGCCCGCGCTGTATTTCTCGCCCAACTCCTCCCAGGGATTCTCCTGCATCTGCTTGATGCCCAGGCTGATGCGGCGGCGCTCCTGGTTGATGTCCAGGATGACGACCTCCACCGTGTCGCCCTTCTTGACGATTTCCTTGGGATGACGGATGCGCTTGGTCCAACTCATGTCGGAGATGTGCACCAGGCCGTCGATTCCTTCCTCGACCTCGACGAAGGCGCCGAAGTCGGTCAGGTTGCGCACCTTGCCCGTGAGCTTGGTCCCCACCGGGAAGCGCTCTTCGAGAGTCTCCCAGGGATCGGGTTCGGCCTGCTTGAGTCCCAAGGAGATCTTCTCGCTCTCCTTGTCGACCTTCAGCACCATGACCTCCACCTCTTCCCCCAAGCTGACAATTTTCGAGGGATGGCGGACGTTGCGCGTCCAGGACATCTCGCTGATGTGGATGAGACCCTCGATGCCCTTCTCCAATTCCACGAACGCCCCGTAGTTGGTGATGCTGACGACCTTGCCTTTGACCAGTTTGCCTTCGGTGTATTTGGCCTCGACATCTTCCCAGGGATACTCCTGCAGCTGCTTGAGACCCAGAGAGATGCGCTCGCGGTCGCGGTCGAACTCGAGCACCTTCACCTCGATCTCGTCGCCGATGTTTACCATCTCGTTGGGATGGTTGACGCGTCCCCAACTGAGGTCGGTGATGTGCAAGAGTCCGTCGATTCCACCGAGGTCGACGAAGGCGCCGAAGTCGGTGATGTTCTTGACCACGCCCTTGCGAATCTGTCCCTTCTCGAGCTCGGCGATGAGCTTCCTCTTCTTGCGCTCGCGTTCCTCCTCCAGAACGACTCGACGGCTCACCACGATGTTGCGGCGCCGCTTGTTGATCTTGATGATGCGGAACTCGAGGGTCTCGCGCAGCAGCGCATCCAAGTCCGGAACCTGACGCAGCGCGACCTGCGAACCGGGAAGGAATGCATCCACTCCCATCAGCTTGATCACCAGCCCACCCTTGATGCGCCGATCGACCACGCCGTGTACGACGCGGTGCGTATCGTAAGCGGTCTTGATGTCGTCCCAGACCATCAGGAAGTCGGCCTTCTCCTTGGAGAGGGAGATCAGACCGTCCTGGTTTTCGATTTTCTCCAGATAGACGTCGAGAATGTCGCCTACCTTGATCCGACCCTGACCACGAAACTCGGCGATCGGGATGGCACCTTCGCTTTTGAAACCGACATCTACGAGAACTTCGTTCTCGAGAACCTCCACCACCGTTCCGCGCACGATGGTCCCCTCGCGAATTTCGCTGAGGGTTCCCTCGTACTGCTGGATCATCTCGAGCATCTGCTCGGGAGAGTAGACATCCTCCTCGAGGAGCTCGGGATTCACGATGTCCTTGGGATCGAATTCGGTGGTTACGGTTGCGGCCGGATGCCCACCGGTATGGCCCGGTGCGGTGCGAGCGCCGGAGCCAGAGCCTGCACCCGCATTGGAGCTAGACGCAGACGCTTCCGGTGCGCCCGGTTGGGGTGAAATCTCACTCATCTGATTGTATTTCCTCCTACACGTGGATTTACCCGCAACGGCGGGCAGAGGCATAGGATAGTCCACCTCAAGGGCTGCTGCAAGCGCCGCCTCTGGCGGACTAGGAGGCGTTTGCCGCGCCTTGGGCGCTCCGCTCCGCCAGCTCCTGGATGCAGGCCAGCCACAGGCTCGCGATGCGCTGCTGCACGGCCGCGTCGGACATCGTCTTCTTCAGGACATTCAGCGCGTGCAAGCGGAGGGGAGGGCCGATCCAGACCTCCAGGCGCTCCCGCCGGAGCAGGCAGGCGCGCAGAGAATCGGTGCCACGCACGAAAACAGGCAGCATAGGCACCCCGGTGCGCTCCAGTAAAATCCCCAGGCCGCGCTTGCCCGGACCGGGCCGGCCGCGCGGTTTGCGGGTCCCTTCGGGGAAGAACATGAGGGAATCGCCGCGTTTCAGAGCGAAAATGGCGGCCTGAATGGCCTCCTCGTCCCAACGCCCGCGGCGGATGGGAATGGCGTCGAAGTGGCTGATGATCTTGCCGAAGATCCCTCCGAAGAGCTCGCGTTTGGCCAAAAAGTAGAGCTCCCGGCCCAGGGCGGAGCCGGCTACCGGCGGGTCGAAGTGCGAGATGTGGTTGCTGGCGAAGAGCACGGCTTCGGCCAGCTCGGCGTTGGCGCGGCCGAACACGCGCATCCCACAGGGCACGAAGAACACGAGCCGGATGAGACGCACCACAACGGCGTAGGTCCACTTGCGGAAGCGATAGCGGGCCAGGACACTACGCTCCGGCTTGGGAGGCCTCGCGCCGGCGGCAAGCCGCGCGACTTCGTCCACCACCTCCTCCAGAGTCATTGCGCTGGTGTCGATCACGTGCGCGTCCGGAGAGATCAACAGGGGGCTGTGCTCGCGTTCACTATCGAGCTGGTCGCGCCGTTGGATTTCCTTCGCGAGCTCCTCGAGTCGCCCTTCCTCGGGCTCCTCCCCCTCTTGCAACAGTCTCCGCTTCGCTCTCTCTCGAAGCTGCGCATCCAGGTAGATCTTGCAACGCGAGAGCGGAAGCACCACCGAGCCGATGTCTCTTCCCTCCAGCACCGAACCGCTCGAAGATTGACGGCAGAGACGCCTCTGGCGCGCCACCATGACTCGGCGAACTTTGGGGTGAGCCGAGACCTGCGAGACCCTCTCGGTCACTTGCGGCGTGCGAATGGCAGTGGAAAGATCCTCTCCATCCACGTGCAAAGCCCCCTGGCGGAAGTCGATTCGCATCGCGCCCAGGCGCTCGCTCAAGCCGTCTTCATCGGAGGGCGCGATCTTCTCGCGCAGAGCGATGTAGGTGAGAGCGCGGTACATGGCGCCGGTATCGACGTGAACGAGACCGAGGCGCTCGGATATGCGGGCGGCTACCGAACTCTTGCCCGACCCAGCCGGCCCGTCGATCGCGATCTGCAGGGGATCCTTGGCGGGGTCCATCAGCTTGCGCCGCTCAACTTTCTGAGGGAGGTGAAGAACTCGGGATCACTCACCGCGACCTCATCGCTTTCCATCAGTTCGCACTGTCCCCTCTCCGCCCGGCTCAAGGCGCCCACCGCCAGGGCCGCCGCTGCCATCACCATACGATGATCGCGCACCGGCCGATAGCGATTGGGAGCGAGCACCTCTCCCCCTGTGATCACGAGCGTGTCGCGCTGGACGAAGGCTTCTACCGAGAAGTCCTGCAAGAGGCGCGCGATGGCGCCGAGCCGATCCGATTCCTTCACCCGCAACTCACCCAATCCCTCCAGGCGGCTCTCTCCCGGCGCGAACGCGCACAACACGGCCAGAGCAGGAATTTCGTCGATGAGACCCGGCACCTCCTCCGCTCTCAGCTGGACGGGACGCAGCAGCGGAGGGGATTCCAGGAGCAGGTCTCCGCGCTCTTCGCCGGCCCTGGTTTCTTCGTTGGAGCGTTGAATGACGATTCCCATCCGCTCGTACACCTCGAGGAAGGCGCTGCGGCGTGGATTGAGGGAGATCCCCTGGATCGTGACCCGGCTCTTGGGAATGGGCGCCGCCGCCGCGAGAATCAGAGCGGCAGCGGAAGGATCTTTCGGCACCGACACGTCCACGCACCGAAGCTCGGCGCTCTCGCGCAGGTGCACGCGCGTTCCCTCGCAATCGATCCTTGCTCCCATGGCCGCCAGCATCTTCTCGGTGTGATCGCGCGTGGGGGAAACTTCCTCGATCTCCACCTCGACTCTGCTGGCTGCCGCGGCCAAGAGCAGACAGCTCTTCACTTGCGCCGATGCCACCGGCAAGCGGAAGCGGTTGGGACGCAGCTGGCAGCCGCTCACGATCAGAGGTGGAGTGCGGCCCCCGCTCTCACCCTCGACTCGGGCTCCCATTTGGCGCAGGGGCTCCGCGATCCGAGCCATGGGCCGGCGCCTCAGACTCTCATCGCCGGTCAGAGTGCTGGTGAAGGGTTGCGCGGCGAGAATGCCCGCGAGCAGGCGCATGGTCGTGCCGGAGTTGCCGCAGTCGAGAGCATCGCTGGCCGGGCGTAGAGCTCCCGCGCGGCCCTGAACGGCATAGCCCTCGCCGCGCCTACGGATCACGACACCGAGCTGTCGCAGAACCGAGCGCGTGGATTGCAGATCCCGACCCTCGTTCGATCCCTTCAGCTGCGCGCTTCCTGTGCCCAGGCAGTTCAAGAGGAAAGCACGATGGCTGATGGACTTGTCCCCGGGAGGCGCGACGCTCCCGCGCAGCGGTCCGTTGGGACGCGCGATCAGTTCGGTGCTCAGGAGCGATCCTCCCCCCGAAGCACCTTGGCCAGTGCCTCCAGATAGAACTCGTTCTCGTCCTCGGTCCCCGTGTTGACGCGAAAGGACCTCGCCGGCATCCCGAAAGGCTCCATGGGTCGAACGATGACTCCTTGATGCAAGAGTCTCTCGAAGAGCTCGGGGATGTGCTGGGGAACGATTGCCAAATAGAAATTGGTCTGCGAGGGCAAAACCTCTACTCCGAGCGCCTCCATTCCCTCGCGCAGCCTGCGCATCCGCCGCTGGTTCTGCCTCCGCCTTTCCTCGACTCGATCGCGACAGTTGATCGCGACTGCCGCGGCCTTTTGCGCGAGTCGATTGACGTTGAAGGGCTGCCGAACGCGATGGAGCATGCCCACGATCTCCTCGCTTCCCAAGAGATAGCCAATCCGCAGTCCGGCCAGGGAGTAGCCCTTGGAGAACGAGCGCAGCGCGACGAGATTGGGATAGTCTTTCCAGAGACTTTTCCAATCGGGAAAATCTTTCGCGCTCACGAACTCCAGATAGGGTTCATCCATCGCCACGACGACCTCGGCGGGCACGCGCTTCAAGAACTCGGCAAGCTGGTCGTGCGTGAGATAGCTGGCGGTTGGATTGTTGGGATTGCAGAGGAAGATCAGGCGGGTCTTCTCATGGATCGCATCGGCCATCGCGTCGAGGTCGTGAACCCAGTTGGAATCCAAGGGTATCTCGCGCCCCACCTCGAAGTGCGTCTTGGCGATGAGTCCGTAGATGGGGAAGCTGGGCTTGGCATAGAGAACTTCGTTGCCCGGCTCGACGAGAAGATGGATGAGCAATTCCAGAATTTCGTTGTTCCCGTTGCCGAAGAATACCTCGCTCTGCTTCAGGCCGTAGAATTTGGAAACCGCTTCCGCCACTTCGAAGCAACCCGGATCGGGGTAGCGGTTCAAATTCCCGACTTCGCTTTTCACGGCCTCGATGACTTCGGGGAAAGGCCCGTCGGGATACTCGTTGCTGGCCAGCTTCACGATCCGGGGGATGCCCAGTTCGCGCCGGACGGTCTCGATTGGCCGGCCGGGCTGATACGGCGTGAGGTTTCTGACCTCCACACGGACTCGCTCGGAGATTGCACTCATGGTTCGCACCTCGGGGAAAATGACGCCTCAGCAAAACTAGACGGCGCCCCACCCCCGGTCAACGTGGCGAAAGTCCCGCGGCCTCGCGAAGCGCCTCAATCTCGGCGTCCGAGAGCTGCCGAAGCTCGCCCGCGGCGAGATCTCCCAATTCGATGGGGCCGACCGCCTCACGGATGAGTTCGAGGACCTCGTGTCCCAGCTGCGCGCACATTCTGCGGATTTGCCGTTTGCGGCCCTCCCGTAACTCCACGCGGTATCTGTGCTCTCCGGGAAGGACTACGGCCTGAATCCGGGCCGGCAGTGTGGGACGCCCATCGATCACCAAGCCGCCGCCGGCAAATCGGCGCAGTTCCTCCGTCGTGAGCGATGTATCGAGCTGAATCAGGTAGCGCTTCCACACCGGATGCGAAGGATGCATGAGCGCGTTGCCCAGCTCCCCGTCATCGCTCAGCAGCAGGAGACCACAGGAGTCCCGATCGAGACGGCCCAAATGGAAAAAGCGACCGTTCAGAAGATCTTCGGGCAGAACATCCGAGAGGCACGGCGCCGTACCCTGGCGCGCCATCGAGGAAATCACACCTTGTGGTTTGTGATAGGCGAACACCGCGCCTGCGCGGTGCGGTACGACGCGCTGGCCGTCCAGTTCCACCTCGTCGCGTACGGGGTCCACTCGGGTCGAAAGATCTTGGACTTGCTCTCCGTTCACACGGATGCGGCCGGCTCGAATCAGATCTTCGACCCGGCGCCGCGAGCCCAGACCCGCTTGGGAGAGAAATCGGTTAATCCGCAGCGCCTTCACTTCTGCTCAAGGAAGCGTCCGCTTCACCAGCCTCGGAGGTTTCATCACCGTTGCCGGCCGAGGACATCTTCTCCCCCTCCTCTGGCATCGGCGGATGGACCACCGCCTCGAATTCCTCGTCGCTGATCTCCTCGCCCAGTTGGCCGGCCAGTTGCTTGATCTCCTCCCTCTCGGAGAGCAGATCCTCCAGCTCGCTCAGGCGCGGCAACTCCTTCAAACTGCGGAGTCCCAAATATTCCAGGAAAGTCGAGGTGGTGCCGTAGAGGAGCGGGCTGCCCAGGCCCTCGGCTCTCCCCACGATCTCGACCAGCTCGCGCTCCATGAGAGTGCCGAGCACCCCGGAGGCCTGGATGCCGCGGATCTCCTCGATCTCCAGGCGGGTCACCGGCTGTTTGTAGGCGATGATGGAGAGCACTTCCAGGGCGGCCTTGGAGAGCCGCAGCTTCCTCCGCCCCCGGTAGAGTTTCTTGACCACGGGAGCGAACTCGGGACGCGTCGCGATGCTGTAGCCGCCTCCGAATTCCACCACGGTGAAAGCGTGTTCGTCGCGGTCGTACTCGGCCCGCAACTCCTCGATCATGTTCTTCAGAGCGTTGCGCTCGACGCCGGGAAAATAGCCCGCGAGACGGGCCACGCTCAGGGGTTGATCGGTAGCGAAGAGAAGCGCCTCGAGTTCACGTCGCATGGCCCACCTTCTGCAATTCGTCGTGGGAGGGCGTGGCCGCCTTATGGCTGCGCTTTTTCCTCTTTCGGCGCACGGACTTCTTGTCCACTTCCGCGGGATAGATCCAGATCTCTCCGTAAGCTTCGATCTGGCGCGCCCAAAGCTGGCCTTGCCGCATCAGCTCGAGCATGGCCACGAAGGTCACCACGATCTCCATCTTGCAGGAGGCGCCCCCGAAGACCTCTTGGAAGCGAATGCCCTGGCTTCCCTCCAGCAGGGCCTGGAGCTTCTCCGCCTGCTCCTCCACGGTGTACACCATGTTGTAGACGTGATGGAGTTGGTCCCCCTTTAGAGAATCCAGAATCTCCTTCACCGAGCCCAAGAGGTCGAAGAGCGAGAGGCTGAATTCAGGCGGCTCCTGGGGAATCTGGTCGCGGAAGGGATACTCGATGGGCCGCGAGAAGTACTGGCGCCGCTGCTCCTCCGCCGCGGCGAAGCTATGGGCTGCCTCCTTGTACTTCTTGTATTCCAGGAGTCGGCGCACCAGTTCGTCGCGCGGATCGGCTCCGTCCTCCTCCTCTTCCATTCTCTGTACCGGAAGGAGCAGGCGGGCCTTGATGCGCATGAGGGTGGCGGCCATCACCAGAAATTCCCCGGCGTTCTCCAGATCGAGGGAGTGCAGATCCTCGATGAAGACGAGGTACTGCTCGGTGATGTGCGCGATGGGAATGTCGTAGATGTCGATCTCGTCTCGCTGGATCAGATAGAGCAAGAGATCGAGGGGGCCCTCGAAACGATCCAGCTGGATGGTGTAGCCACGACTCACCGGGCCCGAAGGACCCTCTTGCCCCTCCCACCGAGTGTGTGGCTCTTCGCCGTTCAATGCGGCGGCTGACTCGCCTGAGCGAGGAAAGATCATCGACGGCTCCAAGTCGCGTGTTCGCCCTTGCGTCTCGGTCTGCACCGTGTGGACCGAGGCTCTTCTGGGCAACAGATGGTGGGGCTTGCGCAAGCTAGCAGAGGGCGCGCGGACACGTCAAGCCTCCTCCGGCTTGGATCGGCGCGCTCGGGGATGGTGCAAGAGGTGCTGCTCCCTCACGTAATCTCGATCCAAATGGGTGTAGATCTGAGTGGTCGCGACACTGCTGTGGCCCAGCAGCTCCTGGACCACCCGCAGATCGGCACCCCCGATGAGGAGGTGCGTCGCGAAGGAGTGGCGGAGAACGTGTGGGCTCAGCCCATCACCCAGGCCGGCGTGTCGCGCATGCTTCTTGAGAATCTTCCACAGTCCCACGCGACTGAGAGCTCCTCCTCGCGCGTTCAGAAAGACTCTCTCCGTTTGCTCTTTCTTGGCCAGTCGCGGACGGCCCTCGCGCAAGTACTTCGCGAGCGCGGTGCGAGCCGGAGCTCCCAGGGGAACTTGACGCTCCTTCTTCCCTTTCCCCACCACGCGCACCAACGCTTGCTCCAGATCGAGAGCGCGCCGCGGCAACTCGCACAACTCGCTGGCTCTGAGTCCACAGGCGTAGAGGGTCTCCAGAATCGCTCGGTCGCGTAGCCCCAAGGGGGTGGACGGATCGGGCACTTCGAGCAGTCGCAACACTTCCTCTACGCGGAGGGTGTGCGGGAGTTTGCGCGGGAGTTTGGGGCCGCTCAGGTTCTCCGTCGGGTCGCTCAAAGAGAGACCCGATTCGTTCAAGTAGCGGTGATATCCGCGAAGCGTGGAGAGCAAACGAGTCCGGCTCCGCGCGCTGAGTCCCTTCCTTTCCCGCAGACTCAAATAGGACAGGACCGTCTCGCGTCCGACCTCGTTCGGCTCGCGAAAGCCCTCGCGCTCCAGGAAGAGCAAGTACTCCCTCAGGTCGCGTCCGTAACTTTCCAGAGTGTTGTTGGAAGCGCCCTGCTCCACGTCGAGTGCCAAGAGAAAGGCATCGCCCGCCAAGAGGAAACTCGAGGGTCCTTCCGCGGAACTCTGCATGAGCTTCACCATCTTCAGCTCTTCCTCCGGCTGAAAAACGCGAGGATGCGCTCGGCGTCGCCCCTGCCGATTCCCTCCACTCCCACCAGATCGGACGCCGCCGCCCTTGCCACCGCATCGACCGAACCGAAGCGCAAGAACAGCGCACGCTTCTTCTTGGCGCCGATTCCCGGTATCTCGTCCAAGAGGCTCTTCTTGAGTTCCTTTCCGCGCAGATTACGATGGTAGCTCACCGCGAAACGATGCGCCTCGTCCCGCGCGCGCTGCAAGAGCTTGAGTCCGGAGGAACTCTTGGGTAGGCGCACCGGATCCCTGCGATTCGGCAGATAGATTTCTTCGTGCTTCTTTGCCAGGCCCGCCACTGCGGTCTCCACGAAGCCGTATCGGCTGAGGGTGGACACGGCGACCGAGAGCTGCCCCGCCCCGCCGTCGACCACGACGAGATCGGCCGGAAGTTTGTCCTCGTCCCGAAGGCGGCTGTAGTAGCGTTCGAGTACTTCTTGCATCATCCCGAAATCGTCGATGCCCTCGGCCTGTTGGATGCGGAAACGGCGGTAGCGGCTCTTGAGCGGCTCACCGGCCTGGAAGTACACCAGAGAGCCGACACGCTGACTCCCCTGAATGTGACTCATGTCGAAACACTCGATACTCCAGGGGGCCACCGCTAAGGAGAGTCGCTCCTTCAGGTCGAGCACGGAGGGCACTTCCTTCCGCGAAGGAGCGCTCGAGCCCAGACGCTCGCGCAGCTTCCAGCGCGCATTGGAGCAAGCCATGTCCACCAGACCCTTGGCCTTGCCGCGGTGGGCCACCCGGATGTGTACCCTCCGCCCCAGGCGTTCTCCCAACACTTCCTCCCAGTGATCCATCTGGGGGATCTCGCGCATCAGCATCACCTCACGCCCGCCGTTACGTTGCGAGCTGAAGACCGAGGAAGTGAAGCGCTGAAAGAACTCGTCCACTTCACTCACACGCGTTGAGGAGAAGAAGTAGGCCTCCGAGTGCAGAAGTTTGCCGTCGCGCACGCGCAGCACCACGCCGCAGGCCTGCCTGCCTTCCCGGTCCAACCCGAAAGCGTCGACGTCTCGTCCGGGATCCCACACCACCTCCTGCTTGGAGTCCAGTCGCCGCACCGCTTCCAGCTGATCGCGCAGCCGCGCTGCCTCCTCGAAACGCAGGGCCTTGCTGGCCGCGTCCATCCGCGTTTGAAGCGCGTCGAGTAGACCGCGACTTTGGCCCGACAAGAAGAGACGGACCTGCTCTACGAGCAGACCATAGGACTCGCGGTCGATGTAGTTCACGCAGGGCGCGTCGCAGCGCTTGATGTGGTAGTCGAGGCAGGGCCTGGGCACGGTCTCCTCGGGCAAGCGAAGCTGGCAGGTTCGGATCCGGAAGACCTGTCCGATGGTCTTCAGGGTCTGCCGCATGGCCTTCGCGTTGGTGTAGGGACCGTAGTACTCCTGACCATCCTCTTTGGGTTTGCGCACCACGCTGAGCCGGGGAAAGGGCTCGCCCACGCTGAGCCGCAACCAAGGGTAACGTTTGTCATCCTTGAGCCGGATGTTGTAGCGCGGCTTGAATTCCTTGATGAGCTGATCTTCCAGCAGGAGGGCTTCGCGCTCGTTGGCAGTGACCACGTAGTCGAAGTCCGCGATCTTGCGCACCAGGGCGGCCGTCTTTTGATCCAGACTGTTCTCCGGCGCGAAATACGAGCGCACGCGGACCGCCAGCCGCGCCGCCTTGCCCACGTAGAGGACGCGCCCGTGCTCGTCCTTCATGAGGTACACTCCGGGAGACTCCGGCAGGCCCTCGAGTTTCTTGAATAGCGGGTGTTCAGGATCCATGGCAGGCCGCCCGGGCTGCGTCGCCGACCGGGACAAACCGGTCAGCTTGACACGCCCGAGCCCTTTGGCTATCGTTTCGCCCCACTCTCTTCAGAGAGAGTTCCCTCATACATCGTTCGAATTCGTCTCTCAGCGCGAGTTCAAAGTCAAGGATGGTCCGCGGTGCCGCACAACAAGTCCACGAAGAAGCGTGTCAAGACCAATGAGATTCGCCGCCAGCGCAACATGGCGCGCGGCAGTCGTCTGCGCCACGCGATCCGCGATCTCCGTCAGCACTCCCGCATGGAAGGTGCCGCCAAGGAAGAGCTAATGCTCGAATACCAGAAGGTCAGCGGCCTGCTGGACAAGATGGCAAACAAGGGCTTCCTCCACAAGAATAAGGCCGCCCGGCTCAAGAGCCGCCTAGCGCCCCGCGCCGAGTCCTGAGCGGTTCCGCTCCCACGGTTTTCCATCGCAGAACGCCAGCTTCGCGCTGGCGTTTCGCGTTTGGGCCTCTCCTGTCTCAAGCGGGATCGAAGACCCCGTCCCACGGAAAGCTCGCGCTGAAGACCTCCACGGCCGGACCCTCCAGTGTCCACCGGCCCGCCTTAGGTTGCACCCTGATCTCGTCTCCCCCGCGGGTGATGAGTAGCAAGGCTTCCTCGAGCGGATCCACCCCGGCCAGAGCGGCCACGCTGGCAATGCAGCCACTGCCACAGGCCCAGGTCTCCCCCTCGACCCCGCGTTCGAAAGAGCGTATCCACCAGGCATTTTCTCCGCGATGCACGAAGTGCACGTTGGTGCCCTCGGGAAAGACCTCCGTCCACCAGCGCAGGGGACGGGCCATGTTTTCGAACTCGGGGGATTCGAGAAGCTCCGACTCCACCTCCACCACCAGGTGCGGATCGCCGGTGCTCACGCGATGTCCGTAAGGCGCTACTGCGCTTTCGGGAAGTTTCAATCGACCACTCTCGCAACGCGGAGCCGGAAATGTCAGCCGCACTCGCGCGCCCTTCTGCAGAATCTCCGCTTCGATGAATCCGTACTCGCTGAGGAAAGAAAACGATTCTCCGCACCAGCCCAAATGCCAGGCTCTAAGTGCGCAACAGCGCGCTCCGTTAAAGCACATTTCGCAATAGCTTCCGTCCATGTTGTAGAAGTACATGCGGAAGACCGGCTGCCCCGGTTCAGCTTGTTGCAAGCGTTCCATGAACAGAGCGCCGTCCGCTCCGATTCCCAGCCGCCGGTGACACAGCGCGCGCACCAGAGCTGCATCTCGTGGCGTGGCAGGTGGCGCTTCCTGAAGAATGACGAAGTCGTTGGCGGCTCCGTGCATTTTCGCGAAGGGTAGTTCCAAGGGAGCTCCTCTCACGGGGCGTTCTCCAAGAAGAGCGAACGGGGCAAGGGGGGTGTACGCATCGTGTCCAGCTCTGCCCACGGCAAACTCTCGCTCGGGCGCGGCAAGCTCAGACTATCGGGATGCGCCGGCTCGATATCGAGCTTCGTCTCGCCGGTGAAGGGCTCGCTCAATCCCCCCTCCGCGGGGCCGAAGTGGTTGTCGTTATCCAGATCCATCCAGGCGGAGATGCGATACTCGCCCGGAGTAATCTGGGATTTCGCGCTGCCCAGGGTATCCAAGGTCGTGGTCTGCACGCGAGCCTCCTCCACGCCGATGGGGCGCAGCGCCACGCGCACCGGGAAGCTGTCAGCCTCGCTCAACTGCATGCGCACGAGAAAGTCCACCGGCGCTTCCAGATCCACCAGAGTCAGCGTTCCCAGGTCCAGGACCGAGCTGCTAGCGGTCAGGTAGAGGGAATCCTGCTCGGCCGTGGGTTCGCGCTTGTCACGCTTGCCGTTCTTGTTGTTGTCTTGAAAGACCTGCAGATCATAGGGACCCGAGGGCGAGGCGAGGAGACCGAGCCGGAAGAAACCCAGCTCGTTGGGAGCCACCATCCGCCACAGCACCGGCTTCTTCGAACCGGCGGTTCCGAGCGCGCTCAGCTGGGCCACTACCTGGTCGAGCTTCAGGTCCTTCCCCTGTACCTGTCCCTTGATCATGCCCTCGGGGATGGTGTCGGCGGTGGTGAAGGCTCCGCTCACCGGGGCCCCGAGCTTCACGTTGTGACGATCGCTGAGAGTGGGCAGCAGGGTCCACACCACCAGGGTGTCGTTCGGCCATCCCGTCTCGGGACGAACCGTCACCGTGCTCGCGTCGAAACCGATGTCCCGCACGCGGATCTCGGGCGCAAAGTGGATGGAGCCGCGGAAGCCGCGACGATCGACCTTCTCACTGAAATTCAGAACGAGCGGGGTCAGCGGATCGACCCGCAGCGCCAAGCTCCCCGGCTCGGCCGAGAGAAGCTGCGGTGGGGTCTCGTCCACCGGACCACCGGGTGGGGGACCCGTTTGTGCGCAGGCCGCCACGAACAGTGCAAGGAGGGCGCAGAGCCCCGCGCCCCAACCGAGGCGCGCGAACTCACCGCATGAGGTGGTAGAGTAGCGCTCTCTGGACATGCAAACGGTTCTCCGCTTCCTCGAATACTCGACTCGCCGCACCATCCATCACTCCGTCGGTGATCTCCATGCCGCGATGGGCCGGGAGGCAATGCAAGACAATGGCCTCCTTCTTGGCCTGCGACAAGAGTTCTTCGTTGACCTGGTAGTCGGCGAAGATCTTGGCCCTTGCCTCCGCTTCCGACTCCTGACCCATGCTGGCCCAGACGTCGGTATAGACCACATCCGCCCCGCGCACCGCCTGATGCGGATCGCTCGTGATCGTGAGATTCAGCTTGCCCTTGGCCGTGGCCTTTTCCACCACGGCGGGATTGGGTTCGTAATCGTTCGGGGTGCAGATGACCAGCGAGAAATCGAGCAATGCGGCCGCGTTGATCCAGGAATGCGCAATGTTGTTTCCGTCTCCCACGTAGACGATCTTCTTGTTGTCGATGCCGCCCAACTCCTCGATGACCGTGAAGACATCCGCCAGAATCTGACAGGGATGCGCAAGATCGGTCAGGCCGTTCACCACCGGCACGGTGGCGGCCGCGGCCAAGTTCTCGACCAGCGAGTGATCGAAGGTACGAATCATGATGCCGTCGACGAGTCGGCTCAGGACTCGCGCTACGTCTTCGACCGACTCGCGGCTACCCAGACCGATCTCCTTTTCGGTGATGTAGAGCGAATTGCCCCCGAGTTGACGGATGGCCACCTCGAAGGAAATGCGGGTTCTGAGGCTGGGCTTGTGAAAGATACAGGCCAGAGTCCGGCTGGGATGGCTTGCCGGCAAGGCGTGCTCCCTCGCCTTGGGCTTTTGCTCGCGGGTGGTCTCAAAGAGAGTCGTCAGGTCTTCGCGGCTCAAATCGAGAATGGTCACCAGGTCTTTGCTGGACAGCTTCTTCATGCCGACACCTTCCCCTTGGCGGGTTCCTCATTGCTCCACCACTACAGAATGAAGCGACTCAGATCCTCGTCCTTGACGATACGCATGAGCTTCTCGTCCACGAACTTCTTGTCGATCACGATCCGGGTCGGTGGTGGATTCTGCCCGCTGGTGGGTGGAAGTTCAAACAGCATTTCATCCAGGAGCGAGGTCATGATGGTGTGCAAACGGCGCGCCCCGATGTTCTCCTGGCTTCGGTTGACCTCCCAGGCGATGCGGCCGATTTCCTCGAATGCCTCGGGCTGGAAACTGAGCTCGCAGCCTTCGGTCTGAAGGAGCGCCTGGTACTGCCGGGGCAGGGAGTTTTCCGGTTCCTGCAGAATGCGCACGAAGTCCTCTTGCGAGAGGCTGTTCATCTCCACGCGGATGGGAAATCTTCCCTGCAGTTCCGGGATCAGGTCGCTGGGCTTGCTCATGTGAAACGCGCCTGCGGCGATGAAGAGAATGTGGTCGGTGGAGACCGCACCGTACTTGGTCTGCACGGTGGCGCCTTCCACCACCGGTAGGAGATCGCGCTGTACGCCCTCGCGGCTGACGTCCACGCCCGAGGTCTCGTTTCGACTGGCGATCTTGTCGATCTCGTCCAGGAAGATGATCCCCGACGTTTCGGTCCGGAGCAGGGCCTCCGTCGTCACCTTCTCCATGTCGATACGTCGATCCAGCTCCTCCTCGCGCAAAAGCCGTCGCGCCTCGGCCAGACTCACCTGCCGCGACTTGCGTTGCTTGGGAAAGAGGCTCTTGAGGGCGTCCCCCAGACCCGATTCGAGCAGCTCGTCCCCCCCAGTGGAGAGAATTCCGAACTGAGCCCCGGGACGCGTGGTGACCTCCACGGTGACTTCGCGTTCTTCGAGCTCGTGAGCCTGAAGTTGCGCGCGCAGCTTCTGCCGGCTCTTGCGCCAGCGCTCTTGGGTTTCCGGCGAGGCATCCCGCAGCGGCGGCAAGAGGAGATCCAGCAGGCGTTCCTCCACGAAGGCCACCGCACTCTCCTCCACTTCCTCGGTAATTTCCTGGCGCACGATACCGACCGCGACCTCCACCAGGTCACGCACCATGCTCTCGACGTCTCGTCCCACGTAGCCTCTCTCGGTGAACTTGGTCGCCTCGATTTTCACGAACGGGGCGCCGGCCACACGGGCCAAGCGCCGCGCGATCTCCGTTTTCCCCACGCCGGTGGGACCGATCATGAGAATGTTGTTGGGGATGATCTCTTCGCGCATCGGTTCGGGAACCTTCATGCGCCGCCAGCGGTTGCGCAGAGCGATCGCCACCGCGCGCTTGGCGTCGTCCTGACCCACCACATAGCGGTCCAATTCGGTCACGATTTGGCGGGGCGTCATCGCGCCGCTCGCCATTTGCGCCCTACCCTTGGTGTCGATTGCGATGATCTTCTCACTCATTCCTCGAAGTCCTTCAATTGGAGAGTCGTGATCTCCTCGTTGGTATAGATACAGATACCGGCTGCGATCTGCAGCGACCGCTGGCAGATCTCCTGCGCATTCAGATCGGTCGCGCCAAGGAGGGCCCGTGCTGCCGCGAGCGCGTAGGAGCCCCCGCTTCCGATGGCGATGAGATTGTCGTCCGGTTCGATGACGTCGCCACTGCCGGAGATGATGAAAGAGTGTTCGGCGTCCATCACCGCCAGCAACGCTTCGAGCCGCCGGAGCACCCGATCGCTGCGCCATTCCTTGGCCAGGGCCACCGCGGCCCGCGGGAGATTGCCTCCCTTGGCGTCGAGGTGTCCCTCGAATTTTTCGAAGAGCGTGAAGGCGTCGGCCGTGCTTCCCGCGAAACCCGCCAAAATCTTCCCGTCCTGTAGGGTGCGCACCTTATTTGCGCCTCGCTTCATGGTGACTTCGCCGAAGGTGACCTGGCCGTCGCCACCGATGCAGACCTCGCGGCCGCGTCGCACTCCCAAGATCGTCGTCCCTAGAATCTTCGGATTCACTTTTCCTCTCTCTCCTCTCCTGCCCGCGGGTGGGCCTGCCCATAGACCTCTTTCAAGCGCGCCGAGGAAACGTGGGTGTAGATCTGCGTGGTGGAGAGGCTGGCATGACCCAAAAGCTCCTGCACTCCGCGCAGCTCAGCGCCCCGGTCCAAGAGATGCGTCGCGAAAGCGTGTCTGAGATCGTGAGGCGAAAGGCCCGTTCCCAGGGCAGCCGCGCGCATCGTTCGGGCGAGCATCGCCTGCACCGTGCGCCGCGCGATTCGACGACCCGCGCGACCCAAGAATACGGGCACCGCGCGATCCTCCCCGCGCAAGGCGCCCTGGGCCAGCGCATCGTAGACCTCTACCGGCAAGCGGCGAGAAAGATAGTCCGAAAGCCGGTACTTCGCTTCACCCACCAGAGGGACGATTCTCTCCTTCGCTCCCTTTCCCAACACGCGCATCGTCTCGCCGGGCAGATCGATTTCAGCGAGTTGCAGCGCCACCAATTCACTTAGACGTAGGCCGCATCCGTAGAGCAGCTCCAAGATCGCGCGGTCCCGCCGGCCGCGCTCGGTGGCGCAATCCGGACTCTCCAGCAAGAGCTTCACGAGTTCTTCGGACGGTACCCGCGGCAGCCGCCGGCTCAGCCGCGGAGTGTGCAGGGCGCGCGTGGGCTGGTCTGCCCTGAGCCCCTTGCTCTTGAGGAACTTGAAGAAGCTGCGCAGGGCCGAGAGGCGGCGCGCCAAGCTCCTCGAGCTGATTCCGCGCCCGCGTTCATATCTAAACCAGATTCTTAGCTGATCAGCGTCAATCTCAAGCCAATTCGTATCTTGTGTTATTTGTGCTTTGAGGGCTCTCCGCACCGAATCCAGGTCGCGCGCGTAGGCTTCCAAGGTCCGCGGAGACAATCCGCGGATCGCCCGGAGGTGGTCGATCCAGGCTTGCTCCAATTCGGGGACGGCTGGCATTCTGCTGGCAGTGTAGCAGTCCTTTGGCGGCTCCGCTCTTCTCTCAGGTGAAAAGCGCTGCGAATTCCTCGCGCCAATCGCGCATGGCGGCGACGGCACGCGCGGCCAGCGCCTGTTTGCGCTCCCGTTTGCTCCTGATTCGCTCCTCCAGCGGCGGCAAGAGGCCGAAGTTCACGTTCATGGGACTGGGACGCTGGCCAGTGTCCTGACGCAGGTAGGCCAGGAGCGCGCCGAGAATCGATTCTCGCGGCGGCGGCGCGAAGGGAAGATCCGCTTGCCGCGCGTGCACCGCGAGTGCCGCCACCAGTCCGGTGGCGATGCTCTCCACATAACCCTCGCAGCCGATCATCTGTCCCGCGAGATGAAGGCCCTCGCGCCCACGCAGCTGCAGTCTCTCGTCGAGATGCTTCGGGCTGTTGATGAAGGTATTGCGGTGAAGGCTTCCCAGACGCGCGAACTCCGCTTGCTCCAGTCCGGGAATCAAGGAGAAGATGCGCCGCTGCTCGGGGTACTTGAGCTGGGTCTGGAATCCCACCAGCCCGAAAAGCGTTCCATCCAGCGTCTCCTGCCGCAGCTGCACCACCGCCCAGGGACGGCATCCCGTACGTGGGTCCCGCAGACCCACCGGCCGCATCGGGCCAAAGCGTAGACTCTCGCGACCGCCCTCGGCGATGGCCTCGATTGGCATGCAACCCTGAAAGTAGGCCGCCTTTTCGAAGTCCTTGGGCTGCACGCGATCCGCCGCGAGAAGCTCGTGCACGAAGCGCTCGTACTCCGCCTTGTTCAGGGGACAGTTGTAGTAATCGGCATCGCCCTTCTCGTAGCGCGCTGCCTTGAACGCGATCTCGCGATCCACCGAGTCCAGAAGAACCGAGGGCGCGATCGCGTCGTAGAAGTAGAGAGATTCCTCGCCGAGCAAGCGGCCCAAATCCGCCTGCAGAGCGGCCGAGGTCAAAGGGCCGGTGGCGATGATACACGGCCGCTCCTCGGGTATCCTCTCGGCCTCCTGTCGCACCACGCTCAGGTTTGGACTTTCGAGCAGAGCGCGCGTCACCGCGCCGGAGAAGCGCTCGCGGTCCATGGCCAATGCTGCGCCCGCCGGCACCCGCGCATCCCGTGCGAAGCCGAGCAGCCGGCAGCCCAGAAGATCGAGTTCGAGCTTGAGTACACCGGCCGCAGTGTCGTCACGTTCGCTCTTGAAAGAATTGCTGCAGACGATTTCGGCCAGGTCGGCACTCTTGTGCGCTTCGGTCGACTGCGTGGGCCGCATTTCGAAGAGGCGGACGGAATGCCCGCGCGCCGCGAGTTGCAGCGCGGCTTCGGACCCGGCCAGGCCACCGCCGATGAGGGTGACGGGTTTTCGCATTCGCTCAGGTTTTTCGCCCGTGACACTTCTTGTACTTCTTGCCGCTGCCACAGGGACAGGGATCGTTGCGTCCCACTTTGGGATGATCACGGACCACCGGGGTCGAGGGCTGGGGCGCCCCACCCTCGCGGTTCAGAGTGCCAATTGCAGTGGCCGACTGCGCACCGCCCTGCTGGGCACCGGCGGCAGCGTAGGCGCTGGCCTGCGCTTTCTGCGCGGTGCCACCGGACAAGGCGGCCGTGGCCTCGGGCGGAGTCTGGACCAGCTCGAAACGAAAGAAGCGGGTGACCGCCTCGCTGCGAATGCGCTCCATCACCAACTGGAAAAGTTCGAAACTCTCCGCCTTGTACTCCAGGAGCGGGTCCTTCTGGCCGTAGGCTCTCAATCCGATTCCGCTGCGTAGGGTATCGAGCTCGTGCAAATGGTCCTTCCACATCTCGTCGATGGTGCGCAAGGTCACGTGTTGCTCGAGCTGCTTGGCGATCGGCGGACCCAACCGCTCCACCTTCGCGCGGTACGCCCGCGTGGCCGCTTCCAGGAGGTTTTCGCGCAGGCTCTCCTGTCCGATGCTGTCGCGCAGCTCCTCGGGCACCGGAAGCGGAATCAAGAAGGTGGTGCTCATGTCCAGGCTGAGACCGGCCCAGTCCCAGTACTCCGCCGGGTCCCTGTCCGAGGTCCGCCCCTCGATCATCTGGTCGACAGCATCCTCGATGAGATCCAGCGTGGACTCGCGACCCTCCTCGTTGATCAAGAGGCTGCGCCGCCACTCGTAAATGACCTCGCGTTGCTTGTTCATCACGTCGTCGTAGTCCAGGAGGCGCTTGCGGATGCTGAAGTTCTGCTGCTCGACGCGGATCTGGGCCTTCTCGATGGCCTTGGTTACCAGCCCATGGGTGATGACCTCGCCCTCCTGCAAGCCCATGCGGTCCATGACCTTCGAAACACGATCGGACGCGAAGAGCCGCATGAGATCATCTTCCAGCGAGAGGTAGAAGAGGCTCGCGCCGGGGTCCCCTTGGCGGCCGGCACGACCGCGCAGCTGGCGATCGATGCGCCGGCTCTCGTGCCGTTCGCTGCCGATGATCCACAGGCCGGCGGGGCGGCCCTCCCGCTCTCCACTTTCGCTCTTCACGCCCTCGCCCAGCTTGATGTCAGTTCCGCGACCCGCCATGTTCGTGGCGATGGTCACCGAACCCCATTGGCCGGCTTCCTCCACGATCTCCGCTTCGCGCTTGTGGTGCTTGGCGTTGAGAACGTTGTGGCGGATGCCACGCCGCTTGAATAGCCGCGAGAGAGTTTCGCTCACCTCGACGGTGGTCGTTCCCACCAAGATCGGCAGGCCCAACTCGTTCAGCTCCGCCACTTCCTCCACGATCGCGTTGTACTTCTCACGCTTGGTGCGATAGATCTGGTCGTTGTAATCCTCGCGGCGGATCGGCTTGTTGGTGGGGATGACCACCACGTCCAACTTGTAAATCTCGTGGAACTCCGCCGCCTCGGTCTCCGCCGTTCCCGTCATCCCGGCCAGCTTGTCGTACATGCGGAAGAAATTCTGCAGAGTGATGGTGGCGTAAGTCTGCGTCTCGGCCTCGATCTTCACGCCCTCTTTGGCTTCCAAGGCGCTGTGCAAGCCTTCGCTGAAGCGGCGTCCGGGCATGATGCGCCCCGTGAATTCGTCCACGATCATGATCTTGCCGTCTTGGATGACATATTCGTCGTCCTTGCTGAACAGCGCGTAGGCCTTCAGGAGCTGCTGGACGTTGTGGATGCCTTCGTTGCGCTCGCCGTACACCCGGTGCACGGTTTCGATTCTTTCGGCCTTCTCTTTTTCGCTGAGCGATTCGTCCTTTTCGATGCTTCCCAATTCCACCGAGAGGTCGGGCAGGATGAAGAAATCGGGATCCCTCGAGCCAAACTCGCGGCGTCCTTTCTCGGTCAGATCGACGGTGTTTTCCTTCTCCTGGATCACGTAGAACAGATCTTCGTCCGCTTCCCACATGTTTTTGTCGCGCAGGTAGTCGGATTCCACGCGCCGAATGATGTCCTGCACGCCGGGTTCCTTGCGCAGCTTCATGAAGCGCGGCAATTTCGCGCCTCCGCGGCTCACTCGCAGGAGTTTCAAACCGGTCTCGTGGTCGACTTCCTCGCCGCTGCGAATAACCTTCTCCGCATCGGCCAGGTAGTTGTTGAGCAAGCGGGTCTGCTTGTGCACGAGCGTCTCGACTAGCGGTTTGAGCTCTCCGAAACGGTGCGTGCTCTCTCCCACCGGGCCCGAGATGATGAGAGGGGTGCGCGCCTCGTCGATGAGACAGGAGTCGACCTCGTCCACGATCACGTAGTGGAAATCGCGCTGGACGAGGTCTTCGCGCCTCACCGCCATGTTGTCGCGCAGGTAATCGAAGCCGAATTCATTGTTGGTGCCGTAGGTGATGTCCGAGTTGTAGGCGGCGCGTCTCTGGACGGGACTCATCTCGTTGCGAATGAAGCCGACGGTCAGGCCCAAAAAGCGGTAGACCCCTCCCATCCACTCCGCGTCGCGCTGCGCCAGATAGTCGTTCACCGTCACCAGATGAGCGCCCTTGCCCGCCAAGGCATTGAGGTAGAGGGGAAAGACCGCCACCAGGGTCTTGCCTTCCCCGGTGGCCATCTCCGCGATGATTCCGCGGTGCAGCACCATGCCACCCAGGATCTGCACGTCGTAGGGAACCATGTCCCACACGACCTCCCGGCCGTGCACCTCCCAGCTCGCCTTGCGCTCTGCGAGTCGCCGGCAAGTCTCCCACACCACGGCGAAGGCCTCGATCATCAGATCGTCGACCGTCTCGCCCTCTTGCAGTCGTTTGCGGAAGGCATCGGTCATCGACTGCAGCTTCGCGTCGTCCCAATCCTTCATCGGCGCGCGCGCTTCTTTGACCTCCTCGACCAAAGGCGCGTATTTCTTGTAGTCGCGCTGCGACTTACTACCGAAGATACTCTCCAGAAACTCTGTGAATGACATGTCTACGCGCCGTGATTCCTCAGGGGACAGAAAGCGGTCCCATTCCCATGGGGGATGGGACCGCGGGAAACGAAGTCCATCGGACGCCTCAGAGCGCCTCGACTTGGATGGCCTGGTTCACGTGGCTCTTCTCGCGGACCGAGTACCGCACTTTCTGACCTTCTCGCAGGGTGCGATACCCCCTACCCACGACATCCACGTGTCTGAAATAAAGGGAGTTCTTAGTGTCAGCTGCTTCGATGAAGCCGTAGCCACGACCCTCGTGAAACCAGCTCACGACACCGGTTGCCATCAACACCTCCACTTACGATGGATAGGGAGACCAGAATGGCTATCAGTAAACTAGACGCAGCAGCGAGGAAGTGTCAAGCGCAGGGGTCGCTCAGTGGCCGAAGAGGCGCGTAATCTTGCCCATGAGGCCCTCTCCGCCCTTTTCTCCCTCGAGATTGGCGAGCGCAATTTCCTGCTGCTGATCGTATGCCAGCGCGGTGGCGAAGCACTCGTCTGCGGTCTTGGTGAGCCCGGCCTGCTGGTAGACAAAGCCGAGACGAGCGTGATAGTCCGCGTTGTAGGGCTCGGCCTGCACCGCACGCCGACACAGATCGCGTGCCTTGTGCAGATTGTCGCCGCTCAGGGCCAGGACGTATCCGTACATGGACTGGTATTCCGGTTCGTTGGGCACGGTCTTGACGATCACCCGCAGCACCTCGGCCGCGCGTTCCACCTCGTCCTGGTCCAGCAGCGGTTTCACTCTGGCGAAGGCCTTCCGCGCGTCGCGAATCTCGTCCAGTGAGGGGCCTCGCAGCCACGCGGGGCGAGGACCAGGTGATGGTCCCCGCTCCGCCTGACTTACCGCTTCCTCACCCTTCAACCCGCTTCGACGCGACTCATCGTATTCGAGCCGCTTGTTGGTATTCGACAGAATCTCGTAGGCCTTTTGAATCTGCAGGAAGCGCTCGTTGTTCGCGTCCGCGTCTCCGTCCGGACTCAAATCCGGATGATACAGCTTCGCCAAGCGGAAGTAGGCACGACGCACTTCCTCCGGCTTCGCGTCCGGCTTCACTTCCAAAACCTGGTAGAGGTCCATTTGGTTACCGACCATTTCAGGCATGAGAACCTATCTCCGCAATTTCCTGGAGCGCGCTCTTCACCAGCGGATGGTCGGGATCGGTTTCCAGCGCGATTCTCAATTCCTTCTCGGCTTCGGCGTAGCGTCCTTCCTCCATCAAACTGAATCCCAAATTGATGCGTGCTTTGAGGTAATGGGGATTCAGCTCGAGGGCCTGACGGAAGCTGGCCATAGACTCCTCGCGCAAGCCCATGTCTCCGTACGCCAGTCCCAGAATGTGGCGTAGATCGGGAAAGCGGGAGTGCTTGGCCACGAGCTTCTCCAGGATCTCCGCCGCCTTCTCCGGCTCGCCTTTGCGCAGGAAGGCCAGCGCCCTCTCCCGAGCCAGACTGACTGTATCCAGGTCGAGGTGCCGGATTTCCGCCAGGATTTCGATCATGCGTTGACGATCGGTATTCTGGCTGGCCTCCACCAGACTCTCGCAAAGATCACGGAACAGGGGAGGGCAGGTAGCCGAAAGTACTCGTATCTCGGCGCCGCATTGCGTGTTCTGCCCCAGCTCGAGCAGAGTCTGAACCAGGTTCACGCGGGCGAGAAAATAGCGTTCGTTGATCCCCAACGCGCGACGAAACGCCTCGGCTGCCTCTTCCGGGCGGCCGAGATGACGGGACATCTCGCCTACCTTGTTGTGGATGTCGGCGAAGCGCGGCTCATATTCCGCCGCCTTGCGGTAGTGGTAGACCGCCCCTTGCAGATCGCGAGACGAAGCCGCATCCCCCAATTGCAGATGCGCTTCACAGGAGTAGAGCTTGGCTTTCGCCTTGACCGCAGGGTCCCCGTCGTCCAGGAGAGATTCAAAAATCTCCAGCGCTTCGCCGAAACGACCGTCGTTATACAGGTCCAGCCCCTGCGTGAGCGGTTCCTGGGGCATCACCTTGAAGAGTTTCTTCAGAAACATCCTGCCCTCTCGTTCTCAAGAGCATCATTCGCCAACCGGCGGGATCGCCGAATCCTGCATACGGCCCTATGAAGCTTGCAAGGCTCCTGCCAAGGTATCGCTTCCTTTGCGGTAGTCTTTTTGGGGGCGTGAGGGCGTAGGATTCCCTACTGCGCCTTCCAAGGGAGGATACGGTCGTAGACTTTCCAGAAACGCAGCACGTTGTAGACGTAGGCGCGGGTCTCCGAATAGGAAATCGTGAGCAGCATCTCGGTGGCGGGAGCCGTGGCCCCCACACGCTGCTTCCAGCGCCTACCATTGCCTTCTCCGGCGTTGTACGCGGCCAGGGCCTGGAGAGGGTCGCCCTGGCATTCCTTCAGCAGCTGAGCAAAGTAGGCGCTTCCGTAGCGTAGATTGATCCGCGGATCCAAGAGCTTGAGGGGGGTTCCGAGCGCTCGATCCTGGAGTTTCTCCGCCATGCGCTGCGCGGTTTCCGGCAGAAGCTGCAGCAGACCGTAGGCCCCCGCCCGCGACACGACTTCCGCCTCGTAGAAGCTCTCGCGCCGCATCAGAGAATAGAGCGCCGATGGAGAGAGCCCGCGGGCTGCGGCCTCCTGGGCCACCGTGACCGCGAAGGGAGTGGGAAAGGAAATCCGCTCCAGGGCCCGATCCAGCTCCTCGGAACGCCCCTTCAAGAGCACGCGCAACCACCAGGCGCTGCGGGCCTGCCGCTCGGCCCGTCCACTGGCCCAGGCCAGCGCACAGACCCTGAGCTGCACCCGGGGATCGCGCCGCGAGCCCTGTACCAGCTCCAGCAGGGCTCGCTCGCCGGTTTGAAAGTAGCCGTAGCGCAGCAGGAGCGCGGCCCGCAGCCAGGCCGGATCCCGCGGCTCGAAGAGATCCTGGATCCCCAGCTGCTTTGCCACCAACTGAAATGCCTGGAATTGCTCGTCAAACAGGAGTTCAAGATCGATGGCTTCAGACTTTCCTTGAAGTGCCAGAGCGCTGTCGGGCAGGCCCAGATAGGGACTGTCCGGAAAGCGCCGGCGCAGTTCCCGCGCGAAGTCCTCGGCCTGCGCCTCCTCCTTGCGGGCGTGCGCGCTGCGTTGCGCCAGCCACAGGGCCGCCGCCGCCTCTTCGCTCTGTCCCAGCTTGTCGTGCAGCTCTTCCTCACGCGCCTGTGCGGTCCGGTAGTCTCCCTGCAAGAACGGCAAATAGATCGCGCGCAGCGCCGCCGCCTTGGCGAAGGGTCCATCCCCGTGTTCGCGCGCGTAGCGCAGAAAATCGCGCTGGGCGCTCGCCCCCTCGCCCGACAACTCCCACATCCATGCCGCTTCCCACAGCGCCTCCACCGCGCGCCGAGTGCCGGCATAACGCGAAGCCACCGAGTCGAATCCGGCCGCAATCTCCACGCTGGCTCCCTTGCGTCGCGCCACTCCCAAGGGGTATGCGGCCAGGGAAGCTTTGGCCTCTTCGTTCAGACCGCGCGGATGCGGTTTCTCAAGCAGGGTCGCGAGTTCCTCGTGCCTTCGCAATCGATAGAGTTGCTCGCAGGCGATGAGATAACCCTTGCGCGCCTCGGTGCCGGAACCCTCCTGGTAGCTGGTGGATGCCAGTGCGAGGGCCTCCTGAGGTCGCGCGTTGCCTGCCAGCCAGTTCGCCACTTCGTGCCGCACTCCCCGCCGTCTTGCAGCCGCCTTCAAGAGCGGATGAGCGTCCCAGAAACTGAGCGCCCACAGTTTCTCCGCGCCGCTGTGCAGACCCTTCGCGTACTCGAGCCAGCTCTCGATTGCAGTACAGGGATCGCCCGCTCGCAGTTGGGTGATCGCGCGATAGGCGAAGATTCTCTGTCGGCGCTGCAAACTCGAGGCCTTACGCCAGGCCTCCTCGAAGCGAAGAATCGCATTGGAGGTTTCACCCCTGCTTTGGTAGAGACGCGCGCTGAGCGCGGTCCACAAGGGATCGTCCCGGTGCTCGGCACGCGGATGGAGCCATACTTCTCTTGCCAGTTCGATCTGATCGAGATCCAGGGCGGACTGCAAACAGAAGCGGTCGAGTTCGGTGCTCAGGGGAGAGAGCGCCGCGGGTAGAAGCTTGTGCCGCTGGAGCAAACGACGCAGGGCCTCCACCGCCGCTTTGTCTTTCCCATCCTTCAGAGCGAGCCGCACGCGGTGCCAATCGGCGATCGAGGCCGGAATCTCCTTGGCTTGGAGGATCTCCAACAACTTCGCGTCATCGGAGGAGGAGATCGCGAGCAGCATTTGTTCCCGCGCGCTGTTGGCGTGGGCCCCGTCGTGCAGAACCACGGCTTCGCTCACCCACTGACTCCTCTGCGGGCTCTTCTCTGCCGCCGCGGCGGGCGGCCCGGCCAGACTCAAGAGTAGAGAGAGCAGGAGAAGCGAGCGTCGTTGCACGGTGGTGTCCTCGACCAAGTTGGGAGCTTCAGTGAATGAGGGTCACTGAGATTGCTTTGTAACGCGAGGGAACCAGCCGCGCCAAGTACAATCCGGAGGCCAGCCGATGACCTGCATCGTCGGTGCCATCCCAACTGACGAGTCCCAGATTTGCGGGAAAGCGCAAGCGGCGGACCTCGCGTCCGCGCCGGTCGTAGATCAGCAGTGTGCGATCGGCGGTAGAGGCCTCCGCCAGGAAGTTCAGCCAGCTGAGCGCTGGATTGGGCCGGGCGCGGAAGGCCTGTCCCCCGCTCCGCAGTCCCGTGATGGCCAGGCGGGTGTCGGTGGACTCTCCCTCGAATGCGCCGAGCTGCACCACCCCTCCCTCGAGCATGCTGAAGTGGAAGAGCGTTTCTCCCCGTGCATCCAGGAGCTGGGCGGAACTGAGAAGTTGCCAGGCGGTGTTGGGGAGCACCCTTCCCCACAGCGAGGCGCGCAGAGCGTCGGGAGGAGGATTCACCCGCAGGCGCGCCTGCGCTTGCGCTCCTGGGGTCAGAAGCTCCAGCTGCGCCTGCCATCTCATTTCCCCCACCGCCGCTCCGGCCAGGCTCCATCCGCCGTGCTGGTCGCGCACCAGGCCGTCCGCGTCGCTGCCGAAGCGAAAACGCAGCTGCAAGGGCGCGTCACGCGTGGGCAGTGCCGCTTCCAGCTGGACCCAAGTCGCGCTGCTGCCCCCCAGGCCCGCGATCCCGCTGGTGGCCGCCCGGCTCAGAGGCACGATCCTCGCCCTGGAGGGGCCGGAAAGAACGAGAGGGGTCCATTCGCCATCCAAGCTGCGGCATTCGACCACCCCGCCGTCCCACGCTTCCGGCGGGAGAGAAGTCTCGGTGTGGATGCGCGACCAAAAGCGCAGCAGGGTGTCCGGCGCGGTGCTGCTCGCGAACCAGGGCGAGAGCAACTGCAGCTCGCAGCAATTGCCGTAGGCGTAGTCCTGCGCGGTGTGTAGATAAAAGCCGCGCAAGCCCTCCACCGGAGCTTCCGCCGCGCTCAGCGTATCGAGACTGGTGGCAGGCACGCCCGCGGAGAGGACCTCGGCGGCCCAGCGCGAAAACTCCGTCGCTGTGAGCCCCGTACTCTCCTGCAGTGGGATCCCGCCTTCGATCACCCGGCTCTGGCCGTTCACCTCGACTTCGAGTCGAACTCGCGCCTCCAGAACTCCCGGCTGTGACGGGGCCTGAAGGACGAGGTTCTCACTCGGCGCGTAGCCTTCCGGCCCGGCCTCCAGGGGGATCCACTCCGTGGTGGAGGCGCTGAGCGGCGCTTCCAGGGCGAGCACGCGCATTCGCGCCGAGCTGATCGGGCTCGAACTCGTGGGACGAAAGAGAAGTTGCCAGGCATTCGTGCTCCCCGGCGAAAGCTGCACCTTCCCATCCGCAAAGCGCGCCGCTTGCAGGGTGAGCCACGCCGCGGCGCTTCGCTCCAGCTGCAGGGACCAACGCTGCGCTCCTGCGTCCTGGAGCCGAATCCGCGGCGCCGGCTTTGCGCTCGAGGGATTGCGCGACTCGCTGGAGGGAGAGGTGGTGGGTCCCAGTTCAAAATTCCCTGAAGCGTCTCCATAGAAGTCGCTTGCCTCGCCTTGGTTCAGATTTTGGATGAGATCCTGACGCCCATCCGCCTCCAGCAATTCGACCAGGGGAAAGTCCGTACCCACGCAGCCGCGCGCGGCCTCGTCCACGCGGTAGATCAGGATTCCCTCACCGGGCAGGGCCTCGTCCCGCGGGGAGATCCCGGCCGCGCGCGCTTCCACCAAGAAACGCTCGCGCCCCCAATCGCCGCTGGGAGAGAGCACCAGGTATTTCCCGGGAGCGCTCTGAGGATCGAGCTGCGTCTGCAGGACGGAGCCCACCTGCTGTTCCTCGCCCCAGCCTAAGAGCGAGCGCGAATAGGCATCGAGCCCGGTGGGACTCTTTCCCGCGCCGGCCCAGGTTCCCGTCGCCATCAGCGAGAAGCGACCCAGACCTCCGCTGGCGTAGCCGTCTCCTGTCTGCTCCGCCGGAACGTTCAAGTCGTAGAGATCGACCAGGCCCAGAAGATGACCGGCTTCGTGCACGATCACCCCCAGGGGATCCAGGGCGGAGGCGAGGGCGAAGGGATCCATGCCAACCCCACAGGAGGAGTACACATACTGCGGATCCACGCGGTCCTGCAGCGCCATCATCCCCTCCTCCTCCACCTGAATTTCGATCCCCGGATCCGGATGCAGGATGATGACGAAGTCGATGAGACCGTCGTCGTCTCCGCTGCCCGGAATCCCGTCGGGGCCGTCGTCGTCGAAGTCCCACCACGGGCCCAGGAGCGGTGCCGCTTCACAGATGGCATCCTCCGCCAGTCGGCGACTCGCAACGAGTCGCGGGCGCCCCTGAAAGACGTTCTGGTAGTAGGAGCGAACCTGGGGCATGCGTAGCCATGGAAGTACCCGACCGCGCGGCACCAGGCGCCCGCCACTCGCCTCTTTCCAATAGCTCACGAAGGAGGACTCTCGGCTCTCATCGAAGAATCGCGCGCTGAGCTCTTCCACCGACACCGGTCCCTCCTGCGGACCGTCCGCGTAGAGCACGGGGATGACGAGGAAGCGCCGCTCGCGAGAAAGCGCGGTCTTTTGCGCGCCCTCGACCGAGTGCTCCAGGCGCAGGTGGGAGGGTTCCTTCAGCTGGCGGTTCCTAAGCTCGAGGAGGGTGCGCGCGAACTCCGCCTGTTCGATCTTCGGGTTCTTCCACACTGCATGATCGGGCCCGAACACGCTGGCGCGAGCGGGGCCGACCACGACAAACAGAAGGGAAAACAGCAGCCAATCGCGAAGGCTCGATCTCATGAATCCTCGGCTGGACAAGGTGACCTTCACAAAGTATACGGAAGGCGCGGAAGCCGGACCAAACTCACTCCCACTCGATGGTCGAGGGGGGTTTGGAGGAGATGTCGTAGACCACGCGATTGACCCCGGGAACTTCGCGGACGATTCGGCTGCTCACGCGCGCGAGAACCTCGTCGGGAATCCGCGCCCAGTCCGCGGTCATCGCATCCACGCTCGTCACTGCCCGCAGCGCCACCACGCTCTCGTAGCTGCGAGCGTCGCCCATCACCCCCACGCTCTTCAGGGGCAAAAGCACCGCACCCGCCTGCCAGATCCGGTCGTAGAGTCCGCTTCGGCGCAGCTCTTCGATGAAGATCGCGTCCGCCTGACGCAGTAGTGAGAGGCGCTCTTCGTTCACTTCCCCCAGACAGCGAACCGCCAGTCCGGGGCCGGGAAAAGGATGCCTCGTGAGCAGCTCGGAGGAGATGTTCAGCTGCGCCCCAATGGCCCGCACTTCGTCCTTGAACAACTCCGCCAGCGGTTCGATGAGTTCAAAGCCGAGCCGCTCGGGCAATCCACCCACGTTGTGATGGGTTTTGATGACGTGGCTCGGACCCTTTACCGAGAGGCTTTCGATGCGATCGGGATAGAGGGTTCCCTGCGCGAGATATTTGAAGGGGCCGTGGGCTTTCGCCGACTCCTCGAAAACGTCGATGAAAGTGTGGCCGATGATTCGCCGTTTTTCCTCGGGATCGTTCACGCCCTTCAATCTGCTCAGGAAAATCTCTCGCGCGTCGACGACCTCGAGCCGGTGGTGCAGGAGCGCGCCCAGGCGCTTGGCCACTCGCGGTGCCTCCCCCTGACGCAACAGTCCATTGTCCACGAATACGGCGGTCAGCTGCGGCCCCACCGCGCGATCGACGAGCACCGCCATCACGGTGGAATCCACTCCCCCGCTCACCGCGCAGAGCACGCGGTCCTCACCCACCTTCTTTCGAATCGAGAGGATCTCCTCTTCGATGAAGGACCCGCGGTCCCATCCCTCCTCCACCTTGCAGATGGTGCGCACGAAGTTCTCCAGCATGTGCATTCCGTACTGGGTGTGACTCACCTCGGGATGGAACTGAAGCCCGTAGAAATTGCGCAGCTCGTCAGCCATCGCGCCGATGACCCCGTCCTCCGACTGCGCGGTGACCTTGAAACCCTCTGGCACTCGAGTCACCTGGTCCCCGTGGCTCATCCACACGTTTTGCAGCGCGGGCGTGGAATGGAAAAGACGACTTGAAACCGAGATCTCCAGGCGCGCGTCGCCGTACTCACGGCCTTTCGCGCGCTCCACCTTCCCGCCCAGCTCCTGCGCCATGAGCTGCATCCCGTAGCAGATTCCCAGGACGGGCTTGCCCAATCCCACCAGCGTTCCTCCACTGCCCGGCGCTTCCGCTTCGCTGACACTCGAGGGGCCTCCAGAGAGAATGATGCCGGCCAGGTCCTCGCGGTCCCTCAGGCTTTCGCTCATGGCGGGAGTGATGAGTTCGCTGAACGCGCCCAATTCACGCAGGCGTCTCGTGATGAGCTGGCTGTACTGGGAACCGAAGTCCACGACCACGATGGTGGGCCGGTGGCTCATTCGTCGTCCTTTCTCAGTGACGGAAGTGTCTTACCGCGGTATGGAAAAGGCACACGCCCAACTCTTGCGCCGCCTGCACGACCTCTTCGTCGCGAATGGACCCGCCGGGTTGGATGATGGCGGCAGCCCCTGCTTCGGCCAGAACGGTGGGGCCGTCCGGAAAGGGAAAGAAGCCGTCGCTGGCCGCCGCGCATCCCGCTAGCTCCATCTTGGCGTCGTGCGCTTTCTCGATCGCGAGGCGGCAGGAATCCACGCGGCTCATCTGCCCCGCTCCGATCCCGAGAGTTCCGCTCGCGTCGGCGAGCACGATCGCATTGCTCTTCACGTGCTTCGCCACCACCCAGGCCAAGCGCGCTGCGGCAAGGATGTCCTCGGAGGGCGCGGGTCCCGCCACCTGCTGCCAACGCTCGAGCTCGGGGAAGTTCTCGTCCTCCTCCTGGCTCAGCACCAGGCGGCCCCAGCGGCGCTCCACTTCTCTCGTGCTCGCAGCGAAGCGGGCGAGATCGACGCTGAGAACGCGCAGCTTCTTTTTCTTGGCCAGGATCTCCCTCGCGCTTGCGTCGAACGAGGGCGCGGCCACCACCTCCAAGAACATCCCCTTCAGCCGCGCGGCGGTGGGGCCATCCACCTCGCGGCGAAAGACCACGATTCCGCCGAAGGCCGAGACCGGATCGCCGGCGAGCGCGCGCTCGAAGGCGCGCAAGGGTGTATCCCCCAGCCCAACGCCGCAGGGATTGGTGTGCTTGAGAACCGCGCAGGCATTGCGCGGCAAATCGACCGCGAGCTTCAGGGCCGCCACCAGGTCCACGAGGTTGTTGTAGCTGAGTTCCTTGCCTCCGTGCAGAGTGAGCCCGAGCTCACCCAGCTCCCCTCCCCCCCGCACCCTCCAGGTGGCTTTCTGATGCGGATTCTCCCCGTAGCGCAGCTCATGTGCGTTCGCCGCTTCGCTGCCCTCAGCGAAGAGATGCTCCGCGATCAGCGCGTCGTAACGCGCGGTATGCCGAAACACCCTCTGCGCCATCCGACGGCGAAACTTGCGACAGGTTCCGCCCTCGTGTCTCTGCATCTCTTCGACGAACGCGGGATAGGAATCCGGTTCGCTGAGAACGGTGACCCGTTGGAAGTTTTTCGCGCCGGCCCGTAGCAGCGTGGGACCGCCGATGTCGATCGACTCCACCAGGGCCTCTTCGTTTCCCCCACGATTCAGCTCGCCCTGAAAGTCGTAGAGATTGACTACGACGACATCGATGGCGGAGAAGCCGGTGCCTTGAAGATCGCTCTCGTGCGGGGCGAGGATCCCGGCCGCAATCGCGGGGTGCAGGGTCTTCACCCGGCCCGCCAGGATCTCGGCCTGTCCGGTGTACTCGGCCACTTCGGTGACCGCGAGATTCGCCTCACGCAGACACTTGGCGGTGCCGCCCGAGGCGAGCAACTCGTAGCCGTGTTCGTTGAGCGCTTTCCCCAGCGCGGGAAGACCGCGCTTGTCGGTCACGCTCAAGAGCGCTTTCGCCTGGTTCTTCAAGCTCCACACTCCCGGGCTCGCTCTGGGAAGAGACGACGAAAGATTTCGAGATAGACCTCGTAGGTGCGCTCCAGGATGGCGGAATCCAGCTTCGGCGGTGGATAGCTCTTGTCCCAATCCAGAGTCGCCAGGTGGTTGCGGAGGATCTGCTTGTCCATGCTGTCCTGCTCGCTTCCGGGCTGATAGCGTTGTGCATCCCAGTAGCGCGAGGAGTCGGGGGTCAGAAGTTCGTCGACGAGGATCCACTCTCCCTCCACTAGCCCGAACTCGAACTTCGTATCGGCGATGATGATTCCGTGTTCTTTGGCCATGCGGCTGGCTTGCCCGTAGATCCACAGACTCTTTTCGCGTACCTCTTCGAATCCCCGCTCGCCCAGGATCTTGCGCGCGCGGGTTTCGTCGATGTTCTCGTCGTGACCACTCTTGGCCTTGGTGGCCGGAGTAAAGAGGGGCTCGGGAAACTTCTCGGAATTCCCCATGCCCGCCGGAAGCTGGTGGCCACAGACCGCCCCGCTCGCCTGATAGTCGCGCAGTCCGCTGCCGGCCAGATAGCCGCGCACCACCGCCTCCAGCTCGGGAGGCTTGGCGCGCCGCACCAGCATCACGCGTCCACGCAGGCGATCCGCGTGGCGCCGGAAAGGTTCCGGTAAATCCTCAGCATTTCCGTGGATCAGGTGGTGCTTCAAGGAGTTGCCGAAGTAATCGTACCAGGCGAGGGTCATCTGGGTGAGGAGAGCGCCCCGGCCGGGAACCGGATCGTTCATGATGACGTCGAAGGCGCTGATGCGGTCGGTGGCGACCAGGAGGAGGGTGTCACCGAGTTCGAAGATCTCGCGGACTTTTCCGCGGTAATCCGGCGATAGTCCGAGCTCCTCGCAGCGGACCAGGGTCGGAAACGGGCCATTCATGCTCTGTCTCTTTCGAAACTTGGGGAGATCCCGCGCGTGCGCGGCGGCAGCATAAGGCTGCCCTCTGGCAGCGTCAAGGCGCCGGCCCCACACTGCGAACTTCCAGGCTCTTGACCCACCACCTTAGCCCTACCGCCCCCTGTCGGTCCGTCCGTAGCACTCGCCAACCGAGCTCCCGCAGAGCCTGAAGAGTGGCCGCGTGCGGGTGATGATAGCGGTTGCCCACTCCGCAGGAGATGAGGGCGACGCTCCCCGAGAGCCGCTCGAGCAGGGCCTTCGAGCTGCCGGTTTTCGAGCCGTGATGCGCCACCTTCAACACCTCGCAATGCAACTCTGGCGTTCGCGCGAGTAGCTTCGCCTCCGCCTCCCGCTCCAGATCGCCGGTCCACAGGATCGGCGCGAAGTCCGGCCCGCCTCTGAGCACCACGCTGCGGTTGTTGGCGCTCAAGCTCGCAGCCGCTTCCGAGGGCCACAGACAGTGCAGAGTCCATCCACCCACCTTCAGCGAGTCGCCACAGGCGATCCAATGCGTCGTGACCTGCGCGCGGCGCGCGGCTTCCAAAATCGGCCCGGTCCACGGGCGCCCTCTCTCCACCACCCCCAGATAGAGATCCCGAATGCGCTGCGAACGCAGCAACGCGATCGCTCCCCCGTAGTGGTCGCGGTGACCGTGAGTCAGAACCAGCGACGCACCCTTCAGATTGCGCCGGGACAGGTAGGGCACGATCACCCGTTCCGGTCCGCCGTGCCAGGGTCCCGGACCGCAGTCGATCACCAGACAGTCCCCGTGGCCCACGCGCAGGACGCCTGCGTCCCCCTGCCCCACATCCAGGCTCCACCAGCTCGCCCCCGGGGCGAAGAGGACCCGGGCGTGCACCAGCAGCAGAAGGCAACCCACCACCATCAGCCGGCGCCGGAAGGAAAAGCGCAGATCGGGAAGCAGAAGAAGCCCCACGCTCCCGAGGGCGAGGATCCAGGCCCATCCATGCAGACCGGGATGGCCCAGCCCCCCGGGATCCAGCCCCGCCACGAGTTTCAGAAGATACCCGAAGGTATGCGTACAAATAGCTAGAATCGTTAGAGTTGCTGGAGCTGTTACAGGCAAGAGGAGTGCGGCGAGAACCAGGAGACAGCCGGCACCCATGAGCAGGGCGAAGAGAGGACCCAGGAGCAAGTTCCACAGCGGCGCCGCCAGCGGCAGCCGCCCGAAAACCCCCAGGGTCCAGGGGAGCGTGCCCAGGGGAGCCACCGTCACCGCGACCATAGCGGCGAGCGCGCGCGTTCGTGGCAGGTGCTCCGCTACCCGCAAGAGCGCGAGGGTCGCGGCGTAACTCAACCACCAACCCAGCGCCACCACGCTCTCCGGACGCAGCAGAAGTTCCAGAATCCCCGCGGCGGCCAGGCCATCGACCGGCCTGCACCTACGCCCGAAGCTTCTGCCTGCGATCAACCAGGCCAGAATCGTCACCGCGCGGAGCAGCGAGGGCGAGAGGCCAGCCGCGACCGCCCAGGCGCCGAGCGGGAGCAGGATCCAGCCGCTCGCCTTCCGCCGGCTTCTTCGGCTCAGCCGCAGAAGCAGCAGAGCCACCAGTCCCACGTGCAGTCCGCTGAGCGCCAGCATGTGGGCCAGACCCAAGCGGCGGAAACGCGCGCGCGCGCCCTCGCTCAAATCCGTGCGATCGCCCAGGAGCAGGGCGGACCACAGGGCACTTCCCTCGCCCATCGTCTTTTTCAATCGTGTGCGCAGCGCTTGGCGCAACCATTCGCGCGGCCCCTTCTCTCGCGGGTTCGCGGGCTCTTGCCACTGGGGAGATCGCAAGAACTTCACGCGCAGGATCGGCGGACGCGCAAGGCCGGCGCGCAGACGATCGGTGTCGTCGGGATTCCGTCGCGCCTTCGGCAGCCAGCTTCGCAGATCTGCGCGCGCTTTCGACCCCGCCCGGATTCCGTGGAGCGAACTCGCCACTGCGCGCACCGGCGGAAGTTCTGGTGCGTTCAACCAGACTTCGGTTCTCTGCGGCGTGCTGCGCGCCACCATGACGCACGCCGTTCCCGAAAAGCCGTCCCACTGCCCGAGCGAATGCAGTTCCGCCTGCAGACGCAGGCCGCCGGCCAGGCCCAAGAGGAGTCCCAAACCCCACACGCGGCGCCGGGGAGCTTCCCCAAAGCTCAGGACGAGGAAGGTCGCGAGCGCCACCGCTCGCGCGCAGAGTTCGATCTGCGGACCCGCTACGGCGTGCCCCAAGAGAATGCCCAGGAAGAGACACCAGAGCGGTTGCACGGCGAGCGACCGCCGCGGCCGCTGCGGGGAGACTGGCGATGGAAAAGGGGACGCGGAGAGAGTTAGGGCAAAGAATAGTGCGGCGCGTGCGCGAACGCATCCAAGTTTGGCTCCGTGCGCTCAGGGTCCGTTGCTCCCCCACAGCCGCACGCAATTGCGACCCTCCTGTTTTGCCTGATACATTGCGAGGTCGGCGCGCCGCATCAGCACGCGCTCGTCCTCCGCGTGTTCGGGAAACACCGCCACCCCGATGCTCAGGCTCACATGCAAGTTAGCACCGCCTTCGAGTCTGAGCTCGGATGCCTGCACTGCGCTGCACAGACGTCGCGCGGTGCGCACGGCCTCATCCAGATCGGTTCCTGGCAGCAGAATCGCGAACTCCTCTCCACCGTAGCGAAAGACGTAGTCGATGCGACGCAACTGTGCGACGAGCAACGAGGCCACGCTGCGTAGCACCATGTCTCCCACCTCGTGGCCGTATTCATCGTTGATGCCCTTGAAGTGATCGAGGTCCGCGAAGAGCAGACCCAAGGGCTGACCGGAGCGACGGCTGCGCTCCATCTCCACTGAGAACTGTCGATCGAAGAAGCCGCGGTTGTGCACGCCGGTCAGCGGGTCGTTGAACACGCGGCGTTGGCTGCGACCCACCGCGGCGATCAGATCCTCCACCGCGCCTGCCGCTTCTTCCACCAGCTCGGGATCGAGTTTGGGGTCGGCACCCAAGGCTCCTACCAGCTGGTCGTCGAGCCACAGCGGATACCAGCGCGATCCCTCGGCCACCATCCCTCCGGCGGGAAGGGCGCCGGCCTGCGCCCGCTCCAGAGCCAGGCTCAAACTGTCCCCGCGCGTCGCCAATTGCCATCCCCGGCCCTGGCCGAGTTGGCGGGGGAGACGTTCGCCCCAGAGCAAGAGGCGTAGGGTGGGATCGCTCAGAGAGTTGCGCAGGGCCCGGATGAGGTTTTCCAGGCTGGCATCCAGGCCGTAGCTGATCCAATCGCGCTGGTACGTGCCGCGGATGGCGGCGAGGGTCAGGGCCCTCACCGAGGGCTCCGCCGCATCGGCTCCGCCTTCCACCGACGGCGGCGCGGCGGGCGTCCCCGCAGGATTCTCGTGCGTCTCGCCCGAGGGCGCAGGGCTTGGCTCGCGGCCCGCGCTCGACGGCGCCTCCATGAGTGGCCGCAGGTCGTAGGCGCGCGGAGAGCCTTCCACCGCGTAGAGCGTGACATTCTGCCGACCCTCGCGGAGCCGTCCCACTGGACGCAGGACACCCAACTCGCGCAATTCTGCCACCACGCGCCTGGTGAGCGCGTACAGCTCCTCCCCCTCGGCGAGTGCGGTCCCGACCTGCGCACGCAGGCCGCTCCGCAGACACTCCAGGGGGACCTCGGATTCCAGAAATTGTTTTAAGTCAACGCGTTGCAGCTGATGCCTCATGATGTCGATCCAGCGCGATGCGATCTGTCCCGCCCCGACACTTTGATCTTAACACAGCCGGAGCTCCGCTTCGGCACAAAGCTTCCTTGCCCTTTCGCCGTAGGAAACCTTAGGGTGTGACCAAATCACCTTTTCGACAGTCAACTTTCGACCTCGCAGGGCACGATGGGAAATTTTGCGCTACGACACGGACTCTTCGTCTCACGCCCCTCCCTCCTGGGACTGGCTCTCATTTTTGCGCTAGCGGCTAGCGGTTGCGCAACTTCGACCCCCGCTCCGCGCCCCGCGTTGAACGCGGAGGCCCTCTACGCCTCCACGGAAGACGATTCGACCCTGGATTTCGCGGACTCCCTCACGATCGAGGCGCCGGCGATGGTGGACGAGAGCCTGCAGGACAAGATCTTGCGCTCGCATCCCGATTTCACGCCCCTTGAGGAGCTCTACCGCCACGGCAGCGAGGCCTACAGCCAGAACAAGCTCGATCTGGCCGAGGAACACTTCCTCCTGCTCAAGCAGGGACTGGACGGCATCCAGGCCTCCGACGACGACAGCCTAGCCGTCCTGTATCTTTCCTCGCTGAGACGCAAGCTGGACTATTACAGCGAGATTCTGGCCGAAGAGCGCTTCTTCAAGGACAGCTACGCTCCCATCGACCAGAGCCTGGACGATGTCTACGACAGCTTGCAGACCCGCTACGGGCTTCCCGAGTTCCTCCTGCCGCAGGACAGCGAGCCCGACTCGGGTTCGCTGGATGCCCTCTTGGCGGTGGACAATCCCAAGGTCGAGAAGTGGATGCAGTACTACCAGGGCCGCGGGCGCCCGCAGTTCAGCCGTTGGCTGGCCCGCTACCAGCGCTACGGCCCGACCATGGCGTCCATTCTGGAGGAAGAGAATCTACCCAGCGAGTTGGTGTGCGCGGCCATGATCGAATCCGGGCTGCAGCCCAAGATTCGCAGTCGCGCAGGTGCCGTGGGCTGGTGGCAGTTCATGCGCAGCACCGCGCGCCACCGCGGTCTGCAGGTCGACGAGTGGATCGACGAACGCAGGGACATCGAGATGTCCACCCGAGCCGCGGCCAAACACTTCGCCCTCTTGCACCGGATGTTCCAGGACTGGGCCCTCGCGCTCGCCGCCTACAACTCGGGGGAGTACCGCATCCAGCGCGCCATCGGGCTCTCGGGGGAGGCCGATTACTGGACCATGCGCCTGCCGCGCGAAACGCGAGAGTACGTGCCCAAGTTCATCGCGGCCGCGCGCATCGTGCGCGAGCCCGGGCGCTACGGCTTCGACGGCATCGAGGGAGAACCTCTCAGCTTCGATCGATTGTCCTTGGACGACGCCTACAGCCTCACCCAGGTCTCCAAGGCCACCGGAATTTCGACCTCGGCCCTGCGCGCGCTCAACCCGCAGCTCTTGGCCGGCGTCACGCCTCCCGGACGCAAGGACTATGGTCTGCGCGTACCCGCGGGCGACGCGGATGGCGCCTTGGAGGCCTTGGCGAAGATTCCCGAGAACGAGCGCATCACCTGGCGCAAGCACCGTCTGCGTCGGGGCGAAACCCTCGGCTTGATCGCGCGCCGTTATCACACTTCGGTCCATTCGATCATGCAGATCAACGGCATCAGCAACGCCCGCCGCATCCGCGCGGGTCGCGTATTGACCATCCCCTATCCGCGTGGAGTGCAGATCGCGGAGACGAGTTCTCACCGGTCCTCTCGGGCCTCTCTCGCTCCGCCTCCACCGGATCAGGCGGCATGGTCTTACAAAGTGCGTCGCGGCGATACGCTGGTTGCCATCGCCCGAAAGAGTGGGAGCACGGTCACCTCGATCCGCCGCATCAACTCCATTCGCCACGACCGCATCTATCCGGGGCAGAAACTCGTTCTGCACGTCCCGAAGGGTAAGAAAGTCGAGGGAGCCAGCTTGCTCGCGGCCGCGAACTCGACGGCGACGAGCTACACCGTGCGCAAGGGAGACACTCTCAGCGCGATCAGCCGCCGCTTTCGCATCCAGCTCACCGACTTGCTGCGTTGGAACAATCTCAACAGCAAGTCTCGGATCTTCCCGGGTGATCGCCTGCAGATTCGCGAGATGATGCCCAACTGAGCGGCCACACCTTTCGTGCCCGTCGTGGTCCTACCGCAGAGCCGCAAGGAGCGCTTCTCGGTACTCTCGGGCGCGCGCCGCTGGATCGGACGCGCCCAGGATGCCACTGAGCACCGCCACTCCGTGGGCTCCGGAGTCCAGGACCGATTCCACGTGTTCCGGCCGGATTCCCCCCAAAGCGAGCAGGGGGGTCCTGGTCTCCTTCGCGAGAATCTGCAGCTGCCCGAGCCCCAAGGGAGTCGCGCCGGGCTTACTGTCGGTGCTGAAGATGGGTGAGAGCAGCGCGTAGTCGGCTCCCTCGAGCCTACGCAGTCCCCTCGCATCGTGTCGGCTCACTCCCACCAGGGAAGGACGCAGCGAGGCAGGCAGCTTCCACGGCGCGATCCCGTCGTCCCGCAGCTGAACTCCCTCCACTCTGCTGAGCACAGCAATGTCCGCGCGTTCGTTCAGGATAAGAGCGGGACGCCGCGGTCCTTGCGCGAGCGAGCGAGCATGGAAGTAACACGCACGCGCGCTCAGGCGCGGCCAACGCAGATACACCGCGTCCACCAGCCCCCAAAGCTCGGGAAGCAGTTCGCGCAGTTGCATGGGATCCTGATCCGCCGGGGTGATCGCGAGAATTCGCGGAGCGGTGATGCTCACCGTGATCCTCTCAGAAGCTGACTCCCAGACTCACGCGGTGCGTGAAACCGGAGGACGAGTCGAGCTGGAGTTCGTCACCCGCAAAGGCGTAGTCCACGCGCAGGGGGCGCAGATCCAGACCGGCCCCGAAAGTCCAGTCCTCGCTTCCGAAACCGCCGTGGCTTCCCACCCTCAAATCGACTCGATGACTCATCGAGAGCTCCAGACCCAAGTAGAGGTTTGAGCTGACACTGGACATGCCCAAGCCGCTCCAGGAGAACTGATCGGCTCCGCTCACCCCGTTGGCGTCTCTGCCCTCGGGTATGTCCCCATTGCGATTGTCGAAGTGAGTCTCCAAGGCGCTACTGGCCAGGATGCTCAGGTTCCAAGAGGGGATCACCCAATCATAGGCCACCCCGGGAACCAGAACGGGCGCGATGGTCTCGTTGGTGCCCGTGCTCCAAGATAGGTAGGTCGAAGTGGCGTCCTGGAACTTCACACCCACGTCGAGTCTCTTCCACCAGTTTCTGCGCAACACTCCCAGATCGATTCCCAGGCCGAAGGAGCTGTAGTCGGCGATGCTCTGGCGGATGACCTTGATGTTGCCCCCAACGCGCCAAGCGCCCGCTTTGCGCGCATACGAACCCATGAACGCCCATTCCTGATCGCTCTTGTACTGAATTTGGTCGCGGAACTGGAAAATGCGTGCTGCCTCGTCGTCGTCCAACACACCATTCCCGTTGCCGCCGTTCGTCGGATCATCCAGCACGCTCACGAGGCCGGCCGTGAAGGGAATGTTGTCCAGCCCCAGGCGGATGACGGTGAGACCCAGAGTCTGCTCGGCGTCGCCCCCCAGCGGCTGAACGTAGGCCGCGAAGTCCCGGTTGATGAGCTTGCCAAAGCGCTCGCTGTGCATGATGAGAAGGCTGCGCTTTTCCTGACCGGCGAGTCCAGCGGGATTGAAGAAGGTGGCGCTGGCGTCGTCGGCCACCGCCACGAAAGCGCTCCCCATTCCCAGAGCCCGGGCTCCCCCCCCGTCGGCCATGAACGCACCGGCGTACTTCGTCGCGGATGCCGGATTCGGCATCGCCATCAGCAAGAACAGCGGGAGCAAGTAGGTAATTGGACGCAAGAAGGCGAGTCTACGCACAGTTCCTCCCCAAAAGGGACGCCAAATTCTACAGGGGTCGATTTCCAGCAAGTGATTGGCAGCTAGAGAGAGTATACCGTGCGCGCCCCCGTGCGCGCCAGCCCGGATCCGAGCTCGCGCTGGCTCAACCCAGGCCGTAGCGGCGCAACTTGCGATAGAGCGTGCGCTCGCTGATTCCCAGCTGCTCCGCCGTCAAACGCCGGTTCCCTCCGTTCTGGCTCAAACTGGCCTGAATGACGGTCTTTTCGGCGGATTCCAGATCGCCGCTGAGGTCCACCCGGATCGGGGTCACCTCGGCTACAGAAGCATCCTTGCGCCAGTGCTCGGGATCGGAATCCTTCGGAGCGACCCCACTCATCCGCGCCTCGAGTTGATCGAGTCGGCGGAGGACTTCCTTCAGGTCCGAAGCTAGCGAGAAGAGCGTGTGCGCCAGGAGAGGATCGGCCGCGCCGCCCGGATATTGGCCCTGTCCCCCGTAGGCCATGGGCAATGGTCGCGCCTCGTGTCCGGGGTCGGTGAGTTCGCTCGGCAGGTCCTCCACCGTCAAGTAATTTCCCTTCCCCAACACCGCGGTCGACTGGACGACGTTGCGCAACTCACGCACGTTCCCCGGCCAAGCGTAATGCAGCAGCCGCTCGGACGCCTCGCGCGTGAAGCCCTTGCGCGAGAGACCGTGGTTCTCATTGGCGAGTTTCAAAAAGTGTTGCGCGAGCAGGAGGATGTCTTCGCTGCGCTCGCGGAGAGGGACGAGGTCGATCTTGACCACTTTCAGGCGGTAGTAGAGGTCCCCCCGAAAACGTCCACGTTCGATCCCCTCTTCCAAACTGCGGTGGGTGGCAGTGATGAGCCGGATGTCGGTGCGCACCGTTTCGCGCCCCCCCACTCGCAGAAATTCGTTCGTCTCCAGGACCCGCAAAAGCTTCACCTGCATCGACAGCGACATCTCCCCCACTTCGTCCAGAAAGAGGGTGCCATGGTTGGCTCGTTCGAATACGCCGGGATGACGCTCCGTTGCGCCGGTGAACGCTCCCTTCTCGTGGCCGAAGAGTTCGCTCTCGAGCAGAGATTCGGTGACCGCACCCACGTTGACCGAGACGAAAGGAGCCGAGGCGCGCTTGGAGTTCTCGTGAAGCGCTCGCGCCACCAACTCCTTGCCCGTGCCGCTCTCGCCGCGAATGAGAACGGGAACTTCCAGAGGTGCGAGTTGGGCGATGGTGGAAATCAGTGCGTGAATCGAAGGACTCTGGCCCACGATCCCCGAGTTGTGCCGGATCTCCTGCAGAAGGATGAGCCGGTCCACGTGCTCGGCCAATTCGCTGCGGCTCGGTTCGCCACGAACCAGGTTTTCGCGCGCCAGGATGACGCCCTCGACCTCACGCGGCGAGATCAATAGGCACTCCGGGGTGGAAGGAAGCCCGCGGATGCGCCGCAGGATCGCCTCGAGGGAGTGCGTCGAGCTGCGGGCGTCCCATACGAAGAGCCAAACTTCTCCCTCGCGCGCCGCCGCGAGCGCGGCGGAGGCGTCTTCGAAGAAGCGCAGGGAGAGCCCTCGGAGCTGCCACTGAAGGGCCCACTCCCTCAACTGCGGATCATCGCTGAGAACGATTGCCAGTGCTTGCGCCACGTCGTCTCCGTCGCGGGAAAGATGATAGTCCGAAGTCGCCTTTCGCCGGCGAGCCTCGGCGCATCAGGCTCGAGCTTCCCCGGACTTCGGCTCCTCCACTTCCTGGGTCTGGTAACTCTTCAGCTTCTCCCGCAGAGTCTGCCGGGAAATCCCCAGGATGCGCGCCGCCTTGCTCTTGTTCTGCCCCACCTGATCCAGGGTATACAAAAGCTGGATTCTCTCGACCGCCGCCAGGGGCAGAATCTCCCTCCCGATGCGGTGCACGTCATTGGCCAGTCCGTCGCGCGGATTCACTCCGGCCCGCACGTGTTCGGGCAAGATTTCCACCGTGATCTCTTCGGGTTCTTCCAAGATCATGAGACGGCGAATCATGTTCCTCAGCTCGCGCACGTTCCCCGGCCAGGGATAGGACTGCAGAACCTCCAGCAACGCGTCGGAGGCCGGCCTACACGAGAGTTCCAATTCCTCGTTGAAGTTCTCGATGAAGACGTTCACCAAATGGCGCAGATCGCCCGGGCGTTCTCTCAGCGGCGGGATTTTCACCTCGATCACCTGGAGGCGATAGTAGAGATCGTTGCGGAAAAGCCCGTTCTCGATCGCCTTGTCCAGTTGCCGGTTCGTCGCGGCCACGATGCGCGCCTTGACCTCCTTGTCGCTCTTACCGCCCACCCGTCGAAACCGCCCATATTCGATCACGCGCAGCAATCGGCTCTGCAAAGTCACGCCCATCTCTCCGATTTCGTCCAGGAAGATCGTGCCCTGTCCGGCCAGTTCGAAGAGTCCTTCCTTGGCGCTGCGCGCGTCGGTGAAAGCGCCCTTTTCGTGTCCGAACAGCTCGCTCTCCAGGAGACTCTCCGGAACCGCCGCGCAGTTGATCTCCATGAACGGAGCACCGGGATGACTCACCTCGTGGATGGCTCGAGCCACGAGCTCCTTTCCACAACCGCTCTCGGCCTGGATGAGCACCGAAATTTCGTTGCCCGCGCGGCTCTTGCCCACCTTCTCGATTTTCTTGACGATGTCCTCCATGCAGGGAGTCGTGCGAAGCATGGCGAGGTAGCGCCCGCCCATGGCATCGCCGCCGTTGCGGACCCGCTCTTTGGCGCGGCTCTGCACCTTGAGCGCGCCACTGACCTTGGCCCGCATGTCGGAAAGGCGATACGGCTTCTGCACGAAATCGTAGGCGCCGAGTTTCATCGCCTCCACCGCGGTCGGAAGATCTCCGTACGCGGTCATCAAGATCACCGGCACCTTGCTTCCCGAATCCCGCACCTTGCGCAGCACTTCCACCCCACTCGTGTCAGGAAGTTTTAGGTCGAGCAAAACCAAGTGGGGCTGCCGCTCGCCGAGAATCTTCAAGGCAGACGCACCGTCGGCGGCCTCCAGAACTTCGTGGCCGGCCTCACTCAGAGTCTCCTTGAGCGAAGTGCGAATCGTCGCCTGGTCGTCGCAAATCAGAATCACGTTCTTTGGAGACATTCCATCAGCCTCTCGCTTCGAGCTTCGACGCCCTGCCGCGTTTCGCCGCGCCGGTCGAGCTCTTGGGAATGATCGCGCGCAGGACGGTGCGTCCGGCACGCCGCAGGTAACGAAGGTGTCCGTGGTGCGCACGAATTACCTTCTCGGAAATCGCCAAGCCCAGACCGGTGCCCTGAGACTTGGTGGTGTAGAAGGGCACGAAGAGTCGCTCGATCTCCTCGGGAGGAACCCCGTCTCCCGAATCTTCCACTTCGAGGACGATCACTTTGGAGGTGGAGCGCTGCGCGAGAATCTCGGCCGGCGGCAGCTCTTCGTCCAAACGCAGGAGGACTTCTCCTCCCAAGGGAGATGCATCGAAAGCGTTCTCCAGCAGATTCAAGAGGACTTGCTTGAGCTGACTAGGATCCGCATCGAGTTCGAGTCCGGCCTTCGCTTCGACGAAGCGCAGGCTGAGCCCACGCTTGTCCGCCGCGCCCTGCATGAATTCCACCAGCTCCCTGCAGAAGGCGCTCAGGTCGATGCGGCTGCGTTTGAGCACCACCGGGCGCGCGAAGTCCAGGAAATTGGATACCAGTCCGTTGATCCGCCCGACCTCGGTCCGTACGACCTCGAAGTGTCTCCGCTTCTTGGAATCTTCCGGAAGCGCGTCGCACAAGAGCTCCGCGCTGTGGAGAATCCCCGTCAGCGGAGTCCGCACGTCGTGCGCCCATTCGGCAGCCATGATGAGATCGGCCTGCTGACGCGAGACCCGGCGCCGCTCGATCTCCAGTGCGCGCATGGCACGCTGGTCCTCCAAGATCACCACCAGATGTTGCTCGCCGGGCATTTCCGCCGCTATGCGCGTGGCGCGCAGGGAGACGGGAATCGACTCCCCCTCGGGCAAGCTCAGCCAGCCCTCGCCCACCAGCTGCGCTCCCACCTCGGCCTGGGCGGCCCAGCCCGAGAGCTCCACCGCCTCACCCCCCATGCGCAGGTTCGACCGCTCGCGATCCTCTTCTCCCAGAAGTTCTCTTCCCTTGCGGTTGGCGTAGAGCCGGCGCCCGTTCTCGTCGAAGGTGACGATGGCACTTGCCACCTCGTCCAGCGTGCGCTCTTGGAAGCGCTGCAACTTGCGCAGCTCGCTGACCGCCTGCGCTCCCGCGACCTCCTCGGTGAGAATGGTCTGGATGGTGATGAGAAAGTAGATGTCGCGCGCGATGGACTCGCCATTCTCGTAGTGCTTTTCCAGAAGGAGATATCCCAAGTCGTGATCGCGGTGCCGTAGCGGAACGACCGTCTCGTCCCACGGTTTCTTTCGATCCACGCAGGGGACCGGCCGGTGCTCCATCATGTCCGAGAGGGCCAGAAGATAGGGCTCGTCCTCTCGACGAGGCGGCAGGCTCGAAAGTCCATGGCAAGCTCTCTCCACCAATTCGCCGCTGAGTCCGTCCACGCGGCGCGCCTGTACGGTCTTGCCTCCCGAGCTGCAAAGAAGCAACCCCGCGCCCTTGGCCGAGAGGAAGCTCTTGAGCGAGCTGAGGAGCCGCCCCAGGGCCTCATCCCAGTTGCTGTGGTTGGAGAGATCGCGTCCGATGCGGTAGAGCATCACCAGCTGCGCAACTCTTCCCTGCAGCTCGCGGTGCGCCGCCGCCAGCTCCGCACGGGCGTCCTTCAGCTCCGCGGCCAGGGTTCTGTGGCCCTGCATGGTAGGTTCAATGCTCACGGCACTCCTGCTCTCGGGTCGGGCCGAAGCTCAGCTCCCGGGACTCGATCCTGGCCTGTTTTTTACCATGGGGAAGATAGGCGGTCTAGGGATTTCCCCGCCGCAAAATTCGCGCAAGCCGCTGGAATCAGGCGCTCAGACGGACGCTCAGATAGCTTTCCAGGTGATGCAGGCTCTCGGCGTCGATGGTGGTGAAGAACACGGCAATTTCGTAGCTGGGGACCGCCGGGTCCTCCTCTTCCGGTGCAACCCGCACGACGATGCCCTCACACGCCACTTCCTCCAGCTTCGACCCGTCGTTGGGATCGACGGGGACATCGAAGCTCAGAGCCAATTTGGTCATGGGCTCGATCCACTTTTTGCTCTCGAAATAGAGTCCGGAAGCGGACACGTTGATGGTCGCGATGCCATCGAGTTGCTCGTCGAGGTCCTCGGCTCCGAAGTGCACCTTCAAGTTCAGGTGCGCGTCGTAGCGTTCCGATTTACGGCGTTCCACTGCCGGCCGCTCGTTCATGCCATACCTCTTTTGACTGAGCCCATCAGCGCGCCGGCACCTTCTTGAGGTCCCGCAGCCAGACCCGGCCCGTGGGCACATCGACGTGGCTTAGCAAGACCTGCACCGGCTGACCGAGACCATAGCGTTTCCCAGTGCGTTCGCCCAGCAGACAATTCCGCCTTTCGTCGTAGGTATACCAGTCCCCCGAAAGCTGATCAACACTCACGAATCCGTCCATCCCGCAGCCTCGCAGCTCCACGAAGAGACCGCTGCGAACGACCCCGGTGATGATCCCCTCCCACTCTTCTCCAACCCGTTCGGCCAGCCAGTCGGCGGCACAGATGTCCCGGCAATCCCGTTCGAGAAAGGTGGCGCGTCGCTCCTGCTGGCTGCAGTGCTCGGCCAGCCGCAGGGTCTCCTCCCAATCCGCGGCTTCGGCCAGGGACTCCTGTGCGAGGGAGCGAGCGTCCTTCAGCGCGTCGTTCAACCAGCCACCCTTGCGCGCTACCAGCGCGTGCAACCAGCGCTGATTCTGCAGATCGGGATAGCGCCGAATGGGAGAGGTGAAATGGGTGTAGAAATCGAAGGCCAATCCGAAGTGCTTACCGCGACCTCGGCGATACGAAGCGCGCATGAGCGAACGCAGGGCCAAAAGCGAAACGAGGGATTCCAGACGGCTCCCCTTCACCCGGCGAAATAGATCCTGGTAGTCCTTGCCCGCCACCGGCTCGTCGGGATACCAATCCACGCCCAGTTCCTTCAGCGTGCCGACGAGCTCGGAGACTTTCATCTCATCCGGGTCCTCGTGCACGCGCCAAAGCAGGGGAAGAGCTGCCGAGTGAAGCGTCTCTGCTACCGCACGATTCGCCTCCAGCATGAATTCCTCGATGATCCAGTGCGTGCTCAAGGGAGTTTTCTCACGAAGTGCCTCGACGTGGCCACTGCTGTCGAATTCGACTTCGTACTCGGGTCGCTCGACGAAGAGCGAACCGTTTTCTTCGCGCTTCGCGCGCAACTTTTGCGCGAGAGCGAACATCTTCTGCAGGCTCTCCTGGAGCTGTTGCGTTTGCAGATCGCTGGCGAGCCTATCGGCCGGAGGAGGCGGACCGTCCTTTTCCAAGAGTGCTTGGGCCTGACGATACGAGAGAGACGCGCGGCTCTTGATGCATGAGGGTCCCAGCGCCACTCGTATGCGCTGCGCCTGCCTGTCGTACTCCAGAAACACGGTGAATGCGTCCCGCTCCACCTCGTGGTGCAGGCTGCACGCTTGCGAAGACAGGGATTCGGGCAACATGGGCAGAACCTGGCCCGGTGGATAAACGCTGGTGGCGCGGGCGCGCGCTTCCTGGTCCAAGCTGGTGTGGGGACGCACTCGCGAAGCTACGTCCGCGATGTGCACTCCCAGCCGCACCTTTCCTTCGTCGAGCACTTCCAGCGAGACGGCGTCGTCGTGATCCTTGGCATCGTGTGGATCGATGCTCAAGATCAAGAGCCCGGTGAGATCGACGCGGGTGGTGAGAGGATCGGGTTGCGCATTCGCCTCGCTCAGAGCCCGCTCGCTGAAGCGGCGCGGCCAGCCCTCGCTCGCGATACGTTTCTCCATGGCGGGCTTGGGCATCTCGGCCGGCCCCAGGAGGGTGAGTTTCTTCACCTCTGGTCGTTCGGTCGCGGGATCGAACGCGGCGATTTCGCCCAGGGCCAATTGATCGGCCCACTCGGGCTTCACGCGGATGTCTTCTGCCACGAAAAACCCGCCGGAAAGCCCGGGAATTTTCCTTTCCGGAATGAGAACGAAGCGACTCCCTACGGCGAGCAAACTTCCCAGGACCTCGCGCGCCTGGGCCCGCAAGACCCGGCGCAAAATCGCCGTCGCTACTCCCTCGATCTTCCGGCGCGAGACTTCCACCCGATCGCCCGCCACGACCGAAGCGAGATCCTCTTCTCGCAGGGGAAGCGAGGCGCCGTCGGAGAGGACCACGCGCACCCCGAGGCCCTCGCCACCTTCCACTTCGCCCTTGAGCACGAGGGCGCCGGAGAGCGCTTGCACTCTCCGGCGTGGTTGCCGGGCGATCTTGCCGTCCGTGGCCATTTGTAGCGCTTGACGGCGGAACGCGCGGTATTGGTGGCGCGGAACCCGAAGAGAGCGCGCCAGAGCTTTGAGTTTGAAGCTACGATGCGGACGCCTCTCGAGAAAACGCAAGATCTCGAGTTCCCAATCCACGACGCAACCCTACCTGCCGGTCTCTACTTGTTCTTCTTCTTGTGCCGGTTCTTCCGCAGGCGCTTCTTGCGCTTGTGGGTGGCAATCTTCTTGCGCTTCCGCTTCTTCCCGCTGGGCATCTCAGCCTGACCTCCAAGTTGCGACTCGTCAAAGAAGCCGCAGATAACGATAAAACGCCACCCACCGCAAGGCAGGTGGCCGCCGCGTGGGAGCACAGCTCCATCGCGCGTGACTCCGGTACGCCCGGCTGCTTGGACTTAGAACGGTCTGGCCGGGCCCTGGCCCGCGCCGCCAGGCGCGGTGTATTGCCCCTGCGCGAGGCCGGAATGGTCCTCTTGCGAGCCGTCCACGAGCGCTTTCAGCTCGTTGGAGGCCTTGAAATAGGGCACCAGTTTGGAGGGCACCTCCACCGCATCGCCGGTCCGTGGATTGCGCGCCTTGCGCGAGCGTCTCTCCTTCACCTTGAAACTGCCGAATCCGCGCAGTTCCACCTTGTCGCCCTCGCAGAGGGCCCGCGAGACATTCTCCAGGATGAGATCCACGACCACTCCGGTGTCCTTCTTCGAAAGACCCGTTCCTTGCGCGATCATCTCGACGAGCTCGGCCTTGGTCATGGATTCAAACTCCCTTACTTCAGATTCTCCGTAGCGCCTTCTCTCTCATGAGAGCGAGGGCAAGAGAGCATACCCCGCCATGCTGAAAACGCATCCAAGTCTAAGAAGTGATAGCAGTCGGCCCGAGCCAAGTCAATGCCTAAATTGAACTTGGCCCGATCAGGCCCCTGAGCTGCCCTCCACCTTGGCCTCGTCGACGACCCCCACCACCACGGTCCGCACCGGGCCCGCACTGCCCAAAATCGTCCTTGCGGCGGCTCCGTCGTCCACGAAGAGGACCTCCTCACCCACCCCGACCCCGATCACATCCACCGCGATGAGAGGATCTCCGCCGGAGAGTCCACCCAAGCGAAGCGGTTGCAGCACCAGGAGGCGGCGTCCGTGCATCTGAGGATGTTTCACGCTACCCACCACCGTCCCCACTACACGCGCGACTCTCATGAGTCCCCCACCGGAAAGACGCGCCGCATGCGGTCCTCGTGCAGCATTTCCAACTCGTCCAGAATCCCCACGATCGCGCAATCCACCGGGTTGAAAGGATCTTGCAGGCTGTTGGCCGCCTCGCGGCTGCGAACGAACCACACGATCTCCTCGGGACCGGCCGAAACGGTGTCCGCCGCGACGGCGATCCGGCCCTTGTCCTGCAGCGCGAAGTCGAGAGGTTGGATCAAGAGCAATCGCTGTCCCGCGAGCCCCGGGGTCTTCCGGGTGGCGACACAGGTGCCCACGACGCGCGCCAGCTGCACCCTAGTCCTCCTCTTCGAGAGCCACCACGCCACGCGGCGGGGTCTCCTGGCCGGCGCCCCCATCGAGGTAGGCCGCGAAATCGGGATGCGGGCGGGGCAGAATCGCGGTTTGCACCAGAAGACTGGAAATCCGGATCGCGCCCACCCCGGCCTCCACCGCAGCCTCCACGTCGGCCACCTCTCCCGAGAGGTGATACACCGCCTTGCCGCCGATGCCCGCGCCGAGTCGCAGGGAAAGCAGTCGTACTTGGGCCGCTTTCAGCGAAGCGTCGGCTGCGCGCAGCGCGGAAGACACGGAGGCCGTCTCCACCACTCCCATTGCCGCCACTCCGCCGGCGGGAAGGGAGCTATGAAATGCGCGCGCGAGCTCCGCGTGCACTCGGGGCAAGAAGAGCGCATCCACGAGCTGCTCGTCGCAAACCTGCAGACCCTTCTCCATCGCGGCTTCGACTTCCGCGATCGCTCCGTTGATTCCGATGAGCAATTTTCCCGGAGTGACCGGGCTGGCCATGAGGAGATGAACGTGCGCGGTCTTGAGCATCGCATCGCAGACCAGAGAGCCGCGGGCGAGACTTCCGCACTCGATCAGACCCAGAGAAGTCGTGTCCACTTCTCCCCCTAGACGATTCTGAATTCACCCACGAGGGTGCAACGCCGAAGTCGGGAGAAAGAACGCGGATCGGTGAGTCCTTCGCCGGTGGGAGTGGCGATGGTGAAGGAGGTGAATCCTTCTCCCCCCTCCCCGAGACCGGCGAAGTTGGGTCCGTTCTTCACGAAGATGGAAGCGTTGCACATGCGCGCCATCTTGCCCAGGCGATCCACGCGCCGACTGTGCATCACGAAGGTGTGGCCGTTTCCAGCTTCCATCTCCACTGCCAGACGCATCGCCTCTTCCGCGTCATCGACCTCGCACAGCGGCATCATCGGCATGAGCTGTTCGGTCCACAAGAGAGGATGTTCCACGGGGACGGGGAGGATGGCGAGGCGGCAGCTCTGGGGAACCTCGACTCCGATCTTGGCCAAGATCGTGCGCGCTGTCTTCCCCACCCACTCACGGTTGATGACGGCCTTTTTTCTGGGACCTCTCGTTTCCTCGAAGATCACCTTTTCCACGCGCGCAATTTCGTCGCTGTTGAGGATCCGGTTCCCACAGCGCTGCAGCTCCTGAAGGAGCGCGTCCTTTACCGACTTCACCACGATGATTTCTTTTTCACAGGTACAGATGATCCCGTTGTCCAGACCTCCGCCCAGCGTGATGTCGCGAGCCGCCTTGGCAATGTCCGCGGTTTCGTCGACCACCGCCGGCGGATTCCCCGGCCCCCCCGTGATGCACTTCTTTCCCGAGTCCAGGGCAGCGCGTACCACTCCAGGACCGCCGGTGACCACGAGCAGGCGCACCGCCTTGTGGTGCATCAGTGCCTGTGCGGTTTCGAGCGTGGGGTCCTTGACGCAACAGAGCAGATTCTTGGGCGCCCCCACTTCCAGGGCCGCCTCGTTCATGATTGACATGGCGAGGCGGGATACGTTCTTGGCGGAGGGATGCGGATTGAAGACCACGGTGTTCCCGGCTGCGAGCATGGCGATGCCGTTGTTGATGATGGTTTCGCTGGGATTGGTCACCGGGGTGATCGATCCGATCACTCCGTAGGGCGCCCACTCGGTGAGCATCAGACCGTCGTCGCCGCTCACGCTTTCCGGGCGCAGAATTTCCGGTCCGGGCGTCTTGCGGATGACCAAGCTGTTCTTGATCTGCTTGTCCTCGGGCCGCCCCAACCCGGTCTCGGCGACCGCCAGCTCCGAGAGAAGCGGGACTCGCTCCAGCAGCCGGGAGCGGATGTGATCGATCATCTCCGCCCGGCGGCGCAGGGGAAACTCGCGGTACTGCTGGAAGGCCGCCTTCGCGGCCCGCGCCGCGTCGTCCAGGGTGGTGAAGACCCCGTGCATCGCCGCGTTCACCGAAGCGCCTCCACCGGGAATCCCCTGCCCCAAGCTCGCAGAGCGAAGCGGTGAAGTGGTGGCGGGGGTGGCACCGTCTGCGTTCGCCGCAGCGCTCAGAGCGGACTCATTCCTTTGCCCCGCGGCGCGGCGTTGCGCCGCGCGCACCAGCTCGGCCAGGCGATTGTCATTGAGCGACATTCAGTCTCCGCGCAAATCTACTTCTGGTAGACGGACTTCCCCGCGATCTCCAGGGAATCCACGATCCCCATCACGATTGCGTCCACCGGGCGTTCCTTCGTGAGTTCGGTCATCCGGGACGAGGAGCCGGAAGCGTAGATGACAATTTCACCCACGCCCGCTCCGACCGCGTCCACCGCCACCACATAGCTTCCCACCGGCTCCCGGTTCACGTCGACCGTCTTGAGCACGAGCAGCTTCACCCCTCGCAAGCTCTGCTCCTTGCGAGTGGCCACTACGGTGCCGATGACCTCGGCGAGTTGCATGGCTTACTTGCCGTCAGCCACGCCACCGATGGGCAAGGTGTCTTGCACATTCAAGTGGGGCCTGGGGATCACGTGGACGCAGATGAGCTCACCGATCTTGGAAGCAGCGGCTCCGCCCGCGTCGGTGGCCGCCTTCACGGCTGCCACGTCTCCTCGAACGATGGCGGTGCAGTATGCGCCCCCGATTTTCTCGTATCCCACCAAGCTGACGTTGGCAGCCTTCACCATGGCGTCCGCTGCCTCAACCATGGCGGCGAAGCCACGGGTTTCGATCATGCCCAGCGCTTCCTTCATGGCAGCTCGTGCTCCTTGCTCTAGAGAACTGTTGGGTCCGCAGTCTACACCTAGTCCCCGACCCGGAAGCGAAACCTAGCAGGGGGCTCAATCGGTGTCAATGAAGGGGAGCGGCGTGAAGAGGCGCTGCTTCCGGCTGGAAACAGCGCTCTCTTCGCTCATCAACGGAGGTAGTTTATGCGCCGCCCACGTCTGCCGCGTGCCGGTACTGGCGAATACAAACCAGCGAAGGGTATGAGCAGCCCGACAATCCCATGCGTAGCAGGCAGCGCGTCTCTTTCTCGCATCAAGACGCGTGCCGCTCCGCCTCGACCTCAAAGGCCAACTGTATCTTCAATTATGACAGGAACTTGAGATGCTGGCTCGGGACCCGCCCCACTCACCTGCCCGGCCTTCCGTGCGCCATTTCGCCCACGGCGTGCAGTCTGCGCAGCAATTCCTCGTACTCCGAGAGCCACTCCACCTGCCGTCTGGCGAGAACGATCCGCGCAGTGGCGAGGGCCTTCTCGAGCTCGTAGCGGCGGAGCCCATCGCTCCCTCCCCAGCTGAAATTCGGGAGGAAGCGCGGCGGAAAGCCGGCGCCGAAGACGTTGGAGCAGACGCCCACCACGCTGCCGGTGTTGAACATGGTGTTGATCGCGCAACGAACGTGGTCGCCGAGGATGGGACCCACGAAGCGCTGATGGGTTTCGATTTCTCCTTCGCCCAGATTCACGCGCACCGTCGAATAGTTGTTTTTCAAATCGCTGGCGTTGGTATCCGCGCCCAGGTTCACCCAACTGCCCAGGTAGGCGTGGCCCAAGAATCCGTCGTGCTGCTTGTTGCTCAAGTCGAGCATGACCGACTCTTCGACCTCTCCCCCCAACTTGCACAGCGCGCCGATCGAAGCCCCTTCGCGCACTCGGGTCATCGGATGCACCAAGCATCCCGGGCCGAGGTAGGCCGGCCCCTGGACCGTCACGTTGGAGTGAAGGACCGCGCCGGCGCCGATCAGAATCGGTCCGCGCTCCGCGTCGAGAACCACCCCCGGTTTGATCAACGCGCCCGCGCCGAAGAGCACCTCTGTGTCGTTGAGGATGTGAACGCCCGGATAAAGAATGGCCTCCGAGCCGTCCCCGAAGGCGCTCTCACCAAGCGAGACTCGCGCCGGAGCGGATTCTTCGAAGGAGATGCCGAAGATGCGGCGCGGTACGCCTCCCTGACGCGCGATGCTGGCGAAATCACGCTTGAGATCTTCTTGGTTGGCCGCAAGGTAATCCCAGGGATGAGAGAAGAGGGAATGTGCGCCGGCTTTGCGCATCGCGCCCTCGAACTCGGGCTGCACTCCACCCTTGCACGCGGACGCCGCCGCACCGGAGATCCAGGCCGCCAGCCAATCTTCTTCCGGCGCGCTCGTCGCGTCATCCTGCGCGCGCGCGTTCAGGACACAGTCGCGCCCGTCGTCAGCCAAGCAGAGCGCGGCCAACTCCTCCACCGAGATCCGCAGGCGAGCGTTCACCACCAACACTCGCTCTTTGCGCCCGATGCTTTCACACAGATCGGGAAGCGTCCGTTGGAGCAGTGCCTGTAGCTCGCCTCTCACCCGCGCCCGCACTCTTCCGGGCGCCACCAGCTCCGCGCGCTCGCGCAGATTCAGAGCGCCGCTGCGCAGCTCGAAGCTGGGGCGCGTCAAGGACAGCGGAGTCAGGCCCCGTTCGTGTCCATCTTCCAAAAGGAGAAGAATCGGCGGTTTGGCCATGTGCTCCCCTAGTTCGGAATCGGGCCTGCGGACAGAAGTGAAGGGCGACCTCACCCGAGACCGCCCTCTCCCCATTCAGTCCAGTGATTTGGTGGAGCCAAGGGGGATCGAACCCCTGACCTCATGACTGCCAGTCATGCGCTCTCCCAGCTGAGCTATGGCCCCAAAACCTGAGCCGTGAATCTAGAGTGTAGGCGATTTCTGTCAAGAGTTCAGGCTCCAATCGCCCCAGAGTTGACAGAAGCCCCCCGCCTACCTACGCTGCCGGGCGCACCGCTTCGTGCCGGAGTGGCGGAACTGGCAGACGCGCGGCACTCAAAATGCCGTGGACTCTTGTTCGTGTGGGTTCGAGTCCCACCTCCGGCACCATCCCCCCGGCTAGCGGCCCTTCCCCGAGGCCATGAGCTCATAGCGCCGATGTCCTCCTACAAGGGGAGTGCTGGTGGCGTCCAGGGCCTTCACCTCCAGAGACAGCGAGTCACAGCCCACCAGCACCCTCTGCATGTTGGGGGTGAGTGCGAGCAGGGTGTCCGAGCTGCTCTCCGCGAAGAGAAGCCGGTAGCCCGACCAGGCGCGCACCTCGTAGCTCCTTGCCCCTTCCACCTTGGGCCAGTGGAGCTCTTGCAAGGGCGCCGTTTCCCCCTGGCGCGCCCGGTGTCCGCAGGCGGCAAGACACGGCGTGATCGCGAGGGTCATGATGAGGAAGATGCGCCATGTCCGTATGAGCTTCATGCAGCAAAGCCTAGCCGCCGGGAGCCGAGTCGACAAGTTTCGCCCGCGTCCATATCATGCGAAAACAACTTCTCCTCGGTTTCGCTTCGAGCCTCCAACTCGCCGTCCAGTGATCATGCGCCGTACTCTCCCTACGCTCTTTTCCCTCCTCCTCGTCCTGTCTCTGAGCGGCGCCTTGAATTCCTGCGGCCGCCAGAGGCAGATCTCGTCGCGCGACAGCGGCCATCCGATCCTCCTGGTCCACGCGGACAAAGGCGGTGCTCAGGCGCAAGAGAACGACCAGCTCTGGAACGAGTTGATCGATTCTACTTTCGGCGGTTGCGATGTGACCGGCGCTGCGCGCTTCTCCCGCTCTCTCGCGGACAGCTCTCTGGCCGGACGAGTCATGATCGTCTTCACCCACGCCGCCCTGGCCGAGCTCGACACCTCCAGCACCGGCAAAGTCGAGGTCTTCGTGCGGCAAGGAGGGATTGCATTTCTGGACGCGCCGGAGGGGCCGTGGACGAAGCTGGCCGGATTGCGGATCCTCTTCCGCAAGGAGCACGAGCAGCTGAGCTGGCCGGCGCAACTCGGCTGGCGGACGGGTGCCTCGAGTTCCTCCGGCACAGGGCTGGTGCCCCCCGCCGGCAAAGCGATCCCCGCTTCGCTTCCACCCATCTCCCTCCACTTCGTCCAGTCGGGACTTCGTCCTGTCAGCTACGGGCTACGGTCGGTGGGAAATCCCTTCGGGATGTCCTCCATCTGGTGGACGGCACGTGGCCAGGGCGGCTTTTTGAGTCAAGCTCTGTGTCTTCCGCAGCTCTTGCGCGAGGTGCAGAAAAACTCCTCCCTCAGCGACGAACGCAAAGCCCAGTGGCGCACTGCGATCGTCAATGCCCTCTTGTCCCCCGACATCTTCCCCCTGCCCTTTCCCCGCCTATCTCCACAACCGTGCGACAGCAGCCTCGGTTCCTTCTCGGAGCCGGCCTGGCAGGCCTTCAAGCGCAAGATCCACTTCGTTCCCGTCTGGCACGCCCCGCAGACCCTCGAGCTGAAGCTGGCCGTTTCGGGCGACGAGTTCCGCGCCGCCATCGCCCTTCCCCGTCGCTGGCGCGGCCGGACCCTGAGCGATTGGTCCAGCTCCTTCCCGCGGGCCGAGAGCCGGCGCGTGGAGGCGGGCGGTCGCGAGTGGCGCCTCGTCTGCCTGCCCGCCGGAGAGTCGACGCTCTCACTGCGCTATCGCCCCACCCACTGACGCTGAAGGGCAATTCCCCGCTTTTAGCCCGGCAGCATTCGGGCCCGGGGCCTCCCTCTCTTGGAAGAGATCGGGCAAGCGACAAGCTCGGCTCTCTCTGTTATCTTCTGGACTTGCCGAATCCGGCCCCATGAGATCCTGATCGCAAGGTGGCAGAGTGGCGGAATCCAACATCATCACCATCGAACGACACATTCAAGATGTGCAGGCACAGCATCCTCATGCCCGCGGAGAATTTTCCGGTCTGCTGCGAGACATTGCCTTCGCCAGCAAGATCATCTCCCACCACGTCAACCGCGCCGGTCTCATCGACATCCTCGGCGGCACGGGAGAGCGCAACGTCCAGGGCGAGAAGGTCCAAAAGCTCGACATCTACGCTCACGAAGTGATGGCCAGGATCGTGGGCCGTGGCGGGCGCGTCTGTCTGATGGCCAGCGAGGAGAAAGAAGATCCCATCCCGGTGGAGAACGAGCGCCTCACCGGCGACTACGTGCTCCTCTTCGATCCTTTGGACGGCTCGAGCAACATCGACGTCAACGTCTCCATCGGAACCATTTTCTCCGTCCTCCGCAGGGTGAGTCCCAAAGGGCCGGTCCGCTCGGAAGATCTGCTCCAGCCCGGGATCAAGCAGTATGCCGCCGGCTACGTAATCTACGGAAGCAGCACCATGTTCGTGTATACCGCTGGACACGGGGTGCATGGCTTCACCCTCGATCCGACCGTCGGAGAGTTTCTTCTCTCGCACGAGAACATAAAGACTCCCCAGCGCGCGACGACCTACAGCACCAACGAGGGTCACGCCGCCCGTTGGGACCCCACAATTCGCAAGACGGTGGAAGGGTACAAGCGGGCGAATTCCAGAGCTCCCGCGCTCACCGCGCGTTACATCGGGAGTCTGGTTTCCGATTTCCATCGCAATCTTCTCCGCGGCGGGATCTTCCTCTATCCCGCTTTGAGCGACCCGAAGGGTGGAGCTCCGCGTCCCAAGCTGCGTCTCATGTACGAGGCAAATCCTCTGGCCTACGTGGCTCAGGAGGCCGGCGGCTACGCAAGCAATGGAGAAGGGCCGATTTTGGAGCTGCAACCCGAGAGCCTGCACCAGCGCGTGCCACTCTTCTTGGGCTGCAAAGAGGATGTCATGAAAATCGAAGCGGACTACAGGGCCTCAGCTCGCGCGGAATGAATGCCCGCGCCGAAAGAGCGCCTCGTGAATCGTCTGCTCGAGAGGAAGCGCAATGCGTGGAACCGGCTGGGCCTTGAAGTTCTCCCCCCCGTCTCTTCTCCTCTTCCTTCTCGCCGCGCTTCTCTGTGCTCGCGCAGTGAGCGTTCACGCGCAGGAAAAGCCGCCGCATCCGCGCGTCATCGTGCTGGGCTTCGACGGGGTCGATCCTGACCGATGCCGAGAGTATTTCCAAAAGAACGACCTTCCTCATCTCCGCAAGCTCGCGCAGGAAGGGACCTTCTCCGACCTGGCGACGACCTACCCCGCCCAGTCACCGGTGAGCTGGGCCTCTTTCGTGACCGGGCAGAATCCGGGGTACCACGGCATCTTTGATTTTCTCTACCGCATTCCCTACACCTACACTCCCGACATCGCGCTGGCCAAACGGACCACCGAGCCACTGATGCCCTCCAAGCTCCGCCGCGGGGTCTTGGCCTTCGCGCTGGGAATCATCGCGCTCTTCTTCGTGTTTGGAGTGGCACGAATTTTCCGTGCCCGGCCGCGCTTCGCGCTCGTCTTGGGCCTGCTTCTCGCTCTGCCCGCCTGGGGCGCAGGCTATCTGGCATTCTTCCGCTGGCTGCCCTACGAGCTTCCGCGCCCGGAGAATCGTCGCAGCGGCACCCCCTTCTGGGAATACGCGGCGGCGGGTGGATTGCGCTGCAAGCTCATCGACATCCCCATGACCTTCCCCGCCAAGCAAGTCGATGGAGTGCACCTCACCACCGGTTTGGGGACACCCGACGCCCGCGCCACCTGGGGGCTCTTCGGACTCTATTCCACCCAGACCTTCCAGACCAAAGCGACGGAGACCGGTGGCGTGCTCACCACCGTGCACTGGAACGACGACCATGCGAGCGCCGCTATCCTGGGTCCGACGCTCGTCCCCACCAAGGGAGACGCCAGCGTTCCCATGGAGCTCACACGTGAAGGCGACGACGCGGTGCAACTGAAAGTCTGCGGACAGAAAATCTTGCTTCACGTGGGCGAGTGGAGCGACTTCGTCATGCTCAGTTTCCAGGCCAATCCGCTTCTGAAGATGATGGCGAGTACGCGTTTCAAGCTACTGGAGCTCAAGCCCGATCTGAAGCTGTATCAGGAACCTCTCAACTTCCTGCCCTGTCACTTACCCCCCACCGTCAACATCTCCGATCCGCGCGACTGGGCGTGCGATCTGGCCAAGGAGTACGGCCTGCGCGAGACGGTGGGTTGGTCGATCGCGACGAATCCTCTGCGCGATAACGTCATCGACTTTCCCACTTTCCTGGAAGATCTCAATTTCACGCTGGAGAATCGCAAACGGGTGGTCATGGGAGAGCTCGCCAAGGAGGACTGGGACCTCTTCGCCGCGGTCTTTCTCTCGACGGATCGCATGCAGCACATGATGTATCGCTTCATCGATCCCGGTCATCCCAACTACGATCCGGTGGCCGCGAAGCTCTACGGAGGGCAGATTCTCAAGATCTACCAGAAGATGGACGCGATCGTGGGCGAGGTGATGGATCGCTATCTCGACGACAATACGACACTGATCATCGTCAGCGATCACGGCTTTCACTCCTTCCGCTACGGAGTCAACCTGAACACCTGGCTGGTGAAGCACGGATTCATGACTCTGAGGGGAAAGACGAACACTCCGGACGAGCACAAGAAGTTGGATGACCTCTTCGATCCGGAGGGAAGTTTTTTCAAGAATGTGGACTGGCCCAAGACCAAGGCCTATTCGATCGGTCTGGGCAGCATCTACGTCAATCTCCAGCTCCGCGAGCCCCAGGGTTCGGTCAGCGCGAGCGAGTACGACGATGTGCGCCAGGGAATCATCGACGGGTTGAAACAACTGAAGGATCCCAGGTTTCCCGACACTCCCGTAGTCCTGGACGTGGTGCGACGCGACTCCGTGTTCCACGGGCCCCGCTTCCTGGAAGCGCCCGACCTGCTGGTGTGCTTCAACGAAAACTACCGGGTCTCTTGGCAGACGGCATTGGGAGGCATCCCACCCGATGTGATCGAGGACAACATGGACAACTGGAGCGGTGACCACTGCAGTTTTGACCCGCGCATCACGGCCGGGATATTCTTCTGCAGCCGCAAACTCCCCGATCGGCCGCGTTCCATCCAGGATATCGGCCCCACCGTTCTACGCTATCTGGGAATTCCTCTGCCGGGAGATTTCGACGGCAAGCCTCTGCAGTTGAGCGAGACCGATCGAGATTGATCGATGAGCGCGACGATCAGGGCTGGGTGGGCGTCTTGTACCAGCGCAAGTCGGTTCCATTGGGGATGTGGGCAATGAGTCGCGCCATTCGCACTTCTTCCGGGTAGGGCACGAGGGAAGAGCTCGAGGTCACCCCCGCTGACATCACGTGGTTCGAGTTCCGCGAATGCGTCATCCACAGCACGTGCCCCAGCTCGTGCACCAGGATTCGGTCCAGCAGGCCATCCGTCAGCTGACTGTAGGTCGACACCACCACCTCTTGCGGAATACACCTCAAGAGACAGCCTCTGTCCGGGGGATCCACCATTTGGACTTCGCCGAGAATTCCGCCTCCGGACGGGGAGCCCGGGTAGATGGTGAAGTTGGCTCCGTAGGAGGGCTCGCCCGTCACCGGCTGCAGGAGCTGCTCGCCGGCTTCCTGATTCCAGGTTGCGATCGCGGCCTCCATCGCGTCGGTCACGTGTTGCCCCGCGATGGTATCGGCGGAATCGGCATCGACCCGCACCGGAATGGGATAGCTCTGCCAACGCTTGATGGTCTGCGGATCTCCCGCGTAGGAATCCTTCGCGGTCATGAGGTAGAGGAAATCCAGGTTGGTGATCAAGGTATCCCTGGGGATATTGATGGGCACGAGGGGCGCAAGCTTGAAGAGAAGGGCATCAAAACTCTGATCCACGAGCTTCAGCGTGTCCGTCACCACCCAGTAATAGGAATAGGTTTCCAGGGGGTGCGTAGGTTTCAGGGTGAGCCGCTTGCGCGCGAGGTTGGGAATGTCTTCGAGGACGTATGTTCCGTCGCTCTCGGTGAGTGTCTTGTAGTCCCCCACTTCCGCCAAAACATCCGGAAAGCCCTCGACGCCGCCTCCGTCGGCCAGACGGGTGACTCGTCCTTCCACCCGATAGTGACCCGTGCTCAGACTGCTATTCTCCGCGCTGAGCGAGGCAGCCCGCCCCAGGACGTCGATGAGCTGGACGCGCACGTAGTATTGGGTCTCCTCCTGCAATCCGGTGAGCAGTTTGCTCTGGACGATGATCGCGGGATCGTGCTCGACTCTGACGAAACTGGTCCCCGCAAGCCCTTCCTCAGTGATGGGAGAAGTCGAATAGTAGAGCAGGTAGTGATCGATGAAGTCTTTTCCGGCTCCCGGACGGCTCCAACTCGTGGCGATGCTTCCGGGGAGCGCCCCGCGACTGGCCTCCACCAACGACACCGGGGCCGGAGGGCTCACTCCCACCTCGCTGACCGTCACCGCCCAGTTCACCACGGTGGGAGAATCGGCCGGAGGCAGGACGAGCTTGACCGCGACCTCGCCGACTTGGCTGGCCGGCCAGCGAAGGAAGTTCCCGGCGGCAACCGAATCCCCGTTGACATAGAAGACCCCGGAGACCGGCGCGCCGTCCTTGCGCGACACCCTGATTTCCAGGGTATCCAGGGCGCTGATGCTCAGGTCCCCCGGAGCCGGATCAAAGTTGTACACCTCGTCCCCGCCGGGCCCGGTGGGCGAGGACGAATTGGAGCAGGAGGAAATGAGAAACGCGGCTATAAGACCCACGAGGAGGCTCAGAGCGCCTGGATATCGCATCTCACCAAAGTACCCCGTTGAAATGGAAAACGAGTGCCACCCTACCTATACAACTTAGGAATGGCCCATCTGGCGTGTCAACGGCGCCCGCGCAGGAGAGAGGGCACCAACCACCACTTTTCGATGTCATAGAAAGGCGAGAGATTGTTGGGAGTACAGTCCTGGAACGCGCTCTGGATCCCCACCAGGGAATCGTAGTAATACAACACCGTCCAGGGTTGTTCCTCATCGCACAACTTCTGGAATTCATACCAGATGGCCCGCGCCTTGTCGGTATCCATTGTCTCCAAACCCTCCTCCACCAACGCGTCCATCTTGGGATTGGAGTACCCTCCGTAATTGACCGCCCCGCCCGTGCACACGAGCATGGTGGGATCGACCGACATGCGGCTTCCGAAGTGTCCGTAGTAGATGTCGTACCGGCCCGCTCGCACTTCGGCCAAGGCGGCCGAGTACTCCATCAGGCGCAGCTTCACCCTGATGCCGATCTGCCGCAGATTCTCCTGCAGGATGAGAGCGCCGTTTTCTCGCACGGGGTCGCCGGTGCGCGTGGTGATCTCGACCTCAAAGGGTCTACCGTCCTTCTCCACCACCCCATCTCCGTCGCTATCCTCAAATCCCGCTTCGGCCAAGAGACGGCGCGAGAGTTCCGGGTCAAACGCGTCGGGAGCGAGATTGGGGTCGTGGGCCCAGGCCAAAGCCGGAGGAATGAGGGATGCCGCCGGCTGGGCCCGCCCGAACATCAAGTTCTCGGTGAATGCCTTGCGGTCGATCCCGTGCGAAATTGCGCGTCGTACCCTAGCGTCGCTCAAGAAGGCGCGGCGCACATTGTAATTGAGATAGCCGAATAGCCTGCCCGAGATGGGATAGATCTTGATCCAGGGAGCGCTCTTTCGCAGCCGTCCTTCGTCCTTGGGGGCGATATTCTCGACCATGTCGACTTCGCCCGCCTCCAAACGCAGGAGCCGAACGGCTTGTTCCGGAGTGAACTCGAAGACGATCTCGTCCAGATACGGCTTGTCCCCGAAGTAATGCGGATTGCGCTCCAGCACGATGCGCGATCCCGACTCCCAGCTCTTGAGTTGGTAGGGCCCCAGCCCGACCGGACGGCGGTTGATCGGCCAACTCTGCACTTCGTTGGGATCGAGGTGGTCTACGATGTGGGCCGGGAAGATGCTCAGGTTCGCGTTGAAGAGCTGGTCGCGGCTGCGCCGCAAGAAACGCACTTCCACCGTCTGACTATCCAGAGCCGTAAAGGACTCGATGTCCTTGAAATTGCTGCGGCGCGACGAGGAGATCCGGGGATCGATGTACAGCTCGTAACTGCGTTGCACATCGTAGGCGCTAAAGTCCTGACCATCGCTCCACTGCACACCCTGGCGCAAATGAAAGGTCAGCACCAGCCCGTCCTGCGACCAAGTCCACGACTGCGCGAGGTCCGGCTCCCACTCCAGACGCTCGTTCAAGCTCGCCAGCCCGTCATTCACCAGTGCCAGAATGCGGCTGCTGTAACCGGAGGTCGTGATCAAGCTGTTGAGCACGTCGGGTTCGCTGCTCGCCGCGATGCGGAGAGTGCCTCCGTAAAGAGGTTTGGCGGGAATGACCGGCTCGGCCGCGTCCTGCTTGTCCGCTTGGCAGGCGGACAGAAGCAGGAGCACACCGAGCAAGAGGCGAGGCAGGGGGCAATCTGAGAACATTCGAGGCCTTCGACAACGAGTCTCGTCGGGCGGCAGCTCGCCGCCAACTCAGGGCCGAATGTACTCCGGCGGTAGCGCCTGCGTCCATCCCTCTCAGGAACTCGTCGATCCGGGCGCCGGGCTCAGCGTGTCATGCCGCGCTCCCCATTTTGAAACTCCGCGCCCGCGAGTTGATCACCGTTCCGCTCCGGGTCGACGTTCTTCATGCGTACGAAGAGGGAGATGACAGCCACCGTCACACCGAAGAGACACACGATGGTCGCACCCATCGGCCAATCCCTCGTGTAAGAAAGCACCGAACCCAGAATCGAAACCACGAAGGCCAGCGCCCAGGCCCAGTAGAGCCGTGCCCGCCCCCTCTTGCCGAGCAGGGTGGAGCAGACCAGCGGCACGATGAGATAGGAGAACACCGCCAGCACCCCAGATACCTTCACCGAACTGGTGACCACCAGACCAAAGGAGGCGTAGAAGAGGAAGTCCCACTTCCGCACCGAGAGTCCCATCTCGCGCGCCTTCTTGTGGTCCTGCGAGCAGGCGAAAAGCTGCCGGCGACTGAGATACAGAAATGCCCCCACGATCGCGTAGAGAACCGCCATGATGAGGATGTCCTTCCAGGTCACCCATCCGAGGGCCTCGCCGCTCAGAGCACCGCGCACGTGTTCCGCGCCGTGAGGTGCGTTGGACAGAAGCACCAGGTTGGCCGCGGTGGCCAGTGCGAAGGAGATTCCGATGAACGCTTCCTGCAGCACGGAGTGGTTGCGGTCCCAGAGGAAGCTGAAGAGCGCCGCCCCGAGAAGAGTGAACCCGAAGGACCAGAAATACATGCTGGGATCGTGCGGGTCCGCGCCCAAGAGGAACGCGACGCTGCCTCCCAGGGCAGCGATCTGCGCGAGCGCGAGGTCGACGAAAATCACGCCCCGGGCCAGTACGTGCTGGCCCAGGGAGGGGTGAATCAAGACCAGAAGAAAGCACGCCAGAATCGGCAGCGCCATGACTTGTAGGAATTCCATTGGCAACTACCTCACTTCTCGGACAGAGCTTTGGCGATGGAGGAAACGAGGAGGTCGAACTTCTTGAAGACGTCGTCCGTCCCGGGAAGACCGTCGCACTCGGTTGCAATTTCCAGAGCCGTCCCGTCCGCCCGCTTCGCGACCTCCTTGCACACTTTGGCGTTGTAGTAGGGCTGATAGACGACCAGCCTGACCCCATTCGCCTTCATCGCCTCCACCAGGTCGGCTACGTGGCGCGGAGAGGGCGGAATGCCCGGTTTATTTTCGACCGTGTCGAAGATCTTCAGGCCGAAGCGCGTGGCGAAGTAGATGAAGTTCTTGTGATAGGTGACGACCTGCGTGCCTGCATACGGCGCCATCTGTTTCTCCCACTTCGCGAGCGAGGTCTCCATTCTCTCCTTGAAGGCTTTGGCATTGGCCTGGTAGTCGGCCGCGTTGGCGGGATCGAGACGAGTAAACACCTCCGCCAGCTGGGAAGCGACGATCTCCAGGTTCTTGGGATCGGCATAGTAGTGCGGATTTCCCAGCGGATGAACGTCTCCCTCGCCCCGGCTCACCGTGCCCGTCGGCTTTTCCAATACGGGAACTCCCTCGGAGGCATCCACGAAGCCCTCTCGGCTCGGCTGGATCTTGGGATTCCGGCTTCCGGGCAAAACCAGGGGCAGCCACCCGATGTCCAGCTCCAGGCCCGTCGACACGTAGACGTCGGCGTGCTGGATGGCCTTCATCAAGCTCGGCTTGGCCGGTACGTAGTGAGGATCCTCGTAGCCTTTGCACAGGCTCTTCGCCTTCACGTGCTCGCCGCCCACGAAGCGCGCGACGGAGGCGAGATCGGTCAGAGAGGTGGCCACCTGCAACTTGTGTTCGGCGCGCGCGGGCACGGCCATGAGCAGGCTCAGGCTCACTATGGTCAGGGTTCGAAACAGCGATTTCATGAGTTCCTCCAGAATGGGTTGCCGGTGAGGCCCGTTGCGTTCACGGTGCCCGTCCGTCTAGTAGGCATGAGCCGGGTGGTAGCCGACGGTATAACTCATCTGCAACATGAGCCGGTGGTCGGTCGGTTTGAAACCCATCCCGTCGTCGCCCTGGGTGACGCTGTACTCCAGGCGGATGTACGAGAACTCCGAGGGAGTCCAAGCGATGTTCGCCGAGGCACGACTCACCTTGCCGGGGATGGGATCGCCGCTCGAATCGACTAAGACCTCGGTGGTGCAGTCACGGCCCTGTTCGCCGCGGACTCCGACCCACCATCGTTGGGACAGCCGGTACTTGAACGAGGCATACCAGCCGCGCTGCTCCTTGAAATAGTCTCCACCCGCGAAGGTGCCCTTCTGGATGTACTCCCCCTGCAGGATCCAGCCGCGGCTGTTCGAGCGTCGCAGCGGCACGTTGCGTACCGTCAGGTCGGCACCGAATACCGCGTGCCGGTGGCCATCTTCTCCGCGCCCCTGCAGAAACGACTGCCCGATCTCCAGAGTGGTCGACTCGTTGAGATCGAACAGGTTCTTGAAATGGCCGAGGTACGGAACGTTCTCGTGGCGCATCGAGCCGAAGTCGAGTGGGTTCTCCTCGCCGGCCTCCATCGCCTTGAACATGCCGCCCGTGAGCTCCGAGTACCACGGCAGCGGAGTGAGCCACGAGGCCTCCAGACCCGAGTCCTTGAAGCCTTCCTCCCCGATCGTGTTGCCCATGATCACCGGGGCTTGAATGAAGGGAAAGGCGTGGGTGTGCAGTAACCCGTGCTTGCCGAAGTCGCCCCTGAGCTTGCCCACCCGCAGCTGGAGATTAGGGATCCGATCCGTACGGGCCACGATTTCCTCCGGATCCACCTCCTCGGGGGTGAAGGTGATATTGGACCAGAAGGTCCAGTAGGGATCGACCACGGAAATCGCGCTCATCTCGGCCGAGTCGAAGCTGATGCCGTAGGGCGCGTCGATGTCGGGGGCGATCTGTCCCGAGAACAGCGCGTTCATCCCGATCGACGGGTTGGTCAAATTGGAAAAAATCGAGTGCGTGGTCTGCGCGGAACTTCTCGAGACAGAAAATGTCAGGACGGCCGCAACACACACGCAGGTGCAAGCGTGTACGCACAGTTTCATGCGCAATGAACCTCCAGAATAGAGTCAAAAACTCGCGACGAAGAAATTTCGTTGGGTTTCAGACTCTAGGAGGTCCCCGCACGCTCGGAGTACGAACGTGAAAAGTGGAGCTGAGAGTTTCCCCTGCGATCGCCACCACGGTGACGTTGACTGGCGGCGGCGCCAACGCCTGGGGCGCCGAGGGAGGCGTAACGTGCGCGCAGGCGAAGACGCAAATGGCGCAGCGAGGATTTTCGTGGAAGTCGGAGTGGTGGTGGTACTGCAGGAGGTAGGGAGTGCCCACCAGAACCGCGATGGCCACACTGGCCAGGACTGCGGCCAGGCTCACATAGCGCTGGCTCTTGACCATGCGTGACACCACGAGTTCCTTCCTCGGACCTTGTGCGAAAGCGGGGGAATTCGCTTCGCGACTGTAGCGCGATCGACGCGCCGCGGCAAGCAGACTCTCTTCAGTTCGTTTTGCTCGAGAGGGTGAGCTCGGAGTCCTTCACACCCACCTGGAGCTCACTGCCGTCCTCGAACGTACCCGCGATCAGCGCACGGCTCAAACGCGTCTCCAATTCGCGCTGCAGATATCGTTTCAGAGGGCGCGCGCCGAAGACGGGATCGAAACCCTCAGCCGCGATCAAACTCAGCGCCTGTGGAGTGAGAGTGAGAGTGATGTTGCGCCCGGCCAGCCTCTCCCTGAGCTCTTCGATCATGAGTTTCACGATCTGCTCGATCTCGTCGCGGTGCAGCGGTTTGAACAGAATGATCTCGTCGACGCGGTTGAGAAACTCGGGCCGGAAGTGGGCGTGAAGCTGCCCCTGGACCGCCTCGCGCGCGGCGGCGGTGATCTCTCCCTCCTCGTTCACTCCGCTCAGGAGCTCTTGGCTCCCCAAATTGGAAGTCATGATGATCACGGTGTTCTTGAAATCCACCGTCCGCCCTTTGCTGTCGGTGAGGCGCCCGTCATCCAGAATTTGCAGCAACACGTGAAACACGTCCCCGTGGGCCTTCTCGATTTCGTCGAAGAGCACCACGGTGTAGGGCTTTCTGCGCACCGCCTCGGTGAGCTGCCCCCCCTCCTCGTAGCCGACGTAGCCAGGCGGCGCTCCGATCAGACGCGCGACGGCGTGCTTTTCCATGTACTCGGACATGTCGATGCGTACCAAATTGTCGCGGCTGTCGAAGAGCGCTCCGGCCAGAGTTTTGGCCAGCTCCGTCTTCCCCACCCCGGTGGGGCCCAAGAAAATGAAACTCCCGATGGGACGCTTCGGATCCTTGATCCCGCTGCGCGCGCGTAGGACGGCATCCGCCACCCGCTGCACCGCCTCGTCTTGCCCGATGACCCGCTCGTGGAGGATCGAGTCCAGACGCAACAGTTTCTCCCGCTCCCCTTCCATGAGACGCGTGACGGGGATACCCGTCCACTTGGCCACGATCTCCGCGATTTCGTCCTCGGTGACTTCCTCGCGCAAGAGAGCGTCGCCCTCCTGCCTCTCCTCCAGCTTCTGCTGGGCCTCTTCGAGCTGCGTCTGCAGCTTGGGAATCTGTCCGTGTTTGAGGGCCGCTGCTTTCTCCAGATCGTAAGCTCTCTCGGCCTCGACGACTTGTTGCCTCGCCAGCTCGATCGCCTCTCGCAGCGAGCGGACGCCCTCGATAGCCTCCTTCTCGTTCTCCCACTGCATCCGCATCTCGCTCTCACGCTCGCGCAGCGTCGACAGCTCCTTTCCCAGGTCCTTCAGACGACGGCGGCTCCCCTCGTCCTCCTCTTTCTTGAGTGCGGCCTCCTCGATCTCGAGTTGCATGATACGCCGCGAGACCTCGTCCAACTCCTGCGGCATCGAGTCGATTTCGGTGCGAATCATCGCGCAGGCTTCGTCGACCAGGTCGATTGCCTTGTCCGGCAGGAAGCGGTCGCTGATGTAGCGATCGGAGAGCGTCGCGGCCGCCACGAGGGCGTTGTCCTGGATCCGCACTCCATGATGCACTTGGTAGCGTTCTTTGAGTCCGCGCAGAATGGAGATGGTGTCCTCCACGCTGGGCGCGTCGACTTGGATGGGCTGGAAACGCCTCTCCAGCGCTGCGTCCTTCTCCACGTGTTTGCGGTACTCGTCGAGGGTGGTGGCGCCGATACAGTGCAACTCGCCGCGGGCCAACATGGGCTTGAGGAGGTTCCCCGCGTCGGTGCTGCCTTCGGTCTGTCCCGCGCCCACGATGGTGTGTAATTCGTCGATGAAAAGGAGGATCCGCCCCTCGCTGCGCTTGATCTCGTTCAAGACGGCCTTGAGCCTCTCCTCGAATTCGCCGCGGTACTTCGCCCCGGCGAGCAAGGAGCCGATGTCCAAAGAGAAGATGCTGCAGTCCTTCAACCAGGCCGGCAGGTCGCCGCGGACGATGCGCTGGGCCAAACCTTCCACGATCGCCGTCTTTCCCACCCCCGGCTCGCCGATGAGCACGGGATTGTTCTTGGTCTTGCGCGAGAGAACCCGCGCGACCCTGCGAATTTCCGCGTCGCGGCCTATGACGGGATCCATCTTGCCCGAGCGCGCCAACTCCACCAGGTCGCTGCCGAAACGCTCCAGGACTTCGTAGGTCTCCTCGGGGTTCTGAGAACTCACCTTCTGTCCGCCGCGCACCTGCTGCAGCGCGCTCAGCAGCCGCTCGCGGGTCATGCCCGCCTGCTTCAAGAGCCGCCCTATCGGGTGATCGTTGCCCAGTTCGATCATGGCGAGTAGAAGGTGCTCCACCGAGCTGTAATCGTCGCCCAGCCGCTTGGCCTCCTCCGCCGCATCGTCCAGGACCTGTTGCAAACGCGGAGCCGCGTAGAGCTGCCCCTGGCTGCCCGGACCGGACACCTTGGGCATCGCCTGAAGTTCCTTCTCCAGCGGATCTTCGAGCCGGGCGATCGGAATGTCCATACGCTTGAGCAGGCGCGGGAGAAGCCCCTCCTCCTGGTGCAGAAGGGCCTTCAACAGGTGCTGGACGTCCAAACTCTGGTGCCCGAGCTTGACTGCCCGACCCTGCGCTTGTGCCAATGCCTCTTTGGATTTTTCCGTAAGTCGATTCAAGTCCACGGCGTTCTCTCCTCTGTTGCGCGCAACGAAAACTCGACAGAGGCAAAGTGTCAAATGGACCGAGCCCTCTCAGCGCACGAGGACCATCTTTTGGCTTTGGGCCTCAAATCCGCTGACGAGCAGGTGGGCGAAATATACTCCGGACGCCACGGCCCTACCGGCATCATCGCGTCCGTCCCAGCGAAGTTCGTGGAGTCCGGGCGCCAGCGGGCCGCGCGCGAGCACCCGTACCCTTCTCCCCGCCAAATCGAAGATCGTCAATTCGCAGGGACGCGCACCGCCGGCTGGGATCACGAAGCTCACCGCGGTCGCAGGGTTGAAGGGATTGGGGACGTTGGGAGCCAGGCGCGGCCGGCTCGCGTCCGTTTCCGTTTCTGCTCCCGCCCCGCGGGCGGTGAGCGGCGGAAGCGGGTGGACTCCGTCCCTGCGCGCGTTCTGATGGAACGTGGGCCAGGGCGCAAGCGAGGGACGCCAGGTGCCCCCCATGTCCCACACGTGGATGAGACGGTCCCACGATGCGAGAACGATGTTGGCCCGTCCGTCCCCGTTGAAATCGCACAGGGTCGGCGTGGCCCAGACGTAACCTTCCAGAGGAATCGGAAAGCCCTCGAAGGGGACGCCATCGGCGTGCCACACGTAAAGCAAATTGGGCAGATTGTCCGTACCGCCGCCGATGCCGAAAACGATGTCCGGTTCCAAATCGCCGTCGAGGTCGGCCACCACCGGGCTACTCTCGGACAGTCCGGGGACCACTTGCGGCCAACCCGGGTTCACGTTTCCCGAGTCGTCGAAGACGTACACCCTGGCCTCCGAGGCCAATTCGATCGATACCGCCACGATCTCCAGGGTTCCGTTGCCGTCGAGATCGGCCAGAGCCGGGGATGGCATCTGGCTGTCGAAATCAATTGCCCGTGCATGGAGGTACACCGGGAAGTTGGGGAAGCGGGTCCCGTCCGTTTCCCACACGTAGAGACTATCGTTATCACAGGGCGCCACGATCTCCATCTGCCCGTCACCGTCGAGGTCACCCACTGCGGGGCTGGCGAGAAAGGTCGCGAGAGGTTCCATGATCTTGGGCCAACCCGCCGCGTTGCCGCTCCCGTCGCCCTTCAGGGCGTAGAAGTACTCGGGCGCGCCGTTTTGGAACTTCGAACCGAAGAGAATCTCGGGCTTGCCATCGTTGTCCACGTCGTACAGTGCCGGCGTGGTGCGGCCAAAGCTCTCTCCGGTGCGGCGCGGAGCGATGGGACCCTTGGTCTGGGGATTGGAATCTCCGTCGGCCACCTCGTTGCCGTCCATGTGGAAAGCGTAAGTGAATCCACCGATGTCGTTGGTGATGATCTCCAGGCTCCCGTCCTGGTCGAGATCACCCAGTACCGGGGTGGTCCAGGCCTTGGAGCCCAAGGTCTGTGGCCAACCGCTCTGAAGACTGCCGTCGGCGTTGTAGATGTAGAGTTCATGGCTCGTCCAGTTCTCGCCCACGATCTGCATGTCCGTGCCGATTTGATCCAAATTTCCCAGCGTCATGCCCGAAGGCTGGAATCCTCCCCCGACGCCGGCGAGCGGCCCGAAAGTCTGTGCGTTGTCATCCCCGTCCACCTTTTCGCGGCACAGACCGTCGATCAAATAGATGTGACCCGAGCCCACCGCCAAGTCGAGTACGCCGTCGCCGTCCACGTCGCCCACCGCACAGGCTCCTCTAGTCTCCTGATCGATGGGCAGGGGAAAGCATCCGACTTCCGGCGGCGGCGTCACCGCGGTGATGATCTCCGAGGCCGGACCGGCAAGTCCTGCGCGATCGACCGCGCGCACCTGATACTCGAAGCTAGTACGATCGGGCAGTCCCTCGTCCAGGAACACCGAGCCGGCTTGCAAGAGATCGGCATTGGCGAAAATCCAGGTACTCTGCCCCTTCACGCGTCGCTCCACCTGATAGCCCAAGAGATCCGCCGCGCTCGAAGGATCCCAACGCAAGAGCACCGAGCCAGCCTGGGCGAGACCGGGCTCGAGACCCGTGAGCGCCGCGGGGCGGCGCAAATCGAAGTCGAAGGAGTGCGTAGCTCCCGCGCTGTCGGTCAGGAGCAGGCGATAGAGGTGTGGATTCGCGGTATCGCTCTCTTGCACCGCGAGAAGATCCTGTCCGTTGTCCTGCGTGCTGAGAGCTCCGTCCAAGAGGCCCCAGTGCGCGGTGGAATCGATGACCGTCGCCAGCGGATCCAGCGAGCGCAGTACGCCATTCACCGAGTCGACTCTCGCGCTTCCGAAGTTCTTCAGGGTGAAATTCAAAAAGACCTGCTCGCCGGGATCGAGGATTCCATCCTGGTTGCCACTCGCGTCATCCAAATCGAGCGAGATGATCTGGAGATTCCCTCCCGAGACGGTCAGATCGAAGGAATCCTCGAAGTGGCCCCCGCCGTCCTCGTCGATCGAGAGCAGGAAGTGCAAGCGGCTGGCGTCCGCGAGATCCGCGGCGAGTTGAAGCGAAAACGGTCCGTTTGCCGCCCCGGGGCTCTCGGCGGCCAGCGGAGAAAAGCCCGCCACGTCCTGCAGGAGAGTGACGCCTTCGTCTTCTGTGCTCAGAGTGAGGGTCCCTGCGCTGGAGACCGATTGTCCTCCGTTGATCAGAGCGGGCAGAATGCTGACGAGCTCGCCGGCCTCGGCGATCCCGTTGCCGTTGCCCTGGGAATCGTCAAGGGTGAATCCCGACAGGGCCAGCGCCGCTTGCGTGGCTGCCGTGACCTGCACCGTCATGCTGTCCGGCATGACATCGCGCCCACTCACCCACAAGGTCCAGCTCCCCGCTTCCTTGGGCGCGAAAGGAAGACTCACTTCTCCGTTCGCGTCGGTCCAACCCGCTATGAGATCCTCGCCCGGTTTGCGCAGGACCACCGCGACGGAATCCACGCCGCCGCCCTGAGTCTCGTCCACCGTGACCGCCAAAGGACCACTACCGACCGTCACCATGGCGGGCGCACTCACCGTGATGGGCTTGGGAACGGCCGTCCACATGCGCATGGCCGGATCGCCGAGCAGGGTGTACACGAGCTGGGTCCAACGGTCGACCGTGTTGTAGAAGGTGTCCACCGCAAAACCCAAACGACTTTCGAGAATTGCATCGCCCAGGCGCTGCCGGCGCGCCGCGAAAAGCGCCTTGTACAACGCTTGCTGGTAACTACCGGTCGTGTTGTCGAAGGCGGCGCGAGAGGAACCGATGGAGGCCACCGAACCTCCGTTGGGATTGCGCAGGAAGCGTTCCAAGAGACAGTTGAAGTCGAATGCGGCCGAGTCGCAATTGAGAGCCATGAGCACGAAGGTGGAGGATCCGTTGGTCAGCGCATCGGCGTCGCTCACCAGGATGTTCTTGTCTCCCACGCTCATGTTGTAGTAAAAGCCGTGGCCGATGTGATGAAACAGCCCATAGTTTCCCGAGTTTAGATCGGACAGGATCGCGGCGTAGGTTTCCTCCAGCGCTCCGGGATAACTCGTGTAGTTCTGGTAGCGGCGAGTGAGGGTCCACTCGCCGGGACGCGCCAGCTCGATGCTGGCAACCAGGGTTTCGCTGAAGGATGCCCCATCGCGTGTGATGGGATCGCCAGGCTGCCAAGCCGGTGGAAAGAGCACTTCACTACCGAAGAGTGCGTGGGCGAAGCGTTCACCGTCCGCTCCGCTCTCGTAGTCCAGCACTTTGTCGACGAAGACCGTAGCTTCCTCGAACGTGCTGACCGGCGCCCTTCCGATCGCAAGCTCCGGCACGAAGTCACAATAGTCCCCCGGATTCGCACCGGTCACGTAGGGTTCGCCGAAGGTCGCATCCCCGTCTGCGTTCCAGGACCCGTCGAGACCAGCAAAGTAGAAATCGGCAGGGATTTGGGTTTCGCCCCCGGATGGGTAGTAGGTCGAGGTCACGTAGCGGGTGGGAATGATCTCGGTATCGCCACCGAGCAAAACGTAGTCGACCCCCCACTTCTCGTAGGCATCCTGCAAATAGAGTCGGATGGTCTCGGCCAGATCCAGCCCCCGCCGTCCGTTGGCTTCGATCTCTTCCACGCTCACCACGGTCGAGGGGAGTCCCTGTCGCTCTCGGAGTTCCGCGAGACGCTCGAATTGCGGCACGAGGCTATCGCGTGTGATCACCAGATAACGGTAAGGTCCGGTGAGGAGGCTGGGGATCTTATCGCTCGCCGGAAGCGCAGCCGTCTTCGCGGACGAGGCCTTTGTGAGCGGCCGCAGCGTCGTGAAACGATCCAAATCCTGCGGATTGGCGATCGTTCGCAACAGCTCTGCGCGATCTCTCCGCTGAACGCCCTCGTTGGGAAGAACGCGCCCGACGACCTCTTCCTTCGGCTCGGCACCCTGCAACTCGACGAGGATCTTTCCTCCCTCGCGCAGGTAGAGATCCCCGCTCTCCTGCTCCACTCGCAGAGGTCTCACGCGCAGATAGATCAAATGGCGTCCATGCCACCATGCGTCCCCGACATACTCCACCGCGGGGACATTGCCTTCCCTGCTCGTCAGTGGGGTAGAAAGGATGCTGCTGGAGCGAAGCGCCTCTGCAGAGGCAACGAAGCGCTCGCTTCCTCCCTCGAGCGAGACGGAGCGCACCCGGCTCGAGGCGGGAATGATCAGACAGTAGCTGAGACTCGGGAGCCCTCCCCCGTCCTCCTGGCGCGCGGGGCGCGCACCGTGAAGCAGAATGGATTCAAGAGCCGGTAGTCCCTGCAGCCGGACATCGCGCAACAGGGGTTTCAGAGGCAGGCTGAGCGTCTCTTGGGCAGGAGCGGCTTCCACCCCGACCAGGGTCAGAAGAAGCAAGGATAGCAAGAACGAGCGCATGCAGGACCTCGAACGTGGGTGGGGCCTGTCCCGCTGCGCGCGGGACGGGCCCCCGCATCCCCCCACGATTCGACCAACTTGGCTATTTTGCCAAGGTCATTTTCAAACCGCGGACCTCCGAGCCCACTTCCAAGCGGGTGAAATAGACTCCAGAAGCCACACTCTTCCCGCTCGCATCCCTTCCATCCCAACGCACTTCGTGGTGACCCGCCGCCAGCGGCTGCGAGAGAAGGCTTTTCACCTTGCGACCTGCGATGTCGTAGATGGTCACTCGCGCCAAGGCGTTGTTCAGAGCCGACGGCACGTCGAACTGAATGACGGTGGAGGGATTGAAGGGGTTCGGCACGTTCTGATGGAGTGCGAGTCGTGAGGCGGGGACGTTTGCTACCTGCGGCTCGACCGCGGTCGCGGGAGAATCCTCGTAAACTCCCGTGCGCCGGTAGTTGCCCTGGAAGGTGGGCCAGGGTACCAGATTCCGATCGTAGGCGCCGGGAAGATCCCACGCGTGGAGCAGGTTGTCATACCCCGCGAGCAGAAGATCGGCATCGCCGTCGCCATCGAAATCACAAATGAGCGGAGTGCCCCAGGGACTTCCCGAGAGGGAAATGGGGAAGCCGGCCATCGTGCTCCCGTCCGCCTTGAAGGCGTAGAGATTGTCCGGAATGTCCTCTCCCCCCGAGGCAAAGACGATGTCGGGAGTCCCGTCGCCATCCAGATCACCGATGATGGGCGAGGAACGCGACCAGGCGTCGACACTCTGGGGCCATCCACTCTTGACGCTCCCATCGTGTTCGTACACGAAGATATTCACGTTGGTACGCGAATACACCTGTACCGCCACCATCTCGAGCTGCGGATCTCCATCGAGATTGCCGACCGCGACGGATGGGGTCTTCCCGTCCAGATCGCCGCTGTTGCAGCCCAGATAGTGAGGGAAGCTCATGTAGTTGCTGCCATCGGGCTCCCAGATGTACAGCGTGTCGTTGTCGCAGGGGAAGATGAGCTCCACCGTTCCGTCGCGATCGAGATCGGCGATGGTAACGGTAGAGGAGTTGTAGCCATTGGGACCCAAGTTCTTGGGCCAGCCTGGAGCCTCGGTTCCATCGTACTTCAGCGCGTAGACCATGTTGTCGGTCCCGTTGCGCCAGTTGGTTCCGTAGATCATCTCCCGACCCCCGTCCTTGTCGAGGTCGTAGAGGCTGATGGTGGAACGATTGTAGATCTCGCCGCTGCGTACCTGGAAGACGCCGTTCGTGGAAGCGTTGGCGTCCCCATCCAGGACTTCGGTGCCGTCGGCGTGCCAGGCGAAGGTCTTGCCCCCGACGCTGTTGGTCACGATTTCCGGAGTTCCGTCTCCGTCCAGGTCGCCGACGGAGAACGAAGCCCAGTTCTGTGCGCCCATGTCTTGCGGCCAACCGGGCAGAGAGTTCCCGTTCTTATCCAGCACGTAGATATCGTGCCCGATCCAGTCCCCCGCCAAGATCTCCGGCCCAGGATTGCCATCGAGGTCGGCCAGGGTGATTGCCGCGAAGGTGTAATCTCCACTGATTCCGTTTACCGGCCCCAGAGTCTGCGCGTTGCCGTCGCCATCCAGAAGCTCATTGGCGTTCGAGTCGATCGCGTAGACGAAATTGCTGCCGAGAACCGCGTACAGGTTGCCATCCGCTTTCAGATCGCCCACCGCCAACGCACCTTCCACGGTTCCGTTCGTGGGCAGAGGGAAGGCATTGCCGATCTCCGGCGGTGCCGTGCTCGCGGAGACTACCGATGTCACATCTCCCTCGACACCCGAGGAGTCAACCGAAGCAACTTCGTAGTAGTAGCGGGTGAGCGTCGCGAGATCGTCGTCGCGGAAGAACCCGGAGCGCAGAACTACGTCCTGCGTGATTTCCGAGAAGGGTCCGCCTTGGAAATTCGAGCGGTAGACGCGATAGCCCATGAGGTGCGGCGAAGTGGAAGGCTCCCACTGCAAGGCAATGGTCGTGGGACCCAGATTGGTGAACGGCACCACGCCGGTGGGCGGATCCGGCTCGCGCAATTCCAGCCACCGTTCCCAGGAATGCCCCTTGGCATCCGTTAAGAGTAGATACATCCAGTTCTCTAGGCTCGTGTCGCTCTCGGCCACCTGAAAGTAGCCACTGCCGTAACCACTGGCCTTCACTCCCAGATCGGCCCAACTGGCATTCGCCTGCGTGATCGAGACGTTGGGAGAGGAGGAACTCAGCATGCCAGTGGCCCCCACGAGCGCACCGGCGCCGTAGTTCTTCACCTCGACATGCATCTCCAGGATCTCACCGGGTTGCTGGATCCCGTCACCGTTTCCAGTCACGGAGTCGTCGGTGAAAACCCGCACGACTTGCGGCTCCGGAGCAATCACGCTCAGATAGACTCGCTGCGTCCAGGTGTCCCCTCCGGAACTACTTACCAGATCGAAACTGAGGGTGGTGCCATCCGCGATGGAGGGACTCAGATCGATGCTGACCGGATCGTTGGGATCGGCACTCGCGCTCCCGGCAAGGTCTCCCACCGTGATCGTCGAGTCCGTCACCGTGGCGCCGCTCGCGTCCACCGGTCGCAACACGGCGCTCACTCCGCTGGCCAAACTGCCGTCCCCGTTGTTCTCGAAGTGGAAGTACCAATCCACCGACTCGCCCGAATCGGCCAAGTCGTTTCCTGCGACCCCATCATCCACACTCAGCGGACTGCCCACGATGTTGGCCTGAGCCGCCGGTCCCACCGTGATCGTCTGGATCTGAGGCTGGAGGCTCGCTCCATCCACCACCACGTCGATCGTACCCTGGCTCAGGGGCTGCAAATCGAGGGTGACCTGGCCGGTGAGCGTATCGGTCACCCCGGTCGCCCAGGCTTCACCCGGTTTGTGCATGGTCACGCGCGCCGCCGGCACGGCAAGACCCGAGGAGGTCACGCCCACCGTGATCTGCTGGGTGCCAAGAGGAACCGAACTGGGCTTGCTCACCACGGGAGTGACCGGAGCCTTACGCCACATCCGCAGAGCGGGATCGCCGAGCAAGGTGTAGCAGAAGTGCGTCCAGCGTTCGAAACTCTCCGAGTTGAACTGCCCCGGTATGTTGGCGTTCCGGGCCGCATCCATCGCGTCACCCAAGCTCGTGTTCCCCAACACGAAGATCTGGTGGAAGAACTCCTGCTGGTAGGCGTTCGCGGTGGTGGGAAATGCCTCGCGTGATGCACCCAAGCTCGCCACGCTGCCCCCATCGGGATCCTGAATGTAGGTCTCCAGGAGACAGTCGAAATCGAAGGCCCCGGAGGAACAATTCAGAGCGTTCATCACGAAATAATTGGGTGCGTTCGTGAGGGCCAGCGCGTCGCTGACGAAGATGTTCGCATTCCCCACGCTCATGTTGTAGTAGAACCCGTGGCCCACGTGATTCACCAGCCCGAAGTGGCCGGTCGTCATGGAATCGAGCGAGGCCTGTTGGGTCTCTTGAAGGGTATAGGGATAGGCGGTGTAATTTTCGTACAGGCGCTCGCTGTCGATGAGGTTTCCCGGAGTGATCAGCGAATTGAAAATGATGTCTTCGCTGTAGGACGCTCCATCGAGGTTGATGGGAGAAGAGCCATCCCAGTCCGAGGGAAAGAGCACCTCGCTCAGAAACAACGCCTTACCCAGATAGGAACCATTGGTCGGAGTCTCGTACTCGAGGCACTTGTCCACGAAAGTGGTGGCTTCGCCCAGGTCGTTCACCGGTGCGCGTCCCACCACCACTTCGGCGACCATGTCTTGATTGTCTCCGGGATCGGCGAAGGACTGAAAGGCCTCGCCGAAAATGCCGTTGCCGTTGCCGTTCCAGTTACCGTCGAGTGCGCCGAAGTAGAGATCGGCGGGAATGTCGGTGTGTCCTCCGGGAGGATAGAAAGTGCTACGCACGTAGCGCGGCGGCAGAATTCCCGCGTCACCGCCCAAGAGTACGTAGTGCAGGCCCCACTTCGCGTACGCCTCTTTGAGGAAAAAACGAATCGTTTCCTGCAGATCCACTCCATGCCGGTAGTTCGCGAGAATCCAATCCGTGGTGACGACCTTGCTGCGAAGTCCGTGAGCGATGTGATCGTCCGCCAATCTCTGGAACTGAGAGACCAGAGAGGGAATGGTGATGATGACGTAGTCCACGCGTCCACCTGCGAAGACTTCATCCTCATCGAGTGGCGAGGGCGCCTTGTTGGAAGAGGACTTCAAGAGCTCGGGAGCAATTCCCGCCGGGGGCGCGCAGTAATCGACTTGCTCCGGATTGACCACGAGCCTGCGCACTCGTTGCGCCGCGCGCTCGGCCACGCCGGGCCACGCTATCTGGCGTTGGGCCACGTCATCCATGGCCTGATCGGCCAGCACCAAATGAAGCTGTCCGCGCGTCAGGATTTCCACCGTTCCATCCGAGAGCACGCGCAGCGGAAACACGTCCACCTTGGCCAGACGATAGCCTTCCATGACGGAAAAACCCTGACCCCGTGCCGCAGCCGCGGGGAAAGTGCCTCCGTCTTGGAAATCCTCGCGCAGCCCCCCCATGCTCACGCTCACCGCATTTCCTTGATCGCTCATGAGCTTCCGCGCGCGCGCCAGTTGCCCGCCAGGGTTCAAGCGTTTCCAGCGCGCGTCCTGGACCTCGACTTCCACGAGGGTCTTGCCCTGGGGAAGCACTACCTTCCAGCTCGCGTAGGGCAGAGCGGGGGCTCCGGTCGCCTTGAGGTTTTCCATCCCCGCTAACGAGTAGATCAAGCCGTCGGGAGACTCGACGAGTTGCAATTTCGCCGCATCGAATCCGACGGGCAGATCGATTGCCGCAGCCGACGCTTCGTTGAATGCGCCGATGCAAGCTAGGACGAAAAGCAATGCGGAAAGACGGAATGAAACCCGGTGGACTGGGTTCATGTTCTTCCTCCTGAGATGCAGCTCTTCGCGGCATGGCGAAAGCGAAGAGGCAAGAGTCGCATGGAACAGAACGAATGAGCCCGGCTCGAAGGGCCCGTATTGCGCGAAGAAACCAGATTCTCCCGCTGAGTCCACAACACATGCGAACTCGAGTCGGAGATCCGACTGAAGGGGAGAAAACGAGGAGGAGCCAGAGTCTTCTTCACGAGTTGCGAACCCAACGAGATCGTGGTCAGATTCTACCCCAAGCCCGCGCCGCGGGTCAAGAGGCTACGATGCTAAGCTGTTATGAAACAACGATTAGCAATAGCTGTGGATCGCTCGGATGCCCTCGCTCAGCCGCCGGTGAAGATGTGGGTCCCCGGAGCTAGCGGCTGGCTCCGGGTGAGGGGAAGGTCGAGAAGGAGTGGTCGTTCCGTATAGTTGCGAACGATGGTCCAGGGTCCGCGCCGCACAATGGACCAACCCCGGCGTCTCAATTGCGCGACCTCGACATCGACACAATAGCGGACTTGGCCCCGGGATTCAAGAGCGCTGAGAAAGCGCCGCAATTGCAGCCGCCCCGCGCGCGAGACCTCCGGATGAAGATGGGAGAACTGGAGCCGATGCGCTTCCACGATGGCGGGTTGCCCCCTCCTCCACGCCTGTGCAACTTGCTTTAGGGCTTGCCGGTAGCCGGCCAGGCAGTTCGGATCAAGGTCCCCGTAGGGTTCGAGGCGGACATTTCGCTCGAGATACACAAAACGGCCTCTGCGCCGATCCTCAAAGCGCTCGAGAACTTTGCGAATTCGCCACAGAAGTTTGTTGCCGTCCGCTGGCCCAAGGGCCGGATCGATCTGTTCCCGTTTGGCCTGCACTATTTTCAATCCCTGCTCTTTCCACGCCGTCTCGTCCGCCTCGCCCCAAGTGTAATCGGGAGCGATCACGCTCACGGGCGCCCGGCCGAAGCGCTCCTGGAAGCGACGGCAGGAGAGCGAGGCGAAGGAACGGGCTTCGTTCAGATCGCCGCTGCCCAACTCGGTCAAACTCAGCCAGTGTGGAAAGGCCACGGCGCCGACGGCGCGCGCGCGCAGGGTCAAGCTGGATGCTTCCGCCACCGCCTGTTCGTAGGCACCCAAATCGAAGTGCGTGAGCCCGTGCAGTTCTGCCCTCCACACACCTTCGGCTCGCGCCGCATCCACCGCTTCGTTCAAACCCACGCGCTGATACGCACCGCAACTTCCCGGAGCGCGCAAGAGCACGGAGTTTCCCGCGAGCTGAAAGTCGCCGGTGCCACAGGAATCCAAATCGATGGCGGCCATGATGGTGTTCGCTTGCAGGACCGGCGGCAGACCGTCGCTGTCGTGAAACTGCGCGAGGAGGGCGGCCAAGGAGTCGACGTCCGCCGCCGTTTCCAGAGAGGACGATGCGTAGAGTCTCAGCTTCGGCCCGAGCTCAGAGCCCTGGTCCGCCAGCGCGCGCGCGGCCTTTAGGTCGGGCACCCAGGCTTCCATCCCCCAGTCATCGCTCTCGATGGCCAGGATCCTCCAGCGTCCGAAATCGATCGCCGAGGGGGCAGGGGCCAAGAAATGCGCGGTGGCGAATGCCAAGTAGACGACGAGCAAGAGAAAAACGCTTCGCTTCATCTCATCCCAAACTTGCTAGGCGATAGATCTGGCAGAAGTAGCGGCCGTAACGCATTCCGTGCTCCTGAACCGAGCGCGCCAGAGCTTCCACCTCGCGCGGGGAATGTCCCGAGCGAAAGAGCCACTCCAGTGGCGCGCGCGGCGCGCGCACTTCCTCCTCATTCTCCTTGATTGCCTCGAATCGCGGAAGGCCGAAACCCGCCATAAAGAGCGAACGAATCTGCTCGGGAGTGACCGTGGCCGCGGCGCGGTCCGCCTGGGCTTCGGCAAGGAGAGTCAAGGCCCAGCGATAGTTCTTCTCCGCTTTGGTACGGCCTTTGGGGTGGTCCTCCAGGACGAGGACCCATCCCCCATCGGCAAGGCAGCGACCGAGCTCCCGCAGGGCCTCCTTGGCCTCGCGCACCCGCAGCTGGCGCAGCAGGTTGGCCATCACCACCGCCTGCAGAGACTTGTCTTGGAAGGGAAGCGCGGTGGCGTCCGCGGCCAGGGCGGAAAAGCCCAGAGGAGCGGGTGGATAGGCGCGATCCAGAAGATGAAGGGACAAGCCAAGCGAAGATAAGCGCGTACTGAAGCTTCCATCTCCCGCGCCGATCTCGAGCAGGGGCCCGCGCGCTTGCGCGACCTGCAATTCCTCAGTGATTCTCCTCGCCAAGGGCCAGAACGACATCGTCGCGTGACCCTCCCCCCTCTTTCGCTTCCGCCGCCAAGAGCTCGGCGGTGGCGAGCTTTTCACTCTTCGCCTCTGTGGGACGCGGCCAGGCCTGTTGCGAGTACCGGGGCATCTCGATGATCTCGGCCAACTGCCTGCGGCTGACCTCCGAAACCAGATACTCCCGCGCGCCCAGCAGATACCCGATCGCCTCTTTGGCGGTGGGCCGCCCTGTGCGCGGTAGAGTATACGCGACCTGAACCGCCGTCGCCGCCAGTGCTGCCAGAGCCAGGATCGACCCATTTGCGCTTCCGTCCACCACGAGGGCCAAGGAGGCGAAGGCCACCGATGCGAACCACAGCGCAGTGGTAGCGCGGCGCGGGCTCATTCCCAAGCGCAAGAGACGGTGGTGAAGGTGTTCGTCATCGGCCCGGAAGATACTCACTCCGCGCCGGCGCCGACGAAAGATCGTGGTGGTGGTGTCGAGGATGGGCACTGCCATCGCGATCACCGCGGTCAGAGGAAGAGTCGGGGTGGACTTGCTCAGCCCGATGGCAAGGCCGGCCAGCCAGAGCCCTAAGAGCATCGAACCCGCGTCACCGAGAAAAATGCGCGAGCGTGAGAGGTTGGAGCGCAAGAAACCCAGCACTCCTCCCAAAAGCGCACCCACGAAGAGCATCCCCACCGGATCCCCGGGGTACAGCGCCATACCCATCCCGGCGAGCACGATGACTCCGATTCCGCTCGCGAGCCCGTCCAGTCCATCGATGAGATTCATGCTGTTGATGAAGCCGAGATACCAAAAGAGGGTGATCGGTCCCCCCAGAAGACCCAATTCCACAGTTCCCAGACCGGGAAGGCTGATCTGGTGCAGGGTCAAGCCGGAAGCCATGGGGAGCATCACGACCGCGACCTGTCCCAAGAGCTTCTTTTCGGCGTGCAGGCCCACGCGGTCGTCCAGAACCCCCAAGACCAGGGTCCCCAGGCCCGCCAGGCCCAAAGCGGCGAAGGAATGGCCCGAGAACGGCAGGTCGACCAGGAGCGCGAGCGCCAGAGCAGTGAGCACGACTGACGCGTAGATTGCCAGTCCGCCGCTACAGGGCACCGCTTCTCGCTGGGAGCGCCGCCAGGACGGATGGTCGACCAGCCCCAGGCTCATTCCCAGACGTCGAACCAAGGGCATCAAAAGATGAGTGAGAAGGGCACAGGCGGCGATCAACGCCAGGAAGTGCGGGATCGAGATCATCAATGGCCTACCTGGTCTCCCCGAGACGGAATGAGATCCGGCTCGCGAAGCGCCTCCAGAGTCTTCACAGCCCCGCGCTCCCACGTGAATGAGCGGGCCCGATCCGAGCCCGCGGCCGCCAGACGGTCGCGCAAACTCGAATCGTCGGCCAGGCGACGCATAGCCCGTTCCAACTCTCCCGATTGGAGAGGATCGACGAGCAGTGCGGCATCCCCGGTTACTTCCGCCGTGGCGATCCCCTTCGAGGTCAGCACGGGGCACCCCCTGGCCATCGCCTCCAACGCCGGAAGGCCGAAGCCCTCATACAGCGAAGGAAACAGCAGCGCCAAGGCCCGGTCGTACTCCCTCAGGAGTTCTTCCGGACCGCAGTAGCCCAAAATTTCGAGTCGGGAAGGATCGGGATGGTCCAGGATCGTCCGGCGGATACCGGCATCCTCCCACCCGCGGCCCCCGACGACTCGAAGCGCGGGAAAATCGGGATCGAAGCGACATAGCGCAGCGTGCGCCATGAGCAACCGCTCCAGATTCTTCCGAGGTTCCAATGTGCCGACGAAGAGAAAGTTCGAGCGCGGCTGACGCAAGCGCTGGCTACGTTCTGTTTTCTCTTCCTCGCCGTTAACCAGGTAGGCTGATGGAACTCCTCCGGGAGCGATCCTGATTTTTCCCATGGCGCTCGGCTCGTATTCTACGAGTTCACGCGCCATCGTCTGTGTCGTCACGAAGACGAGCTTCGATCGGCGGATGGATCGCCGTACCACGAACTGGTAGTACAGGCGTTTCCCCCGCGGCATCGTCTGGGGGTAGTGATGGAAGGTGAGATCGTGCACCAGCACCGAGGTCGCGAAACGCCCCCACAGTGGCGCGATGAAGTTCACTCCCATCACCAAATCCACACCCAGCTTCTCCGCGAGACGCGGGACCGTGGTGTGGGTCGCCATCATGCGTCCCCATGAGTTTTCGCGCAAGAGTTGAATTGGCTCCACGAAGAAACCTTCAATCCCGCGCAAAAACTCGAATTCGCGCGGATGAACCGCCGCGACGAAGAACTCCTCGTCGCGCAACGGCATCTCGCTCAGCGCGCGAATCAACTCCAGCGTGTAGACGCCGACTCCGGTCTGGCCGGGACCTACTTGGAGGGCAGGAATGAGAATTCTTCTCATCTCAAGCCACACCGTCCCAGCGCGCCAGCGCCGCCGCCATGCCGCCGGTCAGCCAGAGATGGGGCAAGTTCATCTGGCTGAATGTCAACATCTGCAAAAGTAGGGCCGCGAGGCAAGAGGCCAGCACGAAAGAAGCCCCACTCACTCGCGCGCGCCGGCCGAAGAATGCACCACGCAGAGGAGAAAGGGGCCGAACCAGGGCGCTTCCCCAAAGGACCGCGCCCACCAATCCGGTCTCCGCCAAGACCCGCAAGGGGAAGTTGTTGGTGACGGGCCAGCCGAAGACTGCCGCTGAGCCCGAGCTTCCCAGGACGCGGTAGAACCAAAAACCGAATCCGCTCCATCCCACGCCGAAGAGCGGGTGATGCCAGAAGAGAATCCCCGCGGCGCGCCAGGAACTCAAGCGTGTCAGATTCGAGAGATCGTGCTGGGCAAAGGACTGCTCCATCCGCGCAACAAAGAGTTGCGGCAGCGCGAGAATGCTCCCGCTGGTGAAGAGCGCGCTGAGTGCGAGGGTGCCCACGAGCAGCAGCAAGGCCAGGGGAATCCCCGTCCGTTTGGTAGGCCGGGGCAGAATTCCGCGGGCCATTCCCGTGGCGGTCAAGACGAGCAACAGGGTCAATCCCAAGTACACTCCGCGGCTGAAGGTCAAGAGCATGCAGGCCAGTCCCAAGACCAAAGCGAACGCGCGCCACAGCCGCGCCCATCCCCTAGCGGCCACCATGCCTACCGCGGTCATCGGCAACACGCACAAGAGGTAGCTGCCGAAGTACAGAGGCTCGGCCGCTCCCGAGCGCACTCGGGGAATTCCCACAAAGCTGTGACCTAGATAGAGCTCGTCGCTGCCCGAGGCGATGGAGCGATTGGAGGACAGAAGGTCCAACAGACGGTGCCCGCCTGGAACTTCCACGTAAAAGGCCAGGGCGAGATAGAGTCCCACCAGGGAGGCGCTGAGAAGGCCCAGGCTCGCCGCTCGCTCCCAACGCGCGAGCGTGCGCGCGCCGTTGTTACTGCGCGCGAGCAGTACCGTGGGAAGAAGAGCCAGGGCGAAGAAGTACACAATCTGCACGCATTGCTTGAGTGCCTTGAGCCAGGGTACCTCCCCCTGCAGTCCCATGTCCTCCAGTTGCCACAGCGCCGCCGTGCCCAGAACGATCCACAAAAGAAGCGCCAGCCAGCGCTCTCCTTCGCGATCGAATCCGCGCCACCCCACGAAGGGCAGAAAGAGAAGGGCCAAGCCACCGCTCAACAGCGCGGGTTGCACTCCGGTGGAGAGCGATCGCCCGGTCAGGAGCTGGAAGAAGCCGACCCCGATCCAGGGCAAAAGGAAGAGAGTGAGAGTGAGCAGAGTGTCGGCCCAAGAGGTCGCGTGGCGCCGCGGCATTTCCCTCACCGGACCAAAAGTCCCCCGGCAGGGTGTCCCGTGCCCTGCAGCAGGCGCGCCGCGTCCTTCAAACTCGCGCGCCGCGTCCGGCCCCGGCGCGCCACGAGCAGCACGAGGGTGGGCGATGAGCTCGAGGCGCTGAAGAACTCCTCGAAGCTGCCCCCGGCCACCTGCACCTCCGAACGCAATGCGGCCAGACGCCCGCTGACCCTGGTTTTCAGATCGGAGACGTCCTCTCCATCGACGCCCACCAGCCAGAGCACGCCCGGCTTGCCGGCCAGGCCCTGCGCGGCCGCCACCACGGCGAGCTCCGGGGAGACACTGCCGCCCTCCGCTGCGGGACGGCTCAACACCGCGAGCTCACTCAGCCGCATCGCCTCGTCGGCGTCGCGCACGGTGGGATCGACGCCCTCCACCACCATGCCGGCCACGCTGCCCAGGAGCACTGTGATAAACAGCGCGCCCACCATGGCCAAGAGCCTTCGGGGTGAGGATGGACGTGAAGGAATTTCGGCGGGATGAATGGTCTGCAGGCGGCTGTCGTGCTTCTGAGCCAGCATCTCCGCCTCCACCATGCGCTGTTGCACCAGCTCGTAGGTCTCCTTGGCCATCTTGGCTTCGCGCTCATAGCGCGCTTCCGCCGCGGCCAACGCGGGAATGACCACCATGCGCGCCTGCAGCGAATCGACGGCTACGTCGAGACGATCGACCTGCGCCTGCCGGCCCAGGATATCGGGCTGGAAGTCGTGGATCGCGGTGAGCAGCTTCTCCGCCAGTTTTACTGGGTCCCCTTCCAAGGAGGGATCCTTGGGCAGCTTCTCCCCCTCGTCCTGCAGCACTTGGGCCGCGCGATCGATGCGTTGGCGCAGGCTCTGCACCTGGGAGGCATCCTCCGCAGCTCCCGCCGCGAGCAGGTACTGAAGCCGGGCGCGGTCGAGCGACAACTGTTTGCGCAGGGCGTCTGCCACCGAAGCCGGATCGCTGCGCAAGCTTTCCTGCAAACGCGCATAGACTTTTCCGAGCTGCGCTTCGCGTTCCGTGAGTCGCCCCTTTTGTCCGGAGAGTTCGGCGTCGTTCATCGACGCTTCCGCTCGCAGGCGGATGATCTCCCGCACTACCGCGCGCCCCTCTTCCACGAGATCCATCACTTGCTGCTTGCTGCGAAAGGTCTGCAGCTCGTCGTTTCTCTGCTCCAAGATCTTGTGCCACTTGGCCTCTTCTGCGCGCAGATTTCCCAACCACTCCACCGTCGAGCTACGGTTCAGACTGTCCTGAACCGTGGCGTAGGTGTGCAGGGCCAAGTTGGCCAAGCGCGCCGCGCTCGCGGCGGTAGAAGCGGTTGCCTCCAGCCTGAGCACTCCGGTCTTGTCGCGAGAGCTCGCGCGCAGCCGGTCATCGAGAGCCATGAGCAGGGCCTCATCCTCATCTTTGCTCCGGCCCCTGGCGAGTTCGCGCAACTCCTGCAGAAGTTCGGGATCCTCGCGCTTGATCGCCTCTAAGATGGCGCGGTGCACCGATCCGCTCCGCAAAACTTCCAGGTGATTGTTGACCACGAAGACGTACTGCACCGGGAAGGGCCGCCCGTTGCCAAAACGAAGATCGGACTCCACTTCGCGGTAGGGCACGATGGTGCGCGCCGCGGCACGGTAGAGCGTGGGCGTGGTGAGGAGGTAGATCGCGGTTCCCAAAATGGAGACGAGCAACGCCGCCAGATAGGACCAACGGTGGCGCCTCACGAAGTTGAAGTAGGGAGCCAGTGGTGCCGCATTCATGGTTCTTCTTCCCGCATGGGCCTCTTTACTAGCATGGAAGGACCCCGCGGCCAAGCCTGAATCACGCCGAGAAAAGCTCCCTCCTGGCTGCGCCGCTCCGCGCGCGAGCATCCGCCCGCGCCAGAGCGGCCTGAAGAATCCCGCCCAGGGTGCAGCTGCGACCCTCCTCCACCGCCCCCTGCAGAAGGTACAGATCGAGCGGACACTGCACTCCCGAAGCTGCCCGAATCGCGTTCCGTCCCGCTTCGAAGAGCGCAGCGGGAAGGCTGCCTCTCTCCAGCACACACGCGACGCTCTTGGGGGTCTGGGTCCACACGAAGGTCCCCAGAAGATAGAACGAGCGCTGGCTCGACGCGGTCTTGGGGCTCATGCTCCACAGCAGCAGATCCGGCGCAGCGAATCGCTCTGCGGCCAGGCGCTCGAGCCTTCTCTCGTTCACCGCTCCCAAGTCTCTCACCTCCACCCGTCCGTCGCCCCCGCCAGGGCCCTGTACCAGCTCCCCCAATCCTTCGCGCACTTCCCGGGCAATCCGCTGCACTCTTCGTTCGTCGTCAGCCCCACTCACCGCTACCGAGAAGCGCGGGGCCGGGGCCGGGCGCAGAAAGCTGCTGGCCACGCGCTCCCAGCGTTCCCCGGCCGCCGCGTGCAGTCGCTCCTGGCTCATCGAGCCTCTCCCGAAGGAACCACCAGTACCGAGTTCACCTGTCCGTAGGTATTGCGCACCTGTTCGGGATTTTCCGGATCGGCGGTCCAAACACCGTCCACGATGAACTTGTACTCGTAACAGCCCGGCGCGATCGGTAGCTGCGCTTCGAAGTGCCCCTCGCCGCGTCGCGCGAGCTGGACTCCCTCCACCGACCAGTCGTTGAAGTCCCCGGTGACGCAGACGCGCTCGGCCTGGGGAAAGTACCCGTGGAAGAGCACGCCCTCGGCCTTCGCGCGCGGGCCATGCAACAGTTCCTCCCACTCCATGAGTTCCTCACGGTCGAGGGACCATTCGCTGGCCAAGAGCTCCGCGGCCAGGGCCGCGAAGTCCGCAGTGGCGCGGCTGTGACGGTCGTAGCGATCGATGGGGCTTCCCGCCTGAGCTGCCTCGCGCAACTTGACGGTGGAACGAATGACCGTTCGCGCCAAGGACCCCGGCTGCAATGCCTCGAGATCTTCCAGGATGCGCCGCGCGTGGCGAGTGCGCAGATCGAAACCGCTGGCTACGATGCGCAAACGCGGGGCGTGGCCACGCTCGGTCTTCAATCCCCGCAGGGTGGCCGAGAAGCGCTCCACCGCATCCACCGAAAAGCGTCCCGCGTCCACCGGAAGCAGCACCTCGGAGCTGGCCAAGAGCGCATTGAAGGTGAGGATTCCGACCTGCGGCGGATTGTCGATCAGCACGAAGTCGTAGGGCATGTGCGAAGTCGCCAGACACTCCAGCAAACGCCGCAGCTTGCGCGGCGCCTCGGAGAGGTCCTGTTCCACCGTGCTCAAATCGATGTCCGCGGGAATCAGATACAGCTCGGGCGTCACGGTGATCCGCGCGTCCTGCACCTTGATCCCTTCGCTCAGATAGAGCTCGCGCGCGCTCAACGCGAATTGCGATGGGTCGAGTCCCAGCGCCAGAGTTGCGTGCGCTTGAGGATCGTTGTCGATGAGAAGAACGCTATTGCCGGAGCCGGCAAGCGCGGAGGCCAGGTTGACGGCGATGGTCGTCTTGCCTACGCCACCCTTCTGGTTTGCGACGGAGAGAATACGCATCGGGAACTCCTCTGCGAGAGGCACAGAGCAAGTGAGCCCGAGGAGTTCGCGATGATGTTGTCTGCGCAGGGGCTCGACGATGTATCGCCTTCCCGCGAGACGGGCGTTTGCGCAAGAGACCGCGCTGGGGCAGCATCGCAGGAACCTTGCCTGCGCGCAGCATCCTCCCACCGGCCTTTTCGGTCAAGCCCCAAGCGCGAACCCTGAACGCCTTTAGGGGCCACGGGGTAGCTCAGGAGACCGCGATCCAACCCCTTCCCAAGAGGAAGACCACGATGCCCACCACGATGCCCCCGAGCACTTCCTGCCAGCTGTGCCCCACCAGCTCCTTCAAGCGACGGCGATCCACCTGATGGGTCTCCTGGAGCTCGTCGACCATCTCGTTGAGCACCTGGGCCTGTCTTCCCACTTCCTGGCGCAATCCGGTCGCCTCGAAAATGAAATACAAGCTGAAGATCAAAGAGATGCTGAAGAGAATGGAGCTTCCCCCCTCTACCGAGTAGATGCACAGGGTGAGAGTGGTGACGAGGGCGCTGTGGCTGCTGGGCATGCCTCCGGTATCGAGAACGCGTCCGATCGCGCGCACGCCTTCGGCCTTCGCGTTCAAGAAAGGCTTCAAGAGCTGCGCCACGAGCATGCTGCCCAGAGACAGCCAACCGATGCTGCCGATCAACATGATGGGCTCAGGCTAGAGGACGCGACAGCTTCCAGCAAGCACTTGCCAAAGCTATTCCTGGAAGGGTTCCTGGCTGCTGAAGGCCGGAGCATCCACGTGAAATAGCTGAATGTAGAGACCGGGCAGGAGGATTCGTTGGTTCAGCCAGTCGTGCGCAAGAAGGAACTGCCTTCCCAAAGGAAGCTTGCGGATCAGAGGATCCAACCAGTAGATGGGCTGCAGCTCGATCCCCATGCCGAAACGGTTCTTCAGTTGCTCGATATCGAGGCTGGTGATCTCGTAGCTGAGGAAGACCGAAACCCAGGGCCGTTTCAGCGGTCCGATGTCGTAACCCAACCCGAAGCGTCCGTTGGCATGGTCGTGCCACACGCTGGCCAAAGTGGCGTTGTCAGTCTTCGAGGGGCGAAACGCGCGCCCCCAGTCCTTGTAGCCGAATTGCAAGGAGAAGCGGTCGATCCACTCGTGGCGCGCCGCGAGGTCTCGCCCCTTGGTGGCCAGCATCGCCCCGGTGAAGTTGGCTACGGGATCGAGGGGATCGAAGCGCACGTTGTGCACCCAGCCGTTCAGAATCTCCATGTACATCTCGCTGCCGAACTCGGCCCACCATACTCCCTGGGTACGGGCCTGTCCTTTCTCGACTCCCGCCAGGTGTTGTACAGCAGCGGCGATCCCTCCCACTTCGCGCACGAGGAAGGTGTGGCCCACGAAGTCGTAGACGTAGGCCTTCTCCAGGCGCACCACCTTGAAGCTGTCGTCGACGCGGCGCCGGCTTCCCACGTGCGTGGCCACCCCATAGAGCGTCAGGTAGGTGGAGGCGACCAGGAGTTGGCGGGGAAGGCCGAGCTGCGCGGGCGGGCTCACGCTCTGCTCGCTCCAGCTCTCCTGCAAAGATGCCGAGTCACTGCTAGCAGAGGTCCCGGTTTGGCGCGCGGGCTGCGCTCGCGGCCCGGAGCCGATCCACTCCCCGGGGCTGAGCGCGAGAGTGCGCCGCCACGGCTCTGGCTTTCCTGCGGCGCGCGACGCGCAGGGGAGGATCGTCCCGGCCAAGATCACAAGCAGCAGCAAGACGCCCTCCGCCCTGAGCGAAGAGCGCTGCGACCGAGAAACTGTCTCGCTGGGAATCATCGGCAGAGTTTTACCCCTGTCGGGGTTCCTTGGGCAGGAAAATTCAGACCCCGCGCGCCATTTCGGTGAATTCCTCGGCCAGGGCATCGAAGGGGGCGTTCTTGCGGCGGAAGGCCAGGAGCTCGCGGTAGGCCAAAGGGGTCTTGAACACGCGCCGCAGCGAGCGCGATGCGCCCTCGGCCACCGCTTCGGGCAGCACGCTATAGCCCAAACCCAGGGAGACGAGCTGACGCAAAACCTCCGGGCTACCGCTCTCCAGAGTGATGCGCGGTTTGATTCCCTTCTCGTTCAAAGCCGCGTCGATCACCGCGCGCGTCCGTGACTTGGGTGGATAGAGAATCCACTCGCACTCTTGCAGCTTTCTCCCGCGACTCCCTGGAGGCGCGTAGATGAGCAGCGGCTCACGGCGGATGCGCACCGCGTTGAACCCGGAATCGCTCCGTGGTCCCACCGCGAAAGCCAAATCGAGACGGTGGTGTCGCAGCGCGGAAAGAAGCTGCTCGCTCGGCGCCACGGTCAGGGCCAGGTCCACTTGGGCATGCTTGGCGCGAAAGGCCTGCATCGTGGCGGGCAGCACGTAGAGACTGGCCGCATCGATCATGCCCACTCGCAACACTCCGCTTCTGCCCTGGCGGCGGTCCTGCAGGCGACGCTCCACTTCCTCCGCCCTCTCGAGGACCTCCCGGGCGAAGCGTAGAAACTCCTCGCCCGATACCGTGAGATGACGCTTGTGTCCCTCGCGCTCGAAGAGCGCAACTCCGAGCCGCTTTTCCATCTCACTGAGGGCCTGGGAGAGCGCGGGCTGGCTGACGTTCAGAGCGCGCGCCGCTTCGCTGATCCCGCCTTTGCGCTGCACTTCACGGAAGTAGACCAGGTGCTGCAAATGCAGGTTCAAAGGCAGTTTGGCCGGTAGAGCCTTGTTCACCGGGAAACCTCCTGCGAGTCGGAGAATTCGGAGCTGGCCTGCGCCCTGGACGCATGTTATAAGTTCTTCTTATGATATATACAAGTTTTATCCATTAGCACAATAGTTCCTCCTGGGCTATCCTGCCGCCGAGAGGTCCATTCCGTCCTCCACCCACACGATTAGGCCACCTGGGAGGTAGCGCCGTGAGTAAGCCCATCGAGATCGCCCCCGCCAAAGGAAAACTGGGAATTCTGACCCCCGGCATGGGTGCCGTGGCGACCACCTTCTACGCCGGCGTCCTGAGCCTGCGCAAGGGTCTCTGCGATCCCATCGGATCCCTCACGCAAATGGGGCACATCCGTCTGGGCAAGCGCACCGAGGACCGCCAGCCCCTCATCCGCGAGTTCGTACCCCTCGCCAATCTCAATGACCTGGTGTTCGGCGGTTGGGATCCCATTTCGGAGAACGCCTACGAGGCCGCAATGACGGCCGGAGTTCTGCAGGAGAAGGACCTCTTGCCCATCAAGGACGAGATGAGCGCGATCGTGTCGATGCCCGCGGTTTTCGACAAGGAGTGGGTCAAGAAGCTCGACGGGAAGAACGTCAAGAGCGGCAAGACCAAGATGGATCTCGCCGAGCAGCTCATGGCGGACATGGATCGGTTCAAGAAGGAGCACAACTGCGATCGACTGGTCATCGTGTGGTGCGCGAGCACCGAGGTGTACGAGCAGCCCAGCGAGGTTCATCAGACGGTGCAGGCCTTCGAGGAGGGACTGCGCAACAACGATCCGCGGATCAGTCCGAGCCAGATCTACGGCTACGCCGCCATGAAGAAGAAGGTGCCCTTCGCCAACGGCGCCCCCAATCTCACCATGGACGTTCCTGCCATCATGGAAATGGCCATGGAGAACCGCGTGCCGATCGGCGGCAAGGATTTCAAGACGGGGCAAACCCTGATGAAGACCATCCTCGCTCCCGGTTTCAAGGCGCGCATGCTGGGCCTGAACGGCTGGTTCTCGACCAACATTCTGGGCAATCGCGACGGCGAGGTGCTCGACGATCCCGGGAGTTTCAAGAGCAAGGAAGTGAGCAAGCTCAGCGTGCTCGACACCATCTTGCAGCCCGACAAGTATCCGACTCTCTACAAGGACCTCTATCACAAGGTACGGATCAATTACTATCCGCCCCGCGGTGACAACAAAGAGGGTTGGGACAACATCGACATCTTCGGCTGGATGGGTTATCCCATGCAGATCAAGATCGACTTCCTGTGCCGTGACAGCATCCTGGCCGCGCCGATCGTGCTCGATCTCGCGCTGTTCATGGACTTGGCCCAGCGCGCGAACCAGCGCGGGATCCAGGAATGGCTCTCGTTCTACTTCAAGAGCCCACAGGCGGCTCCGGGCCTGTATCCCGAACACGATCTCTTCATCCAGCAGACCAAGCTCAAGAACACTCTGCGACATTGGATGGGAGAGGATCTCATTACGCACTTGGGAACCGAGTACTACCCCGAGTAGTCTCGAGACTTGAGCTCTGTAATCGACACCCGGCGTCCTCGACTCCCGGCGGCGGTTTCGTACGGATCGGCCTTCTACGGTTCGCTGTTCGTCAACCTCGCCCAGTCGATCCTGCTGTTCCGCATTCTCGGACCGGCCCGAGCCGGAGTGTGGCTGGTTCTCTTTCTGCTCTTCGACTACGGGCAGCACTTCCATTTCGGGGTCAATCCCTCGCTGAATCGCCAGCTTCCCCTGCGGATGGGTCAGGGACGCGGCGAGGAAGTGTTGCACTACGCGCAGCGCTGTGCGGGCCTGCTCGTGCTCTTGAATTGCGCGTGGCTCGTCTTGGCCTCGGGGGTCGCGCTGGCCTTTTACCGCGAGCACCCCTTCGGGGCGGCCGCCTTCATCGTGGCGGTGGTCCTCGAGCTCTGGTTGCAGTATCACCTCGGCCTGCTCAAGACCCACTCGCGCTTCGGCCGGGTGGGTCTGGTGCTGCTCTTCCGTTCGCTTCTCAATCTGAGCCTGCTTCCCATGGTGATGGCCTACGGCCTGCCCGGGGCCTTCGTGCGGATCGTGATCATGCAAGTCTTCGGCTTGCTGCTCGCAATCCTCTGGTCACCTCTGCATCCGCGACCGGTCTTTTCGGGCAGCCGCGCCGAGATTCTGCGGGACGGCTTTCCCCTTCTGGCGGTGGCCCTGGTCTTCAGTTTCCAGTTCACCATCAACAAGGCCCTCATCGCCGCCGGCTTCGGGCAGGCGGTGGTAGGAAGCGAGTACAGCCTGGCCGCGGTGGGATTGACCATCATGATGGTGGTGCCCGGCGCGCTGGGAACCACCTCCTACCCCAGCATGCTGAAAGTCTTCGGGGCCTACGGCAAAGCGAGTTTGCTGCGGGCGCGTGTGCTGCGGCACACCCTCTTCGTGGCCGTGCTCACTACCCTGGCCGCCGCGCTCGGCTGGTTTCTTCTGCCCCCCGTGGTCCAAGCCCTCCTGCCCGCGTATCTGCCCGGAGTACCGGCGGCGCGTTGGATCCTGCCAGGGGTCATCTTCTTCTCGGCGTCGGTGCCCTCGACCTTCTTCCTGCAGACCATCCGCCATCAGGATCGCCACCTGGTGGTGAGCCTGTGCGCCCTGGCCCTGCAGATCGCTCTGGTGGAGGCGATCATTCACCGCGGCGGCACGGTGGTCGAGGTCTGCAAAGTCACCTCGCTCAGCTACGCCATTTACGGAGTCGTGCTGTTTTGTGTCTTCCTCTACGGCGCCCGCGAGCGCGCGAGTTGACAGCCGCCGCTTCAGGCGGCTAGCCTGGCGCAACGCGATCGCCCCACCACGTGAAAGAGCTTCCATGGATCCCATCCCTTTTCATGTCCCCTCCCTCGACGAGAGAGACATCCCCGGCGTGGTCGAAGTTCTGCGAGAACGCTGGGTTACGACCGGCCCCAAGTGCCGCGAGTTCGAGTCCGAGTTCGCCAAGTACCTCAGCGAAGATTCCGGCGAAACCCTCCACTGCATCGCCGTAAACTCGGGTACGGCGGCCCTGCACCTCGCCCTGGAATCTCTCGGAGTGGGCCCGGGGCATTTGGTCCTCTGCCCCAGTTTCACCTTCACCGCCTCGGCCGAGGTCGCGCGCTATCTGGGCGCCGATCCCCTCCTGGTGGACAACGATCCCGAGCAGCTCCACGTGAGCGCGAAAGCGTTCCAGAAGGCCTACGAGGCTCTACCCGCCGATCAAAGGAAGCGAGTGAAGGCGGTGCTCGCCGTGCACTACGGCGGAGCTCCGGTGGAGATGGAAGAGCTGGAGAAGTTCTGCGAGAGTGAAGGCCTGGGCTTGGTCGACGATGCCGCACACGCACTTCCCACGCGCCGCAAGAAGAAGCTCATCGGACGCTACGGAGACGTCACGGCCTTCTCCTTCTACGCCACCAAGACCCTCTGCACCGGGGAAGGCGGCATGGCGGTGACACGCAACGCGGATCTGGCGGCGCGCATGCGCACCATGCGCTTGCACGGCATCAGTCACGACGTGTTCGACAGATACCGCAAAACCGACAGCTGGTATTACGAAGTGGTGGCGCCCGGGTACAAGTACAACATGAGCGACATCATGGCCGCTCTGGGTCTGAGTCAGTTGAAGCGGGTCAACGACTTCCGGCTGCGGCGCGCGGCCATCGCCGCCGCCTACTCGGAGTCCTTCGCCAAGACGGACGGGCTCATCGCGCCGAAAGAGACCTACGATACCGATCGCAATGCTTGGCACCTGTATCCTCTCCGGGTCAGCGGCGGACGCCAGGTTCGCGACGCCTTGATCACCGAATTGGCCCGGCGTGGAGTGGGAACCAGCGTTCACTTCATCCCCCTCCATCTCCAGCCTTACTATCGGGACACCTATCAGCTTTCGCCGCAAAGCTTTCCCAATGCCCAGGCTCTTTTCGAGAGCGAAATCTCCCTGCCCATTTACCCGGCGATGAACGTCGATCAGCTCCAGTGGGTCATCGACCAAGTCGTTGAGTGCGTGTCGCTTGGCTGAGTTCAGATGCTCTTTCGAGCTTGACAGTTTGGGCCCCTCGGCTAGTCTCTTGCCAGGTGATTCTGGCCCGTCGTCCCGGAGAGTAGGTATGCCGCGTAGCATTGATGTCATCTTCGCGGCTTTGGGTTTGCTGCTCGGGGCCCCGTTGTGGCTTCTCATCGCGTTGGCGGTCAGGCTCTCGTCGTCCGGGCCTGTGCTCTTTTCGCAGGAGCGGATTGGCCGTCACGGTCACATCTTCCAGATCCTGAAATTCCGCACCATGCGTCTCGATCCCACCGGCGAGTTGTATCTCCGCACCTTGGGAGATCGCGATCCGCGAGTTACCAAAGTCGGCCGACTTCTACGGCGCACGAAGCTCGATGAAATCCCCCAGCTTTTCAACGTGCTTCGCGGCGAGATGAGTTTGGTGGGACCGCGTCCGGAGGTTCCGAAGTTCGTGAGTTTGCAGGACGCTCTGCAACTGGAAGTCTTGAGCGTGAGACCGGGGCTGACCGATCCCGCCAGCATCGTCTTCCGCAACGAGAGTTCGCTCTTGGAGAAGGCACTCGACCCCGAGCGCTACTACCGCGAGAAGATTCTGCCGCGCAAGCTCGCGCTCAGCCGCAGCTACATCAATCACCGCTCACCGCGGCGCGACGTGGGAGTCATCGCCAAGACTCTGCAGAAGGCCGTCTTTCGCGGTTAGCTTTCCGGGGGCGGCTTCTGCGCTTCCCAGCCCTCGCTCCTGAGCAATCCCAAGTATACGAAGCCCGAGAGATAGGTCGCGCTCAGCGGATTGTCCGTGATCGCGAAGATGGCGATGGCCACCATGAACGCAGTGAAGAAGGGGCGGTCGTTGCTGGCCAGGTGTTCGCGCATGCGCCACGCCCACAGGCAAATCGCGAGCAACAGGATGACCCCGCCCACCAGGCCTCCCTCCACCGCGAAGCGCAGGTACTCGTTGTGCGGAAAGTTGGGATCGAACACTCCCTCCTGCCCCGCTCCCAGGCCGCGCCCGAACCAGATGCTCTTGCCGAATTTGTCCAGGTACGAGGCCCAGATGATCCTTCGACCGCTGAAGTTGAACTGATCGCCCCCCAGTCCGTACATGCGGTCGACCATGATCGGCGCGTAGACGACCATCGCCGCTCCCACCGCGGCCGCTCCCAGATAGGCCCAGCCCTTCAGGCGCCAGAGGGCATTGCGCGCGTCGGCTGAGCGCCAGAAGTACACCACCGCCCCCACGAAGGCGGCGAAGAGACCCATGCGAGCCCCGCTGAAGACCAGGAGAATGAGATTCAGGAAGATCAGCGCGCCCATGGGCCAGCGGCGGGTGCGCACCCATTCGTGAAGGGCCACCAGCACCCCCGCGAAGGCCAGGGCCGCGAAGTAGTCTGCTTTCGTGGCTCCCTGCAGCCGAAAAATGCCGCCGAAGTACCCAGAGTAGGCCCGATGGAGATGCAGCAACTGGAGGAGCACACCAAAAACCATGCTCAAAAGCGGAAGCAGCGCGACGAGGAAGGCCAGCCGCATTCTCGCCCCGGGCTCGTACTTGGTTTCCACGAAGAGCCAGGGAAGCGCGAGGGCCAGCACCGCCTGCAGGGTGTAGACCGGGGTGAGATGGGGAGCCAGGTGGTGGCTGAGCCAGCCCAGAAGGAGGGTCTGCACGAGAATCCAGCTCAGCGCGAAGAGCGGCCAGGGCTCGTGCTTTTTCCACAGGCCGAAGGCCGCGGCGTTGGCGCTCAGAGCCAAAAGAAACAGGAGTCGATGGGCCGGTTCCAGCCAGTGCGCGGCCGTGGACGAGATCTCTCCGTAGAAAACGTAGCGGAAGCCCACTGCCAAGAGCAGGGTCGAGAAGAAGAGCAAGACTGTGGCCGTGCGCTTGAACATCAGGCGCCTGCCACGTCCTTCCGCGTGCCGGGGATCACGCGGAGTTCGGGTACGGACTCTCCATCGAGCAGGTTGCCGCTATAGGCCGGGACCAGGGAATGCAGCAGCTGGATCAGTTCGTTGCGTTTGCCCGCTTCGGCGGCGCTGATCAGTCGGTCCACCTCTGCACCGAGATTGGGATCGGAGTTCTCCTCGCGCAGCGCGCAGAGAATGCTGGGGTGCGCGGTGGACTGGGGATTCTCGCTCTCCGTCCAGAGTTCTTCGAAGAGCTTCTCTCCCGGCCTCAGTCCCACGATCTCGATGGCGATGTCTTTCTCGGGCTCGAGGCCGCACAGGCGAATGAAGTGGCGCGCCATGTCCAGGATCCGCACCTGCTTGCCCATGTCCAGAATGTAGGTGCCTCCCACTTCGTCCATGGCCGCGGCACACAGCACGAGCGACACCGCCTCAGGAATGCTCATGAAATAGCGGCGGATCTCCGGATGGGTAACGGTGACCGGACCGCCCTGGGCGATCTGCTTGCGGAAGAGCTGCACAACGCTGCCGTTGCTCCCCAGCACGTTGCCGAAGCGAATCACCGTGAAGCGCGTTTCGCTCTGCCGATCCAGGTCTCCCACGATGCGCTCGGCCACGCGCTTGGTGGTACCCATCACGCTGGTCGGACGTACCGCTTTGTCGGTGGAGATGAACACGAAGTTCTTGCAGTGGAAACGGTCGGCCATGCGCGCCACGTTGCGCGTGCCCTTCACGTTGTTGCGCACCGCCTCTTCGGGGAAGTGTTCGAGCACCGGCACGTGCTTGTAGGCGGCGGCGTGGAAGACGACCGAAGGGCGATAGCGGACGAAGATGGATTCGAGCTTGGCCTCGTCGCGCACCGAGGCCAGCACGGGGATGCAGCGCGACATGGGGTGACGTGCCGCAAGCTCGTGCTCGATTTCAAACAGCGCGTTCTCGTTCTGGTCGAGGAGGATGAGGCGCTTGGGATGCTGCTCCAGAATCTGCCGGCACAGCTCGCTTCCAATGGAACCCGCCGCCCCAGTTACCAGCACCGTCTCCTCCCTGAGCAGCTCGGCCACGCTCTCGTGGTCGGTGAGGATGGGATCCCGGCTTAGCAGATCGTCCATGGAGAACTCTCGCCAATCGCCGATGACCGCCCTGCCGTTGAGCAGCTCGTCCAGCGGCGGAATGCGCTTCACCGGGAGTTTCGTGGAGCGGGCCAGGGTCATGATCTCGCGCATACGGCGCGGGCCGATATCGCGGCAGATGGCCAAGAGGACGCTGTCCGCCTGGAGCCGCTCGACCACTGCTGGAAGCTCCTCGATGGTTCCCTCCACCGGCACTCCGTGGACGTGCAGGCCCTGCTTCAGGGGATCGTCGTCGACGAAGGCCACCGGGCGCAGGTCGGCCAGAGGTTGGCGGGCGATGGCGCGGACGGCGGCCTCGCCCGCGTCGCCGGCCCCGATCACCACGGTGCGGCGCGAGGAACGGGATTCCTGGAGCAGCTCCTGGGAGACCCTCAGGCTCATGCGCGCGCCGGAGAAGATCAGTAGCGAGATCAAGAGGTCGATGGCCAGGATGGTGAGCAGGAAGACGGGCAGTTGAAAGGCCAGGGTGAGGCCCATCAGAAGAGCGTTGGAGCTGAAGATGGCCAGGGCGGTCGAGATGAGGTCGCCCACGTCGGCATAGCGCCACATGCCCCGATCCACCCGAAAAAAGACCAGTGCGAGAACCTTGATCGCCACCACGATGGGCAAGCCACGGACGAACCAGGGCTCCCAGCTCGAAAGGGGCAGACCCAGCTTGAGGCTGAAGGCGCCGGCGTAGGCGGTTAGGATACAGGCCACCAGGATGGACCAGATCAGCCAGGCGCGGTAGCGGATGCGGGTGGCTTGTGGAGGCAATGCGGGGCCATCTCCTTGGGCATGAACGAGATTTCTGAGGAGCTGCTAGGATAGGACCAACCCTCCAGATTCGTCTACAGTGCAGAAACGCTATCCACAAGGTACTCAGAGACTAGCACAAATTGGTCACTTTCTAAGCAATTGGAGCTGTGATAGGTTACTGTATCTTAGTGCAGAGCCTCGACTTGCTTAGCTCCATAGTAACGTACAGTTTCGCGAGCGGAGAACTCTGCAATTCACTTTTTGACATTGTGGGACGTCAGCATTTTGTCGCAGCGCTCGGCCGAATGGGAGACTAAGAATGAGAATAGCGTTCACGAGTGAGTTCTTTGAGTTTATCAACGCTGGGAGACTCAAGGAAGGAAGGCCTGCCTCACCTATATTTACTCTGATCGCAAAATTACTCAAATTCCGGCCGATCATCTTCTTACTTTTTCTCTTCGAGAGAATTTTTGGTCTTTTCCTCGCCCTGCCCATCCCAATCTACTCAACCCTGGTCCAAATGTTTGTCAGAGCCCTGCCGGGGCTTCCTGCTTTTGGAGGAATGTACATCCGGTCTCTCTATTACCGAATTGTCCTCAAGAGCGTGGCTTCCAACGTCTTCATCGACCAGGGCGTGGTCTTCGGTCATCCAAAGCAAGTGGAATTGGCGGAGTTCTCCTATATCGACAAGAATTGCCTAATAATGGCTAGAACCTGCAAGGTTGGACGACGTGTGCACATCGCCCCCCGAGTCATAATCACGGGCGGAGGCGACTTCGAAATCGAGGACTACGCCTGTATAGCTACAGGCTCGAATATCATTACCTCCACTGAAGTACTCAAGGATGGCGCCAGGTGTTCAGGCCCAATGGTCGATCCGGAGCAGAGGAATGTTTTGAGAGGAAAAGTCCTGATCCAGAGAGATGCCTTCATTGGCGCAAACGTGACGATTTTACCAGATGTTACGGTCGCCCCAGGAAGCGTGGCTGGCGCACATGCCGTACTTGCCAAGAACACCGAGCCCTGGATGATCTATGTTGGAGCGAGAACCCAGAAGTTCGCGGAACGGGAAAAGGTCAGATGGAGGGATTAACATTAGGCTCCACTTCGGATGATCTTCTGTCCGTACTGGACACATGGAACGACGCGAAAAAAGTGCTGAGTTTTTTTAAGGGTCGCGTAGCTCTCTACGGTATCCTGCGAGCTGCAGGTATCGGAGTTGGAGATGAGGTTGTTGTCCCCGGGTTCACCTGCGTCGTGGTTCCGGCGGCAATTCTCTACACCGGCGCGCGCCCAGTCTTCTATGACATCAATCCACGACAGCTCAACGGTGATCCGGAAGCCGCCATCTCCATGATCGGAGCACGAACACGGGCCATCATCGTACAGCACACATTTGGGGTACCGGCTGAGCTTGGGTCGCTTCCTGATGCGTGTCGTAGGCACGGTGTCCTCTTGATTGAAGACTGTGCGCATGCTTTGGGGGCTTCCTTGTACGGAAAGCAAGTCGGCACACTTGGCGATGCTGCGTTTGCCAGTCTGCAATGGTCCAAGCCTGTCACTACAGGCCTCGGTGGGCTTGCCAGAGCAAATTCGGATGAACTTTGGAAAGGTCTTCGTCAGTTCCATGATAAGGAATGCGTATCCCCTACCTGGAGAGAAGAGGCATTCCTGTCGTTAGCATCGATGGCTCATGCGAAGCTTTTTCGTCCATCCCTTTTCTGGTCGATACAGAGAATCTATAGAACGCTCGGATCGCTCGGACTGGTAAAGGGCAGCTCAGATCGATGTGAGCTGACTTCTCCGGTCGCTCCAACCAAATATTCCAAGCGCTTTGGCAAGCTACGTGAAGCCAGTCTTGCCGCCACGCTCCTGACTCTCCCAGGCGTCATAGAACATCGCAGGACCATCTCCAAAATTTACCATGAGGCACTCGAGTCCTGGGGAATCGTGCCCCAGGAAATGCCTGCTGGTGCTTCGAGCGTGCCCCTCCGCGTTCCCTTACGCGTTCGACACCGCGAGGAGCTGCTGGAAAAAGCCCGCAAGCGTCACATTGAGATGGGCGATTGGTTCAATGCTCCCCTCCATCCCGGAGAATCTCCACCCAGCGTCTTTGGCTACACGCCAAACTCTTGCCCAAATGCGGAAATAGCAGCCGGAGAGATTGTTAATCTCCCAACGCATCCGGGAGTCACCAGCAAAGTCGCTTCGAAGATCTTGACGTTCTTGATCGACCACCGCGATTACCTGAAGATGCCATACGCAAACTCGGGAACTTAGCATTGAGACGAGGACAAATTAAATCTAGGAAGACCCTCAAGCTTCTCGTTGCGGCCACGAGCCCCCTAACTATCCAGGTGCTTCTCAGGGGCCAACTGAGCTACATGAGCGACAAGGGCTTAGAGGTACATGTTCTCTGCGCCAAGGATCTGGACAGAACTTTTGTCGCCGCGGAGAAGATCTCTGGATTTTGGCCAGTACCACTTCGTCGAACACCTTCGCCGTTTTACGATATAGTTGCATTGGTGCGAATCTTCACCGTTATCCGCCGCATCCGGCCTGATATCGTAAATGCGGGGACTCCCAAGGCGGCTTTCCTTGTGCTCTTGGCTGCGCGCCTCGCTTGCGTTCCCGCTAGGGTCTACACACTTCGGGGTCTCCGGCTTGAGACATCCAGCGGATTCTCTCGAACGTTTTTGAAATGGATCGAGCTTATTACGGCTTCCTGCGCACAACGGGTCATTGCGGTCAGCAAAAGCCTGGCGGACCTCTACGTTGCGCAGGGCCTTGCATCTGGGACGAAAATCGCAGTTCTGGGCAAGGGATCTTCAAATGGGGTTGATTGTGTGCGCTTCGCCCGCATCGATCCGTTAGCTCCGGCACTCATGCGGTTGCGGACGCAACTTCACATTCCCAATGATTCGTTTGTGATAGGATTCGTTGGCAGGCTCACTAAGGATAAGGGCATATCCGATCTCCTCGAAGCTTTTCAATTAATTCAGAAAGACACGTCAACTATACGCCTTCTATTGGTGGGACCGCAGGAACAAGCTGACGCTATCAGCCCATCTGACTCGTACTTTATCAAGCACACGGAAGCCGTAGTTGCGTCGGGGTATGTTGATGACGTGGTCCCCTACTATAACCTCATGAATGTGCTTGTCCTTCCGAGTCAACGCGAAGGCTTTCCTAACGCCGTTCTTGAAGCTGCTGCATGTGGGATTCCCACTATTGCCTATCGCGTAACTGGTATCAGAGACGCGATTCAAGATGGTCTCACAGGACGACTTATCGAACCGGGCGATATCACTGATCTAGTTGCAGCACTTTCTCACTATCAGGGCAACCCCTCCATATGCAAACAGCACGGCAGAAACGCAAGACAGCACGCAATAGCCAACTTCCGACCGGAATCCATTTGGAGTGGATTATATGATCAATATTGTGAGTTGATATCTTCTTGAGTCTTGGAGCGCAAAGTGCACAATTTCCGCTTACGCTTAGGTTCACCGTTCCGAATTAGCTACCGGAGTAACCCTAATTGACTCAAGGCCCTCTACGTGTCCTACACATTTCCACGGGTCTGGGTACTGGTGGGGCTGAGCGTATGCTCTACAACCTGATGCGGGGAGGGCTGGCAGACGACTTTGAGACCTCTGTCGTATCTGTCACAAACCTAGGAACATATGGTACCTTGCTTCAGGACCTTGGCGTCCCGGTTCATGCTCTGCGAATGCACCGGATTGCCGGGGCACCTATACCGCTGTTGCGTCTCTGCAGGTACACGAAACACTTTCGCCCGGATTTGATCCAAGGCTGGATGTACCATGGGAATATCGCAGCATTTCTGGCGAAGAAGAGCCTCGGGACGCGTGACTGTATCCTCGCATGGAATGTGAGGCATTCACTCTACGAGCTAGAAAATGAAAGACCGGGGACCCGATTGATGATTCGAGGGAATCGGGCCCTCTCTCCACACGCGGATGCTCTGCTCTACAACAGTCAGGTATCGAGTGTACAGCATCAGGCCTTCGGCTTTCACAGTAGCAATACACACATAATCCCCAACGGTTTTGACACAATCCAGTTCGCACCTTCTTCGGAGGATAGAAAACGCATTCGCAACGAACTTAATATCGCCGACAGTGCAATTGTTGTTGGGCACATAGCACGCTATCATCCAATGAAGGACCATCCGACCATGCTCAAGGCAATGAAAGAAGTTGTACGTAGGCATGACCAGGTTGTCGCGGTGCTTGTTGGCAAAGATGTGACCTGGAACAACAGGAATCTTCTCCGCGATTTTCCCTCCGAATATAATCGCCACCTCCGCCTACTAGGTGAACGATCAGACATCTCTTCCTTGCTGAGCTCATTTGACCTGCTCTGCCTAACGAGTGCTTGGGGCGAAGGCTTTCCCAACGTCTTAGGCGAGGCGATGAGCACCTGTGTGCCGTGCATAGCAACCGATATAGGAGATAGCGCCCTGATCGTTGGAAACACAGGCTTAATCGTTCCCCCACGTGATATGGAAGCGCTCGTAGCAGCGCTTGAACACATGGTGAGACTTTCCCCGGAAACACGGCAATCAATGGGGACAGCTGCTCGTTCTCGTGTTGAAGCTGAGTATTCCCTTGCAAGTGTCACCGCAAAGTACGCTGCCCTATATCGGAGTCTTAGCTCAAGAGAAGGGCAGCGCTGATAATGTGCGGTCTCGCGGGATTCTGGCAGTTTCATGCCACCCCTGATTTCGATGTGGCTAGCAGAATGGCAGGGCAACTTCGACACCGGGGGCCTGATGCTTCCGGTGTCTGGCTGGATTCAGAATCCGGTCTTGCAATGGCGCATCAGCGGCTCGCCGTTATCGAGCTCTCTGCGGCAGGGAAGCAACCCATGATCTCCTCCTGCGGACGTTTCGTCTTAACGTTCAATGGTGAAATCTATAACCACAAAGACCTTCGTAGGTCGCTGGAACATGAGTTCGGCACCTTGGACTGGCGTGGACATTCTGACACGGAGACGCTGTTCTCTGCCATATGCCGATGGGGTATCAGGGCGACGCTCGACCGCCTCAATGGCATGTTCGCTTTTGCGATCTGGGACCGCACTGAACGTACACTTTATCTGGCCCGTGACCGCATGGGGATTAAGCCGCTCTATTATGGTTCCCTTGGGGGTGTTCTTATATTCGGCTCTGAACTGAAGGCTCTTCGAGTTCATCCAGCCTGGGCGGGAGAAATCGATCGCGATGCTCTATCCGCCTATTTTCGTAAGGGCTACGTCCCCAGCCCACTGAGTATCTACCGCGGCGTCTACAAACTGCCTCCCGCACATTATCTTAAAATCAGCTCTCCAGACGTCACAACTTATACGCCCCAGTGCTATTGGAATCTCTCCGAAATCGCTGAGCGTGGGGAGTTAAGTACCAAAACAGACCCCAACGCGCTCTCAGATGAACTCGACATACTACTACGTGACGCGGTGGGTCTCCGCATGGAGGCCGACGTCCCGCTAGGGGCTTTTCTTTCCGGAGGCTGTGACTCGACAACCGTAGTGGCTCTTATGCAGTCGTTGTCGAGGAAGCCCGTGAAGACTTTTACTATTGGATTCCATCACGACCAATTTGATGAGGCAAAGTATGCTAACGCGATTGCGAAGCATCTGGGGACAGAACACACAGAGCTCTACCTAACGCCGGGGGAAGCCATGTCGGTCATCCCGGATTTACCCCAAATATGGGATGAGCCCTTCGCCGACTCGTCACAAATTCCCACATATCTCGTCAGTCGTTTGGCACGTCAGCGAGTCACCGTGAGTCTCTCGGGAGACGGTGGGGACGAACTCTTCTGTGGTTATACGCGCTACGCACTGGGTCAACGTATCTGGTCCCGAAGGAAAATGATTCCACCACCAGTGCGAAATCCCCTGGCGCGATCTCTGGAATTCGTCCTTCCTGGCGTCAGGAGCCTCGTCACTCTTCTACCTCGCCGTCGCGATTTGATGTCCCTAAACGAACGGATTCCAAAACTCGCGAGAGTCCTGAACGCTGGGACTCCTGAAGCCTTTTATAGCCAAATGACCGCACAGTGGAGTAGCCCGGAAGACATTTTAGTTCACCAACAGTCTTCCACCGCGAGGGTCACTCCTGCATCATGGAATTCCTCTTTACATGATCTGCGCAGCCAAATGATGTATTCAGATATGAAGTCCTACTTGCCGGACGATATTCTAACTAAGGTTGATCGGGCTAGCATGGCTGTCAGCCTCGAGGCGCGTGTTCCATTGTTAGACCACCGAATGGTCGAATTTGCTTGGAAAGTTCCTTTGACCTTCAAGGTTCGTGACGGACAAATGAAATGGCTCTTGAAACAAGTTCTCTATAAGTACGTTCCGCGTGGGCTTATGAATCGACCGAAGCATGGATTTGGAATTCCATTGGAGGATTGGCTTCGAGGCCCACTACGCGACTGGGCTGAGTCACTTCTAAATGAGCATCGTCTGATAGATGAGGGTTTCTTGTCTCCTGCCCCGATCCGACAACTATGGCAAGACCATTTATCCGGAAGGCCATGGCTACAAGCCCGCCTTTGGAGCGTCCTCATGTTTCAAGCATGGCTTGAGAGCCAACACTCGGCAAGATAGCATGCGGCCATTACCGGCTAAGTACTGCCAACTAGTCGGTGTGCATCTTGGATCCACAAAAGATGCTAGGATTTAAGAGTGCGGCTCCAGAATCTAGGCATCTTCATAATCGCCACAACGAATCCAACCGAAACTAATAGTGCAAAGTTACCCGACACAACTAGAGACGGTTGCGCATAGAAGACCCCTAAGACTGCAATCTTCAGCGCCACATAGGCTATGAGCGTAGCTCTGACGCCATCATCCGAAATTCGGTCGACAAAGCGCTGTATTACACCCAACGCTGCTCCAAAAACAGCCCCGATCACAGCGACCCCAGAAAGTGACGCTTGCATGAGACCGAGTGTAATCAAGTCCACAGGGACTCCCTGAGTAACCCCCTGCACCCCCTTTGGGACTCCCATAATCACCTCAGTATTGACTTGGCTGACGCCCACTAGCCACTTCGTCCACAGTGATGAGGGGAGCAAGTATATGGGCGCTACGATCACGTCCTTGAATGCTCGAAATAGGTGCTGACCCGAATCAAGTTGTGCGAAGAAGCTTACGAATGGAAAGCTAAATTCCTGTGCCATGAAGGAAGTAAGACTGTCAGCGGACTTCAAATTCAAGCTTACGCTGACATAATATGCTCCTAGAGCGATTGCTATCAGCAGCACGGAGCCGCCAAACAGCATGGCGACCGGGCGCCAGCGGTGGGTGAGAAATACGGCAAGAATCAATGTTGCGAAGTACAAGCCAAAGCTCACTCTCCCAAGCCAAGAAGCCAGAACGTAAAGAGAAAAGCAAAACGACAGAAGGAAGCCTATTGCGTTTCCTAAGGTGCGATGACGGGATAGCCACAACCCGAAGAATCCGAAAGACGCAAATAAAGCCAGACCGCCAAAAGGCTTCAGGAAACTCAAGCTGTTTTGAACGGGAAACACGGCTGAACGGATCGCGAGAGAATAGCTCAAGAGTCCTAGAAAGCCACCATAAGCGAGTGTGTAAAGCCACTGCATCGCTATTGCCGCTAGAAGAAGACCCCATAGTGCCAGCTTCAATCTTCCAACTCTCGAATTAGACGGCAGGGGCTGCTTTTCTACGATATTCGTTGATAGACGATGTGATAAAGACCAACCCAGGCATGTCCCCCCTACGAGAGTAACGGCCGCAGCAGTGTGGAGTGCATAGTATCTCCCAAATGGGACCACCCATTCTGCCCAGAACGGGTTACCTCCACCATTTGTTACTGAGACAACCAGAGCCCACCCCAATCCATAGACACCGCCCATCCCCAGTACCGCCCAATCCAACAGCAATAGTCGGTCCGTACGTACGCTATGAAGCACCACGAATCCCATGCAAAAAGCAAAGAACATCAAACCCAAGACGACGGCGACGGTTGTCATACGGCACTTCTCCCCGTCGCGCTCTCGTGCCCAATCAACAACTGTAAATAGCGCTCAGCAGCTTGCCCTACTCCGAAGTCCATCGCTCTCAATTCAACAGAAGGAGGGCTAGAGCTCTCCAGCGTATTGAGAATCGCTCTTGCAAGCTCCTTGGAATCCCCTACGGGAACAAGCGCACCCCACTTACCATTCTCCAGGATCTCCGCTGGTCCGCTAGGGCAATTGGTACTCACCACCGGACAGCCACAAGCCATCGCCTCAATCAGTACCCCCGGAAGACCCTCCCACCTCGAAGAAAGCACGAATGCAGCGGCGTGCCGAAAGTAGACGTAAGGGTTCTCTTGGAAGCCCGGCATACTTACATCCGAGCCGGCACCCATTTCACGAGCTAGTTCCTCCAAACTCTGGCGCTCTTCCCCTTCACCCAGAATGATCAGTTTCACCGGCCGTCGCTCTCTAACCATTACAAATGCACGAATTAATGTTCCAAAGTCCTTTGCTTTGGTCAAACGACCAACTCCGAGGATGACTGGAGGCTTCCCTGGGCCAAACCATGGGTGGTTCAGCGCTTTTGTGGAGTCCTCCAGCAGCTCTGGCGTAACTGCGGGGTTGTAAATTGTGGTGATTCTTCCCCTGGGCAAGTGTATCGACTGTGACAGATCATTGCTGGCTCCCTCAGAGACCGCGACAATCCCATCTGCCCGCGGATATAGGTACCTCATCAACCGCAGAACGATCCTGGCCCTCCTAGCGCGCGCATTCTTGATGGAGACGCTGAGGGTACTCCGTTCGCTCACGATGAGGCGCGTTGGTACTCCGGATATGGACCGGGCGACGATAGCCGCCACATTTGCGTGACTCATCGCAGTAAGCATTGCATCGGGACGTTCCGTACGCAGATACCGCACAAGCGCTGGTATGCTACGAATTACTCGCGGGGAGTTTAGATCGACCATCCGGATGCTCTCGTGAGAACGCTCCAGGTTAGGCCCCTCTGCCTTGGCCAAAACTAGATCCACCAAATGGCCGCGCTCGGCAAATGCACCCGCTAGAATGGACATCATCCGTTCAGCGCCACCGCCCCGCAGGGATGGAAGATAAAGGGCGAGATGCTTCTGAGTGGAATCACCCATTAGGTGCGTGTCCCCCTAGAAATCAAACTCGCTGCCCTTCCTCTCAAATCAAAGACGTTGAGCCAAAGAAGTAGAAGTCCATATACCACTCCGCCTACCATAACCTGAGCTGCTAGAGCCCCGGCTCCGTGATAATCACGTAAGTACCATAATGAGCAAGCCATGCCACATGTAGCTAATAGGATTTTGAGAGCTGCTCTAATTGGAAATGGAAGCGTGAAAACGCGCCTGCCCAAAACCCAACTAAGGACCAAGCCAACAGCATATGCCAGGACTGTAGCGTATGCTGCCCCCATCATTCCAAGAGATGGGATCCAAAGAACGTTGAGGATGATATTTACGATTGCAGCCGTGAATGTAATCCACAACTGACCGATGGTGCGACGCCCCAGTTGAAAACTTAAGTCTAGGTAGTAGGAGCGAATGCCGGCGAGCAAGGTCCCGAGCGCAATCAACGGCATGAGTGCAAGTGCAGCATCCCGAAAGGATGCGCCCAAGAATAGACCAGCAATGTTTGGTGCCAATACGGCCAAGGCCGCTGCACAGGGTAGCGCGACTGCAAGAAGGAGAATTATATTGCGTGAAAGCTGGTGTCTAGCTGCAACTACCCCGCTTTGCTCCAGCGCTCTTACGGCGAGAGGGTACGCCGCAAGTTGCACAATCATCATCAGAACTCCCAGAGACTGATTTGCGATGTCATAGCCCGCAGCGTACTGTCCCGTATAATCAGTTCCCAAAAACCACCCTAGCAAGAACCTGTCGGAACTATTGACTACAAAACCCAATACGACTGTTGCACTGAGCGGCCAGCCATAGAACAAAAGTTCACGAAAGATCTTGCCGTCAACAAACTTGAATCGCAGATGCCGCCAGCTACCCGCCTGGATCGCAATCGAAATAAGCATTCCCGCGATCAGTCCATAAATTAATCCTGGCGCACCATACCCACGGTAAGCTAGAAGTCCTCCGAGGCCCACAGCAACCATGGTCTTCGAAAGAGAAAGAAGTCCATATTTCCTAGGTACGAGCCTGATCACTGCCAGGCTTAGGTTCAATTCATAAAATGACTGGATGCATAATAGGATGGTGCCGAGTGCAACCAGCTTCCTGGTGACTGGATCACTTTGGGAGACAAGAGCTGCGGCGCCTACCACGCAACAGATCGAGGCCAAAGCTAAATATGTTGAAGCGATGGTAGACAAAAAGCTTTCTTGTCGGTCTTTGTAAACTGGATAGAAGCGCATGAGGCTCAATCGGAGCCATTGGAAGATAATTGTCCCAGCAAGACCGACTCCCGCAATTACGATGGCGTACTTTCCGTAATCATCTGGCGCGAGCAATCTCGTATAGATCGCCATTGCGAGAAGATTAATGACTCCCGGTAGGCCGCGAGCCAAAAGATAGACGACGCTGTGTCTTGCGAGCGCGTTACCGGAAGCGCTTGGATTTGCGCTCAGTGTCTTCTCGGGGAATGGCCCTACGATTCCCATTTTAGATTATTGCTCGCTGTCATTTACACTTGGCTGGGTAGCACGCCAGAACCGAAAGGCGTCCCAGAAACCGATTCCCATTAGAGCGAGCAGGAACCCGGTGATCAATCGAAGGCTACGATGAGGCAGCGCCTTCTTATAGGGAGGAACGGCTGCGTCGATCACGTCAATTACCGGAAGGTTCTTGACTGCTTCAATACGTGCCAGTTCGTACTGCGCAGTGAGTGTTGAAACAACCTGTTCATTCAAACTGACCTTACGTATAAGGCGGGATTCTTCCATTCTCAGAGTGGGCGATGATTGAATAGCTCTGTTTTCTTCACGGAAATTCTTCAATGCAAGCTCAGCTTGGCGAAGCTCCTCACTTACCGTCTTGAGACGGCCTTCGATGAATGTCCGCTGCTGGCTCGCATGTTCCGTTGAATTCTTGACCAAATGCTCATTCAGGAGACCTGTCATTTCGTTTGCGATGTATGCCGAGAGTACAGGCGAGGGGGCTAAAACCCTTAAGCTCACCATATCATTACGATTGTCGTAGGATGCTCGAGAGTAGGTGCTTCGGAATGCATCGAGCACCCTCTCAAAAGCTCCGGGAGCCTCTTTGTCATCATTCTTGTAGATTTCGAAAATCGACTGGCGCCTCCCCTGAAATTCGACGCTATCGCGCATGACTTTGCTCAGAAGAGACCTGCTTTGGAGGATATCCGGTAAGAGTACTCCCCCACCCAACTCTCCCAGCCCGAGGCTCCTGAGTGCCATCGCACCGGGTGTACCCGTTGCGAGCTTGCTAAGCGAAAGGTCGTCCTTATGGATGTAGATGAGTTTTACGCGGGATTCATAGAGGTTTCGCTCGAGGAACGATAGCGCAACCAGGATAGCGCCACACAAAAAGACACCAATTCCGCGAGCATATAGATGGCGCCGCCATGCCCTGTTCATCCATGTAAGGATCCCGATTTCATCCTGGCGTTGAGCTTCCATAACACTCCCGGCGTAATCACCTAGCTCTTCTAATTAAGCGGCCGCGGGCTCGAACCCTGCCAGGGGTGCCGTGCAGCTCTCGCGGGCTGCATAGCTTGGAGAACCCCGAGGGGGCAACCAGCAGGCACGGTCGGCTCCATAAGTTACTCCTCGCCCTTTTACCCATCAAGCTCTGTTCTATGCTGCGCGGAGGCCGTATGGTCGAACGTCGAATTTCAAGGGACAGAGGTGGGTTAGCTTGGGAGTTACAGGTTCATGTCATAAGGGGTCCAACCACACTCTTCCATATCGAGGGCAGCGGGTCAGCGGCTATTGGAGCAGAAGAGAGCTATCAAGGCCGAGTGCTGATGGGCCAAATTACAAGTCCCACCTCCGTGTGGTTAACGATCATTCGAGATGGGAACTTGCAGATCACGCCCTACTATCTGGTTTGAGGGGATTTGGTTTCTGCTTGACGACCCAATGACTCAGATTTGGTGATTGGCAGGGATTGATTCTGTAACCTCTCTCCGTAGCTCAAAGGAGAGTCTGTGCACTACAAGACCCACACAATGTAAGCTTGTTCGCCTTACTGGAGAAGCGTAGGGTCAATTTCCATCGTGAATAACTCGATGTGGATCCCATAAAATGTCCATTTAGGACCTGAGCTAGAGAGTGGACCGATGACAAACGTCAACTTACATGATGAGGCAGAGATTAGGGCAGGGAATCGTTTTGCCTTCGGCGACAATTGGTCACGATTCCTGCAAGTACTAGACGAGGGAAGGATTCGTCAGGCGGAACAGTCGCTCTGCCATAGTCTCAAAGTGAAGGACTTGCAGGGAAAACGCTTTCTCGATGTTGGCTCTGGAAGCGGTCTGTTTAGCCTTGCAGCGCGCAGACTCGGAGCAGTAGTTCATTCCTTCGACTACGACGTTCAATCTGTAGCCTGTACTATGCAATTGAAGGAACTCTATTTCCCAAATGATCCGAATTGGAACGTTGAACAGGGTTCAGTACTTGAAGGGGATTACATAAGATCACTAGGCCAATGGGACATTGTCTACTCCTGGGGAGTACTGCATCATACTGGCGATATCTCACAGGCACTGCTCAACGTATCAAACCTCGTATGCGAGGGTGGAACACTTCTTATTGCAATTTATAATGATCAGGGTAGGGCCAGTAAGTTCTGGTTAAAAGTTAAGGTGGTCTACAATCGACTGCCTCGTGGTCTTCGATGGATTATTTTGTGCCCGGCCGCGATTCGGCTCTGGGGGCCGACAATGATACGTGATCTGGCCATGGGAAGACCATTTCACACTTGGCAAAATTACTCGAAGAGGAATTCGCGTGGAATGTCACCGTGGCGCGATGTAGTGGACTGGGTAGGCGGACTCCCCTTTGAAGTCGCTAAGCCTGAGGAGATTTTTCGCTTGTATCGAGATCGGGGATTCCGTCTTGAGGAGCTTAGAACATGTGCGGGTGGTCATGGCTGCAATGAATTCGTATTTCAGAAAATCTAACAATGCGCGCTAGATGGTGACGGAAAAAACGGCGATCTACATAAATGGACTGCGGGAGCTATCACTCGATCTCAGCATCAATCTCCGGTGCGGTACCTATCAGATCAGGCCGCACTCCCAACGGATGATCAACTGACGGCCTCCTCACCTCAGTTATTCGCGTTATGCACCACGAAGTAGATCGTCGCGAGGCTCGCCAGTACCGAGGTGGTGCTGATGATTACCTTGCCCCAATCGGTTCCCGCGCCCTCGATCTTCGTGGGAACCACGATCGTCGAGCCCTTGTCCACCGACGGATCCCACCAGA